>CAVPLC010000080.1:0-162473 GCA_963705835.1 uncultured Actinomycetes bacterium
GTTCATCGGCATCGCGACCGCGTTCCTCGCGGCCTGGCGACAGCAACATCGGGAACTACTTCCAGGCTCTCTTCTCGTTCTTCAACGTGCCGATCTTCGTGACGTTCATCTTGGGCATGTTCTGGCGCAAGGTCGGCCGCGGCTCGGGATTCTACGGGCTGATCGTCGGGACGGTGTTCTCGTTCGGCACGTGGCTGCTGTACAAGCTGGGCGTGATCGACTTCCGCAGCGCTATCGCCGAGACCCAGTGGGGCGCGATCATCGGGTTCCTCGCCGGGGCGGCCGCCATGGCCATCGCGACCATCTGGGACACGCCGAAGCCCCTGTCCGCGTTGCACGGTCTGGTCTGGGGATACGCGGTAGAAGACGAGGGAGAGGCCCCCGGGACGGCCGCCCGCGCGCCCTGGTACAAGTCTCCACTGCTGTGGGGCGTCGGCGCGCTCGTCCTGTGCGTGCTGTTCTACATCTACATTGAGATTGCCTAGGGGTGGTGCAGGTGAGCTCTGCCAGCGGACACGAGGTGCCGGCCGGGGCCGAGGCTGCCTCCTCCCGGCGTCGCAAGCCGGATCTCACCCCGGAGGAGGCCAAGATCTGGCGGCTGGCCAAGCTCTTCGACCTGCGCTCGTTCATCGGGGCCCTGATGCTCATCTTCGGCATCCTGGTGATCATCCCGGGGTTCCTCGCGAGCCCGGCCACGATCGACAAGGCGGCCGGGATCAACCTGGCGCTGTGGGTCGGCGGGATCATGCTGGTGCTTGCCGCGTTCTTCCTGACCTGGGTGATACTGAAGCCACCGCCGCCGGTAACCATGGCGGAAATGGAGGCCGCCCGCAAAGCCCGCGAGGAGTTCGGCACGCAGGGGCCGGGCGGGCACTAGGGGTGCTGACCAGGTTCTGCGCGCGCCTACGTTTCCTCGCTGCCTCTGATCGGTGCCATTTCTCTGCGGCTGGGCTGACGAGTCAAGAGGCGCGCCGCTCACCTTCACCGACGAGGAGATCCCTGGCCAAGGTCATCAATTCGTCAGGCAGCAAATAGAGAAGATCACCACCCCGACCCGCGCAGCAGGTCGACCGTTAGTTTCGTGTCGGCCTGCAGGGTGGTTTGGTGGCCGTTGATGATGATCGTCTCACGGCAGCCTGCCGGTCCGGTCAGCACGAATGTGGCGGAGGTGTGGTCCGCGGATACCGACACGGTGTTGCCGTGCCATTTGAGCCGGAAGGCCACGGCGTTCCAGTCGGGCGGGAGCCATGGCTTGAAGGTCATCTGGCCGTTCCGGACGCGGAATCCGCCGAATCCGCAGACGATCGTTTGCCAGGTTCCGCCTGCGGAGGCTATGTGGATGCCCTCGGCGGTGTTTCCCTGATTGTCGAGGAGATCGACGAATGCCGCCCGGCGGAAGTACTGGACGGCGCGGCGGGGGTCACCGACCTCGATGCCGATGATGGAGTGGATCGCGGTGCTGAGCGAGGACTTGTGCAGGGTCAGCGGCTCGTAGTAGTCGTAGTTTGCGCGCTTGACGTCATCACCGAACTCGTCCGGGAGCACGTAGGTCAGCATCACCACATCGGCCTGCTTGACCAGGTTGATTCCGGCCAGGTTGTAGTGGTGATAGCCCGGCGGGTACATCGGCATGTCGTTGCCGTCGTGGGCTACCGGAAGGGTCTCCAGCCCGAAGTATCCGTCGAACTGCTCGATCACCCCGTCGTCGTTTCGGGCGGGCAGGCGGATCTGCTCGGCCCTGGTGAGCCACTGTTCGACCTCATCGGGCTTTAGTCCGATGCGTTCGGCCAGGCTGGCCAGTTCGCCGGGGTGACTGACCGCCAGGCCGGCGTAGACATGAGCGGCCTGCTGCAGGTGCCACCGCACCAGGTAGTTGGTGTAGGCGCTGTTGTCGACATGCTCGTGGAACTCGTCGGGGCCGACCACCCGGCTCAGCGCGTACCGCCCGTCCGGCATGGCCTCCAGGCGGCTGGCCCAGAAGCGGCTGGTTTCGAAGAGGATTTCCGCGCCGTAGTCTGTCATCAGCGCGTGGTCGCCGGTTGCCGCGGCGTAGGCAATCAGGCCGTACGCGACCGCCGCGGTGACGTGGATTTCTTCCTCTCCCATCCAGATCCGGTGGGCGCCGTCCCACGTCCACTTCGGCGTGGTCTCCACTCCGGTGCCGGCGGACTCCCACGCGTAGCGCGCGCCGCGGAATCCCCCGTCGCGCGCGTTCTGCCGGGCGCCGTCGAGGGTGTAGTAGCGATACAGCAGCAGGGCGCGGGCCGTCTCGGGCTGGGTGTAGATGAAGAACGGGAGCATGAACACCTCGGTGTCCCAGAACGCGTGTCCCCGGTAACGCTCACCCGACAGCGCGTTGGCCCCGATGTTGACGCGCGGATCGGACTCATTCGCCGCGATAAGCAGCTGGTAGATGTTGAAACGCACGGCGCGGGTCGTGTCGGGATCTCCGTCGATCGTGACGTCGGAATTGGCCCATTTTGCCTGCCACGCCGCACGGTTCCGCTCTCGGCACCCCTCAAATCCGGCCGCGGTGTGGCGGCGGAGCTCGTCCAGGCACGCCGGGCGGACGGAGGCCGCCGCGACATCACGGGAGGTGTAGACGGCGACGAGCTTGTCCACGGTGAGCGTGTCGCCTGCGGCCACCTGTGCGTGTGCCACCTGCTCGATGTATTTGTACCGCTGCTCGACGCTGGACTCGGCGGCCGGCGACGCCCTGGTCAGTGCCGCGTACCCGATGGTGATGCCGGTGTCGATGGTACGGGTTTCCAGGTAGATGCCCTCGGGAAGGTGCTCGCGGGCCACCTCGTCCAGGTGCCTGGATCTGGCCCACTTGTGCCACTTCATCTGCGGATCGTCCGGCGGCGGCTCGGCGTAGATCGGCCGCCGGTCCAGGTTGTATCCCGTGCCGTCGATGCCACTGCGGACGATTACCGGCGCCGTGTGATTCTCCGGCGTGATCCGGGCCCGCAGGCAGCACAGATGCTGGGCGGCACTGCTGGCGAAGTGGACGGTCTCGACCCGGGTCCGGCGGCCCTCGGAATCCTCGAACATGGTGTCGCGGAACACCGCGCCCTCCCGCATGTCCAGTACCCGCCGGTGGCGCACCACTGAGGCTGACGTCACGTCCAGCCTGACGCCGCCGGCCACGACGGCCAGACTCAGCCAGTCGGGTGCCTTGACCAGGTTGGTGACCGCGGAGTCGTGGTGATCAAAGACACCGCGCAGGAAGGTCCCGGGCAGTGCGCCCTCATGGCCTTCCTCCAGGGAGCCCCTGGTGCCAACGTATCCGTTGCCGGTGGTGAACAGCGTCTCATAGGTGCCGGCCAGCGCCGCGGTGAAGCCGTCCTCCACGATCAGCCAGCGGGAATCCTCACCGTCCAGATCGGCGTTCACCAGAACTCCTCCCCGCTACGACCGGGGGCCGTAGGCCGCGCGGATCTGCCGCTCGGTTTCCTCTCGTGACAGGTAGACGTCCAGTTCCGCGCCGGCGCAGCGCTGAGCGCCCATCGCGTTCCCGTACTGGCAGGCCACGACGTAATTCCGGTACGCCAGGTAGCCGTAGGCCAATCCAGCGGCGAACGAGTCGCCAGCACCGGTGGTGTCCACGACGTGCTCCACCTCGATGCGATCGACGAACTCCTGCGCGACCCCGCCGGAGCCGTCCCGGTAGAAGGTCACGCAGCCACGCTCGTCAAGGGTCACGCATACCGCCCCGACGCCGCGGTCCAGGCAGTGCTGCGCCAGGTCGCGCAGTTCCCCGGTACTCAACCTGGGCGGATCAGCCGTCACTTCGGGTGACTGACCGAGCCAGGTCGAGCTGGCTTCCTCCAGGTTCATCTTCAAGATGTCGATATTCGGCAGCCACACGTCCCGGTCAGCCCACACCCTCGGATGGCGCTCGCCGCTGCGGGTCAGCGTCACCGTCGGGCCGTGCGCATCCAGCACCACGATGGCCCCGCTGTGCTCCTTGATGTGCCGCAGCGTCGGCTGTCCCACCTCGTAGTCCGTGATCGGGACACAGACGAACGCGTCGGCATCGAGCACCTGGTCGACATCGGCCGGCAAGATCGGGTTCATGAAGCTCGCCTGCCGCTCGACGCGACGGTTGTGCTCGATATAACGAAGCTCGATGACATCCCCCTGGTCAGCCAGCGAGGTGATACCCGAGGTGTCGATATTCGGGAACGACCCGAGGATCTCCTTGATCGGGCCCTCATCCCGCCGGCGCACGTGAGATACAGGGAAGACCACGTCGCCAGCATCCAGCAGAGCCGACAGGGCAACCGCTGTATACAACACGCATCCGTACTTCTCGAACCGCTCACCGGCATGGGTCACGATCTGGTCCCGGGGGATCGGGCCTAGCACCGCAACCTTGCGACCCGCCCGAGTCTTCATGTCGTCCATCATGAACACCTTTGGCGCTTGCCGCCATCGCACGGCGCAATGCAGGGACTAGTTGCACCGCATGGACGGCCGCCGTTCGACAAAGGACCCGTGGCCACCAGTGACCGCTCCCTCGATCCGAC
The DNA here is from genome assembly GCA_963705835.1 of uncultured Actinomycetes bacterium. Taxonomy (GTDB): domain Bacteria; phylum Actinomycetota; class Actinomycetes; order Streptosporangiales; family Streptosporangiaceae; genus Palsa-504. The sequence continues at coordinate 4,533 of CAVPLC010000080.1, forward strand.
TGCCCCGGCAGGGTCGCCCACATTGCGTCTTCAGCAAACCACCGCTGAGCGCTGAGCGCTAGGGCGTGTTCATGAGTCAACGACGAAGAAGACCATCGGTATGGAGACCTCGTGGCTACCTTAGCGGTGACGGAGCGGCCCTGACTGACGGCCGGTGGGCGGCGCTGCAGCCGCTGCTGCCGCGCGGCAGGAAACCGGGCCGGCCGCCGAAGTGGACAAAAACGGCGGTTGCTCAACGGGCTGGCGCGGGTCAGTCGGCGTGGACGCCCAGCGACGCGTCGGCTGGGGCTGGAGGCTGCGGCGCGGACATCAGGTCCATGATCGTGGCGCTTATCGCGCGGTCGACCACCGCCAGGACCTCCTCCTGGGTCCGCCCGGCCCGATCGTTCCACTGGGTGAGCGTGCGTACCCGGGCCCGCCGGACCTCGGGCGCGGGTACCGGCGGCAGCCCCGGAGTGCTCGGCTGGCCGCGGGAGGCCCACAGCGCGTCGTACACGGCGTCCACCGCCCGCCCGACGTCGGAGGACAACCCGGCCCGCGCCAGGGCGCCGACCAGGCAGGACCCGTCGACGTGAGCCGAGCTGCCGCCCGCGTCGCCGGTCTCCAGCCGGTGGCCGCCGTCAGCCGTGCTCACCGACCACCAGCCGCCCTGCACCCAGCCGGCCTCCAGCTCGACCCGCGCCCCCTCAAGCACCGCCAGCTGCCCGCTCAGCTGGGCCAGGATCAGTTCCGCGTCCGGCCGCAGCATCAGCCGTCGGCACAGCCGGCGCCACCAGCCCCGTTCGCGTCCGCCGCTATCCCTGTGGCCGCCCGCTCCTTCGTGCGGCGTGTTCGGCTCAGCCGGCCGCGAGCCGTCGCGCCGCGCCATGTCCGTTCTCACGATCCCAGCATTACACCGTTTCCGCCGCGTTACCGTGTACCGCTTCAAAATGCGGCGAGCAACCTTGACCTGCGGGTTTATGAAGTAGCTCACGCGACCCGGTGGTACTCGTTGATCACGCCGCCGAGCACCTTCCGGCGCTGTACCGGCGCGGCCAGCGGCACGACGACCATCTCGTCATGATCGGGCGGGCGCTGATTCCGGGACTGGTGCGGCCGGTGCCCGTTGTAATGCCAGGCGTAGGTCCGCAGGACCTGTACCGCTCGAATACTCGATTCAGTGGCTGACCTGCGCTATCGCTAGCAGACTTGACGTGGTGATGGTTGGCTGGCCGGGTGCTGCTCAAGATCGTCTACCTGCTGATTTGCCGACTACTCGGCCTGGCTGTCCTGGTATTCCGTAAGGACCTGGCGAAGGATGCTGAACTGCTGGTGCTCCGGCACGAGAACGCGGTACTGCGCCGCCACGCTGGCCGGGTGCGATACGAACCGGCCGACCGGGTGTGGTTCGCCGCGCTGGCACGGCTCATCCCCCGCAGGCGCCGGACCGATGTCTTCCCGTTACGCCCGCGACGCTGCTGGCCTGGCACCGCAGGCTGGCCGCGAGAAAGTACGAGACGAGCAACCGGCGCAAGCCCGGCCGCCAGCACTCCCGGGCACCGCACGCCTCGTCGTTCGCCTGGCGAAGGAGAATCCGCTGTTGGGACACCGCTGCATCCACGGCGAGCTGACGAAACTCGGCATCGCCGTAGCGCCGTCACCGTGTGGAAGATCCTGCATGCCGCGGACATCGACCCGGCGCCACGACGCGCAGGCCCGACCTGGCGGCAATTCCTGCACGCCCAGGCCGCCGAGATCCTCGCCGTCGACTTCCTGCACGTGGACACCGTGCTGCTGAAGAGGCTGTACATCCTGGTTTTCATCGAACACGGCACCCGCCGGATGCATCTCGGCGGCGTCACCGCGAACCCCACGGGCGAGTGGACCGTGGAGCAGGCCCGCAATCTCGGCATGAGCCTCGGCGAGCGGTTCGAGGGCATCAGGTTCATCATCCGCGACCGCGGATCGAACTTCACCCGCTCCTTTCGACGCCGTCTTCCAGGCCACCGGCGCCAGGATCCTGCGCACCGCCGTCCAGGCGCCGCGCATGAACGCGATCTGCGAACGCCTCGCCGGAACCCTGCGCCGCGAGCTCCTCGACCGCATGCTGATCCTCGGCGAGCGATATCTGCGCGCCGTCCTAGCCGAATACCAGGCGCACTACAATATGGCCCGGCCGCACCAGGGCATCGCCCAGCGCGTCCCTGACGGCGAACATGACGCTCCCCGCGCCGCCGTGACCGGCGCCGGCACCCAACACATCCGCCGAAAACCCGTCCTGGGCGGCCTGATCAACGAGTACACGCACGCCGCCTGACGCACGGATAACCTGCAGGTCACCTGCCGAATCCTGTTTTCGAGCGGGACAGGTCCACAGCTCGACCAAGACTTCTAGTAAAAAGGCAGGTGGGGCGGGTGGGGCTCGAACCCACGACCGGCGGATTATGAGTCCGCTGCTCTGACCGGCTGAGCTACCGCCCCGGCAACGGGTGCACACTACACCAGTTCGTTGCGAGCGTCGACGCGGCGAGGGCGGCCGGCGAGCTAAGGTTGCTGTGGTTTCGCGGAAGGTAGCGGGCCGCACGCGGAGGTGGGAGTCCCGATGACGGTGCAGGATCAGGAGACGTTCGGCTTCCAGGCCGAGGTGGTTCAGCTCCTGGACTTGATGATCAACTCGCTGTACAGCAACAAGGAGATCTTCCTGCGCGAGCTGATCTCGAACGCCTCGGATGCCATCGACCGGCTGCGGCTGGAACTGCTCTCCCAGGGCGAGAACCCCGAAGACGAGGGGCCACTGCAGATCCGCGTCGCCTACGACAAGGACGCGGGGACGATCACGGTGGCCGACAACGGCATCGGCATGAGCCGGGCCGAGGTGATCGAGCACATCGGCACCATCGCGAAGTCGGGCACGCGCGAGTTCTTCCAGGCCCTGACCGGCGACCAGCGCCAGGACGCGACCCTGATCGGGCAGTTCGGCGTGGGCTTCTACTCCTCCTTCATCGTGTCGGACAAGGGTCGAGCTGACGACCCGGCGGGCAGGCCTGACCGCCAGCGAGGCGGTCCACTGGACCTCCGACGGCCGGGGCGAGTACACGCTGGAGGCGGTGGAGCGCCCGGCCCGGGGCACCACGATCGTGCTCCACCTGCGGGACGGGGAGCAGGACCTCCTCAGCGGCTGGCGGCTGCGGACGATCATCCGCAAGTACTCCGATCACATCAGCCTGCCGATCCTCATGCCCGCGGAAAAGACCGGGTCCGCGGAAGAAGAGCGACTGAGGGACGAGCCGCACGAACCGGCGGCCTATGACACCGTCAACCAGGCCTCCGCGTTGTGGGTGCGGCCCAAGGCCGAGATCGCCGACCAGGACTACATCGAGTTCTACCGGCACATCTCCGGGGACTACGCCGATCCGCTCAGCTGGGTGCACAGCAAGATCGAGGGGACGTACGAGTACACGCTGCTGCTGTTCGTGCCCTCGCACGCCCCGTTCGACCTGTGGATCCTGGACTCCTCCCGCGGCATCAGGCTGCACGTCCGGCGGATCTTCATCATGGAGGACTCCGGGCAGCTGATGCCGCGGTACCTGCGCTTCATCCGCGGCGTGATCGACTCCGCCGACCTGCCGCTCAACGTGTCCCGTGAGCTGCTGCAGGGCAGCCGGGTGGTGGACCGGATCCGCTCCAGCGCGGTCAAGAAGGTGCTGGCGCTGCTGAAGGAAACGGCCGAGAAGGAGCCGGAGAAATACGCGACGTTCTGGAAGGAGTTCGGCGCGGTCCTCAAGGAGGGCATCGTCGAGGACTTCGGCAACCGGGACGACATCGCCCGGCTGGCCCGTTTCACCACCACCCAGTCGGCCGGCGAGGAGGCTGACGTCACGTTCGGCGACTACGTCGGCCGGATGAAGGAAGGCCAGGAGAAGATCTACTACCTGCTGGCGCCGACGCTGGCCGCGGCCGCCAGCAGCCCGCACCTGGAGACGTTCCGCGCCAAGGGCGTCGAGGTGCTGCTGCTGGCCGACGCGGTGGACAACTGGGTGGTCACCAGCCTGCGCGAGTTCGAAGGCAAGCAACTGCAGTCCGTCGCGCAGGGCCCGGCCGACCTGGGCGCCCTGGAGGACGAGGCGGAGAAGGCGGCCCACGACCAGGCCAGCACCGAGTTCGCCGGCCTGCTGGCCAAGCTGAAGGAGGTCCTGGACGGCCAGGCCTGGGACGTGCGGGTGACCAGCCGACTCACCACCTCCCCGGCCTGCATCGTGGCCAACGAGCCCGCGTCCGAGATCAACCTGGTCCAGCGGCTGCGCGGCTCCGGGCTGCCGAGCCAGCCGATCCTCGAGATCAACCCGAAGCACCCGCTGGTGGAACGGCTCAACCGCAGGCAGGACGACCCGCGCCTGGCGGATTGGGCGTCGGTCCTGTTCAACCAGGCGGTGCTCACTTCGGGAGCGCGGATCGACGACCCGGCGGCCTTCGTCACCCGGCTGAACGACCTGCTCACCAGCCTCACCGCGCAGGAAGAAAGGGAAGGTGTGAGCGACGAGACCGCCGGGGGGGAAACAAGCTAGCGGCTGGCACTTGTGTCCGAATTGATACTGGAAAAGCGTTAAAGGCAGTTTCTCGCACCATGTACGGTCCTTCTCGTGATTCGCGCCAGCGAACCTGAGAGCGAGAGTTACCAATGGTGAACGGCGCCTTCGGCGTGCTTGTCCGCCGCGGCTTGATGGCCGGAGCGGGCACTTTGATATTCGTCGCGGCCGCGGGCTGCAGCGCCGGCGGCCACGCCGCGAGCAGCGGTACCACGAAGGCCGCCACGGCCTCGCCCAGGCAGACGACGGCCAGCCCGAGTCCGAGTCCGAGCGTGACGTTGGACGGGAACACGCTGTACACGCTGCTGATGTCGGCGAGCGCCATGCCCGCGGGCTTCCGGATCGACTCGTCGGGAACGCGTAACGCCGGCCAGAGTCTCCCCCAGGACACGTCCCAGCCGGTATCGGCTAGCCAAGCCTGCAACCTGCTGGTCGGCACCGGGTGGATTCTGGTGAGTGGCGTTGTCACCTCAGATTTCGCTGAGAACGACTACATCAACGCGAGCAAGACGGCGGAAGTCTCCCAGGAGATCGATCTTTTCCAGGCCGGTGACGCCACCAAGGTGATGTCCCGGCTGTGGCAGGTGTTCGGCCGTTGCCGGAGCTTCAGCGATCAGCAGAACGGAAGCACGGAGGCGATATCACAGACCCGGGCGCGCGTGGCCGGGGTGGGAGACGGGGCGATCAAGGCCGTCCAGACCTCGCCGGATTTCTACGGCGGCAACACCTTGGTCGCGGTCCGCGTCGGTAACGCGATCGTGACCTGCTGGGAGAGTTCGCCAGGCAGCGACGACGGACTGGGCGCCCTAGCGCTGGCTGAACGCATCGCCAAACGCGTCCGCGCCGCTCAGCAAGCTGGCTAAAGGGGTTAGTCTCCATCCGGTGCGTCACACCGGCGGGAGGTGGGCGCTCACGACGGCGGAGCGGCCGCCGTGGACGACGGCGAGGGCGTCCTTGAGGGCGCTGGGCAGGTCGGCCGGGTCGGTGACGGTGACGGCGTAGGCGCCGCCGGCCGCGGCCGCGATGCCGGGCAGGTCGGGTGCGGGCTCGAACGAGACGTGGAAATCGTCCGCTGCCGCGGCGGCGCCGGAGGGGTGCACGCCGAGCGTGGAGAACTTGGGCGCGGCCCAGCCGTGGTTGTCGTAGATCACGGTGAGCGAGGGGGCGTTATAGCGGCGGGCCACCCACTGGGCCGAGGCTGGTACCCCGAACAGGTAAGAGCCATCTCCGACCAGGGATACCACGGTCCGTTCGGAAGAAGAAGCGAGCTTAGCCCCGACGGCGCCGCCGCCGGCCCAGCCCAGGGAACCGCCGCCGGACCCGATCAATGACCCCGGCCTGCTGGCGCGCAGGTGCTCGGAGACGATCTGGTAGTTGGTGACCGCCTCGGTCAGCACGAGGGCGTCGGTGCCGTGCAGCAGGTCGCGCACGCATGCGGTCAGGTACCGGGGCGTGATCACGCCGGCCTCGGGCCGCTCGAGCGCGTCCAGCGCGGCCCGGCGTTCGGCGTTGGCGGCGGCGATCTCGGCCCGGCGGGTCTCGACCACGCCCGGCTCGGCCAGGTTCTCGTCCCGGACGAGACGGGCGATCTGCCGCAGAGCCACCTCGGAGTCGGCGGCGGCGAACCGGCGGGCGGGGATGTGCCACATGGACATGCTGGGCTTGAGCGGGTCGATGTCGACGGCGTAGATCACGGCGTCCGGTGCGGGCCTGCTGCTGGCCTGGATCCAGGGCACGTCGCTGTCCACGACCAGGATGACGTCGGCCCGGGCCAGCAGCGGGTTCTGCTCGCGGGTGGTGAACTGGTAGCCGCAGTGCAGCGGGTGCTCGCCGGGGAAGTTGACGCAGAAGGCGGCCGACTCCAGGACCGGCAGGGCGAGCATCTCGGCCAGGTCGACAAGCACGTGGACCGCGGCCGGGTTCCGGCCCAGGTAGGACGTGACCACGAGGGGGTGCCGCGCGCGGGCCAGCGCGGTCGCGATCTCCCGGGTCACCTCGGTGGTGAGCGCGGCGGGCGCGACCGGCGGGTACCGCGCCGGATCGGCCGCGTAGGGCTCAAGCGGCTCCTCCATCACCTCGCGGGGACCGACCAGGTACACCGGGCCGGCCGGCTCGCTGCGCGCGATCTGCAGCGCCCGGTGGACGAGCTGCTTGACGTTGCGGCCGGTGCGGATCTCGCTGTCGTACTTGACGTAGCCGCGCAGGATGCCGCGCTGGTCGCGGACGTCCTGGAGCCAGTGGATGAACTCGTTCCGCCCGGCGGGCAGCTCGCCGGCCATCGTGGACGGCGCGGCGCCGGCGAAGATGAGCACCGGGACGCGGCCGCGCATGGCGTTGTTCACCGCGCCGCCGAGGTTCTGGGTACCCGCGTCGACGTGCACCAGGACGGCCTGCGGCTGCCTGGTCACGCTGGCGTAGGCGTGCGCGGCGGACAGCGCCACGGTCTCGTGCGGGCAGACGATGAGCCGCGGGATTTCCTCCTCGCGGCCCTGCGCCCTGGCTTGCGCGAGGGCCTCGATCAGGCCCGGGTGGTCGCTGCCGAGGTTGGCGAACAGGTAGCTGACTCCGGCCTCGGCCAGGGCCTCCAGGAATGCGGTGCTGGTCGTGTAACCAGCGGTCACGTATCAGTACCGTCCGGCGGTCTGCATGGACATCGCGTGCTCGACCAGGGTGACCAGGGTCGCCTTGGTCGATTCCCGGTTCCGCGCGTCGCACGGGATGACCGGCACGTCGGGCGAGATGGCCAGCGCCTCGCTGACGTCCCTCGACCGGTGCGGGAACTGCCCGTGGAACCCGTTGATCCCGATCACGAACGGGAGTCCCGAGGCCTCGAAGTAGTCCACCGCCGGGAAGGAGTCCGCGAGACGGCGGGTGTCCACCAGCACCACCGCGCCGATGGCACCCTGGATCAGGTCGTCCCACATGAACCAGAACCTGTGCTGACCCGGCGTGCCGAACATGTACAGCACCAGGTCCTTGTCCAGCGTGATCCGCCCGAAGTCCATCGCCACCGTGGTCGTCGACTTGTCCGGCACGTGCGACAGGTCGTCGACGTCGGTACTGGCGACCGTCATGACCGCTTCGGTCGTCAGCGGCGTGATTTCCGACACCGAACCTACGAATGTCGTCTTGCCTACGCCGAAGCCCCCGGCGACCACGATCTTCACCGACGTCATCGCGGGCGCGTCGGACCTGGGCTGGGCGACGCTAGATCTTACGGAGTCCACTAAGCACCCTTTCGAGCAGATGGAGGTCCGGACGGCCCTCCGAGTCATCGCGCTGATGGATGCGGACGAGTCCGTCCGCGCCCATGTCCGCGATGAGAATCCTGGCCACGCCCAGCGGTAGCCGCAGCACCGCCGACACTTCGGCCACTGACCTCCAGTCCCGGCAGAACTGCAGGATCGCCTGGCATTCCGGCGCCAGCACAGACAGGTCACGAGGCTCCAGGACGGTCGCGGTCACCAGGGCCTCGATGGCGAGCTGGTACCTGGGCTGCGTCCGCCCGCCGGTAACCGTGTACGGGCGGACGAGATTGGTGGCACCGTCTTCCTCGGTCGCGAAGCCGAAGCCGGAACGCGCCGGCCCTGGCCCCTCATCCCACAGGCCGGCCCGGACCCCTGTACCCTGCCAGGAACCAGGCAAGCCCACGAATGGTGACCGGTCGTCACCTCGCCCTTGGCCCGCCACTAAAACCTCCGGTCACCTTCGCCCGTCACCGGGGATGGCTGCTTGCATGATGCCGCGAGTGGCGGGCGTCAGTACTCGCCCGGCCCGCTCGACCAGCAGGGTCATCTCGTAGGCTACGAGACCAAGATCACAGGTGGAAGCGGCCAGCACGGCAAGGCTCGAGCCATTGCTGATGGCCATGACCACCAGCACGCCCCGCTGCATCTCCACCACAGTCTGCACGACCGCGCCGCCCTCGAATACCCGCGACGCACCCTGGGTCAGACTGGTCAGCCCCGACGTCACCGCCGCCAGCTGATCGGCCCGTTCCTGCGGGAAACCGGCGCTGAACGCCAGCGGCAGGCCGTCCGAGGACACCACGACCGCGTGCGCCACATCCGGAACCCGCTCCACGAAGTTGGTGATCAGCCAGTTAAGGTCCTGCGCGGGGCGCGCTGGCGTGCTCATGGGCACTCCTCTCGTCGCCCGTCCATACAGGTTCCTCCTCGTGGTGTCGCTGTGCCTGGGCCTGGGAAGTTCATCGGTCCTACGACTCCTCGATCTGCGGTGAGGCTGCGCGGCCCTCGCGCACGCCTCGCTGGAAGCTGGCCATGCGGGTACGGGCCACGTCCGGCGACCTGGGGGGCGCTTCGGTTTCTACTTCGGCTCCGGCACTGCCCACCGAGCCTGGTACGAGGTTAGCTCTCGGCACGCGCCTCGGCAGCCCGGCCTGTGTAGTATCGCCGGCGCTGGGGGACGTGACCACCTGTGCCGCGCGCCAGCCCTCGTCGGCGGGCGAGGTCCAGGCCTGCTGCGCGGAGGACTGGACGGCCGGGGCGCCCTGGGATCCTTGGGGTCCTGGGGCTCCGGGGTACCTGGCCGTGCTGAGCGTCTTGCCGCTCCGGCGGAACCAGTCGGACTCCAGCGAGTCGAAGATCGGCAGCCGCTGATCGGCGGCGGCGGGCGGCGGGACCGTCACCTTGCCCTGGTCGGTCCTCGGGTCCGCGCCGTCGCCCGCGTGGCCGTGCGCCGCGGTGACCGCGTCGGGCGCGCTGGGACCGTCGCCGTAGACGTTCTGGCCGCCGGTGGACTGCGGCATCGGCTGCTTGGCGGGCCCGCCGAACGCGGGCAGCCTGCTCGGGCCGGTCGCGCCGGCGGTGCCGGGTCCGCCGCTCTGCGCCGCGGGGGCCTGCGGCTCGGCGTCGTCGCCGGCCGTGTCGCTGCCGGGCACGGCGCGGCCGTTGCCGTTGCGCACCGGCAGCTTCGGCGTCGAGGAGTCCCGGGCTTCCCAGCCGCTCACCGGGGCCTGGCCGGGTTCTGAGGTGCTGCCCGCGTCCGCGGCCGGGGTGAAAGACGGGGGCGAACCCTGCGACCCGGGCGACAGCGGCGAGAACCTCGGGATCCGCGCGGCCGACGTGGCCTGCGCGCCAGCACCCGAGGTGTCCAGGGGCGCGGACAGCGAGGCCACCGGGCCGTAGTCGTCGGCTTCGAAGCGGCGAAGCCTGCCGAGCGGCGGCGCGACCTCGGGTGCGGCCACCGTGTCAGGCAGCCAGATCAGCGCGGTCAGGCCGCCGGCCTGCGCGTGCCGCAGCCGGACCCGGACCCCGTGCCGGGCCGCCAGGCGGCCGACCACGAACAGGCCCATCCGCCGCGACACGGCCACGTCGACCACCGGCGGGTTGTCCAGCCGCCAGTTGGCGTGCGACATTTCCTGGTCCGAGATGCCCACGCCGTTGTCGGTGATGTCGAGCAGCACGCCGCCGCTGCTCAGCGGCTGGCCGGAGACGTACACCTGGGTGTCTTCCGGGGAGAACGTGGTCGCGTTCTCCACGATCTCCGCGACCAGGTGCACGACGTCGTTGACGGCCTGGCCGACGACCACGATCCCGGGCTGCACGTTGAGGACGACCCGCTCGTACTGCTCGATCTCGGAAATCGCCGCGCGCAGCACGTCGACCAGCGGAATCGGCTGGCTCCACCGACGGGTTACCTCATGGCCGGCCAGAACCAGCAGGTTCTCGGAGTTGCGGCGCATGCGGGTGGCCAGGTGGTCCAGGCGGAACAGGCTGCTGAGCCGGCCGGGATCCTGCTCGCTCTGCTCCAGCGAGTCGATCAGCGACAGCTGCCGCTCGATCAGCGACTGGCTGCGGCGGGACAGGTTGATGAACATGGCGTTCAGGTTGCCGCGCAGCATGGCCTCGTCGGCCGCCAGCCGGACCGCCTCGCGGTGAACCTGGTCGAAGGCGCGCGCGACCTCACCGATCTCGTCGGTGGAGGTGACCCCGATGGGCTCGATGTCGACGCCCTCGTCGGTGCCCTCGCTCTGGCTGAGCCTGCGCACCATCTCCGGCAGCCGGTGGCCGGCCACGTCGAGCGCGTCGGCGCGGAGCTTGCGCAGCGGGCGGGTCAGCGAGCGGGCTACCAGGGTGGAGATGAGCAGGACCAGGAACAGCAGCAGCAGCGTCACCAGGCTGGTGAACAGCAGGGCCGTGCTGGCATCGGTCCTGGACGTATTGGCTAGCGTGGAGATGTTGCCGGTCAGTTCGTCGGTGACTTGCCGCACCTTGCCGAGGGTGAACGACATGTCGTCGTTCACGTTTGCCGCGGCCAGGAGGCGCGCGTTCGCCGGGGTGAGATGGTGCGGCAAGGGGAGGGTAAGCAACGCCTCCGCCTGTGATTCCTGCTCGGCGGCGCTATCGACCGGCGGCCCGGTCACCGTGTTGGTGTAGTTCTGCTGCTCGGCGAGATCGACGGATGCGAAGAAGTTGGCCCGATCCGCCTTTTCCTGCTGCTGTGCCTGCTGGAGGCTGGCATAGTCGTCGGATGATAGCGACTGCCCCGGCGAACTGACCGCCCTCACCATGAGGGCCCGCTGAACCGACTTGGCGTCTTGGACCTGGAGCAGTGCGCCTAGGGCGATGACGCCGCGCCGGAGATCGGTATTGCTGGCCTCGTTCCCGACGACGCTGGTGAATGCGTTCGCGGGCTGGATGATGTTCACGGTGTACACTTGCATGATTGCCGTGCTGGGGAATAGCGGGTCCGCCACCGCCTCGCGGACGAGCGGCAGGGTTTTCACGCCCACTTGTACCGCGTTTACCGCCTGCACCGCGACGAGCTGATAGCCGCCTCCGACCGTGATGCCATCGGCCAAGGCGGCGACCTCTGCGGCGGCGCCATCGGTGGCGCGCTGTACGGTCCTCAGCCGGGCAGAAAAAGCACCCCTATTCGCTGTGGCGGCAACTGAATAGTCGCGTTCATCTTCCAGTGCCTGGATGTACTTGACCACCGCGCTGTTGAGCTGGGCGAGGTGCTGAACGCGGCCGTTCGCCTGCCAGTTGTTGACGTCGACGTTGATGGTCAACGCACCGAGCACCGCCGCGGCCAGCAACGGCACCGCGATCAGGGCGGCCAGCCGCCACCGGATGCGCCAGTTCCTCAGGGCGAACCGCGACCGGGCCGAGCCGGGCCGTCTCGGATGCGGATGGGTGGTCCCGACCATGCCGGCCGCGGGCGGGGGCCCCGCCTGGGGCTGGGCGACGACCACGAGCGCCTGGCCACCGGAAGCGGCCTGGCCGACGACGGGCTGCGGTCCCATGCTCGCCGCGTCCCGTCCGCCGGCGGCATCCGAGCCGTGACCCGCGGCGCTTCCGCCCGCAAGAGGCACCGAACCCTCCCCGTCGGCTGGCCGTCCGCTGACGGCCCGGCCCGCGCCAGCTGGGTCGCCGGGATTCGTCACCGATCGTTTACGCACTACGTTCGCACCTCGCATCGGCAAGCCTGAGCTAGCGCACATGCCCGGCTGAAGCGGCGCAGGCCGCCCTCCATACGCACCCTCTTTCCCTTCGCAACGATCGCCGCTGCTCGGGTCAACAAGGCGGCCGAGCCACACTCTCGCGTTACAAAACGGATAAGGACATATAATCATCTTGCGGGTGGCCGCCACGGGGCATTCGCCAGTAAACCGGCGAGATCTTCGCCGAGAAGGTTAACCGCGCCGTCTGACCTGGCCGGGATCGGCCGCACCAGGCTTGCACTTAGTGATTGTATAGTAACTCTTCGTATTACGTCCCGCCGGGCACGCCGCCCCGGTGACCAACGTCCGCGGCCGGCCGTCAGTCCGGCGTATGGGACATATCGGTCGCCGGCCGTCTGCCGTCGACCCAGGCGGCAAGCGCCAGCTAATCAGCCCGTTATGACGATGATTACATGCCGATTATTACCTCATTAGGATCACGCTGAATAGCATGCTCGTTACTGGGAAGGAAGGCCGGCGCCCGGCCGGGGGTGGGTCTGAGCGCGGGCGGACCGGCCGAGGAACAGTTCGCCGAAGTCGGACCGGCCCGGTCATCGCTGCGGCAGGTACTTGATGCTGCCGAGGACGTGGTCGCGGATTATGGCGGCCACCTGCTCCTCATTTCTGTGTTTAAGTGCCCTGACAAGCGCGTCGTGCTGCCGAACCGATTCCTGGTGCGGCCGCCCGGCTTGCGGGCCGTGCGGGAACGACCGCCACAGCAACCTCATGAGAAGAAGAAGCATCGGCGAGCGCGCGCATTCGTAGATCCGGAAGTGAAACTGCCGGTTGAGTTCCGCCAGCCGGCCGTCATCCGGTCGGCACGCCGCAACCTCCCGGGAGAGGGCTTCGATCTCCGCGATGTCATCATCGGTGATCTTGGCCACCGCAAGGCTTCCAGCCAGCGCCTCCAGGGCGGCCAAGATCCGGTAGTTCTCTACCAGCTCCTCCGACTCAGTGCGCGCGACGGTGGCCCCCCGGTGCACGTCGGTAACCACCAGACCCTCTGACTCGAGCCGCCGGAGCGCTTCGCGCACCGGCGTGTTGCTCACGTCAAACTGTTCGGCAATGTACCGCTGCCGAAGCCGAGCGCCCGGCGACAGCTGACCGTCCGTAATGAGGTCTCTGAGTACGTCGGTGACCATGTCACTCTTGCTGACGTATGTGCCCCGTGGCCGCAGCACCGGCTGCCGCGCCGTGGCGGAGGGATCGTCGCCGGTTTCGCTTGGGTGATGAGAGGCGGGGCCTACTCGATCGCCCGTCTCGGTCATGGCTCTCGACCCAAAGTTGGATGCGTCGGGGAATTGAGATCGCGCGCGGCCTGTCCAGGCGGGGACTGCGCGGCCGGGGAATCGGTTCCGGATCGGCCGAGAAAGACCTCGCGGATGTCGGGTCGGCCGAGAATCTCGCTAGCCGCGCCCGCGATCTCAACCCGTCCCGCAACCAGAATGTAGGCCCAGTCGGACACGCCGAGCGCCTCGAATGCCTTCTGCTCGACCAGCAGCACGGCCGTCCCGGAGTCGGCCAGACGCCGGACCTGGTCCCGCAGCACCGACCGGGACAGCTCCGGCGACAGGTTGGAGGTCGGTTCGTCGAGGACGAGTACGGTCGGCTCGACCATCAGCACCCGCGCCACCGCGAGCATCTTCCGTTCGCCACCGCTGAGCTTGCTCGCCGTCCGCGACCGCATGTTCGCCAGTGCCGGGAACGTCGACATCACCTTGTCGATCCCGGCGGCCAGCTGCGGTTTCGTGAGCAGGTAGCCGCCCATCTCCAGGTTCTCGGTCACCGTCAGGGTGTCGAACACGTCCTTGGTCTGCGGGACGAAACCCAGTCCCATCCGGGCGAGGCGATGCCCACGCCAGTTCGTCACGTCCCGGTCCTTGAAGGTGACCGTGCCGGCCATCACCGGGAGTCGGCCGGTCACGGCCTTGAGCAAGGTGGACTTGCCCGCGCCGTTCGGCCCGATGACCGAGACTACCTCCCCTGGCCCGACGCTGATGCTCACGCCGGACACGATCGCGGCGCCACCGTATCCCGCCGCGACGCCATCCAGGCGCAGGACCGCCGGGTGCCGCTCCCGCTCGCCCGGTGCGCTATCCGATGAGATAGGCATCCAGCACCTCTTGATCGGAACGGACGTCGGCCATGGTTCCCTGCGAGATCACCCGTCCCTGGGCCATGACCACGACGGGGTCGCACAGCCGCTCCACCACGGCCAGCTCGTGCTCGATCATCAGCATCGTGAGTCCCTCACCGACCAGGTCGGCCAGATGCTGCTCGATCCTGCGGGCCAGGGACGGGTTCACGCCGGCCATCGGCTCATCGAGCAGCAACAGCGCGGGATTGGCCATCAGCCCGCGCATCAGCTCCAGCAGGCGTTTCTGGCCGCCGCTGAGGTTCCCGGCGTACTCATCTTCCTTGGCGGACATGTCGAAGCGGGCCATCAACTGCCGGGCGCGCTCCACCGTGGCCCGCTCCTGCGGCCGCCAGTACCGCTTGCCGAGCGCCGCCTGCCACAGCGCCTCGCCCCGCTGGGCAGGCGCCGCGACCAGCAGGTTCTCCATTACCGTCAGCGCGGCGAACTCACTGGAAAGCTGAAAGGTGCGGATGATCCCGCGCCGGGCCACCTTGTAGGAGGGCAGTCCGGTGATGTCCTTCCCATGGAAGGAAACCGTCCCGGCGCTCGGCTTGAGCGCACCGGCGATGATGTTGAGCGCGGTCGACTTCCCGGCACCGTTGGGCCCGATCAGGCCGGTGATCCGGCCGGGCGGGACGGTAAAGGACGCGCCGTTCACCGCGTGCACCCCGCCGAACTCGCGATGCAGGTCCTGAACGGCGAGCACGGGAGCGGAAAGGTCGCTCATTCCCCGGTCCTCACGGGCACCTCGTCCCTGGCGGCCACCGGGAAGCGCCGCCGCCGCTCGGGAATCACCCCACGGGGCCAGAACCACAAGAAGATGAGGGCGAGCGCACCGACGACGATCCACTGCAGGGCGTCGATGAGCCCCGGCGGGCCGAACTGGGGCAGGAACCGTGTGGCCTCGAGGAAGGCGACGGGCACGAGCAGCGCGCCGACCATGACGCCCAGGTTGTTGCCGGACCCGCCCACGATGACGGCGGTGAAGTACACGAACGTTTCCGGGTACAGCCACGAACCGGGGGACCAGGCGGAGATGAACTCCACGAGGACGGCGCCGCTGATGCCGGCGATCACGCCGCCCAGGATGAACGCGAGCATCCGCAGCCCGGTGACGTTCTTGCCCAGCGCCGCCGCCGCCTGCTCGTTGTCGCGGACCGCGCGCAGCGTGCGCCCGAGCGGCGAGCTCGTCACGATGTGCACGAGCCAGTACACGCACACGCAGATCGCGGCCGTGATGCCCACGAACAGCCACTGGTAGCCAATCGGCGAGAGGTTGACCAGCGTGGCCAAGGGCTTGGGCACCAGGGCCAGCCCGTTCGGCCCGTTCACCAGCCCGACCTGGTTGGTGGCCACGCTGGTCGCGATCAGCGACACCACGAGCATGACCATGGCCTCGTAGTCACTGCGCAGCCGCCGGACGGTGACTCCGCTGACCAGCGCCGCGAGCAGGCCGCCGACCAGCCCGGCCGCCAGGATCGGCAGCGGGAAGGGCCAGTGCCCGCCGCCGACGTACTGCTGGAACCCGCCCTGGCTGGCGGGCTCGGCGGGCCCGAGGGTAAGGACCGCAGCCGTGTAGGCCCCCGCGGCCTGGAAGATGATGAAGGCGAAGTTGACCAGGCCGGCCACGCCGAACTGCAGGTTGAGCCCCCAGCACGCGATCACGTCAACGCCGAGGTAGATCAGCACCGTCGAGATGTAGAACTGCCAGGCGACGCTCACGCCGCGACCTCCTTGCGGGTGGCGACCTCCGACAAGATGCCCTGCGGCCGGGCCAGCAGCACGATCACCAGGATCACGAAGGCGACGACGTCCTTGTACTCGGGGTTGAAGATGGCCGCCGCCACCTCACTGGTGATCCCGATGACCAGGGCGCCCAGCATGGCCCCATAGGGCTGGCCGATCCCGCCGAGCACCGCGACGGCCACGATCGGGATCAGGAACTGCGCCCCGGTCGTGTCGGTAAAAGCGGTCACGTTCATCACCAGGATGACGCCGGCCAGGCCGCACAACGCGCCCGAGATGGCCCAGGCCAGGTCGATGACCCGGTCGGTGGCGATCCCGCAGTTGCGGGCGAGGTCGGGGTCGGCGGCGGTGGCGCGCATCGCCTTGCCCAGCTTGGTGTAGCGGAGCAGCAGGTGGATGAGGAGCATGGCGACGACCGCGATGGCGATGATGGCGAGCTGAACGGTGGTGAACACCATCCCGGCGATGTGCACCGACGCGGGGCGGGACATCTTCAGGCTGAAGAAGTTGGCGCCGAAGATGGCCAGCAGGCCGTTCTGCACCATGAGGCTGACCGCGATGGTCACGATGATCATGCCGAACAGCCGCGTCCCGCGCCGGACGAACGGGGTGTAGATGCACCGGTTCAACAGCACGGAGAACACGGACCCGAACGCCGCGCCCGCCACCAGTGCCAGCCACACGCTGAGGCCGGCACTGGTGACGAGGTAGGCGACGAACGCGGCGGCCGTCATGATGTCGCCGTAGGCGAGGTTGAGGACGTTGGTCACCCCGAACTGAAGGGTGAACCCGACACCGGCCACCGCCAGGATGGAGGCGGTGACGATGCCGAACCCGATCGCCGGAACGATCGTGTTCACGGCTGCCGCCCCGTCCGGGCCCCGCAGCCGGCCGTCACGTCCCGGTCACTTGCTGATCGCCGCTATCTGAGCCGCCGATACCGAGCCGACCAGCACGGGATTCCCGTTCACGTCTTTCGCGGCCTCGAACGCTCCGGTCGAGTTGTGCCACTGGTTGAACACGATGGGCCCGCCCGCGCCCACGTACTGGATCTGCTTGCCCGCCGCCAGCGCGGCCTTCCCGGCGGCGAAGCTCGTCACGACCGTCTTGCCGGACCCCGGCTCGGTGACCGCCATGACGTCCTTGTCGAAGACCGCCGGGCTGGTGCTGTGGGCCGCGAGCATCGCGAGCGCCATGACGTTGACGGCGTCGTAGTAGGTCATTGAGTACGGGTCACTGCTCCACTGGCTGGCGGGCTTGGCCACCTGTGACCCCGATGCCAGCAGGGCCTGGTTGTAGGTCTGCCAGGCCGGGCCGCTCGGCGGCGCGTACGGCTGCATCCCCTCGAAGTACTTGGCCATGGACCCCGCGCCGATCGCGCTGTTGACGGCCTTGAGCCACGGCGCCTGCAGGCTCACCTCGGTGCCGATCACCGGCAGCAGCCCGTTCAGCTGCTGCAGCTCGGACAGGAAGGTCGCCCCGGTCTGCGGGTCCACCTCGGTGAAGATCACCTGGGGATGGGCGGCGAGGATACTCTCGACCTCGCTGCGATAAGAGCTCTGGTCGAGCGCCAAGGGCTTGTTGTAGACGATGGTCCCGCCGAGCCCGGTGAAGGCACTGACCAGCGTCGGCACGTCCGACTGCGCGCCCGTGTCGTTGCCGAACACCGCGGCCGCGCGCGTATAACCCGCCGCGTGCGCCCAGAGCGCCATCGCGTAGCCCTTGACGTCGTCGGCGGGCGTGATCCGCCAGAAGTAGGCGTCGGTCGTGTGATCAAAGGCCGCCTGGCCGGTGTCGACGAACATCGGCACGTTGGCCGGTGTTCAGCAGCGGGACAGTGGCCAGCGCCTCATCGGAGCTGGGCCCGAGCACGCCGACCAGCGATGTCTCGGTCGCCATCATCTTCTGCGCGGCCGGCACCGCGTCGGCCGGATCGCCCCGGGTGTCCTCCTGGACGCAGCTCATCGGATGGCCAAGCACCCCGCCGTTGGCGTTGATCACCCGGATCGCGGGAATGCAGCCACCGACCATTTCCGGCCCGAATGCCGCGTCCGGCCCGGTGAACGGGTTGAATTCCCCCACCACCAGCGTCGACGCCGAGGGATTGAGGGATTGATTAATACCGCCCGAGGAACTGCCGCCGCCCGGGGAACTGCCGCCGCCCGAGGAACTACCGCTGCCCGAGGAACTGCAGGCGGCGACGGACAGGAGTGCGAGCGCCGCTGCCAGCGCTGTCACGGCGAGTTTCATAACGCACCTCTTCAGATGATGAGCCGCCAGCACCGCGGCGCACGCCAGGGTTGTCAGGCGTCCCGGCGGGGCAGCAGCGCGACGGCCTCGATTTCTACCAAGGCCTCTGGGATGGCGAGCGCGCTGACCTCCACCAGCGTGCTCGCCGGCCGGGCGTCGCCGAAGTAGCGGCGGCGCACCGTGTTGACGGCCGGCCGGTCGGCCACGTTCAGAAGGTACACCCCGACGCGCACAACGTCGTCGAAGGTGGCACCGGCGGCCCGCAAGACGTCACCTACGTTGGCAAGCACCTGTTCCGCCTGCCTGACCACGTCGCCGGCGCCCACAAGGTCTCCGTTGGCGTCGAGCGGCAGCATGCCCGAGACGTAGAGGAACCCGCCCGCCTCGACCCCGTCGGTGTAGTGGCTGATGGGCTCCGCCAGCTGCCCGGTCAGCCGGATCCGCCTCATGAGGGACCTCGCGACGGTTCGAGGATGCGGATCATGAGCGGGCTCGGGTGGAACCCGTTGCACGGATTGAGGTCCTGCGGGCAGGCGGAGACCGAAACGATCGAATCCATCAGCGTCCGCAGCACCAGCTGGTCCCCGGCCTTCCCGGTGGGGATCTCGTTGCCGAACGTCCGATCGGGGTGAATAGGGGCATTCTGGAAGAAGTTGAACGGATCGGGGATCTGCCACTCGGCGATCCCCCACGGCTCCAGCGCCTCGGTGAAATTCGTCCGGCAGCTGCGGTGGCCCTCGACCCCGTAGTCGAGCCGGTAGCGCCGGTCGTCGCACATCGACGTGATGATGTCGTTCCGGCCCACGTCATCGCGGATGATCTCGAACATCGGGTGCCGCCAGTTGCTCTCCAGGCGGTCCCCGACGACGGCGGTCAGCCGCAGCAGTGCGGACCGGGTATGGGTGGTGGACAGCCACTCGGTCCTGTTGCGCTCCGCGAACGCGACGAAGTCGGCGACCTGCTGCCCCTCCAGGTCGATGATCTCCACCAGCTGGCCCGCCCGGGCGGCAAAGGCCGCGCCGTGCCCGCCAGGAATCAGGATCTCCCGCCGTGCAAGATCCGGCCCCGGCGCTTCGGCCGCTGGCCCCGCCGCGCCGTCTGCCTCCCCGGCCGCCACGGAAGCTTCATTACCCATGGCGAGGATTGTGCACTATATATAATCCTGGATCAAGCCAATTCGCCCAATGTACCGCAGAACGCCCCCGCCAGGTCGCTGGGTCAGCCGCGCCTGACCAGATCGCCGTAGGGAAGCGTGGCGCCGATCGGGGGCGGCCTGACGCCCGGGCCCCGTGCGCTGGGGCCCGGGCGCGTGCGCGGCCGCTTACTTGATGAGAGGTGCGAGCTGAGCGGCCGTGATCGGGCTCACCAGGTTGAGGTCCCCGTTCGGCTGGTAGGCGTCGATCTGGAAGCTGCCGCCCGAGTTGTGCCACTGGTTGAAGGCGATGATGCCCGCGGCGCCGACGTACTGGATCTGCTTGCCCGCCGCCAGCGCGGCCTTCCCGGCGGCGAAGTTCGTCACGACCGTCTTGCCGGGCCCCGGCTCGGTGACCGCCATTACGTCCTTGTTGTAGACCGCCGGGTCGGTGCTCTTCGTCGCGGTCGCGGCCAGCGCCATGACGATGACCGCGTCGTAGTACCCCATCGTGTACGAGTCAGTGCTCCACTGCGCCGGCTTGGGCACCGAGCCTGAGGCCAGCAGGTCCTTGTTGTACACCACCCACCCAGGCCCCGACGCAGGGGCGTAGGGCTGCTCGGCAACGAAGTACTTGGTCAGCGCCGGCTTGCCGATCGCCTCGGCCATCGCGGTAAACCAGCTCGGCTGGATCGTCACGTCGGTGCCGATTACCGGGATCAGGTGGCCCAGCTGCTGCAGCTCGGCCAGGTACGTCGCGTTGGCCTGCGGCGAGGTTTCGGTGAAGATGACCTGCGGCCTCGCCGCGATGAGCTGCTCGACCTGCGACTGATAGGAGGTCTGGCCCAGTGTGATCTTCTGGATGAGGACCATCTGCCCGCCCAGCTCGCTGTAGCCCCTCTTCAGCGTCGGCACGCCAGCCTGCGAGCCGATGTCGTCGCCGAACACCGCCGCGGCCCGGAGATAGCCCTTCTGATGGGCATACAGCGCCATCGCGTAGCCCCGCACGTCGTCAGCGGGGACCATGCGCCAGAAATACGGCAGCTCGTTGTGGTCGAACGACGCCTCGCCGGTGTCGGCGAACATCGGGACCTTGGCCGCGTTGATCAGCGGGGCACTCGCGTCCGCCTCATCCGAGCTCGGGCCCAGCACGCCGAACATATGCGACGCGGTCGCCAGTATCTTCGCCCCGGCGGTGACCGCGTCGGCTGGGTTGCCTTGCGTGTCAACGCTTGTGCAGGCCACCTTGTCGGTCAGTACGCCGCCTGCCGCGTTGATCGCGGTCGCCGCGGCCTGGCAGCCCGCCCACATCTCCGGCCCGAATGACTGATCATTGCCACTGAACGGGTTGAACGCCGCGACCGTGAGAGTTGAATTCGTCACCGCTCCGGGCTGCGCGGACGAACACGCCGTCGCCGAAACCAGCAGGGCAGCAGCCGCCGCGACCAGCGCGCGAGCGCGGGTCCGGCGGGATCTCCGAGAGGTCATGCCTGACAGGGTAACTCCAGGAGGCAGACGATGAACCCTGGTCCAGCCGATACGTCCCCGCGGGCACGCCGCAGGCCGGACTAGCCATCCGCGCAGTCGCGAAAACGGCCTCACCGGGCTCAAGGGCGCGAGCTCTCGCACACGCCTTTCGGATACTTACCCGAGTCCCAGTTCCCTGGCGATGAGCATCCGCTGCACCTCCGAGGTCCCCTCGCCAATCTCGAGGACCTTGGCGTCCCGGTAGAAGCGGGCGACAGGGAACTCGTTCATGAAGCCGTAGCCGCCGAACACCTGGGTGGCGGCCCGCGCGTTGTCCATGGCTGCGTTGGACGCGGTCAGCTTGGCGATTGCGGACTCCTTCTTGATCGGCTGGCCGGCGACCAGCCGTGCCGCCGCGTCGTACCAGGCCAGCCGGGCCGTGTGCGCCCGGGCCGCCATGTCGGCGATCATGAACTGGATGGCCTGGTGCTGCTCCAGCCGGCGGCCGAACGCCTCGCGCTGCCCGGCGTAGGCGACGCATTCGTCCACGCAGCCCTGCGCCAGCCCGGTGGCCAGCGCCGCGATCGCCACCCGGCCCTCGTCCAGGATCTGCAGGAACTGGGCGTAGCCCCGGCCGCGCTCACCGAGCAGGTTCTCGGCCGGGACGCGGCAGCCGCTGAAGGACAGCTCCCTGGTGTCGGAGGCGCACCAGCCCACCTTGGAGTATTGCGGGCCGGGAACGAAGCCGTCCGTACCGTTCGGAATAATTATTGAACTGATCTCCTTACGGCCATCCTTGTCGCGGCCGGTGATGGCCAGGACCGTCACCAGGGAGGTGATCGCGGTGCCCGCGTTGGTGATGAAGGCCTTGCTCCCGTCCACCACCCAGTGCCCGCCCACCTCCCCTTCCCCCTTCTCTAGGCGGCCCGTGGTCCGCATGCCGCCGGGGATGTCAGAGCCGCCGCCCGGCTCGGTCAGGCCGAAGGCGGCCAGCCGCTCCCCCGCGCACAGGTCAGGCAGCCACCTGCGGCGCTGGTCCTCGCGGCCGAACCGGTAGATCGGCATCGCGCCGAGCGACACCCCGGCCTCCAGGGTGATCGCGACCGACGAGTCGACCCGGGCCAGTTCCTCCAGGGCCAGGCAGAGCGCGAAGTAGTCGCCGCCCATGCCGCCGTACTCTTCGGGGAACGGCAGGCCGAACAGGCCGAGCTTGCCCATACTGGCCACGATGTCGTAGGGGAACTCGCCGCGCTCGTAGTAGCCGGCGATGACCGGCGCGACGACCTCGCGGGCGAACTGGGCGACGGAGTCCCGCAGGTCCTGCTGCTCCGGCGCGAGCTGGTAACTGACCATGAGACCACCTTCGCACACCGCGCTGCGAATTCCTCCGCGGCGGCGGTAGTCTAACGTGGCCAGTACCCTTACACGAGAGCGAGGCCATGGCCAGCCTGAGCTGCCCAGACTGTGGCGTGAAGGTCCAGCAGGAGGACCTGATCTGCTTCCGGTGCGGCGCCAACCTGCCGCATTCCAGCGGGCCCGACGAAGACCTGCTGACGCCGACCATTTCGCAGAAGTTCATCGCGGCCGGCGACCCGCTGGCCAGCTGCCCGCGCTGCGGCACCCCGGTATCGGACGCGGCGGACGTGGTCTGCGCCACGTGTGGGGAGCCGCTGCCGACCGGGCGGCGGCGGCGCATTTCGCCCGTTGTGCTGAGGATCACGTTCCCCACCGGCAACGTGGACATCCCCGCGGGCACCTCGGTCCTGCTCGGCCGCGACCCCGCCGAGTCGCTCGTGGCCGCCGCGTTCGCTCACTTCGACAACGTCTCCCGGCGGCACGCCACCGTGCAGGTCGATGATTCGGGGCACGCCTCGATCACGGACGAGAACTCGACCAACGGCACCTTCGTGAACGACGACCGGGTGCTGCCCGGCGCCGAGGTCCGCCTGGTCGACGGCGACCGGGTGCGGCTGGCCGCGGACGTGACCGGCGACGTGTCGCTGCCGGAGGCCGAGCCCGACCCCTCGGGGCTCAGCCGCAACGGCATGATGTGAGGCTGCGGCGCTCACGCGGTTAGCGTGTCGGTGGCCATCGGGCGGCGCGGGGCCGAACAGGAACTAAACGGGGTCCGCCTCCGGTTACCCCGTATATCTCGGTTCGCGCTGACGTCTCGGGGGCTCGGCTGTGCCGCACCTGATGCTTTCCTGGCCGTACGCGGTGGCCAGTGCGGCCTTCCTCGCGGTGGTGTCGGCTGGCATCCGGTGCGCGGGCCGCTTCCGGGCGCTGGCCCGGGGCTGGACCGCGGGGGCGGCGCTGGCCTGGGAGGCCGCGCTGCTTTTCGCGCTGTACGGGTTGTGGCAGTTCGCCGGGTCGTTCACGGTGATGAGCCCGGCCGGCGCGCTACCCAGGGCCCGCTGGCTCTGGCACGCCGAACGTCTGGTGCGCCTGCCCAGCGAGACCAGCGTGCAGCGGCTGTTCCTGCCGCACCCGCTGATCATGCAGGCGTTCAACCTGTACTACGACGTCCTGCACTTCCCCGTCCTCGGGGCCTGCCTGATCTGGCTGTATGTCGCGCACCGTGACCGGTACCCGCAGATCAGGACCACCGTGGCCCTGTTCACCTTGATCAGCTTGGCGATCCAGTTCATCCCGGTGGCGCCGCCGCGGATGCTGCCGGCCTCCGGGATGGTGGACACCGCCCTGGAGTACGGCCAGTCGGTGTACTCCTGGCACGGCGGTTTCGACGCGGACGAACTGTCGGCCATGCCGTCGGTGCACGTCGGCTGGGCGCTGATCATCGCCATCGCGGTGATCACGGTGTCGCGGAGCCGGTGGAGATGGCTGGCGGCCGGCTATCCGCTGCTCACGACGCTGGTGGTGGTAGTGACGGCTAATCACTTCTGGCTCGACGGGATTGTGGCGGGATTGCTGGTGGTCATGGTGCTGGGGATGCAGCGCCTGATTCGTGGGCTACGGTCTGGTAAATCTTCCGGGAGGGCCCAGGTCACACCTGTGCGAGAGGAATTGTCCATGCGATCATGACGCCATGGACAACGCCGTCCCGGGATCAGTAGCAGCGGGGTCAGCGCCAGGGGGGTCAGCGCCAGGGTTGCGTCGTGACGCGATCGGGCTGCGCGAGGTGCTGTTCCAGTCGATCACGGACATGGCGCCCGGCGCGGCCATCGCGGCCTCCATCCCGGCCGGCGCGCTGTACGCGGGCGGGGCGCTCCCCCTGTCGGTGCTGCTGGCGCTCGTCGCCTGCCTGCTCTCGGCCTCGTGCATCGGCCTGCTGGCCCGCGAGCTGCCCTCGGCCGGGTCGCTGGCCACGTACACGGCCCGGGGCCTGCACCCCGCGCTGGGGTTCCTGACCGCGTGGGGCTACGTGCTGGTCGGGTTGCTGATCGCGCCGCTCGTGCTGCTGCAGCTCGGCTTCACCACGGCCAGCACGATCAACTCCGACTTCCACGGATACCCCGCCAACCTGTGGTGGCCGTGGTCGCTGGCCGGCGCGGTGATCGTGCTGGCCGCGGGCTTCTACGGGATCAGGACCTCGGCGCGGCTCGGCACCATACTGGGCGTCACCGAGATCGCCGTCTTTCTCGTGCTCGCCGTGTTCTTCGTGGTACACGCCGGGCACGCCAACACGGCCTCGGTGTTCACCACCAAGTACACCCCGAAGGGGTTCCACGGCGTCTCCGGGGTCATCGCGGGGTCGGTGTACTCGGTGCTGGCGTTCGGCGGGTTCGAGGGCGCGGCACCGCTGGCCGAGGAGGCACGGGACCCGCGGCGCACCATCCCGCGGGCCGTGCTGCTGGCCACGCTGGGCATCGGCGCGCTCTACGTGTTCACCACCTACGCGGCGTCGGTGGCCTTCGGGCCGTCCGGGTTCTCCGGGTTCGGCAGTTCGGGCCCGGCGTCGTGGGAGGGGATGGCGCGCAACCTGTACGGGCTGTTCTGGTTCTTCGTGTTCCTGGCCATCGTCAACTCGACGGTGGCGAACGCCAACGCCGGATTCAACGTGGCCAGCCGGACAGGCTACGCGATGGGCCGGATCGGGGCGTTCCCTCACTTCGTGGCGGTCGTGCACCGCCGGCACCGCTCCCCGGTGGTGGCCATTCTGATTACGTTCGCAGTTACCGTGGCGGTCACGCTCGGGCTCGGCCTGGCCTACAACCCGACGAACGCGTTCGCGATGGTCGGCACCGGGATCGTGATCGTCCTGGTCGCGGTGTACATCGTGGTCAACGCGGCGTGCATCGGGTACTTCGCCTCGGCCTCGCGGCGGGGGCCTGAGCGTCGCTGGAATCCGCTGCTGCACCTGATCATCCCGCTGGCCGGGATCGCCGCGTTCGTCCCGGCCTGGCTGACCTCGGCCGGGATCCGGGCGTTCTCCTTCGTGTCCCCGCTGACCGCTCCGTCGTCGTATATGGGACCGGGCGTGGCCGGGTTCATGTTCGTCGGCGTGATCTACCTGATCTACCTGTACGCCCGGCACCCCGAACGGGTCACCGAGGTAGGCCTGGTGCACATTGACGCGCCCGAACTGGAGCCTGTCGCGGAGGTGGGTCCGTGAGCGACCTCGAGGTGATCACGTTCCGGCCCTCGCCCGAGCAGTACGCGTGGACGTTCGGCGGGGCGGCTCCGGTGATGCGGATCCGGACGCCCGCCGTGCTGGAGGTGTACACCGAGGACTGCTTCGCCGGGCGGGTGCGCGCCGAGACCGATCTGGTCTCGCAGGTGTGCGAGTTCCCGTTCCTCAACCCGCAGACCGGGCCGTTCTACATCGAGGGCGCCTCACCAGGCGACACGGTGGCCGTGCACTTCGTGTCGATCGAGCCGGCCCGCTCGTGGGCGGCGTCGACGACCGTGCCGCTGTTCGGGGCCTTGACTGGTACCCACCTCACCGCGCTGCTGCACGAGCCGCTGCCCGAGGTGGTGTGGCTGTGGCAGCTCGACGCCGCCGCGCGGACCTGCCGGTTCTCCGCTCGGCGCGGGTCGTTCTCGGTGGACCTGCCGATGGACCCGATGCACGGCACGGTGGGCGTGGCCCCGGCGAACCTGGAGGTGCGCAGCGCGCTGGTACCAGACGCGTTCGGCGGGAACATGGACACGCCGGAGATGCGGGCGGGCGTCACCTGCTACCTGGGCGTCAACGTACCCGGTGCCCTGCTCTCGCTGGGCGACGGGCACGCCCGCCAGGGCGAGGGCGAGACCTGCGGGGTCGCGGTCGAGTGCGCGATGAACACCGTCATGGTGGTGGACCTTATTAAGGGCGTGCCGTGCCCGTGGCCCCGGCTGGAGTCGGACACGCACATCATGTCGGCCGGCTCGGCGCGGCCGCTGGAGGACGCGTTCCGCATCGCGCAGCACGACATGGTCACCTGGGTCGCGTCGCTGTGCGGGATCGACCTTCTGGACGCGTACCAGCTCGTCACTCAGGCGGTGGAGTCGCCGCTGGCCAACGTCTGCGACACCAACTACACGTCGGTGGCCAAGATCGCCAAGCGCTACCTGGGTTCGGCCGGCGCTGCCGTGGCCGGCGCTGCCATGGCCGGCGCTGCCATGGCCGACACTGTTATGGCCGGCGCGCACGCCCGGCTGCGGGAGCTGGCCGCGGAGTACCGCAGCTGAGCGTTCGCCCGGGTTGGCCGGGGTTGGCGGGTTGGCGGGGTTGGCGGATTGGCGCTGGAGTTCAGCGCTCGCTGTCGAGCATGGCGACCTGCGCGGCTTCGTAGCGGTCGCCGGCGACCGCCTCGGCGGGTACGGCGGCCTCGATCGCGGCGAGTTCGTCGGCGCTGAGCGTCAGGTCTTCCAGGGCGCGCAGGGCCTCGGCGAGGCGGTCGCGGCGCTTGGTCCCGATCAGCGGGATGATGTCGTCGCCGCGGGAGGCCACCCAGGCGATGGCGAGCTGCGCGGCGGTCACCCCCTTGTCCTCGGCGATGGCCTCCAGCCCGGCGAGCAGCTCGAGGTTCCGCTCGTGGTTCTCGCCGCGGAACCTCGGGAAGCGGGCGCGAGGGTCGCCTTCTGCGAGTCGCGCGGTGCCGCTGCTGAGCAGGCCGCGGGACAGGATCCCGTAGGCGGTGACGCCGATGCCGAGCTCGCGCAGGGCGGGCAGGATCTTCTTTTCGATCCCCCGGCTCATCAGCGAATACTCGATCTGCAGCGCGGACACGGGGTGGACGGCGTGCGCCCGGCGGATGGTGTCCACCCCGACCTCGGACAGGCCGAGGTAGCGGACGTATCCCGCCTTGATCATCTCCGCGACCGCCCCGACCGTGTCCTCGATCGGGACCCGCGGGTCGAGCCGGGCCGGCTGGTACAGGTCGACGTAGTCCGTGTCCAGCCGGGTCAGCGTGTAGGCCAGCGAGGTCTTTACGGCGTTCGGGCTGGCGTCGTGGCCCACGAAGGCGCCCGACGGGTCGCGCTGGCCGCCGAACTTGACCTGGATGAAGACCTGGTCCCTGCGCATCCCGCTGCCGTGCAACGCGTCCCGGAGCAGCAGCTCGTTGTGACCCATTCCGTAGAAGTCGCCGGTGTCGAGCAGCGTGATCCCGGCGTCGATCGCGGCCCGGATCGTGGCCAGGCTCTCGTGGTCGTCGGCCTGCCCGTAGATGCCCGACATGCCCATCAGGCCGAGCCCGGCCCGGGATACCACCGGCCCGCCGCGCCCCAGCGTGGTCGTCTCCATCACGCCTGCACCCTACCCGGCGGGCTCCCGGCTGTGCCGAACCTGCCCCGACGCGGGAGCGCGCGGGACGCGGGCGGGCTTGGGGTCGGGAACGCGGGAGGCGGCCTGGCCTCGGGGGGCCGGTAGGGTCGGGGGGCGTGATGGCGATCGTGCTGGCGTCGGGTTCGGGGACGCGGCTGGGGGTGCTGCGCGCGGCTGGGCTGGATCCGGAAGTCGTGGTCAGCGGGGTGGACGAGAGCACGTTCACGGCCGGGAGCCCGGCCGAACTGGCGGGGCTGCTCGCGAACGCGAAGGCGGCCGCGGCGGCGGCC
Organism: uncultured Actinomycetes bacterium; assembly: GCA_963705835.1. Lineage (GTDB taxonomy): Bacteria > Actinomycetota > Actinomycetes > Streptosporangiales > Streptosporangiaceae > Palsa-504. The sequence goes on from CAVPLC010000080.1 coordinate 32,294, forward strand.
GGGCGCCGGGACGGGCTGGTTATCGGCTGCGACTCGCTGCTCGACCTGGACGGGCGCGCGCTGGGCAAGCCGCGCTCAGCCCAGGAGGCGACGGCCCGCTGGCGGGAGATGTCCGGGCGGACGGGCACGCTGGTCACCGGGCACTGCGTGATCAACGCCGCCACCGGGCAGCAGGCCGCGGCGGTGGCGGCGACCACGGTGCGGTTCGGGACGCCGTCGGAGGAGGAGCTCGCCGCCTACGTGGCCTCCGGCGAGCCGCTCGCGGTGGCCGGGGCATTCACGCTGGACGGGCGGGGCGGCTGGTTCGTGGAGGGGATCGACGGCGATCACGGCAACGTGCTCGGCGTCTCGCTGCCGCTGCTGCGGCGCCTGCTGGCCGACCTGGGCGTCGCCGTGACCTCGCTGTGGACCTGACCGGCGGCGGCTGCGGCGGGCCCGGGGCCGGGCGGCTCCGCACTAGGCTATAAGCGAGCCAGAGGCGCGAAACGATCCGGACGGATGCATGGAACCTGACCCGACCGTGCTCGACAGCCTGCGCAAGGCGGTCGACGCGATGCCCGACGACGTGCCGCTCCGCCTGCACCTGGCGACGATGCTGCTGCGCGCAGGCCGCCGCGACGAGGCGGTCAGGCACCTCGGCGCCGTCCTGCAGCGCGATCCGGGCCACGCCCAGGCTCTCGGCCTGCTCCGCGACCCCGGTGTCGGCCCCGCGCCGGACTCGGCACCGGCCGCGGGCCAGCCTCCCGCCGCGCCGGCCGGCCTTCATGATTTTTCGGCCGAACGGTCCGGCGTGCTTCCTCCCGTGCCGGGCCCGCCGCAGCCCGACCCGGCGCACGAGCCGGGCAAGGCGCCGCAGTATGACTGGTCGCAGGCCGAGGATGAACTGCGCGACGTGCTGCCCGCCATGTTCATCGGCGAGGGTGAAGCGGACTCGGTCGGCATCGAGGAGGCGGACGCCTACGACGCCGAGCACGCCGGCCTCACGCTCGCCGACGTGGCCGGGATGACCGAGGTCAAGCAGCGCCTGGAGGCGGCGTTCCTGGCCCCGATGCGCAACCCGGACCTGCGCCGGCTGTACGGCAAGTCGCTGCGCGGCGGGCTGCTGCTGTACGGGCCGCCCGGCTGCGGCAAGACGTTCATCGCCCGCGCGGTGGCGGGCGAGCTCGGCGCCAAGTTCATCGCGGTTTCGTTCGCGGACATCATCGACATGTTCGTGGGGCAGAGCGAGCGGAACATCCACGAGCTGTTCGAGATCGCCCGGCGTAACGCGCCCTGCGTGCTGTTCCTGGACGAGGTCGACGCGATCGGGCAGAAGCGCTCGCAGCTGCGGCACACCCCGATGCGCAGCGCGGTCAACCAGCTGCTCCTGGAGCTGGACGACGTCTCGGGCAACAACGAGGGCGTCTTCCTGCTGGCCGCCACCAACCACCCGTGGGACGTGGACAGCGCGCTGCGCAGGCCCGGCCGGTTCGACCGGACGCTGCTGGTGCTGCCGCCGGACGCGGCGGCCCGGGAGGGGGTGTTCCGGTACCACCTGAAGGACCGCCCGGTGGCCGGCATCGACCTGGCCAAGCTGGCCAAGCAGACCGACGGGTACTCCGGCGCCGACATCGCGCACATCTGCGAGACGGCCGCTGAGCGGGCCCTGATGGACTCGGTGCGCCTCGGCGAGGCGCGGATGATCGGCACGCCGGATCTGGAGGCGGCCATCGCCGAGGTCAAGCCCTCGCTGGCCTCCTGGTTCGACGTGGCCCGCAACGTCGCGCTGTTCGCCAACGAGGGCGGCAGCTACGACGACCTGGCTGCTTACCTCCGCAAGCGCCGCCTGCTGTGAGCTCTGCTTGCCAGGGGGGACGACCCCCCGCAACCCCCCGAGGGGGCCAATGATCGAGCTGCGGCAGGAGCTGGCGCGCGCGTCCGCGATGCTCGACGTCAAGCGCTTCGACGAGGCGTCGGAGCTGCTGGCCCGGATCGTGGCGGCCGAGCCCGAGAGCAGCCGGGCCTGGTGCCTGATGGCCCGGGCGCACCTCGGCGCGGACCGCTATCACGAGGCGGTCGAGGTGACCAACCGGGCGGTGGCCCTCGATCCCGCTGACGAGTGGCCGCACCGCCTGGCCAGCAACGCCCTGGTGCACCTGGGCAACTACTCCGACGCGCTGCGCGCGGCGTACGAGGCGTGCCGGCTCGCGCCCGGGTACTGGCAGACGCACGTCTGCGTGGCCCAGGCGGCCCTGGCCGCCCAGCGGCTGGACGCGGCCACCGACGCGGCGGCCCGCGCTCGCGCGCTGGCCCCGAACGAGCCGGACGTCCACTTCCTGTCCGGCAAGGTGAGCCTGGCGCGCGGCGAGCTGGGGGACGCGCGCGAGTACCAGGAACGCGCCCTCGCCCTCGATCCGTCCCATAGCGGGGCCATGAACGAGCTGGGCCGGATCAGGCTCAGGCGGCACGACGCGGCCGGCGCGATCCGGCACTTCATCAGCGCCGCCCGCGCCACCCCGGACGAGCGCATCTACAGCAGGAACATCGACGTGGTGATCCTGCGCACGGTGTCGAGAACGATCTACGTGTTCACGCTGATCGCGCTGGTCCTGATCTGGGTGCCCGCGACCACCCACATCGACAGGTTCCCGTTCGTGATCGGCCTGGGGGCGCTCGGCGTCACCACCGTCGCCTGCTTCGCCTGGATGATGCTGCGGCTGCCGCGGGAGGCGCGGCTGATGGTGCGCAGGACCCTGCGCGCTCCGCGGGTGGCGGCGGCGCTCGCCCTGGCCGTGGGCGGTGTCGCCGTGGCCATCGCCATCGTGGCCTTCGCGCCCGCGGCGGACGTGGCCCAGGTGCTGCCGGTGGCGGTCGTCATCACCGTGGTCGCGCGGCTGGCCGCCTTCGCCGCCCTGCGGTCGGCAGCAAGGAAACACTAGGCCGAGACGCTTATCCCTGCTCGACGCCGGGCATGAGGTCACCGGCTCGCCGCTTCGTCACGCTCGACGCCCCGGCCTCGAGCACGCTGACCCGCGAGCTGCTGGGATGGCCGCCGGTCCAGCCCGCGCTCATCGCGGACCTCGACAAGGGCCATTACTTCGACGACTAGACCGGAGTCAGGCTTGTTCGTCGCGGCACAGGCAGAACGGGTGCCCGGCCGGATCCAGGAGGACCCGGACATTGTCCCGCGGCTGGAAGCCGGCGACCCGAGCGCCAAGGGCCACGGCGTCGGCGACGGCAGCGTCGAGGTCCTCGACCTCGACGTCGAGGTGCATCATCGTGCGCTGCTCGCCGGCGACGGGTGGCCAGACCGGCGGCACGTAGTCCTCGGCGAGCTGGAAGACCACGTAGACCGAGTCCTGGGGGGGCTTGAGGATGGCCGTGCCCGGCTCCTGGTGCGCCACCGGCCAGCCGAGCAACTCCGAGTAGAAGGCGGCCAGTGCCGCCGGGTCCGGCGCTTCGATGGCGGTTCCCCACCACAGGTTGCGATGGCCGGCCACGCATGAGCGCATGCTAGCGGATGCGGGTCAGCGGGGGGCCTGCGCCGTCTCGGTGCGTTCCGGGCTCCGGTCGCGCCAGCGGACCGCGCGGACGTCCGGGACGGCCAGCACGACCGCGCTGCTCAGCAGCCCGTAGACGGCCCCGATCCCGAAGACGGCCCCGGCGCCGAGCACGGAGGCCAGCGGGCCGTCGATCGCGTACCCGATCACCCCGATGCCGTAGGCGGGGAAGAGCGTGAGCGAGTTGACCCTGGCCAGCAGTTCGGGCGGCACCTGCTGCTGGGTGGCCGTGCTGGAGAAGGTACTGAACACCGCCGAGCCCGCGCCGCAGCAGAAGGCGGCCGCGGCCACCCAGGGAGCGGCCGCGTGCAGCGCCATGGGGATGTCGGGCAGCGCGTAACAGAACGTGCCGACGGTGGCGATCACCATGGGGCGCCGGGGCCTGCGGCCCAGCGAGCCCAGCCCGGCCGCGATCGCGCCCGCGCCCTGGACCGCCATGATCGCGCCCCACACCGCGGCGCCGCCGAGGTACTCATGACCCATGACCGGCCCGAGCAGCATCCAGGGCGCCCAGGTGATCAGGTTGAAGAACGCGAACTGCACGCTGACCACCCATAGCCAGGTTCGGGACCGGAAGTCCGCCCAGCCCTCGGCCATGTCCCCGCGGAGCGTGCGGCGCGCCGCCGGTCCCGGTGCGCTGGCCCGGCCGGGCGCGGTCCCGGGTATCTGGAGCACGCTCAGCGCGAGCACGCTGACGGCGAAGGACGCCGCGTCCGCGGCCACCACCACGGCCGGCCCGGCGAAGGCGACCAGGATCCCGCCCAGCGCGGGGCCGGCGATCCTGGTGGCCGAGCCGGCCAGGCCGTACAGCGCGTTGGCGTTGGCGAGCTGCTCGGACGGGGCGATCTCGACGGTCAGCGCGTTCAGGGCGGGCGTGAAGAACGCGGTCCCCGTGCCTTCCAGCCATGCGAGCAGGACGAATAGCCACAGCGCCGGGCGGCCGGCGAACAGCGCCGCCGCCATCGAGGCCTGCGCGCCGCAGCGGAGCAGGTCTGCGGCGAGCATCACCCGGCGCCGCCCGAGCCGGTCGGCGATCGCCCCGGCCAGCGGCATCAGCAGGACCTGGGGTACGACGTTGGCCGCGAACACGAACCCCAGGCTGGTCGCGCTGGCTCCGCTGTCCAGCACGGCCCAGGCGATCGCCACGCTGGACATCGACGAGCCGAGCAGGGAGGTCACGTAGCCGGTGTAGAAGCGGCGGAAGTTCCGCTCCGCCAGGATGCCGACCCTGCTCTGTAGCCACTCGCGCCTCACGGCACAGGATCATGACAGCCCGGCCCGAGGAGCACCATCCTCGGTACTAAGGAAAGTTGAGCATATATGACTCAAGTCACGGGGTTGATAGGGCGGAAAGCTGCGGCAAGCCCGGCTCAGCACGCCCGCCATAGAAATTTCTGAATATGACTCAAGTATTCTGAGCGAATTTCGCTCAACTTAAACTGACGGCCCAGGCGCGTTCATGAGTAGCGTCCGGCTGCCGCGTCCTGCCGGATGTGGGCCATGTCGCGCCCTGGTCCCGTGGTAGGGCCAGTCCTCGGTGGTGAGGAACTCCGCGAGTAGGTCCGCCTCGGCCGGGACGAACCTCCGGTACTCGACGTGGTCGGCTGAGGTCATGCTCGAGGGTACTCAGACAAGCGGCACGAGAGTCAGCTGGGTTACGATACATCGCGTTCAGCGAATACATCTGGAAGGGAAGACGATGGACACGACAAACGGGGGCCCGGAAAGCGTAGAGGAGCTGGAGGGGCAGGAGGGTCTAGCGAGCCCGGAGAGCGCAGCGAGCCCGGGGGTTGCGGGGAGCCCGGGGGTTGCGGGGAGCCCGGGGGTTGCGGGGAGCCCCGTCGGTGCGCGGGGTGGCGGGGGGCTACCCGTCGGGACGGAGCGGGCTCCGGCGACGCGGGCTTCGGATCGGGAGAGGGATGCGGTCCTGCAGCGGGTGCAGCAGGCGTTCGCCGAGGGGAGGCTGGACGACGCCGAGTTCGATGAGCGGATGCGGGCGGCGCTGACCGCGCGGACGCACGCCGATCTGGACGTGCTGCTCACCGACCTGCCCGCGGCGGCGGCACCGGGCGGGGCGCCGGCGGTGAGCCCGGGGCCGGGGCGGTTCGCGATCGCGCTGAAGAGTTCGGTGCGGCGGGCCGGGCGGTGGCGGGTGCCCGACCGGTACACCACGGTGGTGTACAAGGGCGACGGGTGGCTCGACCTGCGGGCGGCCGAGCTCAGCGGGCCGGTCACCACGTTCGTCACGGTGGCCTACAAGTCACGGGTGACGATCCTGGTGCCGCCGAGCGTGCGGGTGGAGATGACCGGGTTGGGCGTGACCCAGGGCGCGGCGGACGAGGAGGATCCCGGCTACCGGCTGGCGGCGGACGCGCCAGTGATTCACGTGCGCGGACTGGCCTACAAGGGCGCCGTGGAGATCACCACGCGCCCGCCGGAGCGTCCGGCCCTTCGCAGGTAGCGGGCCAGGGAACGAGCCGAGCCGGTCAGCCGCGCCAGGGGCCGGCCTGATGGCAGCGGATATCGTGCGGTGGTTCGTAGAACGTCGCGTCCCAGAACTCGGCGTGGCACGTCTGGCAGGACACCCACAGGTGGCCCATGCCCTCACCGCGTGCGGCGCCTTCCCTGGCCGGCGCGCAGATGCAGGGCTTCCAGCCGACCAGGGCCAGGCCGGGCCAGAGCGGATGGCCGAACGGGCAGCGCTGCGGCTGGTACTTGAACAGGGACACCGCCATGAGATGATCATGCCTCAGCCCCAGGTGCTGGCGCTAGTTCGAAGAAAGAAACGGACCGATCACCGTGAGATGACCGTGTCGGCGTTACCTTGGCGGGGGGCTCAGCTTCACCATCTCCGGCGGCAAGATCACGGCGATCGACGTGCTGGCCGACCCCGAGCGGCTGGCCCGGCTCGGCTGACCCAGGGCAGGAACCCGCGGGCGGGACTCGCGCGGGCTGTCCCTGGCCGGTCCGGGTCCGCGGGCGTGGGAAGATGGGCGCCGTGACATGGAAAGCCCCAGACGTGGAGCGGTCGGAAGGGCCGCTGACCGGCCCCGAACGCCCGATACTGCAGGCGTTCCTCGACTGGCACCGCGCCACGCTGCTTTACAAGTGCGCGGGCCTGACCGGCGAGCAGCTTGCCGAGCGGACCGTCCCGCCGTCGGGCCTGTCCCTGCTCGGGCTTATACGGCACATGACCAAGGTGGAGCGCACCTGGTTCCGGCAGCGGTTCGCGGGCGAGCCGGTCGAGGACCTGTTCGGCGGCGACAGGGCCGCCGATTTCGAGCGCGGCGACCCGGCCCGGGCGGCGGCCGACTACGCCCGGCTGACCGAGGAATTCAAGCTGGCCGACGCGGCGGTGGCCCACGCGTCCCTGGACGACACGTTCGTGCACAACGGCGAGCCCGTGTCGCTGCGCCTGATCTACCTGCACATGATCGAGGAGTACGCCCGCCACCTGGGTCACGCCGACCTGCTGCGCGAGCGCACCGACGGCGCCACCGGGGTGTTACCAGGCCGCGGCGGCGAACGGCACGCTGGATGGCGGGGCGCCGGGCAGGGCGGTGAAGACGCCGTTGTCGATCCGGCCGAAGCTGAAGGCCTGCACCAGCACGTGCTGCCCGCTGGCGTCCGCGGACAGCACGGCGCAGCTCTCGTCGAGCGCGTTCTGTTCGTCGGTCGCGTTCGGGAACCTGGTGGTCTGCGTCCGCAGCACGCGGACCAGCTGGCCGTCGGCCGCGGACAACTCCACGACCTCGGCCACCGCGGTGCCGTGATCGCCGCCGCGGCAGGACGACGCGACGATGCCGCGGCCACCGGACGTGATCACGGCCGACTGGAGGTCCTCGGTGGCCGTCCGGAAACCGGTCAGCCGGGAGGCCAGCAGGTTGCCGCCGGGTGCGGCGGTGTCGAGCTCGCGTACCCCGGTGATGACGGCCGCGCCGGTGGTCTGCGAGGTGACGCGCCACCAGGTGAAGGTCAGAGTCCGGCCGTCCTTGCCCCATGTGGGCGCCCCCGGGAAGTACTCCGGGCGCGCTATGCCCGGTCCAGGTCCGGGTCTTGCCCGTGGCGAGGTCGATGACCTCGACGTCGCCGTGGGGCGCGGTGCTCGTGATGAGCCCGAAGCGCTCGAGGGATAGGGCCAGCATGGTGCCGTCGGGAGACAGCGCCATTCCTCTCAGCGGCTCGCCGTTGCCGGTACCCACGGGCAGCTCAGCCGGGGTTCCCGGATGGCCGTCAGCGGAGACGGGCAGCCAGAAGTACAGCATCGCGACCGTGCCGGGGAGAGTGCTCGCGTCGATCAGGTTGGCGGCGATGGCGAACGTGCGGCCGTCTTGCGTGGCGGTGACGGACTGTCCTGCGGCGGCAAAGGTACCCGGCAGCCGAACCGATCCAGTCACAGCGCCGTGAGCGGAGTCGCGCACCACCGCTTCCAGCCCGGCGGAGGTCCTGGCCACCGTGACGTAGTAGCGGGGCATGGCCGCCGGGCCGGGCCGGGGCGCCGCGAACCCGCGCTGGCCGGACGGCGCGCTGGCCAGCACGGCGGCCACGATCGTGACGACGGTCGCCGCGGCCGCGGCGACCACCGGGAGCAGGCGGCGGCGCCCGCCGGGCCCGCGAGCGGGCTCGCGGAGCGGGCGCAGCTGTCCCGGCTGGACGGTTTCGGCCACGCGGGTGAGCTCTGCGCGCAGCTGATCCTCGACGGCGGGCATGGCTACGGCTCCTTCGGTGAGGCGGGCGGCGGCAGGACGCGGGCCAGCGCGGCCAGGCCGCGGGAGGCGGTGGACCGGACGGCACCCTCGCTGATCCGCAGCGTGGCCGCCACGTCGGCCACGCTCATGTCCAGGTAGTAGCGGAGCGCGAGCACCTCACGCTGGCGCCGGGGCAGCGAACGGAACGCATTGATGAGCTCGGTGCGCTGCTCGAGCGCGACCGCCGCGTCGGCCTCGTGCGGTGCGGGCCCGGCCACCCGGGCCTCGTGCCTGCGCGCGACCAGGCGGCGGCGCAGCACGGACCGGCAGCCGTTCAGCACGGCGGACCGCGCGTAATCCAGGGCGCTGGACTGCTGGCGCAGGCCGCGCCAGCGGCGGTGCAGCTGCTCGAAAGCGTCCTGCACCACGTCCTCGGCCGTGGCCAGGTCGCTGACCATGAGCAGCGCGAGCCGGACCAGTTCCAGGTGGTGATCCCGGAATAGCTCGGTCACCGAGCGCGCGGGCTCCGCGCCGGGGCTGGCCCGGTCGGGCGGGGTGCCCGGGCTGCGGATGACATCCTCGGTCTCCACGCTAAAGGGACGCGCGGGCGGCCCGTGGCGCTGCGGCCGCGGCCCGGGAATCTCGGGTTTGCCCGGTATAGACGGCGCGCAGGCGCAGCGGCCCGGGACCCGCGTAGGCCTCCAGGGCGTGGGCAATCCAGCCCGCGGTCCGCGCCACCGCGAAGACCGCCTCTCCGGAGCCCCTGATCATGCCCGCGACCCGGGCCATGGTGGCGATGGCGAAGTCTATGTTCGGCTCGGGCAGGGACTTCCGGCGGACCTCGGCCAGGACGGCCTCGGCCACCGCGAGCTGCGCCGACTTCGGCGCGGCGCGCCGTACCAGGTCGAGCAGCAAGGTGGCGCGCGGGTCGCCGGCCCGGTACACGAGATGGCCGAACCCGGGCACCTTCTCCCCCCGCCGCAGCAGTTCGCCTACCACCCGGGGGACGTCCTCCGGGCGGGTGGCCGCGGCGAGCATCGTTTCCGTGCCGAGCGAGGCCGCGCCGTGCAGGGTGCCGCTCATCACGCCCAGCCCGGTCGAGACCACCGCGTACGGGTCGGCCCGGACCGACGCGGCGACCCGCGCGGCCAGCGTGGACGCGGCCAGCTCATGGTCGGCCAGCAGCACCAGGGCCGCAGAAAGGGCGCGCCGCAGCCCGGGGGTCGGCTGCCGGTCGCACAGCCGCGACCACAGCCGGTCCGCGATCGGCTGGTCCGGCGCGGGGGTCGTCGGCGCGGGCCGGGAGGGCCGACAGGGCCGGGGCACCAGGGCCGGGGCAGCAGGACCGGGGCCAGCCGGGGCGCGGCTTGCGAGCACGGGCAGGCAATCCACCATGCCGGCGATGATGCTGCGGCCGCCCGCGAACACGGCCGGCGGGTCTAGCTGCAGCCGCAGCGGATCCGTGACCGCCATGGCCGGGACGATGACCTGGAACCGCTCGAGCGGCAGCGTGCCGGCGGGCAGCGCGGCCTGCACGGCGCGGCCCGCGGCCAGGGCGGCGGGGGTGGCCCGCCAGGGCCCGGGCCGGGCGCCGCGCTCGGGCGGGAGCTCGCCGGTCCAGAGCAGTTCGGCGACGTCCTCGAAGCCGCGGCTCACCGCGAGCCGCAGCGCGTCATGCCCGCGGAAGCGCAGCCGGTCGCCGGTGATCTCGGTGATCGCCGACTCGACCGTGATGTCCGCCGCTCCGGCCGGACGGCGAGGACGGCCGCGCCGGGCGAGCCGCTCGACCTCCTCGGCGTCGAACAGGCTGCCCCGACCGTCGGCGGCCTTGTCCCGGCTCAGCACGCCGCGGCTGACGTAGGCGTAGAGCGTCGCGGGCTTGACGCCGAGCCGCTGGGCGGCTTGCGCCGCGGTCAGGAAGTCGGTCATGTAGGCCCCTCGTATTGAATTTCATCAATATTGATCAGAGCGGGCCCGATGTCAAACGTTGCTGCGGTCCGCGGCCTGAACCGGTCGGCCGGGGCGACCGTTTCATGAATGGCCAGGGGTCTGGTTCGCGCAGGGAGGGATGCCGTGTTTGCTGTGGCCGCGGCGACTGTAGCGGGGTGGCTGCTGCTGTTCGTGGTGCTGCTGATCCTGCCGCCCGCGTCCCAGCCGTCGCCCGACGAGAACGCGCCGCCGAGCGCCGAGCCGCCCGCGGTGGTCAGCCTGCTGGCCGGGCGGCTGGACAGGGACGGGTTCCGGGTGACGCTGGCGGACCTGGCTGCCCGGGGCTGGTTCCGGCTGAGCGGTACCCCCGGGCCGGCCAGCCCTGTCATGTGCGTGGTACCCGCGGAGACTCCCGCCGAGCCGCTCGCGCCGTACGAGCGGCGGGTGATGGCGCACGTGGCGGTGCGGGCGGGCGCCCGGGGCGAGGTGCCGGCTCCGGCCCTGTCGGACAGCTTCGAGGGCGGCGAGCCGGCGTTCATGAAGGCGTTCCGCGAGGAGGTCACGGCCGACGCGGTCCAGCGCGGGCTGACCAGGCCGCGCCTGTCCGGGGGCCGGATCGGCCTGCTGTGGCTGGTGCTGCTGGTCCCGGCCGGAGCGCTGGCCCTCGCGCTGGCCGGCGCCCATCAGCACTATCCGCTGGCCTTCGGTGGCGGGTCCTGGTTCGGGCTGGGCCTGGTCACCACCGGCGTGGGGGTCACCCGGCGTCCCAGCGCGGCAGGCCGGGCGGTGCTGGACCGGTGGCACGCGGCGGCCGACGCGGCGCGCCGCGGCGCAGTGGCTGGCGCAGCGGCCGACGCGGCGCGCCGCGGCACGGGGGGCGGCGGCGCGCCGGGCCGCGCAGCGGATGGCGGAGCGCGGCTCCAGGCCTACGCGGCGGCCCTGGGCCGGGCGCCCGGCGTGACGGCGGTCTTCGCCGCGGCGGAAAAGAACGTGGTCTGGTCCAGCTACCGGGGCAGCTGGCAGCAGCTCCCGATCGAGTCGAACGCCTGGCCCTGGCCGCGGGCCATCGCGTTCATGCTGGCCATCATCTTCGGCCCGATCGCCTTCTTCGGCGGGGTGATCTACCTGTTCGTGGCCAACCTGGGCTGGCTGGCCGTGCGGGTCATCGGCCTGGCCGTGAGCGCCGTCCTGGTCGGCGTCGCGGTCTTGGCGGCGCGCAAGCTCGTGCCCCGGTTCGCCGAGTTCGACGGCCAGGTGATCAGGCAGACGTTCACCGAAAACGACGAGGGCCCCGATGAGTACCGCGTCGTGGTCGACGACGGGGTGCGCGCCACGGCGTGGGACCTCCAGGTGCCGGGCGGAGCCTGGCGGCTGCTGAAGCCGGGGACGTTCGTGCGTGCGCGGGTGAACCTGTACAACCGGGAGGTGAGCATCCACCCGGTGGAGCCGCCCGCCGTCCCACGGCCGCTGGCCGAGGTGGCCGCCGAGCAGGAACGGGCCCTTACCGGCGGCCTCCCGGACCCCGGCGTCCTGGTGACCGCCGACGAGGCGGGCGCGGTGGTCGGCCGCCAGGCGCGGGGCAAGCACGTGGCCAGCCCGGTCGGCCGGGCGATGATCTGGCAGCCGGCCGCGGCCGCCCGGCCCATCCTGCGGATCGAGGTGCGCCCGGCGGGCGGCCAGCCGGAGGAGATGCCGTACACGCGGCCGGTGCCCGGGGTGGCCGACGGCTACCTTGCGGGCCAGAGCGCGGTGCTGTACGCCGCCAGGTGCACCGTGACGGTGAGCATCCACGGCGCCGAGCCGGCTGAGGACGGGCCGGGAGGGGACGAGGCGGCGCTGATCCGCCTGCTGTCCCTGGTCGCCGGCCGGCTCCCGGGCCTGGTTACCCGGCCCTGACGCTCGAAGCCTGGCCCTGACGCTCGAGGCCCCGGCCCGGACGCTCGAAGCTGGCAGGCTCCGGCGCAGGTAGCCGGCGCGCGCACCCAGGACCGTTCGGAATAATTGATTTTAATCAATGTTGACTGAGGTTGATCATATTGTCAATCTGGACGTATGCCATCAATTCACTTCCTCGACGTGACCAACCGGGACGGGGTGCAGACCGCACGCACCGGGCTGTCGAAGTTCGGCAAGGTCATGGTCAACTACTACCTGGGGCGCCTGGGCGTGGCGCAGTCCGAGATCGGGTTCCCGTTCCTGTTCCACGAGGTGCCGTACGTGCGGGCCTGCGTGGCGCTGGCCGAGGCGGGGGCGTTCGGGGACCTGCGGCTGTCGGGCTGGTGCCGGGCGGTCCCGGCCGACGTGGAACGCGCCGTGCCACTCGGCCTGAAGCATTACAACGTGTCGATCTCCACGTCGGACCAGATGATCGCGCACAAGTTCCGGGGCAGGCTGGACCGCGCGGCGATCATCGATGAGATGACGGCCGCCGTGGCGGTGGCCAGGGGCGGCGGGGCGGAAACGGTCGGGGTCAACGCGGAGGACGGGTCGCGGACCGACGACGGGTACCTGCTGGAGTTCGCGCTCGCGGCGCGCGAGGCGGGAGCGTCGCGTGTGCGGTACTGCGACACCACCGGCGGGGACTCGCCGGGGCGGATCAGGGAACGGTTCGCCAAGCTGGCCACCGCGGTCGGCATCCCGGTCGAGACGCACTGCCACAACGACCTGGGCATGGCCGTGGCGAACTCGGTGTCCGGCGCGCTCGGCGACCTGGATGCCGGGCAGGACGCGTGGGTGAACACCTGCGTGAACGGGATCGGCGAGCGGGCGGGCAACGCCGACCTGCTGTCCTGCATCCTGGCCTTTTCGTACGGATTCGGAATATCCGAGTCGGTGTCTGTTGGCGACCGGCTGGACCTGTCGTGGGCGCGGCGGTTCGGGCTGTGGGCGGCGTACGCGTTCGGGCAGCCGCTGCCGCCGGCCTGGCCGGGCGTGGGGCGTAACGCGTTCGCGCACGAGTCCGGGATTCACGCCGACGGGGCGCTGAAGGACCGCGGCAACTACGAGCTGTACGACGACTCGGTGCTCGGGCCGTTCCCGGACGACTGGCACACGCGGGAGGGCCGGGTCGTGCTGACCGGGGAGTACGGCGGCAAGGCGGGATTCAGGCACGTACTGGACGGGCTCGGCGTGCCGGTGGCCGCGGGCGAGGAGGACCTGGTGTTCTCGCTGGTCCAGCTCTGCGCGTCGGCGACCGGCAAGCCGCTGACCGACGACGAGCTGCGGCTGATCGCCGGCTACCCGCACCAGCTCGCGCTGCTGTTCCCCGGCCAGCTGTTAGATCCTGTCTGTTCCTGGTCGTAGGTGTTATCACAACCGCTGCGACGTCTTTACCTTTTGTTCCTTTCGGCGACGGATGCGGATCGGATGCTGAGGCTGGCCTGAGGTAACCCTCAGCCGATTCGCGGTATCCGCTCAGCTCACGAAGGGAACCCGATGAATCTGAAACTGATCAGGCAGGCTGCCGTGGTCGCGGCGGCCGGGCTGGTCGCGAGCGCGCTCAGCGCCGCAGCCGCGACCGCGGTCGCCGGCACGGCCAGCGGCGCGGCGTTGACCAGCGGCGGGACGACGACGCCGATCAAGCACGTGGTCGTCATCATCGGCGAGAACCACAGCTTCGACAACGTGTTCGCGACCTACCAGCCGCCGGGTCACCAGCGCATCTTGAACCTGCGGTCCGAGGGGATCGTGACCAAGAACGGCAGCCCCGGCCCGAACTTCGCGGCCGCCTCCCAGCTGCAGGCGAGCGACACCACCAAGTACTCCCTGACGCCCACGATCACCAGCGCGTACACCACCCTTCCGCAGCCGAACACCACCTCGGTGCCGAAGGCCTGCGACGGCCAGGCCGGCAACAGCCCGGACACGCGGTTCCCGGCCAACCTGCCCAACGGGCCGTTCCAGATCACCAAGTACGTACCGTACTTCGACAGCCACCAGGAGTACTCGAGCTCGGGGCAGTGCGAGCTGTTCGGCGCGTACGTCGGCGACCCGATCCACCGCTTTTACCAGATGTGGCAGCAGAGCGCGGCCTACCACGACCGGCTGGCCACCTGGACGACCAACACGGCCGGGGACGACAACGGCGCGAGCCCGCCCGCCCCGATCTACCAGGGCGGCGTGCAGATGGGCTTCTACAACATGGCCCAGGGCGACGCCCCGATCCTGCGTGACCTGGCCGAGCACTACGCGATCAGCGACAACTATCACCAGGCCGTTCAGGGCGGGACCGGCGCCAACCACATCGCGCTCGGCACCGGGTTCGCCGCGTCGTACCAGAATTCCTCGGGCCAGGCGGTCCCGCCGCCGTCCGGGGAGATCGAGAACCCCAACCCCAAGACCGGGACCAACAACAACTACACCCAGGACGGCTACGGCAGCGCCACCGTGACCGGTGACGGCGGCAGCTATTCGGAGTGCGCGGACACGTCGCAGCCGGGTGTCGGCCCGATCTTCAGCTACCTGGACACGCTGCCCTACCAGGTGCTACACAACTGCCAGCCCGGCCGGTACTACCTGCTGAACAACTACAACCCCGGCTACAACGCCAACGGCACCCTGGACACCTCGACGTACACCGTGCCGCCGCAGAAGACCGACTACGTGACGATCGGCGACGCGCTGTCGAAGCACGGCATCAGCTGGGGGTACTTCGGCGAGGGCTACAACAACGGGAACCCGACGCCGGACTACTGCGGGATCTGCGACCCGATGCAGTACTCAGCGTCGATCATGACCAACCCCACGCTGCGGTCCTACACCCAGCACGACTCCAACCAGTTCATCGCGGATGCGGCCTCCGGGACGCTGCCCGCGGTGTCGTTCCTCAAGCCCGGCGACGATGACGGACATCCCGGGTACTCGACGCTCGCGGCGTTCGAGAGCTTCGCCGCCCGGGCCATTGCCGCGGTGCAGTCCAACCCGAGCCTGTGGCGGACCACGGCGATCTTCGTGACCTTCGACGAGAGCGGCGGGTACTACGACTCGGGCTACATCGAGCCGGTCAGCTTCTTCGGCGACGGGCCGCGGGTGCCGATGCTGGTCATCTCGCCGTACGCCAGGCCCGGGTTCGTGGACCACACCTACACCGACCACGTGTCGATCCTGAAGTTCATCGAGGCCAACTGGGGCCTGAGCCCGCTCACCAGTTACAGCGAGGACAACCTGCCGAACGCGACGCCGGGCGTCTACGTGCCCAAGGACCGGCCCGCCATCGGCGACCTCATGACCCTGTTCGACTTCCACCACGGCAACTTCGGGACGCTCGCGCTGGGGGCACAGCCCGCGGCGGCCGGCGGGGCGACCCCGTCGCTCGCCGCCCGCCTGCCGTAAGCGGTCGCTCGCCGCCCGCCTGCCGTAAGCGGTTGATCGTCGCGGCGGCTGCCCTGGCCCTTAGTTTCTTGGGCGGAGCGGCCGCCGCGCTGGGCTCGAGTTCGCTAGTCAGTGAGAGTGCCGCTATGCCCGATAGAACCAGTAGAGCGCCACTCTCACTGAATCGGACGGGGTGCGTGAAAGGGTTATTTTGGGGCAAATCGGGGGCGGGGCGGGAGGTCGGGGGCGGGGATGGGCTTTCGCGGGCGGGGACTGGGGGCGTTCGGGAAAATGGGGCTGTGAAGGTCTTTATCTCGTTTGATATGGAGGGCGTGGCCGGGGTTGTCGACTGGTCGCAGTGCCGGGGGCCGGGGCAGCCGTACGAGGAGGGGCGGCGGCTGCTGCTCGGGGAGGTCAACGCGGCGATCGACGGGGCGCTGGAGGGCGGGGCGACCGAGATCGTCTGCAACGACTCGCACGGGACCATGAACAACCTGGACCCGGCCGGCCTGCACGGGCAGGCGACCTACGTGTCGGGGCGGCACAAGCCGCTGTACATGATGCAGGGGCTGGACGCGACCGCGGACGTGGTATTCATGGTCGGCTACCACGGGTCGATCTCGGGCGAGAGCTCGGTGCTGTCGCACACCTACAATCCCTCGGTGATCTCGCACGTCGAGCTGAACGGGGCGCGGACCGGCGAGAGCGGGATCAACGCGCTGGTGGCACTGGCCTGCCAGGCACCGGTCGGGCTGATCACCGGGGACCAGGTGACGATCGAGGAGGCCGGCCCGTTCCTGCCCGACGCCGAACGCGTGGTGGTCAAGGAGTCGTTCACCAGGTTCGGCGCGGCCAGCCTGCACCCGGAGGCGGCCCGCGGGCTGATCGCGGACGGGGCGCGGCGGGCGGTCGAGCGGGTGGCCGCCCGGCCATCGCAGGTGTGGGACATCGCGGCGGGGACCGCGGTGCCCGAGGACACGGGCGAGCCCTCGGTGCTCGGGCTCCCGGCCATCTCGCTGCCCGCCGTCCTCGAGGTGCACATGCAGACGGCGGACATGGCCGAGGTCGCCTCGTGGGTGCGGGGGGTGGAACGGACCGGGGTCCGGGTGGTGCGCATCGGCGGAGACGACCCGCTGGCGATGTTCCGGTCGTTCGTCGCGCTGACCTACATCACGCGGGTATCCGAGGGGCGCTAGGGCGCTAAGGAGCGTTTAGGTCGGCGAGCCCGCGGCCGCGCCGGTCACCTGGTCGCGGCCCCAGCGCGCCAGCGTCGCGTCCCAGTCGAGCGGGAGGGTCACGCCGCCGTCGGCCATCTCCGCCTCCCAGTCCTCGGCGGGCACCCGCCACATGACCTCGAACTCGATGCCGTTCGGGTCCTTGGCGTACAGCGACTTCGACACGCGGTGGTCGCTCTCCCCCACCAGCGCGCCGGCCTCGGCGAGCTTGGCCCGGGTCTCGACCAGGTCGCCCAGCGTGCCAACCTCCCAGGCCAGGTGGTACAGGCCCACCTGCGGCTGGTCGGCCGCGTATCCCGAGCCGATCTCGAACAGGCCGAGGTCGTGATCGTTGGCCGATCCCTGGGCGCGCAGGAACGCGGCGCGGCCGGGAATCTCCACGCGGACCTCGAAGCCGAGGGTCTGGCGGTAGAACTCAACGGTGCGCTCGAGACCGTGCACGTACAGGACGGCATGATTGAGGCGGCGGACGGCCATCTGCGCGTTCCTTCCTAGGGTGGGTTCGGGGGAAGATAGAGCGGGTTCGGGGGGAAGATAGAGCGGGTTCGGGGAAAGACAGAGCCGGACTGCTATTGCTGCAATTGTCGGGGAAGGCCTGTCATTCCCGCGAGGTGACCGGCTGGAGGGCGGGCCTGGGTTCCGGGACGTCCGCGGCGGGCAGGCTCATCGCGGTCATCGCGGTCTTCGGGCCGGGGCCGGTGTAGACGGTGCGGGGGCGCAGCGGGGCGTTCTTGGCGTACTCCTCCATGGCGTGCGCGATCCAGCCCGCGGTCCGGGCCACGGCGAAGATCGCCTCGCCCGCGCCCGGGATCATGCCCGCCACGCTGGCCAGGGTGGCCAGCGCGAAGTCGATGTCCGGCTCCGGCAGCGCGCGGCGGCGGGTCTCGGCCAGCACCGCGGCGGCGACCGCGTACCGCGAGGACCGCGGGGCCGCCTTCCCGATCAGGTCGAGCAGGGTTCTGGCGCGCGGGTCGGCACTGCGGGTTCGGTGGTCGAAGCCGGATCTTTGATCGCCGTGGCTTCGATGGTCAAAGCCGCCCAGGCCCGGGATGCGCTCGCCGCGGCGCAGCAGGTCGCCGACCACACGAACCGCGTCGGCGGGCTCGCGCGCCGCGGCCAGCATCATCTCCGCGGCCAGGGAGGCGCCGCCGTAGGCCGCGGCGTGACGCGGGCCGGCGTGCATGGCCCCGCCGAGCGCGCCAAGGCCGGTGGCCACCACCGCGTAAGGATCGGCACGGACCGACGCCGCCATCCGCGCCGCGAACGTGGAGGCGGCCAGTTCGTGGTCGGCGAGCAGGGCCATGGCCGCGCGAAGCGCGCCGAGCAGCCCCGGGTCGGGCCGCTTCGGGCAGATCTTGTACCAGAACCGCCCGGCGATGCCGCCCTCGGCCAGCCGCGCGGACGGGACGGCGGACGCGGCGGTTCCGGCTGCCGTCGTCCCCGGATCGGGCAGGCAGTCCACCATGCCGGCGATGATGTTCCGGCCCGCCGCCACGACCGCGGGCGGATCCAGGTGCAGCCGCAGCGGGTCGGTGGCCGCCATCGCCGGCACGATGACCCGCAGCCGTTCCAGCGGCAGCGTGCTTTCCGGCAGGGCGGCCTGCGCCCCGGCGCCCGAGGCCACCGCCTCCGGCGTGGCCTGCCAGGGCTGGACCGCTGGGACGAGGCCGCCGGTCCACAGCCAGGCGGCCACTTCCTCAAAAGGGCGCCACAGCGCGAGCTTGGTCACCTCCATGCCCCGGTAGCAGATCCGGCCGTCGGCGACGTCGGTCAGCTCGGACTCGATGACGAAATCTCCTGTGCCGGCCGGACGGCGCGGCTGTCCGCGCTGTCCCCGCTCGACGAGCCGCGCTACCTCATCGGCCTCGAACAGACTGCTCCGCCCGTCATCACCGCGACGCCGGGCGAGCATCCCCCGGCTCACGTAGGCGTACAGCGTCGACGGCTTGACCCCCAGCCGCTGCGCAGCCTCGGCAGCGTTGATCCACTCCCCCATGGGCAAAGACCATAGCGGCCCGTGATCAACGTTGACGGGATTACTACCGCGTGTCGTAAGAGCAGATCAGCGGCGGTTCGGCGCGGCGGTTGACCGGGCACCGCGTTCGGGACGGTGCCGGGCGTGACCGAGCGAGCCAGTGGCTAGCGGAGCTGGCCCCGCTGCCGACGGCGGAGCTCGCGGTACCGGCGCCGCTGAGATTCATCGAGCATGAACCAAGCCGCGGTCGGGATCGCGATGGCCACGACGATGAGCAGTGCCGCCAGCCAGAAGGGGATGAACCCCAGCAGGATCAGGCCGACGACGACCCCTGCGATACCCCACTTCAGGTGCGGTGACATGCCTACTCCGTTCATTCATCCCGGGCCGGAAACCCCCGGGCCGGCCCAGCTCTCTCTAGCTTATAGTGCAGCGGGGCATGCGGTGGATTCCGGCATAACGGTAGATCTCGCAAGCCCCCGGGATCTCATCAGCCCGGCAGGTCTGCGCCGCTCCGATCGCTGGCGGCCGCGGAGTACGCTGCGGGCATGCGCGATCATGACCCTGGGGAGGGCGCCGTGACGATAGCGATGCCGGTGGAGCCGGAGGCCAACGAGCTGCTGACCCGCAGCCCGCTCGCCTTGCTGATCGGCATGCTGCTCGACCAGCAGGTGTCGCTCGAGCGGGCGTTCAGCGCGCCGCTGGACCTGGTCCGGCGGCTCGGCCACGAGCCCACGGCCGCCGAGCTGGCCGAGTTCGACCCGGTGGCGCTGGCCGCGATCTTCTCCGAACGCCCGGCCCTGCACCGCTACCCCAGGGCGATGGCGGCACGCGTTCAGGACCTGGCGCGGCTGATCGTGGACACCTACGACGGCGAGCCCGCGCAGGTCTGGCTGTCCGCGAAGAGCGGCGCCGAGCTGCTCAAGCGGGTGGCGGCGCTGCCCGGGTTCGGCGCGCAGAAGGCGCAGATCTTCGTGGCCCTGCTCGGCAAGCAGCTAGGGGTGCAGCCGAGAGGCTGGCGGCAGGCGGCGGGGAAGTTCGGGGCGAAGGGCTCGCATCTGTCGGTCGCGGACATCACGGACGCCGACTCACTGGCCCGGGTGCGGTCGTACAAGCAGGAGCTGAAGGCCGCCACCAAGGCCAAGGCGCCGGCTCCGGCTCGTTCTTGACATTCTGCTGTCAGGAACGACGGCTGCGGCGGCCGCCGTTGCTAGCGTCACGGTATGGAATCGATCGATACGTTCATCGACCAGCTGCCCAAGGCCGAACTGCACCTGCACCTGGTCGGTTCCGCGTCGGTGCCGACCGTGCTCGAGCTGGCCCGGCGGCATTCTTCGGACGCGGGCGGCGCGGGCGGCGTGGTTCCGCGGACGGAGGCGGAGCTGGCCGCGTTCTTCGAGTTCCGGGACTTCCCGCACTTCGCGGACGTGTACCACGCGGTCAGCGCGCTGATCCGCGAGCCCGGCCGACGTGGCCGAGCTGGTGACCGGCGCGGCCCGCGACCTGGCCGGCCAGAACGTCAGGTACGCCGAGCTGACCGTCACCCCGTACACGTGGACCTCGGCGGGCATGCCGGCCGCCGGGGTCACCGAGGCGCTGGACATCGGGGCGGACGAGGCGCGGCGCGAGCACGGCGTCCGGATCGGCTACGTCTTCGACATCGCCAGCGAGCTCGGCGGCGAGGCCGCGACGGCCACCCTGGACCACGCGCTGACCTGCCCGCCGGAAGCGCTGACCGGGTTCGGGCTGGCCGGCATCGAGCAGGCCCGGTCCGCCTTCCGGGACGTGTTCCGCGACGCGTTCGCGGCGGCGATCGCGGCCGGGCTGCACAGCGTGCCGCACGCGGGCGAGATGTCGGGTCCGGAGACCATCTGGGAGGCGCTGACCGGGCTGCGCGCCGAGCGCATCGGGCACGGCATCAGCTGCCTGGACGATCCCGCCCTGGTCGCGTACCTGCGCGAGCGCCAGGTCCCGCTCGAGGTGTGCCCGACCTCCAACGTCTGCACGCGCCAGGTCCCGGATCTGGCCTCGCACCCGCTGCCGCGGCTGCTCGCTGACGGCTTGTTCGTGACGCTGAACAGCGACGACCCGCCGATGTTCGGCACCACGCTCACGCAGGAGTACCGGCGGGCCGCCTCGGTGCTCGGGCTGGACCGCGGGCAGCTGGTCAGCCTGGCGTTGAACGGGGTACGGGCGTCGTTCCTGGACCGCGAGGCCAAGCACGCGCTGATCGAGGAGATCAGCGAGGTGGCCAGCGGGCTGCGGCCGGCCGCGGACGCTTCCGCGGAAACGTCCGCCTGAGCGCCACCCTTTTGTCGTCTCGGAGTCAGGCCCACCGGAACGATGTGGCAGCGTGCCGGTTATAACGGGTGTTCAGTCTGGGGTGATGTGACACAGTTCATGTCGCCGTTGATGTGACACACCGGCGTGGCGTGCGGCATGTGTCGCCTGAGACCCGTTATGGCCTTGGTCATGACGAGACAGGCGGCGAGAATGAAGTACATGGATGCGGCGGTCACGGCCGGGGTGAAGATCACCAATGTGGCCCGGTGGTGCCGGGACAACGGGGTGGACCGGCGGACGTTCTACCGGCACCGGGCGCGGATCGGGGCCGAGGGGTCCTGGCAGCCCCGGTCGCGGCGGCCGAAGACCTCTCCGGCGCGAGCTCGCCGCCGGTGGTGGCCGAGATCGTGCGGCTCCGGGCAGGAGCTGGCACCTGATAACGGCGCGGACATGATCATCGCGGCGCTGGCCCCGGTGGCCGGGCGGGACGGCTGGGCGGGGCGGGGCTGGCGGGTGCTGCACCGGTCCACGGTGAACAAGATCCTCAAGCGGGAGGGCCTGGTCACCCCGCAGCCGGCAAGCGGCCGAAGTCCTCGTTCCGCCGGTTCGCCTACGCCGCTGCCGCGGGACTGCTACCAGATCGACGCGACCGAGGTCAAGCTCGCCGACGGCACCGCGGTCGTGGTGTTCGACGTGCTGGACGACTGCACCCGGCTGCTGGCCGCCTGCCGGGCCGCGGACGCCGAGACCGCCGCCGCCGCGGCCACCGCGATCAGGGCCGCGGCGGCCGCGCACGGCGCCCCGGGGATCGTGCTATGCGACAACGGCACCGCCTTCAGCGGCGGCCCGTCCCGCGGCCGGGCGCCTTCGCCGCGCGCCGTGGCCGCCCTGGGCGCCCGGCTCATCCACTCCAGCCCCTACCACCCGCAGACCTGCGGCAAGGTCGAACGCCACCACCAGACCCTCAAGAACTGGCTCGCCCGCCAGCCCGCCCCCGCCACCCTCGCCGAGCTCCAGCCCCTGCTGGATCAGTACCGGGCCTGGTACAACACCCGCCGGCACCACACCGCCATCAACACCACCCCGCGCCGCGCCTGGGACACCGCCGCAGCCCACGGCGGCCCCGGCCACCTGCCCCGCCAGGACGACGCCACCATCCACAAGCTCACCGTCGCCGCCAACGGCACCATCGCCATCGGCGCCCGCCTGGCCATCTACCTCGGCCCCGGCCGCTCCGGCACCAAGGTCACCGCCATCCGCGACAACGGCCACGTCACCGTCTACGACCCCGACGGCACCCCCATCGGCCACATCCACCTCAACCACGACAAGCGCTACCAGGGCACCCTCACCCCCGCCGCCTGACCTGTGTCATAACATCGGCGACAAACCTGCGACACATGTCCCGCGACAGCACACCGGTTATAACGGGGTCAGCGCCACATCGTGCCGACGGGGGCGTCCCGGCGACGGTGACATCGAGGTCGTTAGAGGCGATCTTAAAAGGTCGATTTGGCCTATTGCCTCTGGGGCTGTGCTTTGCGCCGAAATGCGGCAGGATCGATCCATGGTGGGGATCTGATGGCTGGTTGTCTGGATGGGTTGCCGCCTGGGCGCCGGGAGGACCTGGCCCGGGTGAACGGGCCGGGGTTAACGGCGCTGCGGGAGTACCTGGCGTCCGGTGAGGCGGTGGCGTTCCTGGGGGCGGGTGTGTCGGCGCCGCTGTACCCGCTGTGGGACGGGCTGATCGGGGAACTGGTGGACGCGGCGGCGCCGCGGCTGACCGACAAGGAGGCGGCGACCTGCCGGGCGCTGGCGCGGGAGAGCCCGGAGTCGGTGGTGGAGGTCGTGCGCCGGGGCCTGGGCCCGGGGATGTACCGGGAGGTGCTGCGGCAGGTGCTGCGCGTGCGCACGGACCCGGAGTCGGGGCGGTCGTGGACGCCGGTGCAGGAGCTGGTGTGCCGGTGCGCGTTCAAGGCGGTGGTGACCACCAACTATGACCCGGGGATCGTGAACGCGCGGATGCGGGTCCGGCCGGGGGCATCGGCGACGGGGTTCACCACCTGGGAGGATGAGCTGGGTCTTGACCGGTGGCGGACCCGGGATGTGTTCGGTGAGGACGAGCTGCCGGTGCTGTTCGCGCACGGCCAGCACAACAAGCCCGACAGCATCGTGCTGGCGACCACCGAGTATCGGCGCGCCTACGCGGGCAAGCTGCCCGAAGTCCTGGCCCGGCTGATGGACGGGCACCTGGTGTGGCTGGGGTTCAGCTTCGCCGACCAGCGGATCGCCGCGGTGTTGCGGGAGGTCGCCAACCGGGCTGGCACCCGGATCGATCCCGGTGGCGCGCCGCGCCATGTCGCGGTCATGGCCTGGGATCCGGCGGGTGAGGCCAACGAACCGCAGATCCTGGCTCAGCGGGCCGAGATCGAGTACGGGGCGCAGCTGGTGCTGTACCCGGCGCCCGGCGGCGACCATTCCGCACTGGCGCAGCTGCTGGCCAGCCTGGCCGATGACCGGTACCCGCCGGCCAGCGATCTGCCCGCCCGCGCCGGGCAGGCCGTGACTGCTGCCGGTCAGCCGGTGCCCGGTGCCGGGCCTGCCGTGCCGGTCGCGTGGGTGCCGCCGACGGAGCCGGTGGAGCATTTCACCGGACGGGCCGAGGAGCTGGCCCGGCTGGACCGGTGGGCCGCCGACCCGCAGGTGGCCCTGGTCGGGGTGACCGCCTGGGGCGGCGCAGGCAAGACCGCTCTCGTCACCCACTGGGTGGAGGTGGGCGGAGCGTCGCGGCGCACGGGAGTGCGGGGGGTGTTCGGGTGGAGCTTTTACGCCAACCCGTCCGCCGAGCACTGGGCGCAGAGCCTTCTGGACTGGGCGCGGCATGACCTCGGCGTGGCGGTGGCCGGCACTGGCCGCGTTGCGGAGGCGTTGCTGGCCGTGTTGCGGGCGGTGCCGGTGCTGGTGGTGCTGGACGGGCTGGAGGTGGTGCAGGAGGGCCCGGCCGGGGACGGGTTCGGGCGGCTGCTGGATGGCACGCTGCGCGAGGTGCTGGCCGGTGCGTGCCAGCAGCCCGGCGGCGGGCTGATCCTGCTGACCAGCCGGTTCCCGTTCGCGGACCTGGAGGGCTTCGACGGGACCACGGCCCGGATGCTGGAGGTGCCGCCGTTCACCCCGGCCGAGGGGTCGGCGCTGCTGGCCGCGGCGGGCGGCGGCTGGCTGCCCGACGGCGAGCGGCGGGAGCTGGTGGCGGCGGTGGACGGGCACGCCCTGGCCACCGGGGTGCTGGCCGGGCTGCTCGCCGAGCGCCCGCCGGCCGGCGACCTGGCCGCGCTGCACGCGGAACTGGACGCGGCGGCCCGCACCGACGCGCGGGTCGGCAAGGTGCTGGAGTTCTACGCCGCCCGGCTGGCCGAGCCGGACCGGTACCTGCTCGCCGCGGTGTCGCTGTTCGCCCGGCCGGTTCCGGCCGAGGCGGTGCTGGCGGTCGCCGCCCACGAGGTGTTCGGGTCCCGGCTGGCCGGGTGGACCCCGGCGATGGTGCAGGCCGCGGTGACCGGTCGGTTGGGCGGGCTTGGCCTCCTGGCACCCGGACGGGACCATCTCCGCCCACCCCTTGGTCCGGGACGCGTTCCGGCGGCTGGTCATGGACGCCGCCGGGACCGCGGCCGAGACCTCCCTGGCCGGGATGCCGGCCGGGAATCTGACCAGCCGGGCCGACGCGCTCCGGGTGGTCGAGGCCATCGAGCTGCTGCTGGACGCCGACCAGTGGCAGCCCGCCGACGACATGTACCAGAACCGTTCCGGCAACGGCGAGGTGTGGATGCTCCTGCCCGCGGCCCGGCTCGGGCAGCGTACCGCCATGGCGTTCGTGGCCACCCCCAGCCGCCGCGATGCCTGCGCCACCCAGCTCGGCCCCCGCCGTCTGGGCTATCTACCTCACCACCGCCGGTCTGTATGCGGGTCACGCGGGTGACCTGGCTACGGCACTGGAGTACCTGACCATGGCCATCCGCGACGACCGTAAATCCGCGGACATGCCGGGCCTGGTGACCGACTTGGTGCACCTGGCCTCTTGCCTCGGCCAGCTCGGCCAGGTCGGCCCGGCCCGGGACGCCGCGGCCGAGTCGCTCACCAGCGCCCACGTCGCCGACGACCGGGAGGACATCCGCGACTCGCGCGTGGACCTGGGGTGGGCGGCCGGCGCTAGCCGGGGATACGGCCGAGGCTGAGCGCCAGTTCGTCGCCGCCGACCAGATGGAGGTCGCTGACGACTCGGATGGTGATCACCTGTACGGAGGGCGCGGGAACCTGTGGGCGGAGTGGCTGGCCCGCACCGGGCGGGACGGCCCGGCACTGGCGCTGACCGCCCGCAACGCCGACATCTGCCGCGGCAACGGCTGGAACGCCGATCTGGCCGGGTGCGACCAGATGCTGGGCCGTCTGGCCCTAGCCGCCGGGGACACCGCTGCGGCCGGTGAGCACCTGGCGGCAGCGGTCGGGGCCTTCCGGGACGGCGACTACCTCATCGAGCTCGCCACTACCCTGGCCGACCTCGCCGAACACGCCCGGGTCGCTCGGGACCTGGACGCCGCCGAGCGGTACGCGACTGAGGCGGTCACCATCGCCGCCGCGCGCGGGCTTGTGCCCGCCCAGGCCGCCGCGCTGGCCGCCCGGGCCCGCATCCGCGCCGCCCAGTCCGCTGCGGACCCGGACCTGCTGTACCAGGGCCGCGACGCGGCCGACGCCGCGCTGCGGCTGGCCAGTCGGCACCAGCTGGCCTGGCACGAACTGGACGCTATGCGCGCCCACGCCGCTCTCGACCAGGCCGAGGGCGTCGACCGGGGCTGGGCCGCCAAGGCCAGGGTCCTGCATGCCCGGCTGGTCCCGCCTGGCCTGGACCCGGACCCGCTGGCCACCGTGGAACGGTTCGTCGCCGCCCAGAAAGCCGCCGGCGGGGAGGGAGGTGAGGGCTGACGGCGGGATCGTGGACCGGTGCGCAGGTCGCCACCTAGGTTGGATGGGTGCGAACCATGCAGCAGGACTTGATATGTCGGCTTACACACCCGCGCAGGTGCTGACCAGGGACCCCGGTGATATCGCCGCGACGCTGGACCGGGCGGACGTCACCGTGGAGCGGATATGACGGCGGACGGTGCCCAGGTGCCCGGCGGCGGGCCGCGCGCGGACTCCGGGCCGGAGGCGCGGGCGGGGTCCGGCCCGTGGCCGCTGGTGCTGCCGCTGGCACTGCTCATCATCCTGGGGATGGCGGGGCTGCGGGGGTCGGTGGTCCAGCCGCGGTGGAACGGGCCGTGGCACCGGGACGGAGTGGCCGTCGGGATCGCGCTGGAGGTCCTGCTGGGCGTCCTGCTGGTGATGACGCTGCGGCGCCGGTCCGCGAGCCTGCGCACGCCGCCGGTCGCGGGCACGCGGTGGCGGGCAGCGCGGTGGCGGGCAGCGCGGTGGCGGCCAAGCTGCGCACGGTGCTCATCTTCGTGCTCAGCGGGGGGATGATCGCGGTGGCCGTCGGCGTCATCATCGGCCTGCACCTGTCCGTGTTCACCGCGGCCGGCCCCCAGGCGCCCAACCCGGTCCCGACCCGGACCCTGCCCCCCAGGAAGTTCCCTACGGGTGCGGCGCACGTGACGCTCGGTCACTTCCCGGTGGGTCCCCTGTTGTACGGATTGCTCATCGTGGCGCTGCTGGCCGCGGTGTGGCTCAGCGTGTGGTGGTCCAGGCGGTTCCGGCGGCCGGGCGTGGGCGGCCGGGACGGCCTTATCGCGGAGGATTCCGAGGACCTGCGGGAGGCGGTGGAGTCGGGCCGGTCGGCGCTGCGCACCCTGGACGACGCGCGGGCCGCCATCATCGCGTGCTACGTGGCGATGGAGAACCGGCTGGCCGAGCGCGGCGCGGCCCGGGCGGCCGCCGACACGCCCGACGAGCTGCTGGCCCGGGCGATCCAGGACGGCATCGTGCACGGCACCGCCGCCGCGCGGCTGACCGCGCTGTTCTACGAGGCCCGGTTCTCCAGCCATCCGGTGGACCGCGGCCAGCGGGACGCGGCCGAGCGCGCCCTCGATGAGCTGGCCGCCGCGCTCACCCGCTCCGAACCCGCCGGGGCCGGCACATGATCAGCCCGTGGCGCGGGACGGCGCCCGAACTGGCGATCGCGACCGTGGCCGTCACCGCGGTGGTCGTGGCCGGCTACGCCGTGGCGGGCTGGGCGGGCCTGTCCGTGGTGGCCGTCGCGACGGCGGCGGTCGCGCTGCTCGTGCTGCGCGCGCTGCTGCCGCAGCTCACCCCGGACGAGGCGACCAAGGCCATCCAGAAGCCCGCGGCCCGGACGCTCACCGGCTACTCCCGCCGCAGGTTCGTCGTGCAGACCGCGACGACCAGCCAGAGCTACTACGACAGCGAGCTGCGGCCGGTGCTCGAGCACCTGCTCGCCGCCCGGCTGGCCGAACGCCACGGCGTCCACCTCTACCAGGAGCCGGACGCGGCCCGCGCGGTGCTGTGCCGCACCTCCCGGGACGCCGACCTGTGGCGCTGGATCGACCCGACGACCAGGCCGGAGACCGTGCCGCGAGGCGTCACGGAGCGGCGCGGGATCCCGCGCCGGACCCTGGCCCGCCTCATCGACCGATTGGAGAAGCTCTGACATGGGCCCCGAAGAGGCAGCCTTGAGCTGCTCGGCCATCCTGGACGAGCTCGAGCGCGCGGTGGTCGGCCGCCGCCGGACCCTGGAGCTGGTTCTGATCGGCATCCTGGCCGGCGGGCACGTGCTGCTGGAGGACCTGCCGGGGCTGGGCAAGACGCTCATCGCGCGGTCGTTCGCACGGGTGCTCGGCCTGGACTTCGCCCGCATCCAGTTCACCCCCGACCTGCTGCCCTCCGACGTGGTCGGCGCCCCGCTGTACGACCAGCGGTCGGCCGACATGGTGTTCCGCCCCGGGCCGGTGTTCACCCAGCTGCTGCTGGCCGACGAGATCAACAGGACGCCGCCCAAGACCCAGGCGGCGCTGCTGGAGGCGATGGGCGAGGGCCAGGTCAGCGTGGACGGGCAGACCCGCAGGCTGCCGCAGCCGTTCATCGTGCTGGCCACGGACAACCCGATCGAGTACGAGGGCACCTACGAACTGCCCGAGGCCCAGCTCGACCGGTTCCTGATGCGGCTGCGGCTGGGCTACCTGAGCAGCGCCGACGAGACCGACATGCTGCGGCGCCGGGTGGCCCGCACCCGCGAGTACATCGAGCTCAACCCGGTGTCCAGCCCGGACGGGGTGCTGGCCATGCGGGAATCGCTGGAGCAGGTGGAGATCAGCCAGGACCTGCTCGACTACGTGGTGGCGATCGTCACCGCGACCAGGAAGGACGCCCAGGTCCAGGTGGGCGCGAGCCCGCGCGGCGGCCTGGCCCTGGTCCAGCTGGCCCGCGGCCAGGCGCTGCTGAGCAAGCGCGACTACGTGATCCCCGACGACATCAAGCAGGTGGCGGTGCCCGCGCTGGCGCACCGGGTGACCCTGCGGCCCGAGCTGTGGGTCCGCCAGGTCTCCGCCGACGACGTGGTAGCCAAGCTGCTCGCCGCGGTGCCCACGCCGAAGACCGATCCCAGGTCCGCGCGGTGGACAGCCACAACGAGCTGAGCGTGCGGTGGCGGTCGTCGCGGCACGCCCGCCGCCTGCTCACGCTGGGGCTGGCCGGGCTGTTCGTCGCGACGATCGCGCGGCGGCCCGAGTTCGCGGGGCTGGCCGCACCGGCGCTGCTGCTGCTCGCCGCGGGCCGGACCCAGCAGCGGCCGCCCCGGATCAGCGTCCAGGTCCGGCCGAGCACCCGGCGGGTCTTCGAGGGCGAGCTGGTGGCGCTGGACGTGACCGCGGAGGGGCACGGCGACTGCAGCGTGCGCTGGACGCTGCGGCCGGGCCGGGAGATCGAGCCGGTCGGCGGTACGGCCGCCGACGGGGCGCAGGCCCGTCTCACCTTCACCGTGCCGCGCTGGGGACGGCGGCGGATCGGCGCCGTGGACGTGGTGCTGCGGGACCGCTGGCGGCTGGCCGAGGGGCACCTGACCGTGATCGCGCCGAGGATCGACTGCTATCCCGCCCCGGCGCAGCAGCGGACCACGGTGGTGCTCAGCCGGCTGCCGAACCGGCTCGGCGAGCATCAGGCCAGGACGTCCGGCGAGGGCATCGAATTCGCCGGCGTGCGCGAGTACGTGCCGGGCGACCGGCAGCGCAGCATCAACTGGCCGGCCAGCACCCGGCGCGGGCGGCTGCAGGTCAACACGTTCGCCGCCGAGCGCTCGCAGGACGTGGTGCTGCTGGCCGACGCCACGTCGGACGTGGGCGAGCCCGGGTCCTCGGCGGTGGACCTCGCGCTGCGCGGCGCGGCCGCCGCGGCCCGCGCCTACACCGAGGCCAGGGACCGGGTCGGCGTGATCACCTACCAGTGGGGCGGAGCCAGCTGGCTCGCGCCCGGGCTCGGCCGGCGGCAGGTCTACCGGATCATCGACTCCATGCTGGCCAGCGACGCGGGCCTGGAGGGCCCGGCGGTGTGGGCTCACGACGCGAACTTCCGCAGGCTGCCGCGAGCCGCGCTGCCGCCCGGCGCGCTGGTCGTGGTGTTCAGCCCGCTGCTTGACCAGCGGTTCGTGGAGGCGCTGCGGGACATGCGCGAGCGCGGCTTCACCATGCTGGTCGTGGACGTGCTCAACGCGGAACCGCCGGCGCGGCCGCGCAGCGCCGACCGGCTGGCCCGGCGGATCTGGCGGATGGAGCAGGACGCGATCAGGTTCTCCCTGCGCGAGCTGGGCATCCCGGTCGTGCACTGGGACGGGGTTTCGTCCCTGGACCTGCCGCTGGCCGGGTACACCCGGCGCCCGCTGGTGGTGCGGCGATGACCCGGGTCGCCGCGGCGCTGCTCGGCGTGGGCTGCGTGGCCTGGGCGGCCGCTCCCCCGGTGCACAAGGGCATCGCGAACCTCGCGCTGGCCCTGGCGGTCATCGGGGTGGCCGGGGGCGTGCTGCGGCTGGCGCTGGCCGGGATCCCGGAGGCCGAGGACTCCTTCCTGCTGCCCGCGCCGCTGCGCGCCTGGCTCGTGTTCCTGGAGACGCTGCGCTGGACGCCCTGGGAGGAGGGGGCGATCCTCGGCGTCGTGTGGCTGGAGGTGCTGCACGCGTCCCGGCCGTGGCACACCGCCGTGCTCGGCGCCGCGCTGCTGGCCTACCTGCTCACCGCGCACCTGGCCGAGTCCGTCGCCTCCCCGCGGGCGCTGCGGCCGCAGGCGGGCGTGCTGGCCGCCGGGGCGGGCCTGCTCGCGCTCGGCGCGGGCGCCGGGATGCTGCCCGCGGCCGGCCCCGGCGCGGGCTCGGCGCTGCTGCGCCTGATAGCGGCCGGCGCCCTCATCGCCGCCGCCGGCCTTGTCCTCCCCCAGATCGCCCGCCACGACTAGCGCCGCCGGGCAGGGGGCGGGGCGGGGTGGGCGGGTGCGGCGCGGGGTGGCGGGTACCCCGGAGGGCGGGGGTGGACCTTGTCGGGATATACAAGGGGGTGCGGATTAAGGCGAGTCTTCTTGGGGGGCCGCGGCTTACGACGCGGCTGGTCAGGAGGGAAGATGGGGCTTTACGCGACAGGAAGGTAGAGCGATGGCGGAGATCGTCCGGGCCGGGCTCATCCAGCAGCGCTGGACCGGGGACAAGGAATCGATGATCGCGGCGGCGGTCGACCATATCCGGACCGCGGCCTCGGCCGGGGCACAGGTGGTGTGCCTGCAGGAGCTGTTCTACGGGCCGTACTTCTGCCAGGTGCAAGACACCGACTACTACTCCTACACCGAGGCGATCCCGGACGGGCCGACCACCCGGCTGCTGCAGGACGTGGCGCGGCAGCACGGCATCGTGATCGTCGCGCCGATGTACGAGGAAGAGCACCCGGGCATCTACTACAACACCGCCGCGGTGATCGACGCGGACGGCAGCTACCTGGGCAAGTACCGCAAGACGCACATCCCCCAGGTCAAGGGGTTCTGGGAGAAGTTCTACTTCCGGCCCGGCAACACGGGCTACCCGGTGTTCGACACCGCGGCGGGCCGGATCGGCGTGTACATCTGCTACGACCGGCACTTCCCCGAGGGCTGGCGGGCGCTCGGCCTGGCCGGCGCGCGGATCGTGTTCAACCCGTCGGCCACCAGCCGGGGCCTGTCGCAGTACCTGTGGCGGCTGGAGCAGCCCGCGTCCGCGGTGGCCAACGAGTACTTCGTCGGCGCCATCAACCGGGTCGGCATCGAGCCGCTCGGCGACAACGACTTCTACGGGCAGACCTACTTCGTGAACCCGCGCGGGCAGCTCATGGGCGAGGCCGCCTCCGACGACAAGGACGAGGTCGTCGTGCGCGACCTGGACATGGGCCAGCTGACCGAAGTCCGTGACCTGTGGCAGTTCTACCGGGACCGCCGTCCCGACGCGTACGGGCCGCTGGTCGCGCCATGAGCATCCTGATCTCGGGCGGCACGGTGGTGTCCGCGTCCGGGACGCTGGACGCGGACGTGCTGGTGAACGGGGAGAAGATCAGGGGCGTGTTCCCCCGCGCGGACCGTCCGGAGGGGGCCAGGGTCGTCGCTCCCGAGCCGATGCGGGTCATCGACGCGACGGGCAAGTACGTGCTGCCCGGCGGGATCGACGTGCACACGCACATGGAGATGCCGTTCGGCGGCACGTCCTCCGCGGACACGTTCGAGACCGGCACCCGCGCCGCGGCCTGGGGCGGCACCACCACGATCATCGACTTCGCGGTCCAGGCCAAGGGCACCTCGCTGCTGGCCACCCTGGACAAGTGGCACGCCAAGGCCGACGGCAACTGCGCGATCGACTACGGCTTCCACATGATCGTCTCCGACGTCAACGACACGACGCTGAAGGAGATGGACGCCTGCGTCGCCGCCGGGGTGAACAGCTTCAAGATGTTCATGGCCTATCCCGGCGTGTTCTACGCCACCGACGGCGAGATCCTGCTGGCCATGCAGCAGGCCGCGCGGGCCGGCGCGACGGTGATGATGCACGCGGAGAACGGCATCGCCATCGACCAGCTCGTCGCGCAGGCGCTGGCCGCGGGGCACACGGATCCGCTATACCACGGCTTGAGCCGCCCGCCCGAGCTGGAAGGCGAGGCGACCTCGCGGGCCATCACGCTGGCCAAGGTGGCGGACTGCCCGCTGTACATCGTGCACCTGTCGGCCAGCCAGGCGCTGGCGGCGGTGGCCGAGGCCAGGGACGGCGGGCAGAACGTGTTCGCCGAGACCTGCCCGCAGTACCTGTTCCTGTCCATCGACGACCTGGCCCGGCCGGAGTTCGAGGGCTCCAAGTTCGTCTGCTCGCCGCCGCTGCGGCCCAAGTCGCACCAGGACTCGCTGTGGCGCGGGCTGCGGACCAACGACCTGTCGGTGGTGTCGACGGACCACTGCCCGTTCTGCTTCAAGGACCAGAAAGAGATGGGCCGGGGCGACTTCTCCAAGATCCCGAACGGGATGCCGGGCGTGGAGCACCGGATGGACCTGCTGCACGCCGGGGTCACGGCGGGCCACCTCACCCTGCCCCGCTGGGTGGAGGTCGCCTCGACCACTCCGGCCAGGATGTTCGGCCTGTACCCGCGCAAGGGCGCCATCGCGGCCGGATCCGACGCCGACATCGTGATCTACGACCCGCAGGCGCGGCACACGCTGTCGGCGCAGACCCACCACATGAACGTGGACTACTCCGCGTACGAGGGCTGGGAGCTCACCGGCCAGGTGGTGACCACGCTGTCCCGCGGCAGCATCGTGATCGACGACGGTGAGTATCAGGGGTCGTCGGGCCACGGCACGTTCCTCGCTCGCGGGCTGAACCAGTATCTGGTGTAGCTGGAACCATGCTCCGTTCGGAATAAAGGATTTTAGGAGGGGTCATGGAATTCGGTGTGGTCCTGCAGACGAACCCGCCCGCCAGCCGGGTGGTCGCGACGATGCAGCGGGCCGAGGACGCGGGTTTCACCTACGGCTGGACGTGGGACTCGCACGTGCTGTGGCAGGAGCCGTTCGTCATCTACTCGCAGGTCCTGGCGGCCACGTCGGGCCTGACCGTGGGGCCGATGGTGACCAATCCCGGCACCAGGGACTGGTCGGTCATCGCGTCGCTGTTCGCCACGCTGAACGACATGTACGGCAACCGGACCGTCTGCGGGATCGGCCGCGGCGACTCCGCGCGGCGGGTCATCGGGCAGTCGCCGATGTCGCTGGCCACGCTGTCGTCGGCGATGACCGTGATCAAGGGGCTGGCCGAGGGGCGTGAGGTCATCCACCACGGCCAGCCGCTGCGGATCCCGTGGGTGCGGGACGGCAAGCTGGAGATCTGGATGGCCGCGTACGGGCCCAAGGCGCTCAAGCTGACCGGCGAGCAGGCCGACGGGTTCATCCTGCAGACCGCGGACCCGGACATCGCGCGGTGGACGATCGGCGCGGTGCGTTCGGCCGCGGCGGACGCGGGACGGGATCCGGGCACGGTGAAGATCTGCGTGGCGGCGCCCGGGTACGTGGGCACGGACCTGGCGCATCAGCGGGAGCAGCTGCGGTGGTTCGGCGGCATGGTGGGCAATCACGTGGCCGACCTGGTGGCCAGGTACGGCACGGACGGGCCGGTCCCCCGGGCGCTGACCGACTACATCAAGGGCCGCGAGGGGTACGACTACGCGCACCACGGCAAGGCCGACAACCCGTCGGTGGACTTCGTGCCGGACGAGATCGTGGACCGGTTCTGCCTGGTCGGCCCGGCGGCCGCGCACGCGGACCGGCTGCGCGAGCTGGCCGAGGCGGGCGCGGACCAGTTCGCCCTGTACCTGATGCACGACCAGGAGGAGCAGACCCTCGCCGCCTACCGCGACGAGGTCATTCCGGCCCTGGGGTGACCGCCGACGCCGCGGTCTTGGGGTTCTGGGGATCCGGGCCCTGGAGGGTGGGCAGCACCTGCTGGTCGGCCAGGGCGATGGCCAGTTCGCCGGTGGCGGTGGGGTGCAGCGGCGCGGGGTCGGACGGGCCCTGGACGTAGGGCTCGGCCGTGCACAGCTCGTGGCCGGTGAACGGCGGATCGGCCACCCCGAACCCGAACGTCTGGGCCCCCTGCGCCAGCACCGCGTTGAGCTGCGCGAGGCGGGAGGCCAGGACCTTCTCCTTGGCCGGGGTGATGCCGTACTGGGCCAGGCAGCCGATGTCAGGGCCGAACGGCGAGTAGTACTCGTTGACCAGGATGGCGGGGGTGCCGGGGAGCTGGCTCAGGTCGTCAAGGAGCTGGTAGTAGCTGCGGGTGAAGGTGCCGAGGAGCTGGGTGAAGTACGCGGCGGACACCTTGTCGTTGCACACCGCGCTGGCCACGCACAGCCGCGTCATCATGGACCACTGCACATCGTCCGCGCCGACGCTGACGATGACCACCTTGGCGTGGGTGGCCCCTTCGGCCTCCATGAGCTGGGACGGGGCCAGCTGCCCGTCGCCGAGGAGCTGCACGCCCAGCACGCCGTTCTGGATCGTCGCGCCGCTGCAGGACAGGTTGAGCACGTTCCAGTTGTTGACCTGGGCCAGGTCAGCCGCGTAGGACGCGCTGCTGCGGCCGCAGGCCCGGTCCAGGGCGCTGGCGTTCTGCGCGACCGGGTTGCCCACGGCGGCCGCGGTGGAGTCGCCGATCACGACGGCCTGCACGCCGGGCAGCGGCCGCGGCGCGGCGCCCTGGGCGGCCTGCAGCGCGTCGGTGCCCACCAGGTCGTCGAGCGTCTTGACGCTGCGCAGCACGGTCGGCGTGCTGGACGCGGTCAGCAGCACGCCGCCGATGTTCACCGCGCACACCACGGCCAGGCCGGCCGCCGCGGTCTTGGCCATGGCCGCGTGCGACTGCCTGCGCAGGCCGGCCAGGGCGATCAGCGGGATGACGGCGAACCCGGCCGCGATCAGCGTCTCCCACTCGAAGTAGCGGGTCCAGCCGTGCGCGAGCTGCTGGGACAGGCTCAGCTTGAGCGCGCGCGGATTGTCGCTGCGCAGCAGGTCGGAGACCTGGCGGTCGATGGTGATGTGGCTGAGCTGCAGCAGCGGGCGGATCGGGCCCTGGAAGCGCGGTTTGGTCGGCACCACCTGGCCGAACAGGTCGAGCTCGCCCGGGCCCGACCAGCTGAAGCCGGCCAGCGTCGCCCCGACCTGGGCCGTCTGTCCCGCGGCGGAGACCGTCTGCAAGGGGGTGACCTGCAGGGCCAGCCAGATCGAGCCGGCCGTGATGATCAGGAAGGTGACAAGGTAGAAGCTAGCGATCCTGGCCAGTCGCAGGAATGAAGAAATCTCGCGCTCCCCGGGGCGGTAGGCCTCCCTTTGTCACGCTACCCGGGACGAGCCGGTGCCAACCCGCTGCGATCCCGGACGCCCTCCGAGGAACCGGTCACCGAGACCTCGTCACGGGCTACCGCCCATCCGGCTCGTCAGCTCGTCCCTGGAAATGCCGTACGGCATGAGGATCCCCTCGAGGTCATCGAGATCAAGCTCATCGGGCAGGGTCCGCGAAAGCTCCTCCGCCTCCTCGGTGAATCCTGCCGTGCGCAGGACATCGATCACATGCTGCCTGGTGACTCGCATCGCGACTCCCTGACTCTCGTCCGCGTCCTTGAACGCTACCCCGTCGTGCCCGGACGCAGTTCGGGGGACGGGCTCAGATCGCGTCCTTGCGTTCCAGGTAGCTCAGCGCGGCCCAGCCGAACGGCACCGGCAGCCAGAACGTCAGCAGCCGGAACAGCAGCACCGCGCTGGCCGCCTCGGTGCCGTGCAGCCCGGCGGCCACGAGGCCGGCCGTCAGCGCCGCCTCCACGGCGCCGAGCCCGCCGGGCGTGGGGATGATGGATCCCAGCGCGCTTCCGGTCAGGTAGACCACGGCGATGCTCGCGACGGCCACCGAGCCGTGGAAGGCCTGCACGCACGCGGCCAGGCACAAGATGTACGCCGCGCTCAGCAGCAGCGTGCCGCCGATGCCCTCGGCCAGCTTGCGCGGCTGCTGGGCCACCTCGAGCAGGCGCGGCAGCACCTGGCCCAGCGTCGGGGCCAGCCGGGCCCGCAGCAGCCGCCGCCCGGCGGGCAGCGCCAGCACGCCCAGGGCCGCCACGACGAGCCCGGCCAGCACGAGGTAGAACCAGGTCGGCGGCTCGAACGGGTGCTTGGCGGCGCCGGCCAGCGCGATGAACACCACGAGCAGCAGGATGTGCATGACGAGGGCCACCACCTGGGCCACTCCGACGCTGGCCGCGGCGACCGCGGCCGGGAGCTTCCTGCGCTGCAGGTAGCGGATGTTCAGCGCCGCGCCGCCGACCGCGGCCGGGGTGACGAGCGTGACGAAGGACCCGGCCAGCTGGGCGAGCAGCGTCCGGAAGAAGCTCAGCCGCCCGGGGACGAAGCCGGACAGGGACAGCGTCGCGGCGACGTAGGTTAGCGCGGACAGGCCCAGCGCCACTGCGCTCCAGTGCCAGTCCGCCGCCCGCAGCACGTGGCCGAGGCTTTCCCGGGCCAGCTCGCCCGCGAGCAAGTAGGCGCCTGCGATGGTCGCGACCAGGGTCACCAGGGTGCGGAACCGGATGCGCTCCAGCCGCGCCGGGGCCACCTCGCCGCCCGGGACCGCGGCGAGCAGCCGCTTGCGCAGGGCGGGCAGCACGTCCTTGCGGCGGCGCAGGGCCGCGCGGGTCGAGCGGGCCAGGGCGACCCGCTGGAGCAGCGGCACGACCGCCACCAGCTCGTCCGCGCCCGCGTTCTCCAGCGCCAGGTCGGCGGCCCGGTCCGGCCCGACGACCAGGGCGAGCTCGGCGAGGAGCTGGGCCACGTCGAGGCGGATCTGCAGGTCGCTGGCTGCCACGTCGCCGTCGCCCGGGTCGAGCAGCACGACCTGCCCGCCGCCGGTCAGCAGGATGCGGTCCGCGGTGAGCGAGCGGTGCGTGACCCGGTGGGTGTGCAGGACGTTCACGGCGTCCCAGATGGCCTTGAGCTCCTCGTCGGTGCACCCCGGGTTCCGGTCGGCCAGCGTCGTCCCGAAGCAGTGATCGAAGGCGAGCACGCTGGCCTCGGGCCCGACCCGGACCACCGCGCGCAGCCGCGGCGTGGGCGCGCCGGCGTCCTCGGTCGCGTAGGACAGCAGCGCCCGCCGCTCCACGGTCCGGTCCGTCGACATGGGGGCGCCACGGGACACCTGCCCGCGCAGCAGCACCGACCGGTACAGCCGGTAGACGGCCCCGGCCGCCTGCTGGTCCCTGTCATACACGGTGACGTCGAGCTGGTCGCCGCCGCTGGTCGTCGCGGCGTAGTGCCGCGACCCGGCGCTCTTGGGGGTCTTGGGACTCGTGGGGACGGGGCGGATCCGGGCCATCCGGGTCACCTGCCGGTCCGGGGTGGTCAGCGCGGCGGCGATCTCCTCCGCGCTGGGACGCAGTGACCTGCTCCCCGCCGCGTAGCGGACGCCGAGGCCGATCATGCGGCCGAGGAGCAGCGTGATGAGCAGGGACAGGCCGGTGGTATCCGCGACCCCCAGGTGCACGAGCGCGTAGACGCCGATCGCGATCCACAGGGAGTTCCGCCAGCCGGGCCGCCCGGACACGCCGATGATGGTGGCGTAGGCCACCAGGCCGGCCAGGTACGGGTCCAGCGCCGCGGCGTGGCTGGCGCCCGGGTGCGACATGATGATCGCGTCGTAGAGCCGGGCGGCGACCGCGCGCCGCAGCGCGACGTTCGCGACGGCCGTCACCACCCCGGCCAGGACGCCGGTGGCCACGGCCTCGGCGAGCCGCTGGAACTGGCGCCTGACAAGCTCGCGGACGGCCAGCGCCACGGGAATGATCAAGATGGCGAACAGGGTCAAAGTGGCGGGGGCGACCACGAGCAGGGTGTGCGGCAGCCGCTTGCTCGCGCCGACGATGTCGGTCTCGATGCCGGCCGTGGTGGCGGAGGCCGCCACGCCCGCCACCGCCAGCACGATGATCTCGATTCCGGATACGACGCAGCGCAGCAGGTCGACCGGCTTGCGGATCCGGCGCTCGAGGTGATCGGCGACCTGGACCGCACCGGGCTGCGGTGGCATCACGGCACGATCGTTTCACCTGGTGGGCCGGGCGCATAGACGCCGCACCCGCGGGAGGGGCCCTGCGCGCCCTCAGTCACCTGTCCGAGGCGTGCGGCCAGAGCGCGGGATTACCTCCGCAAGCTGGGGCGTGGCTGGCCGCGCGGCGCGTATCGTCCCTGACATGAGGGCATCGGAGATACGTCAGCTGATCCGGATGAAGCCGGTCGAGCTCGACGCGACCCGCCGGCGGCTTTCTGCCTGCCACGACATCGCCGACCTGCGCGCCACGGGACGCCGCCTGACGCCGCGCCCGGTCTTCGACTACGTCGACGGCGGCGCCGACGAAGAGCTGTCCGTGCGCGCGAACACCAAGGCGTTCCGGCGATGGCGGTTTCAGCCGCGGACGCTGGTGAACGTGTCGGACGCCGATACCTCGACGGCGTTCCTCGGCTCGGTGGTGCCGCTTCCGCTGGCCCTGGCCCCGACCGGGTACACCCGGATGATGCACCCGGACGGCGAGATCGCCGCGGCCCGCGCGGCGCAGCGGCACGGCCTGCCCTACACGCTGTCCACCATGGCCACCACCACCATCGAGGCGGTCGCCGAAGCTCTATCTTCCCAACCAACCGGCCCCGACCGACCTCCCGGCCAGCCCGACCTGTGGTTCCAGCTTTACATCCTGCGTGACAGCGGGCTGAACAAGGAGCTGGTCGACCGGGCCGCCGCGGCCAAGTACCGGGTGCTCGTGGTGACCGTGGACTGCTTCGTGACCGGCCACCGGACCAGGGACCGGCGCAACGGCCTGGTCATCCCGCCCGAGCTCACGGCGCGGACGCTGGTGAGCATCGCGGGCAAGCCGGGCTACTGGACCCGGATGCTGCGCAGCCCGGCCATCGGCTTCGCCAACTTCACCGGGCACGACGCGGTGACGATCGAGGACACCGGCGCGCTGTTCAACCCGGCCATCACCTGGGACGACATCGCCGAGCTGCGAGCGCGCTGGCCGGGCCGGCTGGTCGTCAAGGGCCCGCTCGGCCCCGCGGACTGCCTGCGCGCCGTCTCGGTGGGGGCGGACGGCGTGCAGCTGTCCAACCACGGCGGGCGCCAGCTGGACCGGGCGGTGCCGCCGGTCGACACGATCGCGGCCGCCCGCGAGGCGGTCGGACCGGACGTGTCCGTGCTGGTGGATTCGGGGATCCGGCACGGATCGGACATCGCGGTGGCGCTGGCGCTCGGCGCGGACGCCTGCGCGATCGGGCGTGCCTACCTGTACGGGCTGATGGCGGGCGGGGAGCCGGGGGTGAACAAGGCGCTGGACATCCTGGCCGCCCAGTTCAAGCGGACCATGCAGCTGCTGGGCGTGAGCTCGGTGGCCGAGCTGCGCTCGCTCGGACGCGAGCTGCTGGTCGGAGGTTCATGACATGATCTCGACCGGACATCTGCTGGGGTTCGCGCTGGCCTCGCTGGTGCTGATCGTCATCCCGGGACCCGGGGTGCTGTTCGTGGTCGGGCGGGCACTGGCGCACGGCCGGCGCACCGCGCTGGCCACCGCCCTGGGACACGCCGCGGGCAACTACATGGTGGCCACGTGCGTGGCCGTCGGGCTGGGCTCGCTGCTGCAGCGGTCGGTCCAGGCGTTCGTGATCGTGAAGGTGGCGGGCGCGCTCTACCTGATCTGGCTGGGCGTCCACGCGATACGGCACCGCAAGTCGCTCGCCGACTCGATGGCGCAGTCCGCAGAGCCGCAGGTCGGGTGGCGAGCAGCGCGGGACGGCGCCGTGGTGGGCATCACCAACCCGAAGGCCTACATCTTGTTCGGCGCGATCCTGCCGCAGTTCGTGAACCGCGCGGCCGGGGACGTTCCGGGGCAGATGCTGCTGCTGGCCGTGGTCTCGGTGGTCATCGGGGCGATCTCGGACAGCTGCTGGGGGTTCGCGGCGAGCGCGGTACGGACCTGGTTCGCCAGCTCGCCGCGCCGCTTCGAGCTGGTCGGCGGCGCCGGCGGGCTGGCCATGATCGGCGTCGGCGTGACCGTGGCCATAACCGGCCGCCACAACTGAGCTTCATCTGGCTTACCTCTGGCTTTCGTCCCCGCTGGGCCGGTGCCTCATGCCGCGGCTAGCGCGGGCTGGCCGAGTCCAGCAGTTGCCGCAGCGCGGTCGTGTAACGGTCCAGCGCTGCCCGGCCTTCGTGGGTGAGCGCGACCGAGGTCCGCGCGGCGTTGCCGTTGCCGGACCTCTCGGTCGTCACGTACCCGGCGTCCTCAAGCTTGCGCAGGTGGGTGATCAGGTTGCCCGGCGTCAGTCCGATCAGGTCCTGCAGCCTGGTGAACGACAGGTCATCGCCGTCGCGCAGGGCCGCCAGCGTCACCACGATTCGCAGCCTGGCAGGGACGTGGATCACCGGGTCGAGTGTCTCGTCGCTCATGCGCGTCGCAGCAGGGGCTCGATGGCGGCCATCAGCACGATCCCGCCGCCGCCCGCCAGGGCGATCACCGCCAGGTAGGTCACCGGGCCTGCCCACCCGCCGTAGGCCGCCACGGCCAGCAGCCACAACCCCACCGCGAGCCGGGGCCGGTCCAGCACGCCGTTGACCGCGCAGCTGGCGACGAACACCACGCCCGCCACCAGCAGGGGCGCGGCCGCCCCCATCAGGGCGACCAGCGGCCGGTCCGCGCCCGCGCGGGCCACCGCGTGGATGAAGATGTCCATCGCCAGGACCCCGGCGGCCAGCGCCGAGACGAAGATGCCCCGCTGCAGTACCGACGGGCCGCCGACGCCGCTGGACGCCCGGTCGACAAACCGCACGGTGATGATCGCGGCGACCAGGAACAGCGCGACCAGCGTCACTACCGCGGGCACGGTCGGCCCGTGGAACGGATGTTGCCCGCGGACCGACAGCCACAGCGTGCCGTAGCTGGCGAGCACGGCCAGTCCCCAGGTCACGAACAGCGCCGGCCGCCGGACCGCCAGCTCACGCCGGGCTCGCTCACGAGCCTGCTGCATGATGACCGCGGCGTTCTGCGCGTCCATGCTCGCCGCCTCGTCCATGCCCGCGTCATCCTTCATCTTGGCTCCCGCGCTCATGCCCGCCACCTTCCCGGCTTTGTATCACAAACCTAGCTCGCTTTGCCTCGCAAAGTCAAGGGCAGGAGCGATGATCGGCGCAGGCTCAGGCTTGCGGGCCGTGCGCCGGGCGGCCGGGTGGGCTCGGGCTTGCCGGCCGTGCCCGCTGGACGGCCCGGTGGCTACGATGCGCAGCCGCGCGGGCTGTGGATCCACCGGGCCGGGTCCGTTGTCGCTCATGCGCGTCGCAGCAGGGGCTCGATGGCGGCCATCAGCACGATCCCGCCGCCGCCCGCCAGGGCGATCACCGCCAGGTAGGTCACCGGGCCTGCCCACCCGCCATAGGCCGCCACGGCCAGCAGCCACAACCCCACGGCGAGCCGGGGCCGGTCCAGCACGCCGTTGACCGCGCAGCTGGCGACGAACACCACGCCCGCCACCAGCAGGGGCGCGGCCGCCCCCATCAGGGCGACCAGCGGCCGGTCCGCGCCCGCGCGGGCCACCGCGTGGATGAAGATGTCCATCGCCAAGGCCCCAGCGGCCAGCGCCGAGACAAAGATGCCCCGCTGCAGCGCGGACGAACCGCTGACGCCACTGGACGCCCGGTCGGCCTCCCACACCGTGTAGACCGCCGCGGCCACCAACAGCGCGACCAGCGTCACCACCGCGGGCACGGTCGGCCCGTGGA
Organism: uncultured Actinomycetes bacterium; assembly: GCA_963705835.1. Lineage (GTDB taxonomy): Bacteria > Actinomycetota > Actinomycetes > Streptosporangiales > Streptosporangiaceae > Palsa-504. The sequence goes on from CAVPLC010000080.1 coordinate 74,095, forward strand.
ACGGATGCTGCCCGCGGACCGACAGCCACAGCGCGCCGTAGCCGACGAGGACGGCCAGCCCCCAGGTCACGAACAGCGCCGGGCGCCGGACCGCCAGCTCACGCCGGGACCGCTCACGCGCCTGCTTCATTTCGGTTGCCAAGTTCATGTTCTCCGCCTCCTTGACTTTGTGCCGCAAAGCACTTTGTGCCACAAACCTAGCTCGCTTTGCTCCGCAAAGTCAAGAGGCGGGGGAACGATGATCGGCACACCCCATTCCCTGGGGTGCACGAGCCCCTGGCCTCATCATGCGGGGCCCGTGTGTGGCTGAATGCCCGTCTGCGGCCATCCGGGCTGCTTCCGTCAGCTGTCGTGTGCCCTGCGGTCACTGAGCTACCGGGGCTAACCGGCACGTTGTGGCGCTGTGCCGGTTGCAACCGGCATGCTGTAACAACGTTCCGGCCGGGGGTCGGCCGGGACGGGCCGGGCGGGACGGGCCGGGCGGGCCCTGCGGCCGGGGCCCTGCGGGCGGCGGAAGCGCGCAGCTCGCGCTGGGCAGATTCGGAGGTTCAGCGTGGCCTCGATGGTCAGCCGCCGACGGGGACGGCGGGGCTACTTGCAGGTATCCGGGAGCAGGACGTCGGCTACCTGGCCGGGCGCCAGCGATACGTCCACGGAGGTGGTCCCGTTGCCGTCGGCGTAGCGGGCCAGGATCACGTACAGGCCGGGGGCGAGGTGATCGAGGCGGAACTTCTGGTTCTGCGAGACGCTCTCGCGGGCGGCGATCACGGTCGGGAGGACCAGCCGGTAGACGCCGTGGCCGGCCGGCTCCATGTGCTCCTGGCCGGGCAGCGCCTCGACGGTGGCGGCGGCGGAGAACAGCGGCGCCCCAGACGAGGTGTCCACCAGCATTGCGATACCCGAACACGGCTTGATGTATCCGGTGACCGCCCCGGTCTGCGCCATCCACGGCATCGCGACGACCGCCGGGCTTAGGAGGGACGGGCGGCTGGACGGGCTGAGCCAGAGACCCACGAGGGCGGCGAGCACGAGCATGACCGCGGCGGCGCCCGCCCGGCGCAGGCGGCGGTTCCGGGCCTGAGCTCGGAGGACCTCATCTACGATGGACAGCGGTCCTTCGGTGGATTGCCGCAGCGCACCCACCTCCTCGGTCGTCCCTTAGACGCGCCGCGTCCGGCCGCGGTTGCCGGCCATCACCTCAGGTCTCCGATCGCGCAGATCACGGCTCCTGACCGGGGGCAGCGCCAGACGGCGGTGTGCTGGTCGGCGGCTACAGGCTCGAGCGGATGGGAGTTCGGGTGCTGGGGACACTCGGGCCAGGTGGCGGACCGGCCGCGCAGCAGCTGGTCGACCATCTCGTCGCCGAACTTCTCCCGCAGAACCGCGAGATGGGCGGCCTCCTCGGCGCTCCCGGCCACGTGGAAGAAGCTGCCGTAGGCCGGGTCGGGCGTCATGGCCGGCGGGGCGGGAGCGGGGGTCGGGCCTTGTCCGGGCCGGTCGACGGGTCCGGGGGGACCGCGGGAGGCTTCTTGTCCAGCAGCTCCAGGGCGAGCTGGACCGCGGTCTCCAGCTGGGTGTCGCGTCCCGCCGCCCAGTCGTCCGGGGTGTTCAGCACCTCCACGTCCGGGTCGACGCCGTGGTTCTCCACGCCCCAGCCGTACTCGTCGAACGAGAACCCGTACCGCGGCACGGTCATGCTGGTGCCGTCGACCAGCGTCTGGTAGCCCTCGATGCCGACCACGCCACCCCAGGTGCGGGTGCCGACGACCGGGCCCAGGGCGAGCAGGCGGACGGCCGCGGTGACGATGTCGCCATCGGAGCCTGCGAACTCGTCGGCCAGGGTGACCAGCGGGCCGCGGCGCGCGTCCTGCGGGTAGCTCTCCGGCTGGACCCAGCGTCCCGTGCCCCAGGCGATGAGGCGGCGGGCCAGCTTCTCCACGACCAGCTCGGAGATGTGCCCTCCGCTGTTCCCGCGCACGTCAAAGATCAGCCCGTCGCGGGCCATCTCGGTGCGCAGGTCGCGATGGAAGTGCGCCCAGCCCTCGCCCATCATGTCCGGGATGTGCAGGTAGCCCAGGCGCCCGTCGCTCAGCTCGCGGACCTGCCGGCGCCGTTCGGCGACCCAGTCCTGGTACCGCAGCCGCCGCTCCCCGTGCAGCGGCACCACGACCACGTGGCGCGCGCCTGCCGCATCCGGGGTCCGGACGGTGAGCTCGACCGGCTTGCCCGCGGTCCCGGCCAGCAGCGGCCAGGGGCCGCGTACCGGGTCGAGCTGCTGGCCGTCGACGGCCAGCAGCTCATCGCCGGCCCGGACCGCCACCCCGGGCGCGGTCAGCGGCGAGCGCGCCCGCGGATCGGAGGACTCGCCGGGAAGCACCCGGTCCACGATCCAGCGGCCGGCCGGATCGCGGGAGATGTCCGCGCCGAGCTGGCCCACGGCGGGACGTCCCGGCGCGGCGGAGTCCGTGTCGGCCTGGTTGACGTAGCAGTGCGAGGTGGCGAGCTCGCCGACCACCTCCAATAGCAGGTCGGCGAAGTCGGCCGAACCGCGGATCCGGTCCAGCAGCGGCCGGTAGGCGTCGAGCACGCCGTCCCAGTCCACGCCGGACATGTCCGGGGTCCAGAAGTCGCGGCGCATGATGCGCCCGGCCTCGGCGTAGGCGTGCCGCCACATCGCGGCCGGGTCGGCCTGGAACCGGGCCCGGGACAGCTCGACGGTGACGACGTTGGAGTCGTCGTGCTTGGCCGCGGACGGCATGACCTTCAGATCGTCGCGGTCGCGGACCACGAAGCGGGTGCCGTCGCCGCTGACGTCGAACCAGTCGATCTGGCTGGCGACCTCGGTGACCTCGCGCTTGCGCAGGTCGAACCGCTCGAGCGAGGGGCGCGGCCGGTCGTCGTCCGGGGCGGCGCCGCTCTCGCCGAGCACGCCGGTGACCGGGTTGCGGCGCCAGGCCAGCCCGCCCTTGATCGCCCGCAGGCCGGAGTAACGGCCCTCGGCCACCGGGACCGGCAGCACCCGGTCGAGCAGGCCGTCGGCGTCCACCGCCACCGTGGGCGACTCGGCGGAATCCTTGGACTCGTCATCGCCGGATTCCGCGCCGAGCGGGCGCCCCGCGGGCAGCGGGCCGAACGGGGAAGGCGTCTCGGCGGCGAGGGTCACCAGGTACGGGCGGCTGCCGAACGGGAACGACAGGTCGAAGGACTGGGCGTCGTAGACCGGGTCGAAGCTGCGCACGGACAAGAACGCCAGGTAGAGCCCGTCGGCGGTGAACGCGGGCGCGGTGTCGGCGAACCGGCCGTCGGTCACCTCGATGATCTCGCGGCTGTGCTGGCCCGGGGGGACGACTGTGCTGGCTTCTCCTTCTGGGGGGACCCATCCCCCCAGACCCCCCTTGGGAGGGACTCCATCCCCCCGGACCCCCCTGGCAGACCCCCCCGCGGCGATCCGGGCCATCCTTATCCGGGACAGCGGCGGCGGACCGGGCTGGGACCAGGCCAGCCAGGCCGAGTCCGGCGACCAGGCCAGCCCCCTGATGGCTCCGTAATCGGAGGCCGCCAGCTCGCTGACCTCCCCCGAGTCCATGTCCACCAGCAGCAGCCTGCCGTCCTGCGCGGCAGCCGCGACCGTGGCCCCGTCCGGGGAAGCGGCCAGGCCCATGACGGCGCCGATGGCACCCTCGGCGAGGCGAACCGTCACGGACTCCGCGGTCGCCGGGGCGACCTCCAGCGCGTCGGGGCCGGCCGCGTCGGTGACCCAGACCACCTTGCCGGTCTCCCCCAGCACCCGCGGCAGCCGGGCCCTGGCCCCCGGGTCCACGTGCAGCGCGCGCGCCGGGCCGTCCTTATGCGTCAGCCAGTGCACCGTCCCCCGCACCTCGACCACGCTGGCCTGCCCGGTCTGATCGCAGTCCAGGTCACCGACGTGATCCCGGGCCGAGATCAGCCGCGGCGCGCGCGCCGCGGCCGGAGAGCCGAGGGTGATGTCGATCTTGCGCGGCTGGGCGGCATCCGGGCCGTCCAGCATCCAGACGTCGCCCGCCACGTGGTAGACGATCCGCTGCCCGTCCGTGCTCGGGTTGCGCGCGTAGGCGCCGTCGTGGTCGGTGTGCCGGGTCAGGCCGGTGCCGTCCAGCGCGCACGAGTAGACGTTGCCGGTGCCCTCGTGGTCGGACAGGAAGAACAGCCGGCCGCCCACCAGCATCGGGCAGGCCAGCTGACCCTCCAGGCCGGCCAGCACCCGGGTGAACAGGGGGTCGTCCGCGGCGGAGACCCACAGCTTGCCGGTCCGGCCGCCGCGGTACCGCTTCCAGTAGGCGGGCTCGCCGGCCACGCTGCCGGTGAGCAGCGCGGTGCCGGCGTCCTCGAGGGCCAGGTCGTTGACCGGGCCGAACGGCAGCAGCCGGGGCGGGGCGCCTTGGCTGGGGACCGCGAACGCCCGCCGGTACTTCATGGCCGGCTGGCCGGCCGAGGTGATGGCCAGCACCTCGCCGGCGGCGGTCCATCCCGTGACCCTGGTCTGCGGATCGCCCCAGTAGGTGAGCCTGGCCTCGTCGCTTCCCTCGGGGTCGGACAGGTAGACCTCGGGGTTGCCGTCCCGCCAGCTCGTCCATGCGATCCTGGTGCCGTCTCGGGAGAACCTGGGGTGGCTGACCTGGGTGTGACCGGCCGAAAGCCGCCAGGCGCGGCCGCCTTCGGCGGGCGCGAGCCAGACGTCGGGCCCGGCGGCGAAGGTGAGCAGGTCACCGTGAACGTGCGGGTAGCGCAGGTAGCCGGCCGGCATCACGCGGCTCCCCTGGGGGGAAGCGACGGGCGGGCCTTGCGCGGCCCGGTCGACGGGTCGGGCGGCGCCGAGGGAGCCTGCTTCTCCAGTGCCTCCAGCGCGAGCCGCACCCCGGTCTCCAGCTGCGGATCGTGACCGGCCGCCCAGTCATCGGGGGTGTACGGCACCTCCACGTCCGGGTCCACGCCGTGGTTCTCCACGCTCCAGCCGAGCTCGTCGAAGGAGAACGCGTACCGGGGCACGGTCATGTGGGTGCCGTCGACCAGCTCGTGCCCGGGTATGCCGTCGATGCCGATCACGCCGCCCCAGGTGCGGGTGCCGACGACCGGGCCCAGGCTGAGCAGGCGCACGGCCGCGGTCACGATGTCGCCGTCCGAGCCCGCCCACTCGTCGGTCAGCGTGACCATCGGGCCGCGCCGCGCCTCCTGCGGGTACGAGGCGGGCTGGATCCACCGGCCGATATCCCAGCCGATGACGCGGCGGGCCAGCTTCTCCACGACCAGCTGGGAGGTGTGCCCGCCGCGGTTGCCGCGCACGTCCATGATCAGGCCGTCGAGCCGCATCTCGGTGCGCAGGTCACGGTGGAAGTGCGCCCAGCCCTCGCCCATCATGTCCGGCACGTGCAGGTAGCCCAGGCGTCCCTCGCTGAGCTCGCGGACCAGGCGCCGGTTGGCCGCGATCCGGTCCTGGTACCGCAGCCGCCGCTCGTCCCGCAGCGGCACCACCACGACGCGGCGCGGCTCCGCGGTGCCCGACGGGCCGTACGGTCAGCTCGACGGGCTTGCCCGCGGTCCCGGCCAGCAGCGGCCAGGGGCCGCGCACCGGGTCGACCGGCTGCCCGTCCACGGCCGCCACCTCGTCGCCGGGCCGGACCCCCACCCCTGGTGCGGTCAGCGGCGAGCGCGCCCGCGGGTCGGAGGACTCCCCGGGCAGCACCCGGTCCACGATCCAGCGGCCGGCCGGATCGCGCGTGATGTCCGCGCCGAGCTGGCCCACGGCCGTCCGGCCGCCGCTGCCGTGCCCGAAGAAATCCTCGCCCGCCTTGATCACGTAGGCGTGCGAGGTGCCGAGCTCGGCGACCACCTCCCACAGCAGATCGGTGAAGTCGTCCGCGCCGCGGATCCGGTCCAGCAGCGGCCGGTAGGCGTCCAGGACGCCGTCCCAGTCCACGCCGGACATGTCCGGGACCCAGAAGTTCCGGCGCATGATGCGGCCGACCTCGCCGTAGGCGTGCCGCCAGAGCGCGGCCGGATCGGCCTGGAACCTGGCGCGCGACAGGTCCACGCTTACCACCTGGTCGGAGTCGTGGTCGTCCTTGCTTTCGGACGGCTGGACCCGCAGGTCGTCGTGATCCTTGATGACCAGCCGGGTGCCGTCGCCGCTGACGGCGAACCAGTCGATCTCGCCGGCAAGTTCGGTGACCTCGCGCTTGCGCAGGTCGAACCGCTCCAGGGACGGGCGGGGTGCGTCGTCGTCGACGTTCGCGGCGCTCTCGCCGAGCACGCCGGACACGGCCTCGCGCATCCAGGCGAGCCCGCCCTTGACCGCCTGCAGGGCGGAGTAGCGGGCCTCGGGCACGGGCACGCCAACCACGCGTCCCTGAAGGCCTTCGGCATCCACTGTGACCATGGACCGTTCGGAAGAATCTGATTTTTCATCCGCCGGCGGATCCTGGCCCACCGGACGGCCACCTGGCAACGGGCCGAACGGCGAGGGAGTCTCGGCGGCCAGCGTGACCAGGTACGGGCGGCTGCCGAACGGGAACGACAGGTCGAAGGACTGGGCGTCGTAGACCGGGTCGAAGCTGCGCCGCGACAGGAAGGCCAGGTACAGGCCGTCGGCGGTGAAGACCGGGTCGGTGTCGGCGAACCGGCCGTCGGTCACGTCGATGATCTGGTGATCGGCAATCCGCGCGATCCTGATGCGGGACAGCGGCTGGGGACCGGGCTGGGACCAGGCCAGCCAGGCCGAGTCCGGCGACCAGCACAGTCCCTCGATGAGCCCGTCGTCCGAGGCGGCCAGCTCGCTGACCTCCCCGGAGGCGACGTCTACCGCCAGCAGCCTGCCGTCGTGCGCGGCGGCCGCGACCGTGGCCCCGTCCGGGGAAGCAGCCAGGCTCATGACCGTGCCAATGAGGCCTTCGGCGAGCCGAACGGACGATGGCTCACCGGTCAGCGAGGAGATCTCCAGCGCGTCGGGGCCGGCCGCGTCGGTGACCCAGACCACCTTGCCGGTCTCCCCCAGCACCCGCGGCAGCCGGGCCCTGGCCCCCGGGTCCACGTGCAGCGCCCGCGCCGGGCCGTCCTTGTGCGTCAGCCAGTGCACCGTCCCCCGCACCTCGACCACGCTGGCCTGCCCGGTCTGATCGCAGTCCAGGTCACCGACGTGATCCCGGGCCGAGATCAGCCGCGGCGCGCGGGCCGCGGCCGGAGAGCCGAGGGTGATGTCGATCTTGCGCGGCTGGGCGGCATCCGGGCCGTCCAGCATCCAGACGTCGCCGGCCACGTGGTAGACGATCCGCTGCCCGTCGGTGGACGGGTTCCTGACGTACATGCCGTCGTGGTCGGTGTGCCGGGTCAGGCCGGTGCCGTCCAGCGCGCACGAGTAGACGTTGCCGGTGCCCTCGTGGTCGGACAGGAAGAACAGCCGGCCGCCGACCAGCATCGGGCAGGCCAGCTGGCTGTCCAGCTCGGCGAGCACCCGGGTGAACAGGGGGTCGTCCGCGGTGGCGGTCCACAGCTTGCCCGCGGTGCCGCCCCGGTACCGCTTCCAGTACGCAAGTTCGCCGTTCGTCCGGCCGGTGAGCAGCGCGGTGCCTTCGTCTTCCAGGGCCAGATCGGCCACCGGGCCGAACGGCAGCCTGCGGGGCGGCGCGCCCTCGAGCGGAACCGCGTACGCCCAGCCGAAGTGGGCCTCGGCCTGGCCGGCCGCGGTGATGGCGAGCACCTCGCCGGCCGCGGTCCAGCCGGCCACCCGGGTCCGGCTGTCGCCCCAGAAGGTGAGCCGGGTCTGGTCGCTGCCCTCGGGGTCGGCCGCGTAGACCTCGGGATCGCCGTCCCGCGAGCTGGTCCAGGCGACCTTCGTGCCGTCGCGGGAGAAGCGCGGGTAACCGACCTGGGCGCTGTCGGCGGACAGCCGCCAGGCGCGGCCTCCGGCGGCGGGGGCGAGCCAGATGTCGTCTTCTGCGACGAACACGAGAAGCTCACCGTGAACATGCGGATACCGAAGATAACCAGGTGAAGTCACGCAGTTCATCCTAGGGTGGGTGTGGGGGAAAAGCAGGGCTGGCGGCGGCCGTCCCGGAGTTGTCTAGAGCCAGCCGCGTTCGGAGGCGATGCGCAGCGCCTCGGCGCGGTTGCGGGCCCCGGTCTTCTGGATGCACGCGGACAGGTAATTGCGCACCGTGCCCTCGGACAGGTAGAGCTGGCGGGCGATCTCCGCGATCGTTCCGCCGTCCGAGGACGCCTCCAGCACGTCCCGCTCGCGCGGGGTGAGCGGGTTCAGGCCGTCGGCCAGGGCGGCGGCGGCCAGGTCCGGGTCGATGACGCGCTCGCCGGCCAGCACCCGGCGGATGGTCTGGGTGAGCTTGTCGGCCGTGGAGTCCTTGACCAGGAACGCCGACACTCCCGATTCCATCGCGCGCCGCAGGAACCCGGGACGGCCGAACGTGGTCAGGATCACGATCTTGGTGTCCGGGTGGTTCTTCTTCAGCTCGGCGGCCGCGGACAGGCCGTCCATGCCGGGCATCTCGATGTCCAGCAGGGCCACGTCCGGGTGGGTGTCCTCGGCCGCCTTGAGGACCTCGTCGCCCCGGCCAACCTGGGCCACCACCTCCATGTCGCCCTCGAACGACAGCAGCGCGGCCAGCGCCTCCCTGATCATCGCCTGGTCCTCGGCGAGCAGCAGCCGGACCGGGCGGCCGGCGGCGCGGTCAGGTGTCATAGTGGTCCGCCGGCACCGTGGCGGTCAGCCGGAAGCCCTGGCCGGCCGATCCGAGCGACAGGCGGCCGCCGACGGCGGACAGCCGCTCGGACATGCCGCGCAGCCCGGCTCCCCTGGGTGCGTCGGGGTCCTGCTCGCCGGGTTCGCCGGCGGCCGGGCCGGGCAGGCCGCGGCCGTCGTCGGTGACCTCGAGGGACAGCTCCCCGTCGCGCTCGGCCAGGCGGATCCGGCAGGTTCTCGCGCCGGAGTGCCGGATCACGTTCGTCGTGGCCTCGCGCAGGCACCAGGCCAGCACGGCCTCGGCGTCGGCGTCGTACGTGCCCGACCGCAGCGTCAGGCCGGGGTCGTCGTCGAGCCGGATCCCGGCGGCCTCCAGCGCGTTCCGCGCGGTGATGACCTCGATCGCGAGCGTCGGCCGACGGTAGCCGCTGACCGCCTCCCTGATGTCGTGCAGCGTCTGCCGGCTGACCCGGCCGATGTCACCGACGTCGCCGAGCGCCGCGTCACGCTCGGCGGAGGCGGCCAGCCGGGACAGCCGCTTGGCGGCCAGCTCGGACTTCAGGGTGATCATGGACAGCGACTGGCCGGTCAGGTCGTGCATGTCGCGGGCCAGCCGCAGCCGCTCCTCGTTGGTGGCCAGCTTGGCCACGGTCTCCTTGGCCTGGGCCAGCTCGTGCATCAACTCGATCTGCATCCGGAACCCGATCATGGCCATGCCCACGAGCAGCACGGGCAGCAGCACGGCCAGGAACTCGGCGATTCCGACGTGGGCCAGCCAGCTGAAGAACACGTAGCAGGCACCTACGCCGAGGACCCCGGCCAGGGCGGCACGCCGTCCGTTCGGCGCGGTGGCTAGCACCATGCCGGTCGCGGCGGACACGTAGATCCACAGCGGCGTCCAGGCCTGGCCGTAGACCGCGCAGGCCACGGCGGCCAACACGGCGAGGGCCACGAGCCCGAGGCGGAGCCGCCGCGTCAAGCGATCGGAGCAGACTAGGACGGGCAGGTAGATGACGCAGAACGCGACGGTGATGGCCAGCCCGCCTGCGATCCAGGCGATCCCGTGGTGGTGTCCGAACAGGTCGGACACCGGCGAGACCAGGTAGATCAGCCAGATGCCGGAGAAGAACCATTTCTGCGAGCTGCCGGTGCCCGGCGTCCGGAATGCGCCGACGGCGGTGCTCAGCAGGCTCGGCCGGCGGGCGCCGGTCTGGGCGTCCGGGGGGCCGACTCGTATCGCCATCGCAGGTTCACCTCCTGGCCCGCACATCCATGCTGCCACGTTTCCTTGACTACGCCACCGGGCGTACCAGTGCCGGCGCTGTGCGCGCCCCGTGTCCCGGCCAGGCCCCCGCGCTGGCCGGGACTCTCTTTGGGCCTAGACCGCCTCCGCGGTGGCGCGGACGGCAAGGACGGCCAGCCCGAGGAAGATCGCGAACCAGACCAGGATGCCGATCACGTAGCCGACCGAGGTGGAGCCGTGGCCGATCACGTCGGTGCTGATCCTGACGATCTGGTAGGTGGGGGTGAACTCGCCGAACTTCCGCAGCCCGCCGCTGAGCGGGAACCACAGGCCGCCGAAGATGGAGAAGAAGAAGTAGATGACGATGGCGATCGGCTGGACCGAGTCCGGGTCGAACCGGTAGCCGACCGCGACGGCCAGCGCCGCGAAGATCAGCGTGCCGAACCAGATCGCCACCGCGAGCACGATCCACTCCCAGATGGGCAGGTGGACCCCGCCGTAGAAGCGGCCGAGCAGGAACACGATCACGATGGAGGGCACCGTGATGGCCAGCGAGGAGATGATCTTGGCCACCACGTAGGCGTTGGCGGGCAGCGAGGTGAGCCTGAGCTGCCGGATCCAGCCGTCCTTGCGCTCCTGGGAGATGCGGATGGCGTTGTTGTTGAACGCGCCGCTGAAGGCGCCGAACGAGGCCATGGCCACCATGTAGAAGGCCTTGAAGCCGACGCCGTACGCGGAGTTGCCCGAACTCGCGAAGATCAGGTAGAACATCACCGGCAGGGCGACGGTGAAGATCAGGTACCGCTTGTTGCGGCGGATCCTGAGCACCTCGGCCTTGGCCAGCAGCAGCGTGCCTTCCACTTAGATCGTCTCCCCTGCGTGCGCGCCCGTGTTTGCGGCGCCCGTGTTTGCGGCGACTGTGTTGGCGGCGTCGTCTTCGGCGGTGATCGCGATGAAGGCCTGCTCGAGGCCGAGGCTGCCGACCTCGATCTCGGTGGGCCGGTAGCCCGCGTCCAGGACCGCGTACAGCGTGGCGTCGGAGTCGCTGGTCTGGATCTGCACCACGTCGTTCCTGACCTCCAGGTTCACCAGCCCGGGCAGGCCGAGCAGGAACGGCTCGTCCACCTTGTCCAGGCGGAAGGACAGCCGTTTGGCTCCGGCGCGGGCCTTGATCTCGGCCGGGGTGCCGTCCGCCAGCAGCCTGCCCCGGTTGATGACCAGGATCCGGTCCGCGGCCTGGTCGGCCTCTTCCAGGTAGTGCGTGGCGAACAGCAGCGTGCGTCCCTCGGCGACCTCTTCCTTCATGCTGTTCCAGAACAGCCTGCGGGTTTCCACGTCCATGGCCGCGGTCGGCTCGTCCAGCACGATCAGCTCGGACTTGCCGCAGATGGCCAGCGCGAAGCGGACCCGCTGGGTCTGGCCGCCGGACAGCTTGTCCACCCGCTGGTCGGCGAACTGGGCGATGCCGGCCCGCTTGAGCGTGGTCTCGACTGGTTCGGGCCTGGGGTGCAGGCCGGTCACCAGGGTTACAAGCTCGCGCACCGTCACCTCGGGCATCAGGCCGCCGGACTGCAGCATGGCGCCGACCCGGCCGGACTTCACCGCGTGGTACGGGTCAGAACCGAACATCGTGATCTTCCCGCTGGTGGGCTTGCGCAGCGCGAGCAGCATGTCAAGTGAGGTCGACTTGCCCGCGCCGTTCGGGCCGAGCAGGGCGGTGGTCTCACCGGGGCGCAGGTCCAGGCTCAGTCCGTCTACGGCCTTAAGGCTCCCGTAGTACTTGGACACGTTCTCAAACGAGACAACCGGGGCGCTGCCGGCGGTCGCGCCATAACCATGGGTCGTGCCGTAGCCGGTGGTGCTGTCGTAGTCGGTCGGATTGCCGTAGCCGGTGACGCTCTGGTCGCTCCTGGCCACCCCGTACTGGTGCATTTCGTCCCCTGTCTTCCGGTCTGCATGGCTGGGTTCGTGCATGGCGCCGGTACACCCATACCACCATCGTCCTTGCGTGACCAGGTAGTGCCGTCCCTCCACAGCCGGCCATGACATGCGTCATCATCGTTCGGGTGACATGCCTTGCTACCTGGGGATTTTGCTGTTTGTGCTAACCACGTGCGCGATGATTACGGGTGTTGACCGCGAGTGAGGAGCGGACCGTGGAGATACCCAAGCCCAGCGAGGAAGACAAGCAGTTCTTCCGGTCGCTGATCCCCGAGGACCCCGAGGTCGAGATCAAGCCGATGTTCGGCAACCTCGGCGCCTTCGTGCACGGCAACATGTTCGCCGGGCTGTTCGGGCCGGCCGTGGGCGTCAGGCTCGCCGAGGCGGACGCCGGTGAGCTGGCCGCCGTCGACGGATCCGGGCCCTTCGGTCCCGAAGGACACTCGATGGCCGGCTACATCAGCCTGCCCGGGGCCTGGCGCGGCGACGCCAGCCTCGCCGCGAGCTGGGTGGAGAAGGCCAGGGACCACGTCGGATCGCTGCCGCCCAAGGTCAAGAAGCCGGCCAAGCCGAAGCGCTGACCGGGGTCAGCGGCCGGCGGCGTAGCCCTGCATGCCGCGGGGGTTGGCGGCGGCGTACAGGACGCCGTTGCGGCGGGCGGTCGCGCTGATCCGGCCGAGCGACCAGGCGGGCCGGACGTTGACCAGGTGACCGCGGCGCCGCAGGTCCTCGATGACGGCCGGGCCGACCCGGGACTCGATCTCCAGCACGCGCGGCTGGGCCTGGCGCGGGTAGAACGAGGACGGCATGTGCGCGGAGTGGAACACCGGGAAGTCGATCGCCTGCTGCAGGTTCATGCCGAACTGGACGTGGTTGAGGAAGAACAGCAGCGACCACTGGTCCTGCTGGTCGCCGCCGGGCGTGCCGAACGCCAGGTACGGCTCGCGGTCCTTCAGGGCCAGGCTCGGGCTGAGCGTGGTCCGCGGCCGCTTGCCCGGCGCCAGCGTGGCGGGCAGCCCCGGGGTCAGGGTGAACATCTGTGCCCGGGTGCCCAGGCAGAACCCGAGCCCGGGAATGACCGGCGAGGAGTGCAGCCAGCCGCCGCTCGGGGTGGCCGACACCATGTTGCCGAACCGGTCGGCCACGTCGAGGTGGCAGGTGTCGCCGGCCCGGTAGCTGGATCCGGCGGGGCCGCCGGTGCGCATCGTCGGCTCGCCGGTACCCGGGTCGAGCGGCGGCTCGACGTCGAGGCTAGGGGCCGCGCTCGACTCGCCTGCGAACTGGCCGCCGTGGGCGGAGAACGAGGCGGTGATGAACTCGGGCAGCCGGGGCGGTCTGCCGTCCGGGGAGCCGGGACGCAGCTCGGCCGAGGCCTCGGGCCCGACGAGGCGGCGCCGGGCGTCGGCGTAGTCGGCGGACAGCAGCGCCTTGACCGGCACGTCGGTGAAATCGGGGTCGCCGTACCAGGCTTCCCGGTCGGCGAAGGCGAGCTTGGCGCATTCGGTCACGGTGTGGATATAGTCCGCGCTGCCCGGGCCCATGGCCGCCAGGTCGAAGCCCTCGAGCAGCGCGAGCTGCTGGCCGAACACCGGTCCCTGGCCCCACGGCCTGGTCTTGCACACGGTCAGGCCGCCGGCCTCGAAGGTCAGCGGTTCCTCCAGCCGCGGCCGCCAGGCCGACATGTCGGCGTAGGACAGCAGCCCGTGGTGCGGCCGGCCGGTCACGTCCATCACGTGCGCGGAGGCCACGTAGGCGGCGATCGTCTCGGCCACGAAGCCCTCGTAGAAGACCCGCCTGGCCGCCTCGATCTGCTCGTCGCGGTCGTCGCTTGCCGCCTCGGCCTCGGTCAGGATGCGCTGGTAGGTGCCGGCCAGCGCGGGGTTGGCGAACAGCGAACCGGGCTGCGGCACGTTGCCGCCCGGCAGGTAGACCTCGGCCGAGCTTGGCCAGTGGTCGCGGAACAGTTCGGCCACGCTGGCGATCCCCCAGCTGATCGCGGGCACCAGCGGGTAGCCGCGGGCCGCGTAGCCGATCGCGTAGCCCATCACGTCCCGGAGCCGGAACGTGCCGTACTCCCGCAGCAGCAGCATCCACGCGCCGAACGCCCCGGGCACGCAGGCCGCGAGCAGTCCGCTGCCGGGAACGAGGTCCAGGCCGAGGTCACCGAACGCCTCGAGCGTGGCGGCCGCGGGCGCCGTGCCCTGCCCGCAGAGCACGAACGTCTCCCCACGGTCCGCGTGGTGGGCGATGACCGGCACCTCGCCGCCGGGGCCGTTCAGGTGGGGCTCGGTGACCTGCAGCACGAGCGCGGTGGCCACGGCCGCGTCGAACGCGTTGCCGCCCTGTTCGAGTATGGCCATGCCCGACGCCGAGGCGAGCCAGTGCGTCGAGGCCACCATGCCGAACGTGCCCGCTAGCTCGGGCCGGGTGGTGAACTCGGGAATATCGCCCATGGCTCGATCCTCTCATCAGGCCCCGGCGCGACCGCCCGTGTGTCGGCTGGCGGAACGCGCCGACATGGCCGATGATTACTCATCGCCACCATTCCGCGACTATGAGGTGACAGCACATGCCCACGATTCCCTCCGCCGCCGGACGGCGCGCGGCGCTGACGGCGGTCATGGCGGCCGTGGCCGGCCTGCTCGCGGCCTGCGGTTCGGCGAGCGCACCCGGACCGGCCTCGTCGCCGGCCGGCACCGCCTCGAGCCACCAGGCGCAGCCGGGCGCCGGGTCGGCGTCGTCCGCCACCTCCATGCCCACGGTGCCCGGGATGAACGGGCTCGCGGTGTGCCAGCCCGCCGCGCTGAAGGTCACGGTGGACACCAGCCAGGCGGGCGGCGCGGCCGGCAGCACGTACTACCCGGTCAACTTCACCAACACCTCGAGCTCGCCGTGCGGGATGTACGGCTTCCCCGGCGTGTCGTTCGCCACCGCGGCGGGCCAGCAGATCGGGGCGGCCGCGCAGCGGAACCCGGCCTTCGGGGACGTGGCCGTCCGGCTGGACGCCGGCGGCGTCGCGCACGCCTGGCTCCAGGTCGCGCAGGCCGCCAACTACCCGTCGTCGACCTGCCAGCCTGTCACCGCGCCCATGCTGCGGGTTTACCCGCCGGGAGACACCGGAGCCGCCTACGTGAACCAGTCGTTTCCCGCCTGCGCCTCGGCCGGCGCCCCGCTGCTGACCGTCATGCCGGTGCGGGCCGGGAAGGGGATGCAGGGGACGACGCCCTAGTCGGGGGGCCCGGGGAGTCGTCCCCCGGATCGGCACTTCCGGTAACGTCGGGCGCTATGGACCTTTCCCCGCGCCTGCGCGCGGTCTGCGACCTCGACGTGGCCGAGATGCGCGAGTACAGCGGCCGGCACGAATACGACGGCAAGCCGCAGGACCTGTCGCCCGGCGGGGTCCGGGACGGGCTGGCGCGGCTGGCGGCGGCACAGGCGGACGGCGAGCCAGAGGCTGACCCGCACGACGAGGCCCAGCTGGCCGCGGCCGAGGACCTCAGGCAGGTCACCTTCGCCCGGCTCGAGCTGCACCGCCGGAATCCGCTTATCCACCTCGGCGAGCTCGATCTGGCCTGCTACGACAAGGAGTACGCGCCCGCGCAGGAGCGGGCCGCCGCGCGGACCGAGCACCTGGCCGCCTGGCCGCGGCTGGCCGACGGGGCGGTCGAATCGCTCGACATGATGAGCGCCCCGGTCGCGCAGGCGCTGATCGGCGCGGTCCGCGGGCTAGCGGCCGGGCTCTCTGATCTCGGCACCGACGAGGCGGTACTCGAGGCCGCGCTGGCCGGGCACGCACGGCTGGTGGCCCACGTGGAGCGCGCCGCGGCGGACGGAGATCCCGACGCGGCGCTCGGCTCGGCCGGGCTCACCGCGCTGATGAGCAGCGCCGAGGCTCTCCCGGTCGACGTGGGCAGGCTCGCCGAGCAGGCCGACGCGGAGCGCGACCGGCTGCTCGCCCTCCTGGCCGACGGGTGCGCACGGCTGGCGCCCGGCCGGCCCGCGCTGGAGGTGGCGCGCGAGCTGGTCCGCGAGCATCCCGACGGCGCCGGGGTGATCGACGCGGCCCGGATCTGGACGCAGCGGGCCATCGACTTCACCCGGGACCACGACCTCGTCCCCTACCACGACGGCGTCTGCCTGGTCGGCCCGTCCCCGGAGTCGCGGCGCTGGGCGATGGCCATGATGTCCCCGACCGCACCCGGCGAGCCGGAAGGCCCCTCGTGGTACCACATCACGCCGCCGGAGGAATCCTGGCCGGAGCAGGAGAAGGAGGAGTGGCTGGAGGTCTTCAGCGACACGACGCTGCCCGGCATCACCGTGCACGAGGTCGCGCCGGGGCACTTCTCCCACGGCCGGGCGCTGCGCCGGCTCACCTCCGACGTCCGGCGGACCGTGCACTCCAGCGCGTTCATCGAGGGCTGGGCGCACTACGCCGAGGAGATGTGCGTGGAGGAGGGCTTCGGCGCCGAGGATCCCAGGATCGCGATCGGCGTCTGGCTGGAGGCACTGGTCCGCGTGACCAGGCTGGCCTGCGCCATCGGCGTGCACACGGCCGGCATGACGGTCGCCGAGGCGGCACGCCGGTTCGAGTCCGACACCCACCTGTCCGGTCCGGCCGCGCTGTCCGAGGCCCGCCGGGCCACCTTCGACCCGACCTACGGCCGGTACACCTGGGGCAAGCTCGAGCTCCTCAAGCTGCGCGAACGGGCCAGGAAGGACTGGGGACCCGGCTTCACCCTGCAGCGCTTCCACAAGGCGCTGATGGACCTCGGCTCTCCCGCGCTCGGCCTGCTCGGCAGCGTGCTCAATGGCGGCTGACGCCGCGGGGCTCAATGGCGGCTGACGCCGCGGGGCTGATCGCGGTTGACGCCGCGGGGCTCAACGGCGCCTGACGCCGCAGGGCAGTAGGCTGTCGCCATGCGGAAACTGGCGTCGGTGCTCGTCATCGCGGGCGCACTGCTGCTGGCGGCGGTGGCGGTGACCGGGTGCGCGTCGGCCAGCGCCTCGTCCTCGATCAGCGTCACCAGCGCGTACGTGCCGCAGCCGACGACGCCGGGGACCACGGTCGCGTACCTGGACATCCGCAACAACGGTCACGCGGACCAGCTCGTCGCGGTGCACACCAGCGTGGGCGGGACAGTGCAGCTGCGCGCGCCGGTCGCGCGGCGCGCGGGCACCATGACCATGCGGACCGTGACGGCGATACCCATCCCGGCGAACTCGCTGGTGCGGCTGAACCCGGATACCTACCACCTGCTGATCACCGGCGCCGGCCCGATGCACGACGGCAAGGACATCATGCTGCGGCTGACCTTCGCCGACGCGGGCACCATCACGGTCATCGCGCTGGTGACCGACCCCGAGTCGGGCGGCAGCAGCTACTTCCTCAACTGAGCGACCGCGGCCACGGTGGGCCCGCTCAGGCGGGTCCGGTCGGTGTTGAAGTCCGGCCGCCACTCCGGCAGGCTGACCAGGCCCGGCTCGACCAGGTCGAAGCCGCTGAACAGGTCCATGATCTGCGCCCGCGACCGGAGCGTGAAGGGCATCCGCGCGCCCGCGTAGGTCTGGGTGGCCTCGGCCAGCATCTCCGGATCGGCGCCGTCCGAGGTGCCGATCGACATGGCCAGGTAGCTGCCGGGCGCCATGCGCTCACGGAACCTCGCGATGATCCCCGGCGCGTCTTCGTCGTGGCTGATGAAGTGCAGCACGCTCAGCAGCAGCACCGCGACCGGCTGCCCCCAATCGATGCAGCCGGCCAGCGCCGGGTGACCGAGCACCGCGACCGGGTCGCGCACGTCCGCGCGGATCGTGACCACGCCGTCCCGTTTGGCCAGCAGGGCCTCGTTGTGCGCCACCACGATCGGGTCGTGGTCGACGTAGAGGACCCGCGCGCCGGGGACGATCTCGCGGGCGACCTCGTGGACGTTCGGCACGGTGGGCAGGCCGCTGCCCAGGTCGAGGTACTGGTCGATGCCCTGCTGGGCCAGGAAGCGCACCGCTCGCAGCAGGAACCCGCGGTTGGCCAGGGCCAGCCGCCTGGGCTCGAGCCGGGACTCCATCAGCTGCTCCGCGGCCGCCCGGTCGGCGGCGAAGTTGTCCTTGCCGTAGAGCAGGTAGTCGTAGATCCTGGCGATGCTGGGGCGGCTGACGTCCACGCCCTCGGGGACCCGGGGCTCGTACTTCCTGGTCACCGTGTTGGTCGAGGCCACAAGCCCGCCCTTCGCCGCAATCGTTTGCAGGCAAGGGTACAACAGTTTGCTCCGGCGCGCACGGGCGTGGCTGGCCTTCTCGCGTGCGCACCGGGCGGTTCGGAAGGCTGACTCGTGCGCACGCCGGATGGTGCGAGATGCTGGCCGGCCCGGGCGCGCACCGCTGCGGATCGAGGTGGGTGCGGGCTCATCCGATGACGTGGGCGCTGGCCGGGGCACGGCGGGTCAGCGGGAGCCTGGCCCGGGTTTCTTCGTCTCGGGGCGTGTAGACGACGATGCGCGCCTCCGGCAGGTCCGGGACGTCGAGTTCGGTGGCCGCGAGGCGCAGCACCCCGGCTTGCGGGTGCAGGTAGGTAAGCGTGCGCGGCTCCGGGTCGGCGACGTCGTGCCGCGCCCACAGGTCGGCGAACTCGCGGCTCATGCAGGCCAGGCGGCGGATGTCCTCTTCCCAGTCCGGGTCGCCGACGTGACGGCCGTACGCGGAGCGCAGCCGCGCCACCATGTAGCGGACCTGCTTGTCGTACTCGAGGAACTTGCTCGGGGCGCTCGGCTCGGTGACGCAGCACCACAGGGTGTTCTTGTGGATGCACGGCATCGTGTGCCACTCCCAGAACAGCTCCTCGGACGCGTTGTTCGACAGCAGGACGTCGAACCGGCTGTTGATCAGGCTGGCCGGCAGCGGTTCGAGCGAATACACGATCTCGCGGATGGTGTCGGGCACGGTCACGCCCATGCACTCGGTGCGCAGCGGCGTGGCCTCGGCGAGCCGGTACAGGTGCTCGCGCTCGGCCCGGTCCAGGCGCAGGGTGCCGGCCACCGCGTCCAGCACCTGCGTGCTGGCGTTGATCTCGCGGCCCTGTTCCAGCCAGGTGTACCAGGTGACGCCGACGCCGGCCAGCAGGGCGACTTCCTCACGGCGCAGCCCGGGGGTGCGCCGTCGTGAGCCGGTCGGCATGTCGAAGTCCCCGGGGCTCAGCCTGGCCCGGCGGGCCTTGAGGAACCTGCCGAGCTCCGCCCTCCGCCGCTCGCCCGCCCGTTGCGAGACCAGGCGCTTTGATTCCCTTGCGTCCGCTGCTTCGTGCGTGACCACGATCATGTCCAATCGGCGATTTGCCCCCAGCCCAACTTAGCGGTACCCACTGACATTCCTGGGACGGTCCAGTACACAGGGGTTTTGCGGTCGTGGCCTGAGGGGCGCGATGGACCGCGTAGCCTGGCGTGGCCGTGAGGGCGGGGACACGCAGGGACAAGCAGGGAGGAGGGGCCGGAGGAATTCCTGGCCGAGCTGACCAGCCATCTCGCCGGTACCCTGACCCTGGGCCGTGTAGACCGGCCGGCCGCGGGCAGGGGTGGGATCCGGGCACGATCGATGCCCGCGCCCCAACCTGCGAGGAGGGATCCTATAGTGACCGACATACCGGACATCACGCTGAACAATGGCCAGCGGATCCCGCGTCTTGGCTTCGGGGTCTTCCTGGTCAAGCCGGAGGACACCGTGGCCGCGGTGAGCACCGCGCTTGACGTGGGCTACCGGCACATCGACACGGCCGAGATGTACGGCAACGAGAAGGAGGTCGGCGAGGCGATCGGGCTGTCCGGCCTGGACCGCACCGAGGTCTTCGTCACCAGCAAGCTCAGCAACGACGCTCACCGGCCCGACGACGCCCGCCGCGCCTTCGACGAGTCGCTCAAGGCGCTGGGCTTTGACTACCTCGACCTGTTCCTGATCCACTGGCCGCTGCCGACCAGGTACGACGGCGACTACGTGTCGACCTGGAGGACCCTGGAGGAGTTCTATCGCGACGGCCGGATCCGGTCGATCGGCGTCTCCAACTTCCAGCCCCACCACCTACGGCGGCTGCACCACGAGTGCGAGATCATCCCCGCGGTCGACCAGATCGAGGTGAATCCCTATCTGACCCAGGACAAGGTGCGCGGCTTCTGCACCGAGCACCAGATCGCGGTCGAGGCGTGGTCGCCGCTCGGCCGGGGCAGTGTGCTGAACGATCCCACGATCGGGGCGATCGCCCGCCGGGCCGCCAAGACGCCGGCCCAGGTGGTGCTGCGCTGGCACCTGCAGCGCGGCAACATCGTCTTCCCCAAGTCGGTCACCCCGGACCGGATCAGGGAGAACATCGACGTCTTCGACTTCGGACTGTCCGCGGGCGAGGTCGAGGCGATCAGCGCGCTGAACCGGAACGAGCGGAGCGGCCCCGACCCCGACAGATTCGACATGGTTTGAGCGAAGAGCTCCGGGTGGCGTTTACGCGGACTTACGGGATCCAGGCGACCGGGAGTTGCTTGACTCCGCGCTGGAAGTTCGATCTCAGCCAGGACGGCCAGCCCGCGTAGGCCAGGGACGACGTGCGGGCCAGGACCTCCTCGAACAGCGCGCGCACCTGGACGCGGGCCAGGTGGGCACCGAGGCAGAAGTGCGGGCCGTGGCCGAACACCAGGTGCGGATTGGGCTGGCGGCCGATGTCGAAGCGGTCCGGCTCGGCGAAGACGGCTTCGTCACGGTTGGCCGAGGTGAACGACACGACGACCTTGTCCCCCGCGCGGATGGGCTGCCCGCCGATTTCACAATCGGTTGCAGCGGTGCGGCGGAACGTCATCACCGGCGTCCACCAGCGCAGCATCTCCTCGACCGCGGACGGCAGCAGAGCCGGGTCGGCGCGCAGCCGCTGCTGCGCGTCAGGGTGCTCGATCAGCGCGATGCACGCGCCGGGCAGGCCGTTGCGCAGGGTCTCGTTCCCGGCCACCGCGAACAGCCAGAACATGTTCTCGAACTCGGCCACCGACACCTGGCCGCCGGCGTCGTCGGCCTGGGTGAGCAGGATCGACATCACGTCGTCTCCGGGACGGCGCCGTTTCTCCTCGGCCAGCAGGTGGGCGTAGGCGTAAAGGTCGGGCATGCCCTCGCGGGTGCGCGGGTCGGGCATCCGGCCATCGCGATCGGGGGCCGGCCGCAGCGCGAGCGCCTGCTGGGCCATGGCGGTGCCCTGCGCCGGGTCGAACTCGGCGGAGGAGGCGTAGTCGGGGTCCTGGTAGCCGATCACCCGGTTGGACCAGTCGAACAGCAGCCAGCGGTCCTGTTCGGGGACGCCGAGCACGTCGGCCAGGGTGAGCAGCGGCAGGTCCGCGGCCACGTCCTTGGCGAAGTCGCACTCGCCTCCCGGGCCGGCGAAGACACGGTCGCAGATGGCCCGGGCGTGACCGCGGATGCGGTCCTCCAGTTTCGCGACCGCGCGCGGCGTGAACGAGCGGCTCAGCAGCCGCCGCAGGCGGGCGTGCTCCGGGGGATCCATGTTCAGCATCATCCGGCGGACGTATTCCAGTGCCTGCGGCGTGGCCGGGTCGCGGATCTGGGTCGCGCCGAGCGCGGAGGAGAACAGTTTCGGGCTGGTCAGCACGGATTCGACGTCGGCGTGCCTGAGCACGAGCCAGAACCCGGGGCCTTCCGGCCAGCCCAGCACGGGGATCTCCGGCACCCAGGCGACGGGGGTGTCGCGCCGCAGCCGGGCCAGCGCCTCGAAGGGCACGCCCTCGGCGTAGGTGGCCGGGTCGAAGACGACCTCGGTGTCCGGCCTGGCCGGTCCCCCGAGCCGCGTCGCGGTCGTCACTCTGGCCCCAGGAACTCCTCGATCGAGGTGGCCAGCGACACCGGGGCCTCGAACATCGGGTAGTGGCCGGCGTCGGGCAGGATGGTCAGCTGGGCGTTGGGAAAGGTCACCCGCCACGTCTGCTCCATGACGTCGGCGCCCAGGGCCGGGTCGTTGACGCCGACAATCAGCTTGACCGGCGTGACGGGATCGACCTTCGCCTGGCCGGAGAAATCGGACTTGGCCCATGCCTGCAGGTAGGCGCGGAACGCCTCGACGCTGGAGTTGTCCAGCGAGCGCTGCACGACCTGGTTGATGAAGGTCTTGGTCAGCTTGTTCCCGGTGGTGAAGTCGATGATCGCGGCCCGGTTCCCTGGGTGGTCCGGCGCGCCGGAGAACAGCGCCCAGCCGGCATCGTCGAACGGCACCTCCCCGGCGGGCACCGGGTTGAGGCCGACCAGCCCGCGGACCCGGTCCGGGGCCAGCAGCAGCAGCCGGTGGGCCACCTTCCCGCCCATCGAGTGCCCGACCACGGAGAAGGCGTCCCAGCCCAGGTCGTCGGCCACGGCGAGCGCGTCGGCCGCCGCCTCGTCCATGGTGAAGTCGCCGGCTACCTCCTTGCGGTCGCCGTAGCCGCGCAGGTCCATGAAGACGTAGGTGTAGGCCGACCTGTCGATGAAGCCAGGGAACGAGCCCCAGTCGCGGGCCGACCCGAACCAGCCGTGCAAGGCCAGGACGTGACGGTCCCCGGATCCGACGGTCAGGTACGAACTCGCCACGCTGGCCTCCCGCTGAGCGCCGTTGCTGTCTGGTGCCGACTCTAGTCAGCGCGCGGGGTCAGGCTCAGACCAGGTAGTGGCCAGGGCACGCACCCAGGACCGTTCGGTAAAAAAAGAACTTTGCTGATAGCCGGGTAGTGATGACACCAGGATCAGCAGGCTCTCAGCATGGAAGTGGCGCGCGGCGCATTCCGCTGGCCCGGACCGTGGCGGCGGCGCGGGCTCAGGCGGCGCGCTGAGCGGGCTGGTCGGCGAGGGCGCCGGAGCCGGTGAGTACACGGTCGCTCTCGCGGGGCACGGAGCTGAGGGGCTGATCGTCAGCTGGCGCGGCCGGGCCGGGGTTCGGCTGCCCGGCGGCCGGGTTGCCGTGCTTCCACTGGGGGTGGCTGGCGGCGTAGGCCACCAGGATCAGCCAGGCGGCGAGCGAGAGCACGACCACGATCGGGATGGCGATGAGGGAGGCGGTGGATCCGTCCATCTCGGTACTTCCTTCCTTCTTGGGCTCTGATTCGAGCCTGGCAGCAGGCGGTCACCTCCAGTAGGGGTCGTGTGCTTGACGGGATACAAGGCTGGCTTGTGGCTGGCGATCCCGGCCGCATGGGGAGCCGGCTAGTCCCTGGGGCCGTGCGGGCCGGCGCAGTAGAACAGGCGCCGGGCGATGAACAGCCCGACAAAGACGAGCCACAGGAAGCCCCATCGGCCGTGGGAGGCGTTGACCGTCACGGCGACGACGATGGCGACGCCGGCGAGCACGGCGACCGGAATCGGGGCCCAGTGCCCGGGCCGGCGCTGGGGCGCGGCCGCGGACGGCGTGGCGACCGGGGCCTGGGGTCCGGGCCGGGTGCCGGGCAGGTCCTGGAGCAGGGCCTTCAGCTCGCCCCAGGTCCGCGCGGCCAGGGCCTGACCGGTGCGGTCCTCGAACTCGTCGGCCGTCAGCCTGCCCACCTGGAAGTGCTCGCTCAGGTCCGATAGGACCGCGTCCCGGTCGGCGTCGGAGGCCCTCATGTCATCAGCGGGATAGTTTCGCATGTGTCCACTGTCCTCCCCGGCGGGGCGGCGGCGCCAATGCCGGATGACACCGGCTCGGGATGACATCTGTCACTACGGTCGGCCGCACCGAGGAGCGGCACCGGCGCGCCAGCGTTACGGGCGATGTCGGGCCGCGTGAACGCAGGAGCGCCGTCAAACGGCGGTTGCGGGGAGGACCGTTTTGAGGAGGAACTCGTGGAACCGTGCTCTCTCTTCCCACTGCGGGAAGTGCGCCGAGTTCTCGAACCACACCAATTCCTTCTTCGGCGCGATGAGGCTCGTGAAGTACCGTTCGGCCACCTCGGCCGGCGCCATGCGATCATGGCGCCCCTCGGCGACGAAGACCGGAACCTCGACCCGCGGAACCGTCTCGCTCAGGTTCACGGACAGGAGGTCCGCATACAGGAGGCCGAAAGAGCGTTCGGCCGCCCGGTTGAATCTGAGCTTCTCCGGCCACGAGTACTCGATGGATCCGAGCATCCAGCCGACCCGGTCGAACTTCTCAGAGCTGTGCCACAGTCCGCCGAACTCGCCGAGCCAGCGTGCGCATCGTCTCCATTTCGCGATGCCCTCGGGGCCGGCGTAGGGCGGGCTGCCGAGGGAGCTGAGCTCAGTGAATGCTTTGCTGTTCCTGCGCCGCCGTGACTCGGCGAGGAGGAAGCGGTAGGCGACCTGCTGCCCCTCGGCGAAGTTCGCGATCAGCCCGGTGCTGACGAACGCGCTGAACAGGTCTGGCCGCCGCTGGACCGCCATGAGCCCGAGCACGCTGCCCCAGGAATGGCCGACGACGATCAGCTTCCGCCTGCCGAAGCGCTGCGTCAGGTGCTCGGTCAGCTCGACGGTGTCGGCGGCCAGCTGACTGACGTTCATCGCCGTGGCTGGCTGGATGGCCGCTCCGGACTTGCCCGAGCCGCGCTGATCCCATTCGACGACGACGAAGTCATCCTCGAGGAGCCCGTTGAGCCCGGCAGTCGCCATCTCGGCCTGACCCGGACCGCCGTGCAGCTTCAGCAGGATCGGGCTCTCGGCGCGCCGGCCTCGCACCAACACCCATTGCCGTACGCCTCCAAGTGTCAATGGCTCGAGTCTCGCCACGCTCCCCGGGACGGTCCGCTCCTGCGAATCGCGTATCGGCTTCGTGCGTGTAGACGGTCCGAGCTGCGGGAGAAAAGACACGAGGGCAATCGTATCGGTCAGCTCCGTACCGCTGAGTGAACCTCTGACGCAGGGCTATGGCATCGCCGGAGACGACGGTCACGGCACCGTGGTCAACACTTCCCGGATGGCGGTGTCCCGATATCAGTCTGGGTACACAGAAAATCTATCGTATCGCGATATAAAATCATTGGCTTGTACACGTCCAATGAATGGCCAGGGGCTACCGGGCCACGGTCTTGGAGTCCGGGCCCCGGCACCCGAGGTTTCCGGGGCTCGCCGTCCGAGGCGAGAGCGTACTTGCTTATATCGTGGTACGATATAGGTTGGTTGCCATCGGCCTGCCGTTCCCGCAACTGCGGTGCGCGGGGACGGCAGGTGGGGCATCGCTCGCGCGGCAGGTCTGGCAGCGGCATGGAGGTATGTGCGTCACCGGTGGCCGCGCACCCGCCTGGTTCGCCATGATGGTCAGGTGGCAGGAACAGGATGAGCGAGCAGGCCGGGGTGGTCTTCCCCGCGTCGGCGGACGGGCGCCGGAGCACCTCGGCGCTGGGCCGGGCCGTGGTCGCCGGGGCGCTGGGCCGGGTCGATCCCGCCGGGGCGCGCAGCGCGGAGCAGGAGGCCAACTGGCGCACCGGTTACCTGACGCATTTCCGCAGGCTCATCGAGGCCGGGCTGGCCTCCAGGCAGGCCGCGGTGTCGGTGGCCCGTGACGGGCTGCAGTCGCTGTACGGTCGGATGCGGGTGGCCGGTGCCGACGGCGCGGAGACCGGGCTCGACGCGCTAGTTTCTGCGCCCGCGCACGGAGCGCTGGCCACGGTCACGGTGGCCGGCGGCGGGGTGGCCGAGGGCTCGCTGTCGGTGCCGTACCGCGGCGAGCGGCTGCAGGGCGACGCGCTGCTGCGGCGGCTGGAGGTGTGGGTCAGCGCCGGTGTCATCGAGCCCTCGTGCGCGGACGCGGTGCGGGAGGTCGCGGCGCATCCCGACTGGCTGGCGCTGCCGGGTCGGACGGTCGTAGTGCTCGGGGCCGGCGCGGAAATAGGCCCGCTGCCGGTCCTGCTGGGCTGGGGTGTCCGGGTCATCGGGGTCGACCTGCCCCGTCCGCCCATCTGGCAGCGGGTGCTCGAGGTGGCGCGGCGCAGCGCGGGGACGCTGCTGGTCCCGGTGGCCGGCCCGGACCCAGGTGATGAGGCTCTCGCGCAGTGCGCCGGGCTGGACCTGACCGGTGAGGTGCCGGTGGTCGCGGACTGGCTGGCCGGGATGGAGGGCCCGCTGGTGCTGGGCAACTACGTCTACGCCGACGGCGGGGACAACGTCCGGGTGGCCAGCGCGGTCGACGCGCTGACCGTGCGCCTGCAGGCCAGCCGGCGTGACCTCGCGCTGGCGTTCCTGGCCACGCCGACCGACGTGTTCGCCGTCCCGGCCGACGCGGTGGCCCAGTCCGCCCGGGCCTACGCGGCCCGGTCGCCGGCGGCCAGGCTCGGCGGCGGGCCGCTGCGGGCGCTGTCCGGCGGGCGGCTGCTCCGCCGTGCGTACCCGCCCGGGGCCGATCCCGGCATCTGCGACAGCCTGATCCCGCAGCAGGGACCCAACTACGCGCTGGCCAAGCGGGTGCAGCGCTGGCGCGCCACGGTCGCGCGGCACGACGGGACGGTCGTGTCGATGAACGTGGCCCCTCCGACCCGGACCCGGTCGGTGACCAAGAACCGGGCGCTGGCGGCGGCCTACATCGGCGCTCCCCGGTTCGGTGTCGAGGTGTTCGAGCCCGCTACCACCACGACGCTCATGGCGGCCCTGCTCGTCCATGACCTGCATACGGGGGGCGGGCCGACGCAGGATCATGCATGGCAGGACGAGGCGTACGCGGCCGCGCACGGCGGGCTCTGGCGCATCGCCTACGCCCCGCGCAGCGCGCTCGGGCTCGCGGCGCTGCTCGGCTACCGGGCCTCGCGGGCCTCCCCGGACGGCCCCGGCCGTTAGTTGGGAGTGGCGGTTAGTTGTGGGTGCCCGTTAGTTGGGGGTGGCGGGGGTGAGCTCGCGGCGGCTGATCGCGTTCTGCAGGTCGGCCTTGCTCGGCGGCCGGGGCGCGGTCTGCACGGCGATCGCGACCAGGTTGGTGTAGGCGTCCTGGCGCAGCCGCTTCAGCAGGGCCTGCGCCGAGTTCTTGAGGGTGCCGGTCAGCCCGGCCAGCGACAGCCCGACCGCGGCCAGGATCCCGGCCAGGGTCTTCACCCACGCCGCGGCGCCGCCCACGTTGACCAGGAACAGCAGGGCGACCAGGAAGCCGAGGCCGACGATCGTGGCCGCCAGCTGGGGCCAGAACAGCTGGAAGGCCCGGCCCAGCGTGCGGTAGTTCTTCATGACGGCGGCGGGCCCGATCAGCGTCGTCGGATCCTGCCCGAGGATGATCAGCTCGTACCACCGGCGGATCTGGAGGTACAGGGCGAGGTCCGCCTGGTACGGGTCGCCTCGCCAGGCGGAGTTCCTGGCCACGTCCTTCCATACCTCCAGCGAGCCCGCGATGGCCGACGCGGTGTACTCGCCCATATAGCCCGACAGCCGCCCGGTGAGACGGGACAACTCGCCGCAGCGCCGTTCGCCGAGCAGGAAGCCCCAGCTCGTGGAGCCGCCCGGCTCGCCAGGATCGAGTGCCCAGTAGCAGTCGGCGAGGCCGCGGCCCAGCTGGTACCCGATGGCCCGGCTCTCGGAGACCGCGGCCAGCCTGCTGGCGGCGCACCACCACGGCCCGCTGGGTGACCAGGCCCTGTCTGCAGGGCCTGATCTGCGCAGCTGACCTGGGCCGGGGAGCCGGCCTGGGCGGGCTGGGATTGGCCGAGCACATCGAGGGCCTGCTGCAGGGCGTCGGCCGCCTTGGGCACGCGGATATGGCTCAGCAGCTTGGCCTTATCGCCGAGCGCCGCGGTGAAGCTGGTGCCGTCGGCGGAATCGTCAACGCACAATTCATGAGCCAGCTCGGCGACGACGGACTGAATCTCAATCCGGAGTTCGGTCTTGCCGCGCTCGATTCGCAACGGCAGCGGATGGTCGGTGTGATCGGGCATGCCGGCGATATCCCCGGACGGCCCGCCGGGCCGATTCCGGCCGCGCATCTCGGCGACGCTCCAGCCGAGGCGGAGCGCGGACAACACCTCTCTAGCGTCATCCATGACGTTCGCCTCCCGCAAAAGCGGCGCCGGGGAAACAGGACCCGATGAAATCATCGCCGTTCTGTGAATTCTTGTCTCGTCCGCCGCGCGGAAAGGGCCCACGGGGGGTTTACGGCAGCGCGGCGAGCACGACGGGGACGCCGCCGACGGTGAGAACGGCAGCGGTGCGCAGCACCACCCTCACCGCGGGCACCGAGCTGAGCTGCGCCTTGGGGAAGTCGGCGGCCGGCTCGGCCGCGACGGCCATGATGGCCAGGGTCAGCACGAACCAGGCGAGCAGGACACGGCCCCAGTTACGCGCCCGCCAGGCCGCGACGCGCTGGCGAAGCGGCGCCTGCGGCGCTCGCGCACGCCATACCGAGACCCCCATGACCGCCTCACACCATCCCGACGGGGACGTGGCTCGTCCCCCATTACGGCGGAGCTGAGAGTCCACGGGCCTGATACAGGCAATACTCGACTCGGCGACTGACGCATCGTGACCCCTTTCTGCTTGGTGGCGGAGGAGCGGTTGCCTGGTCCGTGCGGTCGGTTCCTGGCCCCGCCGCGAGCTGGACCCTCATGGGCGGATTCAGGCTTCGGGAGGCTGGCGTTCAGGTTGCGACGGGGTGGCTTTCAGGCTGTCGCGTTCGGCGGCTTCCGGCTTGCCGTATGGTGTCTCGCGATATATCGTGGAGGCACCTGGGATTCCCCGTTCTTGCTACGGAGGGCACGATGGCTACGGGATACAACGTGCGCGTCGGGGACGCCGATCGCGAGGCGGTCGCAGCCCAGCTGCGTGAGCACTACGCGGATGGCCGGCTGACCCTGGATGAACTGAACGAGCGCCTGGACCAGGCGTTCGCGGCCAAGACCAGAGCCGACCTGAACACCGTGATGCGCGACCTGCCCTATGTGTCGCGGCCGTTCACCGGCGCGCCGGCCGGGAGTGCCGGCAACGCCGCGTGGCCGGGTCCGGTCGGGCCTTCGGGGTCGGGCTGGGATCACGGTGCCGGATACCGACGGGGGCGTCCGTCCGCCATCTTCGCGCCGCTGCTCGGCCTGGTGTGGATCTGCGTGATCCTCGGGGCCGTGATGCTGTTCGGCATCGGCGGCGGCGACCGGCCGCTGGGTATCGTCCTGCTCATCGCCGCGCTCGCGTTCCTCAAGCGGCTGTTCGGATTCGGCGGCCGGCGCCGCGGAGGGGGCGGCCCGAAGGGACCGCGGGGGCCGAGGGGACCGCGCAGGTCCCGCGGACCTCGCTTCTGACCGGGTGCTGATTCTGTCCGTAGCCGGGTTCCGCGCAGGGCCCTACCGATCTATCGTGGAACACAGGTAGTCGGCTTGGCGAACGCGGAAACCCATGACGAGGCGATACGACGTCCGAACCGGAATGCTAGAACAGGATCCTGACGCGGGGCAGCCGCGTGAGCAGCTAGTACCGGGATGGCGTGTGCCCGGCCACAGCCGGTACGACTACGACCTCCGGATCGGGGACGCCGAACGCGACGCCGCCATGACGCAGCTGCGCGACCACTTCGTGGCGGGCCGCCTGACCCTCGATGAGCTGACCGAGCGCATCGACGTCGCGCTCACCGCGAAGACGCAGCGTCACCTCGATCACCTGATGGCGGATCTGCCGCAGCCGCCCAAGCCGGAGCGGACCGAGCCGGAGCGGCTGGCCTATGACCCGGACGCGGGCCGGTTCCTGGTCTTCGCGCTGCTGCTGTTCGCGCTGGCCACCTGGATCTTGATGATGGCCTGGATGTCCCGCCACGCCTACATCGGCCCGTACGGGCAGTTCCCCGGCGGGCCGGGGCGGCCATAGCCGGTCCGACGGCGCGGACGGTTTCGCTGGTTTCGGCCGCGGATTCAGCTGGCCAGCGCGCGGAGGGGTACGACCAGGTAGCGGTAGTCCGGAGCGGACTCGTCGCCGGGCTTGGGACTGCCGGTGATCAGGGCCGGTTTCGTGGGGCTGGTGAACTGCAGGCGGATGCGGCCTTCCTCGGGCGACGAGTTGCCGTCCCGGTCGGCGTCCTTGGCGTCCCTGGCGTCCTTGGCGTCCTTGGCGTCCTTGGCGTCCTTGGCGTCCTTGGCGTCTGGCGGAGTGACCGCGGCCGCGGTCAGCGCCGCGGCAAGGCCGTCGAGCAGATACTGCGGGCTGAACGCGATCGCGGATTCGTCGCCCGAAAACTCGGCGGCCACGCTCTCCCTGGCCCGCGCCTGGCCCTTGGTGCCGGCCTCGATGGTGACCCGGCCCGGCTCGAAGGACAGCCGCACCGAGCTGCCCCGCTCGGCGACGAGCGCGACCCGCCTGACCGCCTCGGCGAGCCGGGCCGCCGGCATGTCCGCGCAGCTGCCGAAGTCCGCCGGGAACTTGGAGCTGTACTTGATGTACTCCCCCGCGATCAGGCGGGTGGTCAGCCGCCGCCCGCCCGACTCGAACCCGATCATCGCGTCGGCGGCCCGCAGCGACCCGGCCGGGTCGGCGTCGACCCCTTGGCCCCCTTGGGCCGCCTGGCCGGACCCCGAAGACCCTCCGGACCCGGCGCGGTCCGCTCCGCGGGTCATGATGCGGACCGGGACGCCGGGCGCCATCATCCGGGCGGCGTCGGCCAGCGTCTTGGCGGGCACCAGGAGCGTGCTGCGGACGCCCGCGCGGGTGGGACTCCAGGCGAGCTCGCGGATAGCCAGGCGGTAGCGGTCGGTGGCCACCAGGTTGATGACCTCGCCGTCGATCTCGACGTTCACGCCGGTGATGACGGGCAGCGTGTCGTCCCGGCTCGCCGCCGGGGTGACCTGGCCGATCGCGGTGGCGAACACGCCGCCGTCGACGGTGCCGGCCAGCCGCGGCAGCTCCGGCAGCCTCGGGTACTCCCCGATGGGCAGCGTCACCAGGCTGAACGAGGCCGGCCCGCAGGTCACAGTCACGTCATCGGTGTCGTCGACCTCGACCGGATGGCCCGGCAGGCTGCGGGTGATCTCCGCCAGCAGCCGCCCCGGCACCAGCGCGACGCCCGGCTCGGCGACGTCCGCCTCGACGTGGATTCGGGCCGATACCTCGTAGTCGAAGCAGGACAGGGTCAGGCCGTCCGGGGTGGCCTGCAGCAGCAGCCCGGACAAGATCGGCAGCACGGGCCGGGACGGCAGTGATCGCGCCACCCAGGCGACCGCCTCAGCCAGCACGTCGCGCTCCACCACGAACCGCATCTCCGCCGCCTCCATCTCGCGAAATGCCATATGCCTTCACACGCATACTCGCACGAGGCACTGACATTCTCGGGGGTCCGAATCGAAACAACGGACAAGTTCTGACGTCGACGCGGAGCTTGTCCGGCGAGGCGCACCCAACCCGACCAGCGTCTGCCGCTTGGCGACCCTATGGCTGCACTGCTATTTGCGGGTCTATTTCTGAGCTATTTTCTGAGCTACCATCCGGGCTATTTGCCGGGAGTATACGTCGAGTGTATGCTCTCTGGTATGAGCGTTGCGCTGACACTGCTGGGTCTGCTGGAGCGGGAGCCGAGTCACGGCTACGACCTCAAGCGGGACTACGACACCTACTTCGGCCGGGGTAAGCCGCTGCCCTACGGCCAGGTCTACGCGACCTTGTCCCGGCTGGCCCGGGACGGCAAGGCGATCGCCGGGCCGGCCGAGCACGGCGAGGGACCCGACCGCAAGCGCTACACGATCACCGAAGCCGGCGTCGCTGACGTCGAGCAGTGGCTGCTGGAGCCGGCCACGCCCGAGCCGCACCTGCAGACGGTGCTGTTCGCCAAGGTCGTGCTGGCCCTGATGCTGGGCCGCCCCGCCGCCAGGTACCTGGACCTCCAGCGGGCGGCCCACCTGCAGCGGATGCGCGAGCTGACCGAGCTGAAGCAGCGCGGCGAGGTGGTCGACACCCTGCTCGCCGACTATGGCCTGTACCACCTGGAGGCAGACTTGCGATGGATGGACCACACCGCGGCCCGGCTGGACCTGCTCGCGCGGGCGGTGCGCCAGTGAGCGCGATCATCGAGGCCCAGAACGTGGTGAAGTCGTTCGGGCAGACGCCGGCGCTGCGCGGCGCCTCGCTGGGAGTCCGGCAGGGCGAGATCGTCGCGGTGATGGGGCCGAGCGGATCGGGCAAGTCCACCTTGCTGCACTGCCTGGCGGGCATCCTGGTCCCCGAGGAGGGCGAGGTCTGTTTCGGCGGGCAGCGGCTGGACACCCTGAGCGACGACCGGCGCAGCGCGCTGCGCCGGGACCGGTTCGGGTTCGTGTTCCAGTCCGGTCAGCTGGTCCCCGAGCTGACCGCCGAAGAGAACGTCGCCCTGCCGCTGCTGCTGTCCGGAACCCGCCGCGGCCCGGCGATGACGGCGGCCAGGAACTGGTTCGTTACGCTCGGCCTGGACGGGCTCGAGCACCGCAGGTCCGGGGAGCTGTCCGGCGGGCAGGCCCAGCGCGTCGCGCTGGCCCGCGGCCTGGTCGCCGATCCTGAGGTACTGTTCGCCGACGAGCCGACCGGGTCGCTCGACTCGGTGTCCGGGGAACTGGTGATGGACCTGCTGACCGGCGCCGCCCGTGAGCACGGCACCACCGTCATCCTGGTCACCCACGACGCCCGGGTCGCCGCCTACGCCGACCGGGAGGTCGTCGTCACGCGACGGCAGGGTCAGCACGCTCACCGGGGCCAAGCCGTGATCCCCCTCGCACTGCGGCTGGTGATCAGCGGCGGCCGCGAGGCCGTCATCCGGTTCCTCGTCCTGGCCGTCGCGGTCGGGCTTGGCGTCGGCCTGCTGCTGACCGCCGTGGCCGCGACCAACGCGGTCACCGCCTGGAACAACAGCCACGCATGGTACTGGACCGGTACCGCGGCCGTGCCCGCGGGCCCGGCGGCGGGCATCGCCCCGCTGTGGTGGCAGCCGAGCGGTGACACCTTCGCCGGCCAGCAGATCGACCGCTTCGACGTGGCCGCCACCGGTGCCTCGTCACCAGTGCCGCCGGGCATCACCCATGACCCGGGCCCTGGCCAGTACTACGCCTCGCCCGCGCTCGCCGCGCTGCTGCGCAGCACCCCGGCGAGCCAGCTGGCCGACCGGTACCCCGGCCGCCTGGCCGGCACGATCGGCGACGCCGCGCTGTCGTCACCGGACTCGCTGGTCATCATCGTCGGGCACA
The DNA here is from genome assembly GCA_963705835.1 of uncultured Actinomycetes bacterium. Lineage (GTDB taxonomy): Bacteria > Actinomycetota > Actinomycetes > Streptosporangiales > Streptosporangiaceae > Palsa-504. Next base: position 107,084 of record CAVPLC010000080.1, read on the forward strand.
CCCCGGCGCAACTGGCGGGCACGCCCAACAGCGTGCAGGTGACGTCGATCGCCACGGCGGTGCCCGGCAGATTCGATGCCCGGGTGAACCCCAAGGGCCTGGACTACCAGCCGCCCAGCGCGGGAGTCGAGTCGATCAGCATCGACTTCATCCTGTCCGTCGTGGCGCTGGCCATGCTGGCCCCGGTGCTGATCTTCATCGCCACCGCGACCCGGCTGTCGGCCGCCCGCCGCGAGCAGCGGTTCGCGGCGATGCGGCTGGTCGGCGCGACCCGCAGGCAGGTCTCCCTGCTCGCCGCCACCGAATCGACGACGGCCGCGGTCCTCGGGGTGGCAGCCGGCTTCGGGATCTTCTTCCTGCTGCGTGCCCCGGTCGCGGGCATCCCGTTCCTCGGCGAGCCGTTCTTCCCCGCCGACATGTCCCTCAGCCCGCAAGACATCCTCGCGGTCGCGATCGGCGTGCCCGTGGCCGCAGCCGTGGCGGCCCGGCTGGCGCTGCACCGGGTGCACATCTCACCGCTCGGCGTCGCCCGCCGGACAACGCCGCCGCCGCCGCGGGCCTGGCGGGCGCTGCCGCTGCTGGCCGGCCTCGCCGAGCTCGGCTTCTTCGTCGTGCGCGGCACCCCGGCATCCCCGGGCGGGGAGGTCTGGGCGCTCCTGTCCGGCTTCCTGCTCATCATCGTCGGCCTGGTCATCGCGGGCCCGTGGCTCACCATGGCCGCGGCGCGGGTCATGGCCCGGCGGACCAGCCGCCCCGGCGCGCTGATCGCCGCCCGGCGCCTCGCCGACGACCCGAGGGCCGCCTTCCGCGCCGTCAGCGGCCTGGTGCTGGCCCTGTTCGTCACCACCGTCGCCGTGGTGGGCATCACCACGCAGGACGCCAAGGACCTCACGCGGTTTGCCACCCCCGCGGCCGCGGCCGTGGTGACGGACCAGCTGGCGGCGTCGGGCTTCTTCAGGTCCTCGCAAGAACCCGCCGAGTCAGGCGCGGGACCGGCCGCGCCCGCCGGGCCGCTCGCGGCACAGCTGCGCGCGATTCCCGGCGTCCAGGGGGTGGTCGTGGTCCGCGCGGACCCGAAGCTGACCATCCCTGGGACGTTCCACAACCTCGGCACCTACACGGGCGGCTCCAGCCCCTTGCCGGCGGGCGTGGTCTCGTGCGCGCAGCTCGCGACCGTTCCCGCCCTGGGCCGCTGCCCGGCCGGAGCGATGGCGGTGGCGTTCCCGGAAGACGGGTTCGGCGGTCCTCTGGACGGCACGACGTCGGCCGGGATCACCTGGCCGGCCGTGAACGTCCCGGCCTCGCGGCTTGACAGCCTCGGAGTGGACGCCATCAACGTGGGGACGAACGGCTCCGTGCCGGCGATCGAACAGGCGAGGACGGTGCTTGAGGACGCGCACGCATATCCCGCCCCCAGCACGCCGTCCACCCTCGGCGACCTGATCAGGCAGGAAAATTCCGGCGAGGACGCCTACCGGCAGCTCGCGAACACGATGATCCTGGTCAGCCTGCCGATCGCCGGCTGCACGCTCGCCGCGGCCATCGCGGCCGGGCTCGCCGACCGCAAGCGGCCGTTCAGCCTGCTGCGGCTGACCGGCGCCCGGCTCGCCATGCTGCGCCGCGTCGTCGCGCTGGAAAGCGCCGTCCCGCTGCTCGCCGTCGCCGCCGTCGCGATCGGCACCGGGTTCGCCGCCTCCGCGGAGTACGCCTCCGTGGCGCAGCACTACCCGATGGTGGCGCCCGGCGCCGCGTACTACTTCATCACCGCGGGCGGGATCCTGGCGGCCCTCGGCATCATCGCGGTCACCTTCCCGCTGCTGGCGCGCATCACCGGACCCGAGGTCGCGAGAAACGAATGAGCGGCGCGGCGCCTCGGCGGTGCGGCAGGAGCGTCTCCCGTGCCCGCCAAGCGCCTAGCAGACGACCACGGGGGCGAATCGGCGCTAGGTGAGCAGGCCGGGGGGCGCGGAGTCCAGGGTGGCCTGGATCGCCTTGACCAGCGCACGGGCCGATTCGGCGGTGAGTTCCACCGCGACGCGCGCCGACGGCCCGGCGCCCGGGTCGAGGAAGTCGATGTTGAGGGTGTGCTCGGCCTGCGCGTGTACCGGGTGATCGAAGTACACGCTCGCGTCGGTAACGGTGAACCAGCCGGTAGACCCCTTCCCGCTGCCACTGATCGAGATCTTCTCCGTCAGGTACGTGCACATCACGACTCCTCTCACCGCCGACGATAACAGGAGCGGGCAGGCCACCTCTCGGGGCCGGCCGGCGCCAGTGAAAGACTTTCCCGCATGACCTACATTGCCGCCGACGATCGTTACAGCAAGCTCCCCTACCGTCGCTGCGGGCGGAGCGGGGTGCTGCTGCCCGAGGTCTCGCTCGGGTTGTGGCAGAACTTCGGTGACGGCAAGCCGGCCGAGGTCCAGCGGGCGATCCTGCGCCGGGCGTTCGACCTGGGTGTGACGCACTTCGACCTGGCCAACAACTACGGGCCGCCGTACGGCAGCGCGGAGATCAACTTCGGCCGGATCATGCGCGAGGACCTGCGGCCCTACCGCGACGAGCTGATCATCTCGACCAAGGCCGGCTACGACATGTGGCCCGGGCCCTACGGCGACCACGGCTCCCGAAAGTACCTGCTGGCCAGCCTGGATCAGTCGCTCAAGCGGATGGGCCTGGAGTACGTCGACATCTTCTACTCGCACCGGTTCGACCCCGACACCCCGCTCGAGGAGACGATGGGCGCGCTGGACACCGCGGTCCGGTCGGGCAAGGCGCTCTACGCGGGCATTTCTTCTTATTCTGCCGAACGGACCACGGAGGCCGTGTCCCTGCTCCGCAGCATGGGCACGCGGTTGCTGATCCATCAGCCGTCCTATTCCATGCTGAACCGCTGGATCGAGGGCGGCCTGCTGGACGTGCTCGAGCGCGAGGGCGTCGGCTGCATCGCGTTCTCGCCGCTGGCCCAGGGGGTGCTCACCGGCAAGTACCTGAACGGCGTGCCGGCCGGGTCGCGGGCCAGCCTGAACGAGTCGCTGTCCGCGGACCAGATCACGCCGGCCACGCTCGCGCACGTCCGGGCGCTGAACGAGATCGCGAGGTCCCGGGGACAGTCGCTGGCTCAGCTGGCGCTGTCCTGGGCGCTGCGCGATCCGCGGGTGACGTCGGTGCTGATCGGCGCGAGCAGCGTGGCGCAGCTCGAGGAGAACCTGGGCGCGGCAGGCCACACCGACTTCACCCAGGAGGAGCTGGCCGCCATCGACCGCGACGCCGTGGATGCCGGCATCAACATCTGGGCCGCCTCCAGCGCCCACTAGGCGCCCGGCCCGGCCGGACCCACTTACCCGGGCCTGGCGGGTGGTCCGTGGCTGCGGAAGACTTTGGTGCCGTCGGGGCTGCGGGCGGTGGTGGTGCCGTCCGGGTGCAGGGTGACGGTCCAGCCCCACTGGTGAATCACAACGTGGTGATGGAACCAGCAGAATAGCGCACAATCCCACACTGAGGTGGGGCCGCCGTCGGCCTGGTGGGTCAGGTGGTGCACCTCACACGCCGCCGCGGGCTGGTCGCAGCCGCCGGCCCAGCGGCAGTGCTGGTCGCGCAGGATGACCGCGCGGCGGATCGCGGCCGGGATGTCCGCGCTGCGGCCGACATCCAGCGGCAGCGAGGGCCCGGCCAGCCGGGCGCCCAGCTGCCCGGTGCGCAGGAAGGAGGCCAGGCCGCCGGGGCCGGAGACCAGGTCGACGGCCCGGCCGATGATGGCGTGCTGGAGCATCTCCCGGGCCTGCCCGCCGGGTTCCGGGCCGGGCGGGCCGGGGTCATCGGCGGCGGCCGCGGCCTGCCCGGGCTCGGGCGCGGGGCCGGGCGGACGGCTCTGACCGGCAGCGGGGACCGGATCGGTCCCGTGCCCGGAGCGGGCGGAGCTGGCCGGGCTGGGGCTGGCCGGGCTGGTGGTCCAGCCGGTCCAGCAGCACGCACAGCTTCACCAGCTCGTCCAGGACGGTGACGTCGACCTCGCCGGTGACCACGGGGATCACCGCGGCGTCGCAGGTCATGCCCCGGGCCGCCGGGCCGTCCAGCCACGCGCCGCCGTCGCTGCCGCTCACCGACGCGGCGGCCCGGTGCGCGGCCCACTTCGCGCGGACCGCGGTGATCCACTGGCCCTGCAGGACCGACCCGCCGTCCATCGCGCGCAGCTCGGGCAGGGAGACGTGCACCATCGCCTTGACGGGCTGCCCGGCCCGGTCCGGGCAGCAGCCCGGCGGCGACCAGGCGGGTCATGGCTTCTTCGAGCGCGTCGTGGTAGCGCTGCTCGCGGGTCCGGGTGTCCTCGGCTCCTCTGGGGGCGGACAGCGACTCCAGCACGGCGGTGACCACGGCGGCGCATTCGGGGGTGAGGTCCCCGTCGATGAGGCCGGCGCCGTCATAGGTCGTCTCCACCCGGACCCGGCGGTCCTCAAAGGTGCGCTCCGGCTGGTCCTCATCGTGCAGGGACCGGGCGTAGATCTCCGCGGCCAGCTCGGCCAGGTCCTGCTGCCGGGCCCCGGCCCGCGCGGCCGCGACCAGGATCTGGTCGGCGGCGTCCCGGCACGAGGCCGGGATCTTGTCGGTCCACCGGCAGATGGTCGCGGCCATCGAGTCGGTCAGCACGTCGCCCTCGGCCAGCGCGGCGATGACCCGGGGGTGGCCGTCCACCCGGCGGGACCAGGCCAGGTGGGCGCGGGCGGCGGCCCTGGTGATGCGGGTCTGGTGGATCAGCCAGGACGTCGGGGAGTAGTCGGCGTCGGCGGTGTAGCCGCGGCCGGCGGTGAACGCGGCCAGGACCCGGGCCCGGGTCGCGGTGCTGACCGCGTCGTGCTGCTCCTGGGCCCGCAGGTACTCGGCCTGGGCCTGGGCGGTCATCGCGGCGGGGTCGGCGGCGGCCAGGTAGTCCTGCGCGGCGCGCGCCATGGCCATCGCCTCGCTCATGCTGGCGAAAGCGGGGGCGGGGGCGCTCACCGGGGGTCACCTCCGTTGCAGGCGCGCGGAATCGGCCGGGGGGCAGCTCTGCTGGGGGCGCGGGGAACGGGCCTGGACGAGGGTCAGGCGGGCCCGTTCGGAAGAATTAGATCTTATGATCTCTTGTTCGAGTTTAACCCAACCCGCTGACATTTTCAGGGAACGACACGCCGGGCGCGGATGATGAAGAGCTACAGCCAGAGGACGAGCAGGATCCCGACGAGCACAGCCGCTTCGGTGAGGATCCACCCCGACTGTGGCACGCCATGCTCGCGCGGACCTTGGCCTCAGGCACTAGCACTTGCCCTGGGACAGCGCGGACCCTAGGACAGGTAGCGGCCGAACCAGGTGAAGATGCGCTGCCAGCCGTCCACGGCGGCTTCGGGGCGGTAGGCGGTGCGGTTGACCGAGAAGAAGGCGTGGCCGGCGCCTTCGTAGGACTTGAACTCGTAGGTCTTGCCCTGGGCCTTGAGCTCCTGCTCGAGCTCGGCGACCTGCTCGGGCGAGGGGTACTTGTCGTCCGCGCCGAACAGGCCGAGCAGCGGGCAGGACAGGTCCTTGATGAGGTGCTTGATCGGGCCGACCTTCAGCGGCATGCCCTCGGGCGGGGTGCCGACCACGAACGCGCCGTAGCAGTCGACGGCCGCGTCGAGCGGCATGCTGCACGCGGCGAGGACGGACTGCCGGCCGCCGGAGCAGTACCCGATCACGCCGACCTTGCCGTTGGCGGAGCTGAGCCCGCGCAGGTGGGCCGCGGCGCCGGCCACGTCGCCGATCAGGCGGGCGTCGGGCACGCCGCCCTTGGCGCGGGCCGTGGCCGCGGCGTCGTCCGGGCTGGCGCCGGGCGCGTCGCGGTGGTAGAGGTTCGGCATCAGCGCGTTGTAGCCGTGCACGGCGAAGGTGCGGGCGATCTCCATGGTCGGCTCGTCGTAGCCGGGCATGTGGTGGATCACCACCACGCCGCCGAGCGGTCCCTGGCGCATCGGCCGGGCCAGGTAAGCCTCGATCTCCTCGCCCCCGTCACCGCGGATGGTGACGGTCTCGGCCAGCATCGCGTCGTACATCAGGCTCCTCGCGTCAAACGTCGTGTCCTTAGCGGCGCTAAGATCCTACGCTCGGTCAGGTGGGCAGGCAGACCAGGGTGAGGAAGAAGTTGTCGATCTGCCGGATGGCCTCGATGAAGTGCTCGAAGTCGACCGGCTTGCTGACGAACGCGTTGGCGTGCAGGGAGTAGCTGCGGACGATGTCCTCCTCGGCCCGCGAGGTGGTCAGCATGACCACCGGGATGACGAGCAGGTCCGGGTCCTGCTTCAGCTCGGCGAGCACCTCCAGGCCGCTGCGCCGGGGCAGGTTGACGTCGAGCAGGATCAGCCCGGGGCGCGGGGCGTCGGCGAACGGGCCGGTACGGCGCAGGAACTGCAGGGCCTGCTCGCCGTCGGAGACCACGTGCAGCCGGTTCTGGATCTTGTAGTACTCGAAGGCCTCCCTGGTCATGAGGACGTCCCCGTCGTCGTCCTCGACCATCAGCACGTCGATCACGTTGGGATTAACGTATTCAGCCATCGGCGTCCTCGTCCTCGGGATTGTCGGTGTCGGGGTCGGTGTCCGGGGTCAGGGTCTCCTGCGGCATCGGCAGCGTGAACAGGAACCGGGCGCCGTCGGTGTAGGTCGTGTCCAGCCAGATCCGGCCGCCGAAATACTCGATGATCTTCCTGGTCATGGACAGCCCGATGCCGGTGCCCGGGAAGGCGGTCCGCTCCTGCAGGCGCTGGAAGATGACGAAGATGCGCTCGGCGTACTCCGGGTCGATCCCCAGGCCGTGGTCGGAGAACGAGAACAGCCAGAACGGCTCGTCGCGGCGGACCGTGATCACGATGCGCGGGGGCTTTTCGCCGCTGAACTTCAGCGAGTTGCTGAGCAGGTTCTGGAACACGGCGATGAGCAGCGGCAGTTCGCCCAGCACCAGCGGCAGGTGGCCGGTCTCCACGGTGGCGCCGGTCTCCTCGATCAGGTCCGCCAGGTTGGCCCGGGCCTGGGCGAGCGCGCCGTCGCTGGACACCAGGACCGGCTCACGCGCCGACCGGCCGACCCTGCTGTAGGAGAGCAGGTCGTTGATCAGGGCCTGCATCCGCTTGGCGCCGTCCACCGCGAACTCGATGTACTGGTCGGCCCGGGCGTCCAACTGGCCGGCGTAGCGGCGCTGCAGCAGCTGGGAGAAGCTCGCCACCTTCCGCAGCGGCTCCTGCAGGTCGTGCGAGGCGATGTAGGCGAACTGCTCGAGCTCGGAGTTGGACCGCTGGAGTTCGGTGGCGTGCTCCTGCAGGACCGTGTTCATGCTCTGGGTCGCGGATAGCTCCTGCAGGATCCGCTCCCGCATGGTGTTCACGTCGGCGGCCAGGTTGGCCACTTCCCGCGAACCGCGCACGGCGACTTCGTGCTCGAAGTCGCCGTCGGCCACCCGGCGGACCTGGCCGGCCAGATTGTGCAGCGGCCCGAGCGCGGTGGCCTGCAGGCCCAGGCCGAGGATCACGACCGTGAGCAGCAGGCCGATCGCGAGCGCGATGAAGGCAGTGTCCAGCGCGGTTCTGGTGTCATGGGCGCTGACCAGGGCAATCTCGCCGATCACGACGACTGCGACCGAGAACAGCAGCAGGGCCAGGACCGCGACGCCCACGATCCGGCTGAGCGGCCAGCGGCGGGCCGCGCGGGCCCGGCGTGCCTCGCTCATCGCTTGCCGGGGGGCGAATAGCCGAGCGCGAGGACGGCCAGGTCGTCGTCAAGGTCGCGGCCGTTGAGCTCGCGCACCTGCCCGATGACCTGGTCCAGCAGCCGGAGGTCGGCGGGCGCGGCGCCCGCCGGATCGCCGTTCACGTTGCCGGCCGGCGACCGGAGGGCGTCGCGGATCAGGTCCATCAGGCCCTCGCTGCCCAGGCGCTCGGACCCCTTCCCGATCCGGCCCTCGATCAGCCCGTCGGTGTACAGCAGCACCGACCAGGCGCCGTCGAGCCGTACCTGCGTACCCGGCCAGTCCCTGGCCTTGCCCAGCCCCAGTGGCGGCGACGTCGGCGTCTGCAGCTCCCGCACGCCGCCCCGGGTCACCAGCAGCGGCGGCAGGTGCCCGGCCATGCGCACCCACCCGGTGCGGCGGTTGGGCGCCACCGACACCATGCACAACGTGGCGAACATCGTGTCGTCCTGCCGCTCGTGCTCGAGCAGCTCGTTGAGCGTGGCCAGGATCTCGTCGGCGGGCCGGCCGGCCAGCACCAGCGTGCGCCAGGCCACCCGCAGGCAGACGCCGAGCGCGGCCTCGGCCGGGCCGCGCCCGCAGACGTCGCCGATGAGGGCGTGCACCCAGCTGTCCGCCGCCTCGACCACGTCGTAGAAGTCCCCGCCGAGCAGGTGCTGCTGGCCGCCTGCCAGGCAGCGGGCCGACACCCGCAGCCGCGGATCGGCCAGCAGGGGCGAGGGCAGCAGGCCGCGCTCGAGCCTGGCGTTCTCCTGGGCCAGGACCTGCGCGATGCGCAGCTCGCGCTGGGCCTCGGTGGCGCGGCGCCGCTCGACCGCGTAGCGGATCACGCGGTGCAGCATGAGCCCGGCGACCTCGCCCTTGACCAGGTAATCCTGGGCGCCCGCCCGCACCGCCTGCTCACCCAGGTGCTCGCTCGCGTCCCCGGTCAGCACGACGATGGCCGCCTCCGGCTCGATGCTCAGCAGCTGCCGCAGTCCCTGCAGCCCCTGGGAGTCCGGCAGGCCCAGGTCGAGCAGCACGCACGCGACATCGGACACCAGGGTCTTGGCCTGGCCGAGGGACCGGGCCCGCTGCACCACGACCGGGGCGTCCACGTCGGCCAGCAGCTCCTCGACGAGCAGGGCGTCGCCGTCGTCGTCCTCGACCAGCAGGACGGGCACCTGGTCGTGGCCGGACACCGCGGCCGTGCTGTCGAGCTCAGCGTTACTTGTCATCGGCACCTACATCGGAGTCGCTGGCGTACGGGCATCGGATACCCAATATTCGCGGACATAACAGCATGCCCCGTCCGTTCCTGAGCGAGGGATGCCTGACCATGGCCTCGTTGCGGAATGTACCCATTTGCTACGTGAACAGCAACGACTTGGTGAAGAGTTCGAAGGCCCCGTTCAGACGGCCTGCGGGAAGCTGAACACGCGGTCCGGGTCGTAGGCCGCCTTGACCTGGGTGAGCCTGGCGTAGTTGGCGCCGTAGTAGGCCTGCTGCCAGTTGGCCAGGTCCGGATCGACGTAGTTCTGGTAGGCCTGGCCGCTCGCGTACGGGCGCATGGACTGCCAGAACGACCGCTGCCAGGCGTGCTGGCGGGCCACCCCGGCGGCGCCCGAGCCGACCGCCCAGGTGGTGGTGTACTGGGCCTGGAACAGCGCGTCGCGGTGCACGTAGGCGGTCGCGCCCGGCGCGACCCGGTTGACCGCGCCGCCCATCGCGTCGAACGCGATTCCCCCGGCCCCGCCCGGCGCGCCGCTGACCTGCTGCAGGCTCTCCACGCCCGACAGCAGGACGCCGATGCCGTGGCTGCTCAGCGGCTTGGTGAAGAAGTCGGACTTGGCGTACTCCGAGGACCGGGCGAACTGGCCGCTGGGGTTCTGGGTCGGCAGGTGGCACTGGTCCACGGACAGGCTCGCGCAGCCCGCCTCGACCAGCATGGCGTGCAGCCAGGTGGTGCTCTCCAGGAACGGCGAGGACGGGTCGGAGCCGACGGCGGCGTAGAGCCTTTGCAGCTGGGCGTAGGCGGCGCCGACGCTGCCGATATAGGTGCCGCCGACCTGGATGCTCGGGACGGACCCGCCGGGCGCCGCCGCCAGGTGCAGGTTGGACCACAGCTCGTCCGGGGCGTGCGGCGCCCAGGACTGCCAGGCCGAGATCACCCGGGCCGCCTGCGACCACGGCCAGGACAGGAAGAACAGGATGATCTCGCCCGTCGGATGGGTGGTGAAGGTGAACGAGGTGACCACGCCGAAGTTGCCGCCGCCGCCGCCGCGGCAGGCCCAGAACAGGTCCGAGTTGGTGCTGGCGTTGCACGTCCTGATCTGGCCGTCGGCCGTGACGATCTGCAGCGACTGCACGTTGTCGCTGGTCAGGCCGTAGGCACGGGATACCACGCCGACGCCGCCGCCCAGGGTGAGCCCGGCGATGCCGACCGTGGGGCACGATCCGCCCGGCACCGCGCGGCCGTGCGCGGTCAGCCCGTTGTAGAAGTCGATGAGCCTGGTGCCCGCGCCGACGGTCGCGGTGCTGCCGCTGACGCTCACCCCCGACATCTTGGTCACGTCCACGATCAGGCCGCTGGTCGAGGACCAGCCGGCGTAGCTGTGCCCGCCGCACCGGGCGGCCACCGGGAGGCGGTACCTGCGCACGAAGGCCAGGCAGGTGGCCACGTCGTGGGGATTGCGGCAGTAGGCGACCCCGGCCGGGTGCAGCGAGTCAAAGCGCGGGTCGAACAGCTCCCTGGCCGTGGTGTAGCCGGCCTCGCCGGGCCGGACCAGGGACCCGGACAGGTCCTTGGCCAGGGCGGCCCAGTCGGCGGACGAGGGCGGCCCGGAGGCGGTCGCGGTCCGGCCCGCGGCGGCGGAGCCTGCCGAGCCCGCGGTACCGCCCGCGGCGGTTCCCGCGGCCGCTGGTCCCGCCCGCGGCGCTGCTGGTGCTGGGGCTGCCGCTGCACGAGGAGAGCATCGAGGCGCCTCCCGCCGCCGTCGCGAACCGCAGGAACGTCCGCCGGCCCGGGGAGGCCTCCAGAGAGGGCAGGGCGTTCGGTCTTCCCGGCTCTGCGCTGTCGCTCGCGGCCATCGTGGTTGCCCTCCCGTTCGCCGTACCGGCTTTCCCAGTGTGAGCTTCACCAGTAAAGACGCCGCATCATCCCCGGCAGTTGGCCCCCGCGAGCCAAAGGGGCCCGGCGCCGACTGGACTCCCCCGCGAGCCAAAGGGCGCCCGGCGCCGACTGGACTGAGGAGCGAGGAACGAGCGACGAGGGAAGGAGGCGCCTAAAGAGGCGCCCCGGAGGCGAGCGGGACTAGCAGAGTTCAGCCAGGGGCGAACCTGGGAACGCGGGTCGATATTCGCTTGCTTGCGGCAGGGTGCCGGAAATATAGTTGAGTTACTCAACTGTTGAGGAACTCAGGCAACGGATGGAGGTGAGCGTAGATGGATGAGCAGGTGGCCACGGCGATCGCGCTGGACACGGAACCGGTGCCGCACGCGGAGCCGTTCGTCGCGGGGACTGGCCTTCCGGTCAGTGACGACGAACTGAACCAGCAGATCGCCGACACGTTCACCGAATTCGTCAATCAAGCCCACGACCTCGGCCAGGGCATCGCGTCGCACTTCGGGCTGACCGGCAGTGACGCCAAGGCGCTGTTCCTGCTCGGAGCGCCGATGACGATGAAGGAACTGGGCGCCAAGATGGGCGTTGACCCCTCCTTCGTCACCTCGGTCGCGGACGCGCTTGAGAAGCACGGCCTGGCGCGCCGGGAACCCTCCCAGCGCGACCGGCGCAGCAAGAACCTCGTGCTCACCGAGGAAGGCCAGAAGCTCAGGGACCTGGTCTGCGGTGAGCTCATGGCCCGGGCCCCCTGGTGCCCGCTGGACACCAGCGAGCGCCGGTGCCTGCTCGGGCTGCTGCGGAAGATGATCAGGCTAGGTGGGAGGTGATGGTGTCACAACCGCGGCGGCTACCTCGTCACATGACCGATGACAACGCAGCCGCACGGCCGTCTTACGGGATGGCGGCCACACGGGAGGACTTACAGACGTTACGGGGGCTGAAACCACGGTCCGTTCGGCCAAAAAAGGGTCTTTAAAAAGCACGCAGGGCGCGTGGCCGCAGAACCTGTCCGGTCACGGCGATAGTTCAGCGCGCCCTCGAACCAAGGGAGAGATTCACTTTGTCCGCCACCCCACCAGACACCGGGGAGCAAGCCGCCTTGAACGGCGCGGCCACCCGGGAGGTCAGTATCGCGGCGGCGTCAAGCGCCGCCCGGAGCCCCGAAACCGGGGCCCCGCCACGGCGGCTGGGCCTGGCCCTCGCTGTCATCGCGACGGCACAGCTGATGGTCGTGCTCGACGCGACCATCGTCAACGTCGCCCTGCCGCACATCCAGACCGCACTACGGCTTCTCCGGCAGCAACCTGGAATGGGTCGTCAACGCGTACGCGCTGGCGTTCGGCGGGTTGCTGCTGCTCGGCGGCCGGTCCGGCGACCTACTGGGGCGCCGCCGGATCTTCATCGCCGGCATCCTGCTCTTCACGCTGGCCTCGCTGCTCGGCGGGTTCGCCACCGACCAGGCGTGGCTGCTCGGCGCGCGGGTCTTGCAGGGCGTCGGTGGCGCGTTCGCCGCGCCCACCGCTTTGTCGCTGATCGCCGTTAACTTCCCCGAGGGCCCGCCGCGTAACCGCGCGATGGGCGTCTACGCCGCGATGAGCATCGCCGGCGGCGCGGTCGGCCTGATCGCCGGCGGGCTGCTGGTCAGCCTCCTCAGCTGGCGCTGGGTGTTCTTCGTGAACGTGCCGATCGGCCTCGCGGTCGCGCTGCTCGCGCCGCGCGTGCTCGGCGAATCGGAACGGCGGCGCGGTAGGTTCGACCTGCCCGGCGCGATCACCGGCTCCCTCGGCCTGGCCGCGCTGGTCTACGGGCTGTCCAGCGCCGCCACCAGTCCGAACGGCGTGTCGCACTGGGGCGACACCAAGGTGATCGTGTCGCTGGCGGCGGCCGTGGTGCTGCTGGTGACGTTCGGGTGGATCGAGGTGCGCAGCAGGTCCGCGCTGGTCCCGATCCGGGTGCTGCGCAGCCGGGACCGGACCGGCTCCTACCTGGTCAGCCTGTGCATCGGCACCGGGCTGTTCGGCATGTTCTTCTTCCTCACGCTCTTCCTGCAGAACGTGTGGGGGTACAGCGCGCTGCGGACCGGCGTCGCGTACCTGCCGATGGTCGCCATGATCATGGTGGCGTCGGGGGTGGCCTCGCAGCTGGTGAGCCGCATCGGCGCCCGGCCGCTGATGATCGCCGGGAGCCTGCTCAGCACCGGCGGGATGTTCTGGCTGTCCCGGATCACCGAGCACAGCCATTACGTGTCCGGCCTGCTCGGGCCCGATGATGGTGACCGCGATCGGCATGGGGCTGATCTTCGTGCCGCTCTCGCTGGTCTCGCTGACCAAGGTGGCCAACAACGACACGGGCGTGGCCTCCAGCCTGCTCAACGTCGGCCAGCAGGTCGGCGGCGCGCTCGGGCTGGCGGTGCTCGGCACCGTGGCCTGGAGCGCGGTCGCGAACAGCCTGCGTTCGCAGGCGGCCGCCGCGGCCGCGGCGGCGAAGACGGCCACCGTGCACGTGTCCGCGGCCCAGGCGGCCGCGCTGCAGAAGGCGGCGACGAACCACGCCCTGGCGCACGGGTTCTCTCAGGGGTACATCGTCTCGGCCGGGATCATGCTGCTCGCGCTGATCATCACGTTGGTCACGATCCGGGTTACCCGGCAAGACCTGGCCGGGGTCAACCCGATGGCGGCACCGACCGACTGACCGGGTTCCGGCATCGATCAGGCACGGGCCCCGCGGCATCACGTCGCGGGGCCCGTGCCGTTTTCCCTAGACTTGCCGGGTGCCAACTAACGGCCTGCCCCGGCGGACGGTCATCACCTCTATTCCGGCCGCGGTGGCGTCCGGGGCGGTGCTCGGGTCGGCGGGCTGCACCTCGCCGGCTCCGGCGCCTTCTCCTGCGCGGCGGTTCTTCACCAGTCACCAGGCCGCGGTGGTGACCGACGCCACGGCGCGGATCGCCCCGGGCCCCGGCGACGACCCGGCCGAGGCGGGTCACCCGGGGGCCCGCGAGGCCGGAGTGACCGGCTACATCGACGCCATGCTGGGTGCGCTGGGCGCGCTGGAGGGCAGCTCGGGCCCGGCTCCGGAGATCTTCGCGGGCGGGCCGTGGAGCAACCGGCACACGTCGGGGCCGGACCTGATGGCCTCCTTCGTCGCGCTCGATCCGGTCAGCCGGATCGCGTGGCGCCAGCGGCTGGCGAGCTGGCGGCAGCAGTACGCGCGCGGCGTCGCGACCCTGGACAGGCTGGCCGGCGGGGACTTCACCAAGGCGTCGGCCGCCGATCAGGACAAGATCCTGGCCAGCTCGGCGGCGAGCAGCTTCGTGTCGCTGCTGTACGAGCACACGATCGAGGGCATGTACTCGGCCCCGGAGTACGGCGGCAACCGCGGCCAGGCGGGCTGGAAGGACCTCGGCTACCCGGGCGACAACCAGCCGCGCGGGTATACCGCCGACGAGGTGGAGCGGTCGGACGGGCGCGATCCGGTCGATGACACCGGGGTCGTGGCCGACGCGCTGAAGTTCCTCGGCGCGGTGTGAGGGCGTCGCGATGCCCAAGGCAGTGGTGATCGGCAGCGGCGCGGGCGGGTCGTTCGCGGCCATGGTGCTCGCGCAGGCCGGCTGGCAGGTCGTGGTGTTCGAGAAGGGCCCCAACTACTTCTCCAACCTGGGCGGCCAGGGTCCGATCGGGACGCTGTTCTCCAACGACGACCTCAAGATGAACGTGCGCTACTTCGCCGGGCCCGACCCGCAGGTGTTCCCGCGCACCTGGCGGCCGGTCGGCACGCCGGCCACCCAGTACACCGGCAGCGTGAACGACCTGCCCCAGACCGTCGGCGGCGGGACGGTGCACTGGGACGCGAAGGTGCCGAGATTCTGGGACATCGACTTCCAGCAGCTTTCCGCGCTCGGGCCGGCGCCGGGCACCGACATGGCCGACTGGCCGTTCACGTACGCCGACCTCGCGCCCTACTACGACGAGGTGGAGACGCTGATCGGCGTGCAGGGCGACGCGACCGCGCTGCCCGACCTGGTGCGGCGGCACGCACCGCGCAGCGGCCCGTTCCCGATGCCGCCGGGCCCGCAGCAGCGCTCATCGCTGCTGGTGGCCGCCGGAGCGACCGCGATCGGCATGCACCCGTTCGCGTACCCGATGGCGATCAACTCGGTGCCGTACAACGACCAGCACGTGTGCAACGACTGCGGGTTCTGCTCCGGCTACGGCTGCCCGGTGGTGGCCAGGCCGGCGGCGCTGATGCCGCTGCGGGCCGCGCTGCGCACCGGACGGGTGAACCTGGTGCCATCGACGATGGTCACGAAGGTGGTGCTGGCGGGGTCGGGCGCGACGGCGCGGGCCACCGGGGTGCGGTGGGTGCGGATGACCTCGTCCGGACCGGTGACCGGCGGGGAGAGCGCCAACGTGGTCGTGATGGCGGCCTCGGCGATCGAGACCGTGCGGCTGGCGCTGCTCTCCTCGTTCCCCGATCAGAGCGGCAAGCTGGGGCGGCGGCTGATGCAGCACTCGTTCCTCGACGGCACCGCGATCTTTGCCGACGAGCGGGTGCACGCCTACCGGGGGCGGTCGATCACGCAATGTGCGCAGGACACGTGCGACCCGGACTATCCAGGGGCACGTGCGTTCGCCAAGGCCAACGGGCTGCCGTACATCCGGGGCGGCAACATGGAGCTCGGCGGCAGCCAGGACCCGATCGCCGAGGCGCAGTCGTACGTGACGATCCTGCGCTTCGTCCGCTCGGCCAGGCCGTTCGGCACCGAGTTCAAGCAGCTCATGCGTTCGTCGATTCTGCGGGACCGGCTGGCGGGCTGCCAGCTGATCGGGAACGACATGCCGTACCTGGACCACACGGTGACCCTCGACCCCGCGGTCAAGGACGTGTTCGGGCTGCCGGTGGCGCGGATCACCTGGAGCACGGGGAAGTACGAGCAGGTGGCCCAGCAGTTCTACGTCCCGGTGACGAAGAAGATGCTGACCGCGGCCGGGGCCGCGGTGGCGCTCGCGGTGCCGGCCACCACCGACAGCGGCGGGCTGCCCACCGGCTTCCACATCATGGGCGGCATGATGATGGGCGCGGACCCGCGTTCGGCCGTGACCGACTCGTACGGCCGGGTGCACGGGCTGGACAACGTCTACGCGGCCGACGGGTCGGTGTTCGTCACCTCGGGCGCGCAGAACCCGACGAACACCATCATGGCCGTGGCCCTGCGCAACATGCGCCACCTGGCGGGGACGGCCGGCTGAAGGTCGCCGCTCGCGTGAGCCCCGGACGGCACGAACGGGCCGAGCACGGGGAACGACGCTCCGTTCGGAAAAATTATTTATTCAGAACGGACGGGGGTTCGGGCGCCGGTCAGGAGGGGTCGGCGGCGAGGCCGGAGCGGTGGGCGACGGCGGCGGCCTCGGTGCGGGTCGACACGCCGAGCTTGGCCAGGATGTTCGAGACGTGGACGCTGGCGGTCTTGGCCGCGATGAACAGCTCGGCGGCGATCTCGCGGTTGCTGCGGCCCGCGGCGACCAGGCGGAGCACCTCGGCCTCGCGCGCGGTCAGGCCGAAGGGCGCGCCGTCCTGCCTGCCGCCGTCTGCGTCGGGGAGGCTCAGGCGGGCCCGGCGGGCCAGGGATCCGGCCTGCTCGCGCAGGGGTCCGGCGGCCAGACCGTCGGCCAGCGGCGCGGCGCGGGCGAGCCGCTGCGCGGCGCCGTCCCGGTCGCCGCGGTCCAGGGCGGCCTCGGCCGCGCGGAGCAGGGCGCGGGCCTGCGGGTAGGGATTGCCGAGACGCTCCCAGGCCTGCGCGGCCGCGTCCCATGCGGCCGCGTCGCTTGGGGCGGCTTCGGCGGCGCCGGCTCGGGAGGCTTCGGCGGTGAAGGTCAGGCGGTGGGCCTCTTCGAGGGGCCCGGTGGCGTCCAGCGTCGCGGCCAGCGCGTGCAGCCGGTCCTGCAGGCGCCGTGCCCGGTCGGCCAGGGCGGCGTCGCGGGCGGCGGCCGCGGCGGCCGCGGCGCGGGCGCCCGCCGCGAGCAGCGGCCAGGCGTACCGCGGGCTCCGCTTCACCTCGAAGCGGTCCAGGGCCTGCTCGACGGTGGTCAGAGCGTCGGCCGGGCGGTTCTGCGCCACGTGCAGGTCGGTCTCGAGCCGGGCCAGCGGCAGCTGGAACTGGTCGCGGTACCCGAACCGGGCCAGGGCGCCGCGGGCGGCCGCGGCCGACTGGGCCGCGCCGGCCAGGTCGCCGCGGGCCAGGGCCAGGTCGCCGGACATCACCTGCAGCACGGCGAGCACGCCCGGCGGCGGGGACAGCTCCAGGGCATGCTCGATCACGTCGGCCGCCTCGTCCCAGCGGCCGAGCGAGGTCAGCGGTTCGGTCACGTTGGCCGCGAGCAGGGTGCCGATGGCCCGGGCGAGCCCGTATCCGGCCGCGATCTTGACGCCCTGGCGGGCCAGCTCGGCCGCTCGCTCGTGCACGCCCATCCCCTGCAGCAGGTGCGACTCGGAGATGAACGTCTGCAGGTAGGGATCGTGGGCGCCGGCCTGTTCGGCCAGCGAGCGCGCCCGGGCGAACATGTCCAGGGCCTGGTCGACCTGCGCCGACCGGCCGTGGGCCTCGGCCAGGGTGATCAGCGCGTACGCCTCGGTCGCCGCGTCGCCGGTCTGGCGGGCCAGCGCGAGGGCCTCCGCGGCCAGGGCGCGGGCGCCGGGCACGTTCAGCATGTCCATCCGCTTGGCGCACCGGGCGAACATCTGCGCCCGGGCGATGGACGGCGGCTCGGCCGGCATCAGCCGCAGCGCCTCGCGCATATCGTCGATGCTGTCCGCGCGGGCCAGCCGGAACTTCATCAGGCCGCGCAGCTCAAGCAGGACCGCCGCTTGCGCGGGATCCTCGACCTCCTTCAGCGCGGCGGTGGCGAAGGCGATGCCGCGGTCGTCCTCGCCCGCGACGGTCGCGGCATGCGCCGCCGCCTCCAGGACGGCCGGGTGGCTGGCGCCGATCCGCTGGGCGGCGTCGGGCTGGGTGGGCCACAGCTCCAGGATCCTGGCCAGCATGGTGAGGCGTTCGGCGTGGGCGAGCGTGCGCCGGGCCGCCTCCGCCGCCTGCCAGGCGCTCTCCAGGGCCCGAGCCATGTTGTGCGCCGCGTACCAGTGGTGGGCCTGCTCGATCACCGCGCGGCCCGGCGCGACCAGGGACGGGTCGGCGGCCAGGGCCTCGGCCACGCGGATGTGCAGCCGGGTCTTCTCCCCCGGCAGCACCTCCCCCAGGATCGCCTCGCGGATCAGCGCGTGCCGGAACGCGTACCCGTCGGCGTCGGGCACCAGCACGTTCGCCGACACCGCGGGGCGCAGCGCGGTGATCAGCTCCGGGTCGCCGAGCCCGGTGACCGAGGCCAGCAGCGCGTGGCCGCTCCGCGGTCCGGTCACGGCGAGCGCCTCGAGCATCTGCTGGGTCTGCGCAGGCAGCCGCCGCACGTCGGTGAGCACCAGGTCGCGCAGTGACTCCGGCAGCCCTGTGCTGTGTAGGTCATCACGGCGCAGCAGCGCCTCCATGAACAACGGGTTGCCTTCGCTGCGGCGGAACACGCGGTCGGCCAGTTCGGAGTCGGCCCCGGGGCCGAGCAGGCCGGCGGCGAGCTCGCGCCCCTCGCGGCGGGTCAGCCGGGGCAGGTCGAGGCGGGTGACCCAGTCGAGCCGGTCGAGTTCGGCCAGCACGGGCCGCAGCGGGTGCGTCCGGTCCAGCTCGTCGGAGCGGAACGTGACCACGATCATCACGTCCTGCAGGACCCGCTGGTTGCCGACCAGGAAGGCCAGCAGGTCGCGGGTGGACCGGTCGGACCAGTGCGCGTCCTCGATGACCAGGACGAGCGGCGTGCTGTCGGCCAGGTGCTCGAACAGGGCCAGGGCCTGCTCGAACATCCTGGCCCGGGCCTCGCCGGGGTCGGCGTGCAGGTCTGGCTCGCCGAGTTCGGGCAGCAGCCGGGCCAGCTCGCGGGTGCCCCGGGTGCCGCCGCCGGGCAGCAGGGCCGCGACGCCGTCGGCGCCAAGATCGCGGACCAGCTCGCGCAGCATCCCGGTGAACGGCGCGAACGGCAGGCCCTCGGCGCTCAGCTCCAGGCAGTGGCCGTACAGGACCCTGGCTCTGCTCGCGCCCTGGCGGCGTTCGGTGAACTCGCTGACCAGCCGTGACTTGCCGACGCCGGCCTCGCCGCCGATGAGCACCGCCGACGGCTCGCCGTTCCTGGTGCGTTCGAAGGCGGCCTCGAGCGCGGCCAGTTCTGGCCTCCGGCCGACGAATACCGAGACGTCCGTGCTCACGACCTCCATGATGTCAGCCAGGTGGCGCAGCATTTCGCCGGCTCGCGCGTCACCGAGGTGATCCGCATCCGGTAGCGTGCGGCCCGCTGCAGCATCGGCTAGAACACCGACCAGCCAGTCAGGGTCGTGAACGCGTCGAGTGCCGCGATCCCCGCGATCGAGTTGCCCTTGTCGTCAAGACCCGGGCTCCATACGCACAAGCTGCAACGCCCCGGAATGATCGCGAGGATGCCTCCGGCCACGCCGCTCTTGGCCGGCAGGCCGACCCGGTAGGCAAACTCGCCCGCCGCGTCGTACGTGCCGCAGGTCAGCATGACCGCGCTGATGCGCTTGGCGTCACTTCGCGACACCAGCCGCGAGCCGTCGCGGCGCACGCCGTGACGGGCGAGGAAGCCTCCGGCCAGGGCGAGTTCGGCGCAGCTCATCGCGATGGCGCAGTGGCGGACGTAGTGGTCAAGCACGCGACCAACCGGGTTTTCAAGGTTGCCGTAGCTCGCCAGGAAATGAGCGAGCGCGGCGTTGCGGTGACCGTGCTCAGCTTCGGAGGACGCAACCACCTGATCGCTGGCGATCTGCGGGCAGGCACACTCTGTTCGCAGGAATCGCTCGACGGCGCCGCATGCGTCTCCGGTGAGCGTCAGCAGGCGGTCGGTGACGACCAGGGCGCCGGCATTGATGAATGGATTGCGCGGGATTCCGTGCTCGTACTCGAGCTGGACAAGTGAATTGAACGAGGTGCCCGACGGCTCGCGTCCCACCCGGGCCCAGAGCGCCTCGCCGTCTTTCTCGATCACCAGAGCGAGCGTGAACACCTTCGAGATGCTCTGGATCGAGAACCGCCGGCGCCACTCCCCGACCCCGTGCACCTTGCCCTCCACCGTCGCCACGGCCAGGCCGAACGCATGCGGATCGGCGCTGGCGAGCACGGGTACCTGATCCGGCACACGTCCGCTGCCGAGCACGCCGCGTACCGCGTCGGCCACACGGTCCAGGACGCGTTCGTAATCCAGGCGGTCAACTGCTGACGAGTCGCGCGAGGCCATAATGACTCCAACCCTCATGATGGCAGGCCGACGCCGGTAATGACGAGACGCTGGATCTGGCTGGTGCCCCGACGTCCTGCACGTCGCAGCGATGAGTTCCGGCGGCTTGATCAGTCAACTACTAGCATCGAGACCAATCGGAGGTGCAGGGCGTGCGAAAGATCGTCGTGTACGAGTTGTTGTCCCTCGACGGGGTTGCCGAGGACCCAGATAGTTTCTTCGCCGACTGGGACGACGCGATGGACGCCAACCTTGCCGCTGTGATCGCGACACAGGACGCGGTCATTCTCGGCCGCCGTAGCTACACCGAGTGGGCGCAGTTCTGGCCGGGCAGCCAGATCCAGCCATTCGCGACATTCATCAACGGGGTCACGAAGTATGTCGCGACATCGACGCCCCTTGACCGAGATTGGGCCAATGCGACGGTGCTCGACGGCGGGCTGGCCGGATTCGTCCGGGATCTCAAGCAGCAGCGCGGAGGCGATGTCGGCGTCCACGCAAGTATCTCGGTCGCGCAGGCGCTGCTCGCCGCCGGCGTTGTCGACGAACTCAGGCTCGTGATAGCGCCGAGGATCGCCGGCCGCGGACGACGACTCCTCGACGGCTTGCCATCGATTCAGCTCGAATCGATCCGAAGCGAGGTCTCACCGACGGGCTATCTGCTCGTCGACTATCGCGTTATTCGTTAGTGCGGTAGCCGCCATCCGGGTTGTGACCTGCGGCGAAGCGTCCGCATCCGGTTCGCTGGTGTGTGGCATGGCGCCCGCTTATGTACCTTGACGGTTACGTAACTATCTTGGTACATTCACGCCATGGAAGCTGTGCTGCGGGCACTGGCGGACGAGAGCCGACGGACGGTGCTGGAGACCCTGGCCGGCGGTCCCGTAACCGCGGGTGAGCTGGCGGCGCTGCTGCCGATCGCCCGCCCGGGGGTATCGCGGCACCTGCGGGTGCTGCGGGAGGCGGGGCTCGTCGAGGTCCGTCAGCAGGCGCAGCGGCGGGTCTACAGTCTTCGTCCCGAACCGCTCGCCGAGGTCGATGAATGGCTAGGCCGGTACCGGGCCTTGTGGGAGCAGCGGCTGGACGCCTTGCACACCGAGGTGGCCCGGGGCAAACGCGAACGAAGGAGCACCAGATGACCGGCAATGCACCTGCGGGCCCCCGGATCCTGGGCAGCCTGCGATCAGCAGATGGCAAGGGCATCGTGCGCATGCAGGACCGCTTCGACACCGATATCGACGACCTGTGGTCGGCACTCACCGATCCCCGCCGCCTGGCCCGCTGGCTCGGCGAGGTCGAGGGCGACCTCCGCCTGGGCGGTGAGTTCCGCGCACGCTTTTTTGACGGATGGGAAGGCACAGGGCGGGTGGAAGCGTGCGAGCCCCCGCAGCGGCTGCTGGTAGCGACCAAGCACCACCGCCAGGCGGACGAGCAGGTCATCGAGGCCATGCTGACCGCCGACGGCGACCAGACCGTCCTGGTCTGGGAGGAACGGGGCATGCCCGTGGACCAGCTCGCTCCCTACGGGGCGGGGATCCAGGTCCACGTCGAAGACCTCGCCGCCCACCTCGCCGGGCGTGAGCGCTGCGACATCGAGGCGCGGTGGGACGAGCTCATGCCTGCCTATCAAGACCTGGCGGCCGACGTCAGCTAGTCCGGGCGGCTCGCTTACCTGGCGGAACGAGCACAAGGGCTGACATCGCATCCCCCACGGCGCGGCGTCAGTCCACGCTGGCGGAGGTGAGGATGAACGGGTGGCGCGCCGAGGAGGGGGTGTGGCGCAGCTCGTACTGCCCCGCGCCGTGGCAGGTGACGGCCTCGGGCGCGGACCTCGGGTGGGTGCCAGGGGAGATCATCCAATTCCACTTCGTCAACGGAGGTCTCCTTCCGGCGGGCGGGCTGGGCGCCCAAACATTGCCATCACTCCCAGTAATCATCAGCGCCGCGACACCGGCGGTCAACCAGCGACGGGCGGCGCCCATCTCGTCCAGATCCGCCCCAGCCGCGGCCGGACAGCGTGAGGGCTGGTCACGGACAATGTGCACAGCCAGCCTCCATTAAATTAAATGGGTTGGCCGGCCTGCTGGCGCCAGAGCTCGGTTGGGGGAAACGCCGGGCGGGCAGGCTGATGTCAGGCAGGGGCGCGCAGCCTTCGGAATAGGGTTCAAAACACGCCGAGAAGCCTTTCGGTGAATGCGGGGTCGAGCGTCATCTCCGTGTTCAGCATTTGTCAGCTGGTTCCGGAGGGGCAGGCGAAACTGCCCCTCCGGAAATGGTTGTGGTCAGGATTTGATCTGGCGCAGCGGGCCGGCCTGGTCGGGGAAGTTGCGGGTGCTAAGCGCCTGCACGCCGGCGTCGTGCTCGCCGTTGAATGGCGTGGTCGCGCCCGCGCAGCCGGCGGCGGTTGCGTCCTTCGGCGAGTTGAACCACAGGCCCAGGTGGTACATCTGGACGGGATTGAAGGCCGGGTTGAGGCTGGCATCGGGGAAGGGCCCGTGGAAGACCTGGGGAGCCGGCGCCGAGCCCGGGGCCACGGCAAAGGTCTCGATGCTGAAGCGGCCGATGAACGTGCCCCTGGCGTGGCCGGAGCTGTTGCTTTCCAGGTCACCCTGGTACCAGGAGATCCCGAATGGCGCGTTGGGGACCTGGATGACGAACAGGTCGAAGTCCGTGTTCGGCGGCAGGTGGCTCGCCGAGACCGTCATGACCTCGACGGGGCCCTCGGACTCGATGGTGACTCTGGCGTCTGCGCCTTTGAGGCAGTTGGCGCTGACCGAGGCAGCGGAACGGACCATGTGGAACGTGGTCTGGGTGACTGCTGCGTCAGCGGCGGTACTGCCGATTGCCGCGGCGGCGCCAGCCGCAACGGCCAGGAACGCCGCCCCTGCCATCACGCTGATTCGCCTGGATGGTTTGTGCATGTGAATACTCCTACGGTGAGGTTCTGGCCCTGGAGGGGATCTGTCAGGCCGAGCTGATTGAGCCCGGCCACCCGGAAGCGGGTGCCAATGACTAGGCACCCGGCACCGCAATCAGGAGGAGGCCGCTGTGCCCGTTGACATATCTGTCAGGAAACTCGCTCCCGTGAATCGCGACACCTCCTCCTTAATCGGCTGCGGCGGCCTGTTATGACGGCCACGGCTGCCAAGGTGTACGCGGCACCGCGCCATAAAGGTTCAAGGAAACGGACAGCCGCTCGCAGATGCGGCCCCGCCGGTGCCGATGCCGCTGGCGTTGAACATCCCTCAGCCCCATCGAGCCGTACATCGTGGAGGGCCAACTGCTTGTCGGTGCCACGGCGTGGTCGAGGACGTAGTTGGGCCAGAAGGTGGCACCGGATCCGGCCGCAGGCGGGGAGGTCTGAGACCGACCTTGACCCAGGACCCATTCAGGTCGGCCCTCGGCCAGCAGCCACACCCCATCCCATCGCCGATGCCCGTGTCTGCCCGCGGTCAGCGCGCCGGACGGCCACGGGATGATTCTGATCGAGCGGCGCGTTGACCCAGAGGACACGACATATCGTGTTATTTGGCTGGGCCTGGGTCCTGTGACGGGCTCCGGGCGTTGAGAGGTGAGCGTGATGACCGGTTGGTACGCGGAGCGGACGCCTGACAGGTCGGCCAAGGCCGTGATCGCCGTGACGCTGCTCGCGCTGCTGCTGGTGGCGGCCGTGCCGGTAGCCTTGCTGGCCGCGGTGGTCATGATGATGGTGGGATACGTCGTCGGCGGGCTCGCGCTGTTCGGCGGCTCGGTCCTCGCTGCCGCCATAGCTGTCACGCTCGCGGGCATGAGCGGGATGCGGCACCTGCGCAAGCTGCTCTCCGGGGGCGGCTTCCGTGTCATGCGACTGGACGGCAGCCAGTACACCGACGTCGGAGAGCCACAGGGCAGCGATTACGCCAACGTCGTAGAGCTGGACCGCAGCGAGTACACCGAAGTTCGCTGACCTGGCCCTCCCCGGTATAGCTTGCCCGCCCGCCGGCAGGCGGCTCGCGGACCCACGGGCCGACGTCGTATGCGCCGGTGACCAGGGCGAGGCCGAAGCTTCGCACCAGCCGCCTCGATGGCGTGTTGTGCAGTACGTACGGATGCAGCTCGAACGCCGCCAGCAGCGCCAGCAGATCGCGTTCCCCGGCCTCGGTGACGAAGCCGGGCACGTAGATCAGACCCTCCGGCAGCGTCATCGCATAGACCCGCCGGCTCGCCGCCGCGGCGCGGGCGCGGGCGGAGATGGTGCGGTCACGGTGCTCATACCCGGTAAATCCCCGCGACTCCGCTGACCCACACGATGCGATCCGGTCCGCTAACTGTCAAAGACGGCGCTCAGGACAGCACGCTCCGCCCGCGTAAGGAACGCTCCCGCTAGCATGAGAACCGCTCTGAGAAGCCTGCGTACCACGTCGGCCGCTATCGCGGTAGTGGCCGGGCAAGCTCCTGATGCGGCGCCATTGGGTTCTGTGCGTCGATGTGGTGGTCGATGTGGTGGAAACCCGTCAGTAGCATCTGGCGTCCGGTTCGCGGCTTGCGTATGGTTTGCCGTAAATCTGGCGGTGAACGGAGGGTGCAGCGGTGAGGCCTGGTACTCGTAGCGTTCCGCGCATGATCATGTCCGGGTTCGCCGCGGCGGCGCTGGTCGGCGGGCTGGTGACCTCCTTCGCGTTCCCGGCCGCCGCGGCCAGTGCCGCCGGGGCTGGCAGGCACGGCCCGCGCGTGCTGCTGGTCGGCACGTTCCACGGCGTGCCTGGCAGGTACCGGAGCATCCAGGCCGCGGTCAACGCGGCCCGCCCGGGCGACTGGATCCTGGTCGCCCCGGGTGACTACCACGAGAACGCCGACGAGACCGGCCCGTTCGGCAACCCGGCCGTGGGCGCGATGGGCGGCGTGTACATCAGCAAGTCCGGCATCACGCTGCGCGGCATGAACCGCAACACGGTGATCGTGGACGGCACCAAGGCCGGCTCCCCGGCGTGCAGTTCCGATCCGGCGGCCCAGGACTACGGGCGGGCCGGGGCCAAGGGCGCCCCGGTCGGCCGCAACGGCATCCTGGTCTGGAAGGCCAGCGACGTCAGCGTGGAGAACCTGACGGTCTGCAACTTCCTCGCGGGCACCGGCGCGTCAGGCAACCAGGTCTGGTGGAACGGCGGCGCCGGCTCGGGCAAGATCGGCCTGACCGGCTACTGGGGTAGCTACCTGACCGCCACCTCGACGTTCTTCGGCAACGAGACCACCGCCGCCGAGTACGGCGTCTTCGCCGGCAACTCGGCAGGCCCGGCCTCGCTGACCCAGCTGTACGGCAGCAACATGAACGACTCGGGCGTCTACGTGGGCGCCTGCCTGCGGCGGTGCGACGTGGTCATGAACCACATGTGGATGGAGAACAACGCGCTCGGTTACTCGGGCACGAACTCCGGCGGCACCATCGTCATCGAGAACTCCCAGTTCGACGGCAATCAGGACGGCCTGGACACCAACACAGCGGTGATCGGCGACCCGCCCGCCCCGCAGGACGGCCGGTGCCCGAACGGCGGGGTCAGCCCGATCACCAGCACGATCTCCTGCTGGGTATTGATCCACAACTACATCCATAACAACAACAGCGCCACCGTGCCGGCCGCGGGCAGCGCGGCGGCCGGGCCGATCGGCACCGGCTTGACGATCGCGGGCGGCCGCTACGACACGGTCATGGACAACAAGATCGTAAACAACGGCGCGTGGGGCGTGCTGTTCGTCCCCTACGCCCAGCAGGGCAAGCCCAGCCTGCACCAGACCTGCACCGGCTCAGGCGGGCACGAGGTGGCGGGCTTCGGCTGCGTGCTCGACCCGGAGGGCGACGCGTTGCTGCACAACGTGTTCCACCACAACGGCTACTTCAAGAACCCGAGCAACTCCGATTTCGGCCAGATCACGCTGTTCGGCGGCGAGCCGGCGAACTGCTTCGCGCGCAACCACGAGCCCGACGGCAGCGCCCCGGCCAACCTGGAGAAGACCCAGCCGACCTGCGGCGGAACCACCAAGGCCGGGAACACTGGCGGCGTCCTGTTCGCGCAGGTGCTGTGCGACGCCGGCCTGGCCCCGTGCCCGGCGGGCGCCAAGTACCCCAAGCCGAACGGCACCGTCACCCTCAAGCCGCTCCCGTCCGGCCTGCCGACCATGCCGAACCCGTGTGCTGGCGTGCCTGCCAACCCGTGGTGCCCGGCGCACCACGGCGGTGGGCCCTACGTCCAGCCCGCCGCGGCCGCCGGCTCCCTCGCCCTGGTCGCCGTACCCGTCGCGGGCTGGCGGCTGCGGAGAAGGCCGCGCATCAGCGGATAACACACCCGGATGCGGCCGCCGTCACCGGCTTGCTGCTGACCATCAGGAAGTCGGCACACCCATCGGCTTCGCCCAACTGGCCACCCTAGTGCTCGGGAGTACCAAGTGAGCGGCTCTGGCCCGCCGACCGGGACGAGCGGTGACGCGCAGGCGGTCACGGCGCTTGGCGATGCGCTGAATCGCGGTGGCCGCTGCGGGCCTGCTGTTACCGGAGGGGTTCAGCCGATGCTGCCCGCAGCCGGGCTACCGATCCGGCTGCGACCAGGGCTGACCCGGCGGCCATCCTCGGCCTGCGCCGCTGCACGGCCCGGGCCGCCCGCAGGACACTGAACACGACGTTCGGGGCTTCCGCGGCGATCGCGAGCACCGTCAGCCGCCGCGGGTGGCGCAGGCGCCACGGCACGTCGATGACCATCCACGCTACCGGGGAAACAAGTTCGTACCGGCGGAAGAACCGCGATATCCGGCGGGCCGCGGGTGTTTCCGTCCCGGCGGTAGCCGGGGCCTGTGTGCCAGGCTTGCGCATCAGGTCCAGTTGCTGCCGGAAGTTCTCTCGCACCTCGGCCGGGGTCGGCGCTTCCGTGCCAAGGCCCCACGCCACCAGCCCGAAGCCAGCAGCGCCTGCCCACTCTGCCAGGGCCCGCTGCCGGCGCCCGGCGGCCCAGTGCCCGGCCCCGGCGGCGGCCTGGGTAACAACGGGGGCGACAGCTTGCACCCATCCGAGCGCCCGCGAGGGCCTGCCCCCGTCCAGAAGGCGCATAAGGGCCCACCGGTAGGGTGACGGAGCCTTGCCGTCATCACCAGCCATCCCGGCATTGTCGCCCAGGCGGCGCGTGCGTGCCAATACGCGCCGCAGGCGCGAGGCCCGTTCACCTGCATAAGGTCGCGAGTCTGAGGAGCGGAAGAAAGTGCCTCGTGACCAGGGGGCAGTCACGGGGCGGTTTGGCTGTGCTTGGATGCCCTGCTCTTGGCTCAGCGGGGCAGTCGCCGAGCGAGCTAGAGGCGCTGTATCCCGTCGCGTACGTGCTCCAAGACTTTCTAACCCGATCGTGCACGTGCACGCCAGCGCGCTGCTGACCGGGAGCGGCACCACCAG
Source organism: uncultured Actinomycetes bacterium (assembly GCA_963705835.1). Taxonomy (GTDB): domain Bacteria; phylum Actinomycetota; class Actinomycetes; order Streptosporangiales; family Streptosporangiaceae; genus Palsa-504. Next base: position 134,683 of record CAVPLC010000080.1, read on the forward strand.
CATCGTCCTGGCCGACCTGCGCGGCCCGAGGCCATCCTGGCTCACCCGAAGGTCCGGGCCCTGATTGACTTCGCTCGGCCGATCGCCCTGCTGCTGGTGGCGATCCTGCACTTCATCACCGACCAGGAGAACCCGGCACGCATCCTGGCCGTCTTCGCGAGGCGCTGCCCGCGGGCAGCTACCTGGCCCTGTCGGACGCCACCGGGACTTCTGCCCTGGAGCCGCGCAGCAGGCCGCCGCAGTGTACGAGCAGGCCACCTCCCCGGTGACCCTGCGGACCCGCGCCCAGGTCGCCCTGTTCTTCGACGGCTGGGACCTGGTCGAGCCGGGCCTGGTCCAGGTGCCGTTGTGGCGGCCGGACGGCAAGCCGCCCCGGCCGCGGGAACTGGACCGGGTCTGGGTCTACGGCGGCCTCGCCCGCAAGAGCACATGACCGCGGAATGGAGCCAGTTATCGCCCGCACCACAATTCATCACGCCGAACTAATTAATTAGTCGGTGAAGGCCTTCATGGTCCAGTTCCGCAGCGGGTCTTGGTAGCCGGGTTCGAGCAGGCCAAAGGCTATCGAGCCATCCGGCTTGAGGAGGCGGTTGTCAGGCTGCCCGTAGTCGGCCAGCAGGTCAGCGGCGATGCTTCTGGCTGCGAGGTGGAGCTCTCCGGCGTCTTGGGCGATGTCGTCTAGCGGGACAGTGATGTGTGCGGGGACGTCTGAAGTGCGGGTGCTAGTGCGCGGATTGGACGTTCCGGCCCGTCCCATCGGGCCGGCCTCCAGGTAGACGGTCGGTTCTCCGGCCGTCTTAGCCAGGATGTCAGCGTCCCCGTAAGCTCCCGCCCACCTCGCGTAGCCGACGCCGAGATGCACGCACGAAAAGGCTAGGTCAGCCAGCCTGTTCGCGCACGCCGTTGGCAGAACGCAAGTAACCGGTGGTTCGGCGGCCTCCGGAGCCATGAGCGCAGGTTCGGATCCTACTGGGGGCACCCGTTTCCGCAGGTCAGCGTTCTTTCTGGCAGGCTGGTCCTGCGCCCTCCGGGGTACTGGGTTGCGCCCGTCACTCGTGTGGCCCGGTTGCGGTGCAAGTCAACGGCCGATCTGACAGCGCCAGGCTGGGCGGTCGGCCTGTTCACTTTTCTTGGGTTCCCACCGTGCCGGGCAGCCTCGGTGCAGCTCGCGGCGCGTGGTCATGTGGGGCCGGGATCGAACAGGCGCCGCATCGGCTGGTCGGTGACCCGGGCGATCATGTCATAGTCGCTGTCGACGTGCAGGACCTCGGCTCCGTGCAGTTCGGCGGTCGCGGCGATGATCAGGTCCGGGATCGGGCGGCGGTGGCCGTTGCCGCTGTGCGCGGCGAGCAGCTGCTGGACCTCCAGTGCCCGGTCCATCACCGCCTCGTTGACCGGCAGCCATTCCAGTGCCCGCTGGCCGACAAGCAGCGCTTCTAGATCTGCCTGGTTCCGCGCGGAGTAGCAGATCTCCAGGGCTGTCATGTGGCACGCGGCGATGACGTGTGCGGTGCGCAGGCTCAGAAACGCGGCCCGCGCGCGTTTATCTCGCCTGGCCCACTCCAGCGCGGACTTGTCCGCGAGCAGCACGCTCAACCGCGCCCGCCGTCCCGCCACGCGCCGCGCAGCGCCTCATCGGAAAGGTCGGCGCCGGTCTCGTCGAGGAGCTCAAGCATGTGCGCCGCTGCCCGCTGATTCGCCACGCGGCGCAGGGCGGCGTTCACGGTCGCCACCTTGCTCTTGGTACCCAGTTCCTCGCTCGCCAACGACAAGGCTTCATCATCAAGGTCCACCATCGTCCTCGACATCAGATTCTCCCAGATAGTGATGCCCGTTACCCGATCTAATTGTATATCAAGTTACGTGATGGAGAGGACATAATCACGGCAGGTCAATCGAGCCTGCTCACTGCCACTTCCCTTCAAGCTCTCCGTCAGCATCACTGCAGAGCCCGGCTACGATCTAGGTCGTGCAGGATTACGTCAAGGTCCTGCTCCTCGTAGCGAGGAGTATCTGGAGGGCGGAGCGTGTAGCGCCATAGGCGTGCGTCGGGATCGAGGCACGCAGGCCTGCGACGATCTCTTAGCCGGAGACGTCATCGTCGGCACGGACATGCAGCGTCGTCTCGCCCGCGTTTAGCTGAGTGAGCGTGGCCGATCATCTTGCGAGTCTCGTCGTCCCGGCCGTAGCGGCGGGATAGCGGGTCGCGGCGCGATGCCCGGACCGCAGCACCCCGCAGCCACCCGGTCAGCCAAGCGGCATGATGGTGCTGTGTGCCCCTGGAAGCGACGGCTGTCCGAGGACGAGCGTTCCGTCCTACTGTCCGAGTTGCTCCTTCGGCACCCTGAGCTGGTCGCCGAGGCGGAGGAGATCACGTCCGCGCCGCTGGTCGTGGAAAACGATCAGGAGCTCGCCGACGAGATCACAGCCAGGCTGCGGGCGCTGCGCCCCAAACGGGCCGGTGTCCGTCGATACGGGACGGGGACGGGTCCTAGACGTCCTCCAGCCGTACATTGATGACCTCACCGGGCGAAAGGAACGCGGCGCCCGGCGGGCGGCCGCCGGCATCGCGATCGCCGTCCTGCTCGGGCTGTACGAATGCCACGAGGACACCGACGAGGACATGCTGCTTGTCCGGATGGGCCTGCCCGGCGCGGCAGACGACCTCGCACGCATCGTGTAAGCCTGCGCGGCTGAGTCCAGCCAAGGTCAATAGGGTCCGCGACGTGGGCTGTCAGTTCTGGGTGGTGTACGCCGAACGGTTCCGGACGGAGATGAATGAGACTATGAATGAGACCAAGGGTGCGCCCAAGGTGACTGTTGCGTAGCTGACGGGCTGTGCCGACCTGGAGCTGCGTATCGGCTTGGTTGTGTACCAGGTGAGGACTAAAGGTTTTGCCGTTGTCGTGCGACCTACAGTTGTGAGGCTGATTTCAGTCGGGACGGCGAGGCGGGCAGATGGCCTTGCCGGGGCATACTGCCATGGGGCCGGTGGCTTAGATGAGCGGCGATAAGATCCCGGAGGACCATGTTGCGGAGATTGCCGACTGCTTTGCCGCGCACGCCCCGGGCGTGTTCGGGTACGCCTGTGTGCTGGCCTGCGGGGACCGTGCCCTGGCTGAGGACCTGGTCCAGTCCGCGTTCGTGGCAGCCGCCGGGCAATGGCCCACGGTGCGGTGCCTGTGCGATGCCCAGCGTATGAGTTGGCTGTACACGACGGTCGGCCACCTGGCGGTCAGCGTGTTCCGCCAGCATGACGCCTTCCGCGGTCGGCTGCAGCGGCTGGAGGCCTTGTACCGGCCGCCGTCGCCGGACACGCACGACGAAGCGGTGTCCGGGATCGCGCTGGAGCGGTGCTGGCAGGCCATCCAGGCGTTGCCGCCGCAGCAGCACGCCGTGGCGGTGATGCGCTGGCTACTGGCCATGACCACCAGCGAGATCGCGGCGGCGCTGGACATCGCGGAGGGAACCGTCGCGGCGCACCTGTCGGCCGTGCGGGCCAAGCTGAGAGCAGGCCTGGGACCATATGACCCGTTCGGCGGCGAGGACGGAGGATCGTCATGACGAGGACGGGGACTGACACCGCCAGCACGCACGATGACCAGCTTCTCGTGCGCCGGTACCGGCAAGTCACGGAGGCCCAGGCGGCACGGTATGCCGCCACATACGACACCGACACGGGCCTGGCGCGGTTCACCGACTGGCTGAAGGAGCACACCGCGGCCGGCGCCGATCACTTCAGCGGCGACGCTGCCGACACCGCGACACAAGCCGACCCCGACGCCTGCCCCGTTGCTTTGTGGCCCACGCCCGGAACCGCGCGACTGGATGCTGGCCCGGCGGTCATGCAGCTGTACGCGCTGCACTACCGGGCGCTGGTGCGGCTGGCGGCCCTGCTGGTCCGGGACGCCCCGACCGCCGAGGAAGTGGTGCACGACTCCTTCATCGCCATGCGTGACAGCTGGCACCGGCTGCGGGACCCGGAGCAGGCGCTCGCCTACCTGCGCCAGGCCGTGGTGAACCGGTCCCGTTCGGTGCTGCGGCACCGGATGGCAGCCGAGAGGAGCCTGCGGCAGGCGCCGCTAGACATGCCCAGCGCCGAGGACGACGTCCTCGTCCTGCTGGAGCGATCCCAGGTCGTGGCCGCGCTGCGCAAGCTACCGGTCCGGCAGCGCGAGGCGATCGTGCTGCGGTATTACGCGGATCTGTCCGAAGCCGAGATCGCCGCCGCGATGGGCATCAGCCGCGGCGCGGTGAAGAGCCACACCGCTCGCGGGATGGTTGCGCTCCGGGCCGCCATGGAGCAGGAGCCTTGGTGACCCTGACCGGCTCTAGCACGCTGGGACGGTCGGCCTATGAGCGGCCGTAAGGCAATAGCCGCAACGCTCGCGGGTCTACCTCGACCTTCCGTTTTCACGTGTAGCGGATACCCAGCTCAGTCAAGATGATCGAGAGTACTTGGCTGTCTATGGCTGCCTCGGCTCGCTGCTGCGCGCAGCGGGCCGGGATCGGGCTGGTGGAGATCAGTGTCGGTCATGCTGTTCCTCCGTGACGGCGCGGAGGAACCGGGCAGGCCACGGCCTGCGTGAGCCATGCCCGGTCCCTCATCGCGGACGGGCATGGGCTAGTCGGTGGCCTGGCGGGCGCGGTCGAGGACGTCGGCGGTGGAGCCGACGTACATCAGCAGGGTGGTGCGCACGTTGGCGTGCCCGGCCATGCAGGACACGTCGGTGGGATCGAGCTTCCAGGTGAACAGGGCCGTCGTGCAGAACACGTGCCGCAGGCTGTGCCAGGTCCACCGGCCGTTGCCACTGGCGTCGCGCCAGCCGATGGCCAGGTAGGCACGCTTGAGGACGTTGCGGTTGAAGTTGGAGGACCGCCAGTGCTTGCCCGTCGGCGAGGGGAAGATCAGCCCGAGCGGGTTGGTGTCGGCTTCGTGCTCGGCGGTGGCCTGCTCGATGCGGGCGGCGAGCTTGTCGGCGAGGGGGTAGCCGTCCGGGGTGCGGCGCGGGTAGATCGTCTTGCGATACTTCCGGCACTTGGGTGCCTCGACGTACAGGTGCCCGGCGACCTCGATCACCTGGCGGTCCACGGTGATGACGCGCCCGGCCTGGTCGACCTGCCAGATGGTCAGCGCGGTCAGCTCGCCCCACCGCAGCCCGCTGTAGGCGGCGATGTTAGCCATCAGCTCATCCCGCTCCCCGTGCCGTCCCGCGGCCAGCGCCCGGCCGAGCTTGCCGATGTCGGTGTCGGACGGGATCTCGGCGGAGTCGACCCACACCGCCGACTCACCCAACACGGTCACCCGCTGGGCAGGCAGCGGTCGGTCCCCGGCCTGCCAGTGCACCATGGCCAGCCGCGGGTTGACCAGGTACCCGCCCTCGATCCCCGCCGCGACCAGGGCGGAAAGCATCCCGTGCACCCGGTCGCCTTCCCCGGCGGTAGGCGCGGCGTTGACGATCTGCTCCATGTGGCCGGTCTTGATGTCCTGGCACGTCACCGTGCCGATGACCTGCTCGGCGAACCGCTCGCACAGCCGCCGCTGGGTGTGGGCGTGCTTGCGGGACCACCGGTCCCCGGCCGGCAGCCGGCCGGGGTCCAGGTAATGCTTGATCAGGTCCGCGCCGGGCCGTTCCATGTTGGCCGCGTCGGCCTGAAGCCGTTCCTTGACCTTCTCCAGCTTTTCGGCGAGCTTTGCCTCTGTGGCGCCCTGCCGGTACTTCGGCTGCCCGTTCTCGGTGAACACGGCCCGCCACGGCTCCCCGTCGGTCTCCGGCGGGTACACCAGAATGCCGAAGTCCAGCTCGATCACCGGGCGGGCAGACTGGCGGACGGAGTCGCGGGCGTCCCCGCTCATCCGGGGGCCTCGCGGCGGGCGCCGTGGCCCGGGCCGCCCGGCCGGGCGCCGTGAGGACCGTCCGGGGGCCGGTTGTGTTACTTTTGTGTTGATCTGGTCCGCGCGGGTGCTGACTGCGCCATAAGGGGGGCCTCTCTTCCTGCGTTTATGCAGGTGAGAGGGCTGACAACCGGGCTCCCGCGATAGGACTCGAACCTATAACCTGCCGGTTAACAGCCGGACGCTCTGCCGATTGAGCTACGCGGGATCGACCCGCATAAGGGTAGCGCACCTGAGGTGAGGTTGTGACGCCGCCGCGTCCGGCTACCTCCCGTTCACCTGGCGCCGGTGGCGATGAGTACGCTCGTGCTACGGGGGAAGGTCATGTATGCACATGACGAACATGCGCGAAAGGGGTGCCAGATGCGTACACGCGTCACGTTCCTGGCCGGGTTCGCCGCTGGCTTCGTGGCCGGCGCACGAGCCGGACGCGAGCGCTACGAGCAGATGGTGAAGCTCGGCCGGAAGGCGGCGGAAAACCCTGCCGTGCGGCAGGCCACCCGCACCGCGGGCGCGAAGGCTACCGGGCTGACCAAGGCGGCCGGGCAGAAGGCCGCGGAGCGGATGCCGAAGATCACCGAGACGGCGAAGAACAGCGCCAGCAAGGTGCGCGAGCAGATGGACAAGCTACCCGGCCGGAAGTCGGGCGACGACGAGCCCGCCGCGGTGAACGGCACCCGCCCGGCCGACGACGCTTAGTCGAGGTACTCGCGGAGCATCTGCGCGCGGCTCGGGTGGCGGAGCTTGGCCAGTGTCTTGGACTCGATCTGCCGGATCCGCTCGCGGGTGACGCCGAACTCCCTGCCGACTTCCTCCAGCGTCCGCGGATGCCCGTCGGTCAGGCCGAACCGCAGCTGGATGATCCGCTGCTCCCGTTCGGCCAGCTGGTCCAGGACCCGCTCCAGCTGGTCCTGCAACATGATGAACGCCGCGGCTTCGATGGGCACCACGGCGTCTGCGTCTTCGATGAAGTCCCCGAGGTCGGACTCTTCCTCGCCGATCGGGGACTGCAGCGATACCGGCTCCTGGGCGATCCGCTGGATCTCCGCGACCCGCTCGGGCTCCAGGCCCATCTCCACCGCGATCTCGTCGGTGCTCGCTTCCCGGCCCAGCTCCTGGTGCAGCTGCCGCTGCACCCGGGCCAGCTTGTTGATCGTCTCCACCATGTGCACCGGGACCCGGATGGTCCGCGCCTGGTCGGCGATGGCCCGGGTGATGGCCTGGCGGATCCACCAGGTCGCGTACGTGGAGAACTTGTAGCCGCGGGTGTAGTCGAACTTCTCGACCGCCCGGATCAGGCCCAGGTTCCCCTCCTGGATCAGGTCAAGGAACACCAGCCCGCGGCCGATGTAGCGCTTGGCGATCGACACCACCAGCCGCAGGTTCGCCTCGATCAGCCGCTGCTTGGCCTTGACGCCCTCGCCGACGAGCATCTCCAGGTCACCGTGGATGGCGCCCAGCATCGGGATGCCGCCGCCGAGCTTCTCCTCGGCGAACAGGCCCGCCTCGATGGCCTTGGCCAGCTCCACCTCGTCCTCGGCGGTCAGCAGCGGCACCCGGCCGATTTCCCGCAGGTAGATCCGCACCAGGTCACTGGTGGCGGCGCGCCGGCCACCGTCGAAGTCGACGTGCCGGATCTCGACCTCGTCCTCGCGCGGCACGTCGAGCACGTCAACGCCCTCGTCGGCCAGCGCGCGCACCGCCGCGTCCAGAGCCTCCGGCGGGAGGTCGGCGCGATCGAGGGCCACCACGACGTCGGCCATGGTCAGGGAACCTCGCTCCCGTCCTAGCGCCACGAGATCCGTCAGCTGCTCTGCTGGTGATGGTCCGTTCGTTAGTACGGTGAGAGCCACGGGACCAGTCTGCGTCACGAACCCATGGTTACGGGGGACCTAATTTTGTCACGTTTCCGCTACTGATTAACACGGTCCGCAACCATATAATCACGCGCGGCCCTCGTGTCGGCCTGCCCTCGGCTCGGTCTCGGCTCGGTTCCAGCTTGGTTTCAGCCGCCCGCGGCGCGGTCGAGCAGGGCCCGCCGGCGGGTTTCCAGGGCCACCAGATCCCCGAACATCCGGTTGTATCCGGCCTGTTCTTCCACGGGATTCATGCGCTGCAGACGGCCCTTGACCGCGCCGATCTCGCGGCTGACCGCGAGCTCGCCGATCCGCGCCAGCACGACGTCGGCGTACTTGGCGTCCGGCTCGCCCGCGATCACCAGCGTCTCGACCGCGAGCCCGGTGACGAAGGCCTGGGCGCGCTCGTTCGGCGCCTCCTCCCGCAGCCGGGCGGCCCATTCGCGCGCGCTACCGTCGGCACCCGTCGTGCCGCCGCACGCCGCGACCAGCGTGAACACCGCCCGGTGCGCAGGGACGGTGAACGCGTCCGCGCCGAGCGCGTCGAACTCCGGCCCGCACAGGCCAGGCCGCTGCACCGCGAGCTGGAGCGCCTGCCGCTCCAGCTGGACGACAGGATCACTCAGGTCATAGGGGATTTCTTCATTATTTTTTTTACTGAACGGTCCCTGGTGCCCGTTTCTGGTCCCCTGATCCCGGTCCTGGTGCTGCGCTCCGCGCGGCCTGCCTCTGGTCGCCCGGTCGGGCCGGGTGTCCCCCGCGTGCGCGCGCACCCTGGCCATCACGAACTCCTCGTCCATAAGGCCCAGCCAGCGGTCCAGGTTGACCGCGTACCTGATGCGCAGCCCCTTGTCCTTGATCTTGCCCAGGATCGGCGCGGCCTCGTCCAGCGCCGCGAGCTGGCCCTCCGTGGTGTTCAGGTCATGATGGCTGAGCACGCCCCTGATCGCGAACTCGAACAGCGGCACCCGGCGGGCGATCAGGTCCTTGACGGCGGCGTTGCCGTGCTGCAGCCGCACGTCGCACGGGTCCAGGCCGTCCGGCTGCACGGCGACGAAGGTCTGGGTGACGAACTTCTCCTCCATGCCGAACGCGCGCAGCGCCGCCCGCTGCCCGGCCGCGTCGCCGTCGAAGGTGAAGATCACCTCGCCGCCCGACCCGTCGGTGTCCATGATGAGCCTGCGCAGCACCTTGATGTGCTCCTCGCCGAACGAGGTGCCGCACGTCGCCACCGCGGTGGGCACCCCGGCCAGGTGGCACGCCATCACGTCGGTGTAGCCCTCGACGATGACCGCCTGCCTGCGCTGCGCGATCCCCCGGCGGGCCAGATCGGCGCCGTACAGCACGGTGCTCTTGCGGAACAGCGAGGTCTCCGGGGTGTTGAGGTACTTTGGGCCGTCCTCGTCGGGGTCGAGCTTGCGCGCGCCGAACGCGATGACGTCGCCGGACAGGTCCCGGATCGGCCACATAAGCCGGCCGCGGAAACGGTCCCGCGCGCCGCGGTTGCCCTGGATGGCCAGGCCCGCCAGGACCAGCTCGGTGTCGGTGAAGCCGCGTCCGCGCAGGTGCCTGGTCAGGTCCTCCCAGGCCTTCGGCGAGTAGCCGACGCCGAACTCCTCGATCTCGTTGAGCTCGAATCCGCGCTCGGCCAGGAATTTCCGCCCGTGCTCCGCTTCCGGTCCGCGCAGCCGCTCGGCGTAGTACTCGGCGGCGGCCCGGTGCGCCTCGATCAGCCTGCGGCGCTGGCTCTGCTCCTGGCCGGGCACGTAGCCGCCCTGCTCGTAGCGCAGCTCGAGGCCGGCCCGGTTGGCCAGCTTCTCCACCGCCTCGACAAAGCTCAGCGCGTCGATCTTCTGCACGAACTTGATGACGTCGCCGCCTTCGCCGCAGCCGTGGCAGTACCACAGGCCGCGTGACGGGGTGACGTTGAACGAGGGCGTCTTCTCGTCGTGGAACGGGCACAGGCCCTTGACCGAGCCGCCGCCGGCGTTCCTCAGCTGCAGGTACTCGCCGATCACCTCGTCGACCGGCGACCGCTCGCGAACGGCCGCGATGTCCTCGTCGCGGATCCGCCCCGCCATCGCCCACCTCCGCCGGTCTTCCGCCGCCCCGGATCTCCCGTCGCCGCGAGTCTAGTCCCGCCCGCGCCCGGTACGCCGGACAGACACGGGGCTAGCCTGGCCGGGTGGGTGATCTGCTGGTGCTGTGGGACGTCGACTACACGCTGGTGAACGCCGGCGGGCTGGGCACCCGCCTGTACGAGGCGGTGTTCAAGGAGATGTTCGGCCGCGAGCTGCCCGCGGTCGCGCCGAAGGCAGGGCGGACCGACCGGGCGATCCTGCTGGACACGCTCGCGCTGTCCGGGATCGACGAGCCGCGAGCTTACGTTGACGACTTCCTCGCGGTCCTGGCCCATCAGTCGGCCGTCGCGGACGGTGTTGCGCTGGTCCCCGTGCGGGCGATGCCCGGCGCGGCGGCGGCCATCGCCGCGCTGGCCGGATCGGGCGCCCGCCAGTCCGTGCTCACCGGCAACGTCCGGCCGCTGGCGGAGCTGAAGCTCGGCCTGGCCGGACTCGGCGAGCACCTGGACCTGGACGTCGGCGCGTACGGGGACGTGCACGAGGTGCGCGCCGAGCTGGTCGCGGTGGCCAGGCAGGCGGCGCGTTCGGCGTACGGGGCTGACTTTGGCGGCATGTCGACCGTGCTGGTCGGCGACACGTCCCTCGACGTGGAGGCCGCGCTGGCCACGGGTGCCCGTGCGGTAGCCGTGGCCTCAGGCACCTTCTCCGCCGCCGACCTCGCCGCCGCGGGCGCACACGTCGTGCTGCCCGACCTGACCGACGCCTCGCTCCTGGTCTCGGCCGTCACCGGGCGCTGACGGCCACCGGGCCCTCACGGTCACGGGGCACTCACGGTCACCCGGCGCTCACGGTTACGGGGCGCTGACGGGGCAGCCGGGTGAGCAAGGCCGCGGCCGACCGCGCCAGCCGTGGTTCGGCAGCACCCTAGCCGTCTCGGCGGCCGGCGCGCAGGGTTGCCACCGGACGTCGGTCCAGCCGTACCTCGGGGTGGGAGCGGGAGCCGGGAAGCGGAAGTGCCGGGTGGAGCTGGGGTCAGAGGTCGGGGAGGGGGATTTCGGGGTTGGCTAGGCGGGTGGGGTCGAGTGGGTGGGGGGAGCGGATTAGGGACTGGATGTCGTCGTTGACGTCCCAGACGTTGACGTTCATGCCGGCTATGACGCGGCCGCGGGAGAGCCAGAAGGCGATGAACTCCAGGGAGGCGGGGTCGCCGCGGTAGACGACCTGGTCGTAGGAGCCGGGTGAGGGCAGGCCCGCGCACTCCATGCCGAGGTCGTACTGGTCGGAGTAGAAGTAGGGCACGGGGTCGTACTCCACGGGCTGGCCGAGCATGGACCGGGCGGCGGCGGGGCCGCCGTTCAGGGCGTTGGCCCAGTGCTCGACGCGGACCCGGTGGCCCAGCAGCGGGTGGAACGAGTTCGCGACGTCGCCGGCGGCGAAGATGTTCTCGTCCGAGGTGCGCAGGGCGGCGTCGGTCAGCACGCCGTTGCCGACGTCGAGGCCGGCGTCGGCCGCCGCCGCGTCGTTCGGGAGGGCGCCGACGCCTATGACGAGGACGTCGGCGGGCACCGCGGCGCCTCCGGAGGTGATGACCAGGCCGGGGCGGAACTCGGCGGCCCGCTCGCCGAAGCGGAACTGCACGCCGTGGGAGCGGTGCAGGTCGGCGAACACGGCGCCGAGCTCGGGACCGAGCTGGTCGTGCAGCGCGCCCGGCTGGGGCTCGAGGACGGTCACGTCGCTGCCGGCCAAGCGGGCGGCCGCGGTGGTCTCCAGGCCGATCCAGCCGGCGCTGGCCACCACGACCCGCGTCCCGGGCTGGAACGCGGCGCGCAGCCGCTGGGAATCGGCCACCGTGCGCAGGTAGAGCACCTCAGGCCGGTCCGAGCCTGGGAAGTCGAGGCGACGCGGCGAGGCGCCGGTGGCCAGAAGCAGCTTGTCGTAGCGCTGCGTGCCGGTTCCTTCGGGACCGGAGGTGACCACGGCGGACGCGGCGCGGTCGATGGCGGTGACCGTGACGCCGGTGCGCAGGTCCACGCCGTGCTCGGCGTACCAGCCCTCCGGGTGCACGTACACCGAATCGAGCTCGTCGTTGCCGAGCAGGTAGCCCTTGGACAGGGGCGGGCGCTCGTAGGGGCGTTCGGTCTCGGCGCCCAGCATCACGATCTCGCCGTCGAATCCCTCGTCGCGCAGCATCTCGGCGGCCTTGGCCCCGGCCAGGCTGGCGCCAGCGATCACAAAGGTTGGCATGCGCCCTAGGCTAGACCCCGGCTCGGGGCGCAGAGGCGGTGATGCCAGGCGATTGCTGAGGTATCTGTGAGGCAGGCGACCTGGTCGATGACCACGCGGCGGCGGGCGGCGTCGGTGGCGGCCGCGTCCCAGGCGGGGCGCAGCAGCGGGTCGAGCGTCCGCGGCGCGCCGCGCTCGATGGCGAAGGCCAGTTCGGCGAGCAGTTCGCGCTCGCGGGCCTGGGCCGCGACCACGCCCGCCCGGGCCATCACATAGTGCGCGGTGATCCCCTTGAGCAGCGCGCACTCCAGCCGTTGCTGGCGGGGCACGATAAGGTCCGCGGAGTACCGGGTGAGCGAGGGGCGCATGGGGTCGATGGGGCTGGTGGGGTGGCTGGTGGTGCGAGCGGTGGTGGCGGGGTGAGCGGTGGTGGCGGGGTGAGCGGCGGTGGCGGGGTGAGCGGCGGTGGCGGGGTGAGCGGCGGTGGCGGGGTGAGCGGCGGTGGCGGGAGCGGCGGTGACCGGAGCGTGGGCGGCTAGGGTGGCGTCCTGGGCGGCTTGGCAGAAGCGGCCGATCAGCTCGCTGGTCAGGTTCTTCAGGGCGGCTACCGTGTCGGGGCCGCCGTCGTAGGAGGCGGGCCAGATGTCCAGGGCGAGGAGGGCGTCGAGGATCTCGGTCAGTTCCGCCACGGAGACGTCATCGGCGCAGTAGGTGGTGGCGGTGATCTGTGATACCACGGACCGTTCGGCCGAAGAATTCAGGTTTTTGAAGGTGATCAGGCCGGCGTGAAAGCCGTCTTCCATGTCGTGGACCGAGTAGGCGACGTCGTCGGCCCAGTCCATGACCTGGGCCTCCAGGCACGGCCGCCCGGCGGGCGCGTCGCGGCGGATCCAGGCGAACACCTCGGCGTCCTCGGTGTAGACGCCGTATTTGGTGGCGGGCGCGGACCCTCGCGGGGGGGCCGCGGGGGTCTGGGGGGAAGGTTCCCCCCCAGGATCGGGGGGGGTTTGGGGGGGTCGTCCCCCCCGGGCCAGCTCTGAACCAGGGGTACTTGAGGGTGGCGTCCAGGGTGGCCCGGGTCAGGTTCAGGCCGGCGCTGGCGACCTTGGGTTCGAGCCGGGTCAGCAGGCGCAGGGACTGGGCGTTGCCCTCGAAGCCGCCGCACGGTTCGGCTAGCTCGTCGAGGGCGAACTCCCCGTTGTGGCCGAACGGGCTGTGGCCGATGTCGTGGGCCAGGCAGGCGGCATCGACCAGGTCGGGGTCGCAGCCGATCTCGCGGCCGAGCTCGCGCCCGATCTGGGCGCACTCGAGCGAGTGGGTCAGCCGGGTGCGGGGGAAGTCGGCCGAGCCCGCCGCGACGACCTGGGTCTTGGCGGCCAGCCGGCGCAGCCCGGCGCTGTGCAGGACGCGGGCGCGGTCCCGCTCGAAGTCACTGCGCCCGGCCCGCTTGAGCGGCTCAGCCGCCCAGCGGGCCGTGGCGTTTTCGTCGTATACCGGCACAAATCCTTTCTACCTGCTGTCAGAGCCGGCAGCCGCTAGCGCCGCGCGGCCAGCCTCCAGGCGGGCGACCGGGACGCGGAACGGCGAGCAGGACACGTAGTCCAGGCCGACCTGGTGGAAGAAGTGCACCGAGTCCGGGTCGCCGCCGTGCTCGCCGCAGACGCCGAGGTGCAGGTCGGGCCGGGCGGCCCGGCCCTCCTTGACCGCGATGTCAACCAGGCGGCCCACGCCGTCGCGGTCGATCGTCTCGAACGGCGAGACGCCGAAGATGCCCAGCTCGATGTACTTGCTGAAGAACGCGCCCTCCACGTCGTCGCGGGAGAAGCCCCAGGTCATCTGCGTCAGGTCGTTCGTGCCGAAGGAGAAGAACTCCGCGCTGGCGGCGATCGGGCCCGCGTTCAGCGCCGCCCGCGGCACCTCGATCATGGTGCCGATCGGGATGTGCACGTGGGTGCCGGTCTCCTCCTCGACGTCGGCCAGTGCCTTCTGGGTCTGCTCGCGGCTGATCTCCATCTCCTGCACGGTGGCGGTGAGCGGGATCATGATCTCCGGCTGCGGGTCCTTGCCGGCCTGCTTGAGCTGCGCGGCCGCGTGCGCGATCGCGCGGACCTGCATGTCGGGCAGGCCCGGGATGACCAGGCCGAGCCGGACGCCACGCAGGCCGAGCATGGGGTTCTGCTCGTGCAGCCTGCGCACCGCGGCCAGCAGTTCCTTGTCCTTCTCGGTCGCCGCGTCGCCGGCCAGGGCGATCTTGACCGAGAGCTCGGTCAGGTCGGGCAGGAACTCGTGCAGCGGCGGGTCGATCAGCCGGATCGTCACCGGCAGGCCGTCCATGGCCTCAAGGATCTCCACGAAGTCGCCGCGCTGCAGGGGCTCGAGCGCGTCCAGCGCGTGCTGGCGCTCCTCCTCGTTGGTGGCCAGGATGAGGTCCTCGACCAGCTGGCGGCGCTCGCCGAGGAACATGTGCTCGGTGCGGACCAGGCCGACGCCCTCGGCGCCGAACCGCCGCGCCCGGGCGCAGTCCGGGCCGTTGTCCGCGTTGGCGTGCACGCCCAGGCGGCGCTTGTGGTCGGCGTGGGTCATGATCGAGTGCACGGCCCGGATCAGGTCGTCGGCCTCGTCGGAGTGCGGGTGCAGCTCGCCCTCGAAGTAGCGCACCACCTCGGAGGAGACGACGGGGACCTCGCCGGAGTAGACGACGCCGCTGGTGCCGTCGATGGAGATCATGTCGCCCTCGTTGATGACCACGCCGCCGGGCGCGGTGAACCTGCGGCCCTTGGTGTCCACGTCGAGTTCGTCGGCGCCGCACACGCAGGTCTTGCCCATGCCGCGGGCGACCACGGCCGCGTGGCTGGTCTTGCCGCCGCGGCTGGTCAAGATGCCCTGGGCGGCGATCATGCCGTGCAGGTCGTCGGGGTTGGTCTCGCGCCGGACCAGGATGACCTTCTCGCCCTGGGCGGCCAGTTCCACGGCGCGGGCCGAGTCGAAGACGGCCTTGCCGACCGCCGCGCCGGGCGACGCGCTGATCCCGGTGGCGATCTTGGTGACCTGGGCGCTGGTGTCGAACCTGGGGAACATGAGCCGGGCCAGCTCGGCGCCGGAGACCCGGCGGACCGCCTCGTCCTCATCGATCAGGCCCTGGTCCACCAGCTGCATGGCGATGCGGAACGCGGCGGCGGCGGTACGCTTGCCGACCCGGGTCTGCAGCATCCACAGCTTGCCGCGCTCGATGGTGAACTCGATGTCGCACAGGTCGCGGTAGTGGTTCTCCAGCGTCCGCATGATCCGCATGAGCTGGTCGTAGGACGCCTTGTCGATGGTCTCCAGGTCCTGCAGCGGGACGGTGTTCCTGATGCCGGCCACCACGTCCTCGCCCTGGGCGTTCTGCAGGTAGTCGCCGTAGACGCCCTGGGCGCCGGTGCCCGGGTCACGGGTGAAGGCCACGCCGGTGCCGGAGTCCATGCCCAGGTTGCCGAACACCATCGTGACCACGTTCACCGCGGTGCCGAGGTCGGCGGGGATGCGCTCCTGGCGGCGGTACAGGATGGCCCGGTCGGCGTTCCAGGAGTTGAACACGGCCCTGATGGCCAGGTCCATCTGCTGCCTGGGGTCCTGCGGGAAGTCACGGCCGGTCTCCGCCTTGATGATGCCCTTGAACGTCTCGACCAGGTTCTGCAGGTCGTTCGCGTCCAGGTCGAGGTCGTTGCGGACGCCCTTGGCCTGCTTGGCGGCGTCGATGGCGTGCTCGAAGTGCTCGCCGTCGATGTCCAGGACGGTCTTGCCGAACATCTGCAGCAGCCGCCGGTAGGAGTCCCAGGCGAACCGCTCGTTGCCGGCCTGCTTGGCCAGGCCCTGTACCGACTCGTCGGACAGGCCGATGTTCAGGACGGTCTCCATCATGCCCGGCATGGAGAATTTCGCCCCGGACCTGACGCTGACCAGCAGCGGATCGGCCGGATCGCCGAGCCTGCGGCCCATGGCCTCCTCGAGCTTCTCCAGGTGGGATTGGATTTCGCTATCGAGGCCTTCTGGGACGCTGCCGTGTTCGAGGTAGTAACGGCACGCCTCGGTGGTAATGATGAATCCGGGAGGTACCGGCAGGCCGAGATTGGTCATCTCGGCCAGGTTGGCGCCCTTACCGCCCAGCAGATCCTTTAGGTCCTTGTTTCCTTCTGTGAAGTCATAAACGAGCTTCGGCACTTCCTGCTCCGTCCCTGCTTCTCGCAGTGCGCGACGTCGTGTTTTCCACTCGGGACTCTACCGTCCTTGGTTTACGGCCGGGGCACGCAACCATAGCCCGACGCCTGCCTCTCTGATATGTGAAGAGCATGGGCGACGCTACTTTCGGGCTGCTGCATCCGGGTGAGATGGGAGCCGCGGTGGGGGCGTGTCTCACCGGTCGCGGATACGTGGTGCTGTGGACGCCCGAGGGGCGCAGCGCGGCCACCGTGGCGCGGGCCGAGGCCGCCGGGCTGACCGCGGCCGGCTCGCTGGCCGACCTGGCCGGGCGGGCGGACGTCATCGTGTCGGTCTGCCCGCCGCACGCGGCGCTGGACGTGGCCCGGCAGGTGGCCGGGTTCGCCGGCGTCTACGTGGACGCCAACGCGGTCTCGCCCGCCACCGCGCGCGAGGTCGCGGGCATCGTGGAGGCCGGCGGGGCGGCGTTCGTCGATGGCGGGATCATCGGGCCGCCGCCGGCTGCGCCCGGGGACACGCGGCTCTACCTGTCCGGCGGGCGGGCGCCCGAGGTCGGCCGGCTGTTCGAGGGCACGGCTCTTGACGCTCGTCTGGTCGACCGGGACGACGGCCCGGTAGGCGTCGTCGGGTCTGCGTCCGCGGTCAAGATGGCGTACGCGGCCTGGACCAAGGGGACCGCCGCCCTGGTGCTGGCGGCGCGGGGACTGGCCCGCGCCGAAGGCGTCGAAGACACGCTGCTCGCCGAGTGGGCGCTGTCGCAGCCGGGTCTGGAGGACCGGTCGGCGCGGGCGGCCCGCTCCGCGGCGGCCAAGGGCTGGCGCTGGATCGCCGAGATGGAACAGATCGCCGCGGCCATGGCCGCGGCGGGCCTGCCCGAGGGCTTCCACCAGGCGGCGGCCGAGATCTACCGCCGCTCACGGCACGCTCCCGCGCCGACCCCGGAGGCCGTGCTCGGAGTGCTGGGGCGGGGAACCCAGGACCGTTCGGAGTAAAAGATCTTTTTACCGAACGGGCGGGGGTGCGTGCGCGGAGACCAGCCGGTGCGGTCTCAGCAGGGGCCGAGGCGGTCGGCCAGGTAGGTCTCCACCTGGTCCAGTCCGACGCGTTCCTGGCGCATGGTGTCACGATCCCTGACCGTGACAGCGTTGTCGTTCAGGGTGTCGAAGTCGACGGTGACGCAGTACGGGGTGCCGATCTCGTCCTGCCGCCGGTACCTGCGGCCGATCGCGCTGGCGTCGTCGAACTCGGTGTTCCAGCGCTTGCGCAGGGCCGCGGCCAGGTCGCGGGCCTTGGGCGACAGGTCGGCGTTGCGCGACAGCGGGAGCACGGCCGCCTTGACCGGCGCGAGCCTGGGGTCCAGGCGCAGCACGGTCCGCTTCTCCAGGTTGCCCTTGGCGTCCGGCGCCTCGTCCTCGGCGTACGCGTCGAGCAGGAACGTCAGCGCGCCCCGGTCGACGCCGGCCGCGGGCTCGACCACGAACGGGATGAACCGCTCGTTCGTCTCCTGGTCCAGGTAGGACATGTCCTGCTTGGACGCGTTCTGGTGGGTGGTCAGGTCGTAATCGGTGCGGTTGGCGATGCCTTCCAGTTCGCCCCACTCGTTGCCCACGAAGTCAAACTTGTACTCGATGTCCACCGTGCGCTTGGAATAGTGCGACAGCTTTTCCTTCGGGTGCTCGTAGAGCCGCAGGTTCTGCTCGCGGATGCCGAGGTCGAGGTACCAGCGGAAGCGCTCGTTGATCCAGTACTCGTGCCATTCCTCGTCGGTGCCCGGGCGGACGAAGAACTCCATCTCCATCTGCTCGAACTCGCGGGTCCGGAAGATGAAGTTGCCCGGGGTGATCTCGTTGCGGAACGACTTGCCGATCTGGCCGATGCCGAACGGGATCTTGCGGCGCGAGGTCTGCAGCACGTTGCGGAAGTTGATGAAGATGCCCTGCGCGGTCTCCGGGCGAAGGTAGGCGAGCCCGGACTCGTCTTCGGTCGCGCCGAGGTGGGTGCTCAGCAGGCCGTTGAACATGCGCGGTTCGGTGAAGGCGCCCTTGGTGCCGCAGTTCGGGCAGTTGATCTCGGCCAGGCCGCCGACCGGGGCGTGGCCGTGCTTGTCCTCGTAGGCCTCGATCAGCTGATCGGCGCGGAACCGCTTGTGGCAGGACAGGCACTCGGTCAGCGGGTCGACGAACTCGGCGACGTGGCCGCTGGCCTCCCAGACCTCCCGGGCGAGGATCACGGACGAATCGAGGCCGACGATGTCGTCGCGCTCGGTCACCATCGTCCGCCACCACTGGCGCTTGATGTTGTTCTTCAGCTCCACGCCGAGGGGACCGTAGTCCCAGGCAGCCCGCAGGCCCCCGTAGATCTCGCTGGACGGGTAGACGAACCCCCGTCGTTTGCTCAGGCTGACAATGGCGTCGAGGCGGTCACTGCGCAGGGCCATCAGAGGTCTCCATCCGGCTGGCGGTCGGCGGGCGCGACGGGCGCGATCCCCGTGGTGATTCCGGCGCGGGTGCGGTGTCAGTTG
This sequence comes from uncultured Actinomycetes bacterium, assembly GCA_963705835.1. Taxonomy (GTDB): domain Bacteria; phylum Actinomycetota; class Actinomycetes; order Streptosporangiales; family Streptosporangiaceae; genus Palsa-504. Next base: position 153,457 of record CAVPLC010000080.1, read on the forward strand.
CTTGGCGTCATCCGCGGCCGGAGCCCCTAGCTTAGGAGCACCGGGCGATGATAGCGAACTGAATTGGCCTGGTGCGGATGGGTGAGGGCTCGTCACCCGCGCGCCACCGCGCTGTTGACCAGATCGGAGTCTATGTCCAGCGCGATCCCGCCGACCGTCACCGTGTGCGCGCCCGCGTACTGCTTGGACCGCTGCGAGGCCGACCAGACCGTGGCGTTCAGGTACGGCGATCCGGTCAGGTTGGTGGCGTTGTCCCAGAGCGCGAACCACATCGCCTGCGGCTCGGCGAGCGCGCGGCCGGACAGGGTGGTGTTGGTCTGCAGGTCGATCGCTGCCGAATCCGCGCTGGAGTAGACCCCGGACACGTAACCACTGGCGTTCAGCTGCCTGGTCCAGGCGTCGAGGAAGCTGAGCACCGCGTTCCTGCAGCTCGCCTTCGTGTGGTCGTAGCCTTCCATGTCGTAGTAGATCGGCGTTCCCTGGCCCAGGTGGAACATGGTCGCGTCGGCCACGGCCTGGTTGGCGGCCGCGGTCCCCTCCGAGGCGGCCTGCGACGGGTTTATCTCCTGGCTGAAGCTGTCGCACGGCGCCTGCAGCCCGACGAAGGTAGGCATCAGCGACCAGCCCATGGCCTCGGTGGCCTGGATCCAGCTCGCGGACAGGTTGCCGTAGTCGCAGGCCATTTCCTGGCCGCCGATGTAGATGGCGGTGGCGGAGTACTTGGCCCGCCAGGCCTTCATGGTCGCCAGCGAGGGAGCGGTGCAGGTGTCGAAGCCGGCCAGGGTGCCGGACGTCGCGGCCACGGGCGGCGCGGGCGACGGCTTGGCCGGCGGCGTGGGCGTGGGCGTGGGTGACGGCTCGACCGGCGAGGGGGGCGGGGACGGCCACCAGCCCACGAGCCCCGGCGGCAGGGTCGACGTCGGAGACGGCTGTGAGGCGGCGCTCGAGGGCTTGTTGGCCGGGGCCGTGGCCTTGGCCTGCTGGTTCGGCTGGGCCGGGGCCGTGGGTTTGGCGGATCCGGCGGATGAGCCGGCCGCCGCCCGGCCGGACATGGCCTGGCGCAGGTTGGTCAGCATCTGCAGCATCGCGTCCGGATCGGAACCGTAGGTCGCGGTGACGGAGAAGGCCGGGTTCGGCGTGGCGAGCGCGAACTCGTGCAGCGCCGCGTTCTGCATGATCGTGCCGGGCGCGACGTTCATGTGCGGGCTCAGCCGGTTGGGCCCCGGCTGCGCCCGCTGATCGGTCTGCACCGGCGTGGACGGCTGGCCCGGGGCGGCCGGGGCGCCGATGCTCAGCGTGTCGGCCCGGCCGATCAGGCCCGGTGGGCAGTTCTGGTTGGGGCCCGGGGTGCCGAGATAAACCGCGTTAATGTCGTAGCGGACGCATTGACTGGGGTCCTTATCCAGCGAGTACACCGGCCAGCCGGCCGGGACCTTGATCTGGTAGCCGCGGAACTGCACCGTTTTCATGGCCGGTAGCGCCCGTCCGGCGGGTGCGGCAGTCGTTTTCTTCGCGACCGGCCGGATGGCGGCGGTGAGGGTTACATCGGAGATAACGTGCTGAGGCCCCACCCCCGATCCGATTCCCCCGAAGGCGTACCCGCCGACCATGACAGCCACTGCCGCGCGACGCATTAAAATCCCCCTGATTAACCCCGTTGACATTGGTCCCCTGAAAGCTCGCGAGCACGCCAAAGACCGATTCGTCTCACAAATGCGGTCCCGGCGCACCGGCAGCAGTAATGTTCCCAGTATCCGCAGAGTTACGCACAGTTACACGGATCGTTTGCGGGAAAGCTGGCGGGCGCCGTGCGGGCGCGAGGCGCGTTTGCGGATAGTTCTCATAAGGCGAAACTACGTTCGTCTGCGGAAACGTTTCGAGTCCGCCTAGTTCGAGCTGACCCCTGGCGGGGCCGCGGGCGCACGCACCCCGCGCGGGGCGTCCGGGTATGAGGCCGGGCGTCAGAGGGCTGGGACCGGGTTGGGCTCGGCGCCGCCGTACCTTCGGTCGCGGCTGGCGAAGATCTCGCAGGCGTGCCACAGGTGGCGGCGGTCGAAGTCGGGCCAGAGGGTGTCGAGGAAGACCAGTTCGGCGTAGGCGGACTGCCACAGGAGGAAGTTCGAAAGGCGCTGCTCGCCGGATGACCTGACGAAAAGATCGACTTCCGGAATCCCGGGCTCGTCCAGGTAGCGAGCGAACACCTTTTCGTTAATCTTCTCCGGACGAAGTTTTCCCGCCGCCACATCGGCCGCGATGGCGGCCGCGGCGTCGGCGATCTCCGCGCGGCCCCCGTAGTTAACGCAGAATTGCAGGGTCAGGACGGAATTGTCGGCCGACATCTGCTCGGCGTACTCCAGTTCGCTGATGACGCTGCGCCAGAGCCGAGGGCGCCGGCCCGCCCACCGGATGCGGACGCCCATCTCGTTGAGCAGATCACGACGCCGGTGAATGACGTCGCGGTTAAAGCCCATCAGGAAGCGCACTTCATCCGGCGAGCGCCGCCAGTTCTCGGTCGAGAAGGCGTAGGCGGACAGGTACGGAATGCCGAGCTCGATGGCGCCCATGATGACGTCGAGCAGCGATGACTCGCCCTCCTTGTGACCCTCGGTCCTGGGCAGCCCGCGCTTTGTGGCCCAGCGGCCGTCGCCGTCCATGACCAGGGCCACGTGCCGGGGCAGGAACTCGGCCGGGATGTCCGGCGGCTTGACGCCGCTCGGGTGGGGATCGGGCGGGCGCACGGGCGCCGGGCGCGGTCCCTGGGTCTTCGGGTTCCGCTCCCCCATCACACGCGCTCCACGTGACGCAGCGAACGAATCGAATGCTCCAGGTGCCATTGCAGGTAGGCCGCCACCAGCCCGCTGCACTCTACCCGGTGCCTTCGCTCGCTGCGGTCGGCGCTGTCCCAGTCGCCCTGCAGCAGCGCGAGCATCAGGGCCACCGTCGCCGCCGCGGGCGACGCGGCGCCGGGCGGGCGGCAGGACGCGCATACCATGCCGCCGGCCGCGATGGCGAAGGCCGGCAACCGCAGGTCGCCAGAGGCTGACAGCCGCGGGTCGCCGGTGGCCGGGCCGTCCTCGCCGCGGTTGCGGCTCCGCCCTGACGCGCCGCAGCGGGCGCACTCGGTCAGGGCGGGCGCGTATCCGGCCACGGCGAGCGAGCGCAGCAGGAAGGCGTCCAGGATGAGCCGGGGGTCATGCTTCCCCTCGCCCATGGCGCGCAGCCCGCCGATGAGCAGCAGCAGCTGGCGCAGCGCGGGCTCCTTCTCGACCGGGGTGAACCGCTCGGCGGTTTCCAGCATGGCCACGCCGGCGGTGTAGCGAGGATAGTCGCCGGTCAGCGGCTCGCCGTAGGGGCGGATCACCTCGGCCTGCGTGATCACGTCCAGGGAGCGCCCCGGGTGCAGCATCAGGTCGACGTGCGTGAACGGCTCCAGCCGGGCGCCGAACCGCGACTTCGTCCGGCGCACGCCCTTGGCCACCGCGCGGACCCGCCCGGTGCTCCGGCCCAGCACGGTGATGATCCGGTCGGCCTCGCCCAGCTTCTGCGTCCGCAGCACGATCCCGTCATCCCGGTACAGCTGCACCTATCTATTGTCCCGCATACGCGACTGAGGCGGGGCCAGCGACCGGCTGGGCCCCGCCTCAGGATTGGGTCAGGCGCGGCGGGAGCGGTTTACCGCGGACAGGACCGCGCGCATCGAGGCGGTGACGGTGTTCGTGTCGATGCCGACGCCCCAGAAGACCTGGCTGCCGATCTCGCACTCCACGTACGCGGCGGCCTGCGCGTCGGTGCCCTGGGTCAGCGCGTGCTCGGTGTAGTCCAGGACCCGCGCGTGGAAGCCGATGGTGGCCAGCGCGTCGCAGAACGCCGAGATCGGGCCGTTGCCGACCCCCTCGACCTGCTGGGCCTCGCCGTCGGCGGAGATCTCCGCGGCGAGCGCGTGCTTGGACTCCACGACCGAGGACGTCTGGTGGTCGAGCAGCGCGAGCGGGCCCGGGGCCAGGTACTCGGCGTAGAAGATGTCCCACATCTGAGCCGGGGACACCTCGCCGCCCTCGGCGTCGGTGTGGGCCTGGATGACCCGGGAGAACTCGATCTGCAGGCGGCGCGGCAGGTCCAGCCGGTGTTCGGCCTTCATGACGTACGCGACGCCGCCCTTGCCGGACTGCGAGTTGACCCTGATCACCGCTTCGTAGGTGCGGCCCACGTCGTGCGGGTCGATCGGCAGGTACGGCACGGCCCACGGGTACTCGGCGAACGGCATGCCGGCGCTGGCCGCCTCGGCCTCCAGCGCCTCGAAGCCCTTCTTGATCGCGTCCTGGTGGGAGCCGGAGAAGGCGGTGTAGACCAGGTCGCCCGCGTAGGGGTGGCGCGGGTGAACGGGGAGCTGGTTGCAGTACTCGACGGTGCGACGGATCTCGTCGATGTCGGAGAAGTTGATCATCGGGTCGATGCCCTGGCTGAACAGGTTCAGGCCCAGGGTGACCAGGCATACGTTGCCGGTGCGCTCGCCGTTGCCGAACAGGCAGCCCTCGATCCGGTCGGCGCCCGCGAGCACGGCCAGCTCGGCGTCGGCGACCGCGGTGCCGCGGTCGTTGTGCGTGTGCACCGACAGGCACACGTAGTCCCGGTCCGGCAGGTTCCGGCTCATCCACTCGATCTGGTCGGCGTAGACGTTCGGCGTGGACCGCTCGACGGTGCACGGCAGGTTGAGGATGATCTCCCGGTCCGGCCCGGGCTGCCAGACGTCCATGACGCCCGCGCAGACGTCGGCGGCGAAGTCGAGCTCGGTGTCCATGAAGATCTCCGGCGAGTACTCATAGCCGAAGTCCGCGTCGCCGAGCAGGGCCTCGGCGTACTTCATGACGTGCCGGGTGCCCTCGACGGCGAGCGCCTTGCACTCCTCGCGGTCGATGCGGAACACCACGCGGCGGAAGATCGGGGCGGTCGCGTTGTACATGTGCACGGTGGCGCGCGCCGCGCCGCGCAGCGACTGGACCGAGCGCTCGATCAGGTCTTCGCGCGCCTGGGTGAGCACGGAGATCCTGACGTCATCGGGGATGCGGTCGTCCTCGATCAGCTCGCGGACGAAGTTGAAGTCGGCCTGGCTCGCGGACGGGAACCCGACCTCGATCTCCTTGTAGCCCATCCGCACCAGCAGGTCGAACATCTCGTGCTTGCGGGCCGGGCTCATCGGGTCGATCAGCGCCTGGTTACCGTCCCGGAGATCGGTCGACAGCCAGCGCGGTGCCTTGGTGATGGATCTGCCGGGCCAGGTGCGGTCGGGCAGGTCAACCGGGCGGAACGGGGTGTAGCGGTGACACGGCATGCCGCTCGGTTGCTGATATACGGGTGCGACGCGACTGAACGCGTGATCGTGCTGCATGGTCTGCTTCCTCGGAGCTGGTGGACGGTGGCCAGCGAACACGGAAAGACCCCGCGACGAGGGAGCCGGCCTATCGGCCCCCGTCGCGGCCGCTAAGCAGGAGCAGCTCACGCAACATTGCCACCCACTGTATCAGGGAGACGACGGCACGATGCGGCGGGGTGCCAGGGCACGCGAGCGAATAATCGGTGGCGTTCGGCGGCGGGGGCGAGGTTGGCTTGGGGGATGCATATCGAGCGAGTTGACCTGGCGGACGAGGCGAGCATTCGCGCGTGCGACGAGGCGTTCCTGGCCGCTCAGCGGGCCGACTGCCCGGGAGAACCGGAGCTGACCGGTTCGGTGTTCCGCGGCTGGCTGACCGTGGGCTGGGGCGGCGACCCGCGGGAGGTGTGGCTGGCGCCGGGCCAGGCGGGGGGCGCGGCCGGGTGGTACCGGCTGGAGCTGCCCGAGCGGGAGAACCAGGGCCGGGGCTACTTGGAGCTGGTGGTGCATCCGGAGCAGCGGCGCCGCGGGGTGGGCACCGCGCTGCTGCGGCACGCGGCGGCGCGCGCGGCTGAGCACGGGCGTTCGGTGCTCAGCGGCCCGGCGCGCGACGGCACGCCCGGCGACGCCTTCGCGCGCGCGGCCGGGGCGCGGGCCGGGGTGGTGGAGGTCCAGCGGGTACAGGACCTCCGCACGCTGGACGAGGGCAGGATCGCCGGGCTGCGCGAGCAGGCCGAGCGGGCTGCGGACGGCTACTCGGTGGTGTCGTGGACCGGGGCGGTGCCCGAGGAGTACATCGAGCAGGCCGCGGCGCTGTACGCCGCGATGAACGACGCGCCGCACAGCCCCGGGGAAGAGCCCGCGGCATGGGACGAGCGGCGGGTGCGCGAAGACGAGGCTCGGCGCCCGGTCTACGGCACGCGCGACTACACGGTTGTGGTCCGGCATGACGCCAGCGGCGAGCTGGCCGCGCTCAGCGTGGTGGTCGTGGATCCCGCCGACCCGGGCTGGGGGCACCAGGCGATGACGGCGGTGACCCGCAAGCACCGCGGGCACCGGCTCGGCCTGCTGGTGAAGGTGGCGATGATGGACTGGCTCGCCACGGCGGAGCCGCAGGTGGAGCGCATCGCGACGTGGAACGCGCGGTCCAACTCGCACATGATCGCGGTCAACGAGGCCCTCGGCTACACGGTCCTCGGGCCGCCCGCCACCACGTGGCTCCTCGACGTGGCGAGCGCGCGTGCATGATCGGGAGACTGCACCACGTGATCCTGGACTGCCGCGATCCGGCGGCGCTAGCGGCGTTCTACTCCGAGTCCTGCTCGGGCAGCCGGTCACCTACACCAGCGAGGATTTCGTCGTGGTCGCGGCCAACGACACCTCGTCGGGCCTCGCGTTCCAGCTCGCGCCCGACCATCAGCCGCCCACCTGGCCAGATCCGGCCTCCTCGCAGCAGGTGCATCTGGACGTGATGGTCGAGGACGTGGCCGCGGCAGGACCGCGGGTGCTGGCTCTCGGAGCGGTCAGGCTGGACGGCGACGTCTACGCCGATCCGGCCGGGCATACGTTCTGCCTGATCAGGCGGCCGCGGTGGGCGCCACCCATCGCTGAGTAGGGCGCTCAGTCGTAGAAGCCGAGGCGGCGGAGCTGGCGGGGGTTGCGCTGCCAGTCCTTGGCGATCTTGACGTGCAGGTCCAGGAAGACCTTGGTGCCGAGCAGGGCCTCGATCTGGCGCCGGGCGCGGCTGCCGACGTCCTTGAGCCGCGCGCCCCCGGCGCCGATGACGATGGCCTTCTGGCTCGGCCGCTCGACGTACAGCTCGGCGTGCACGTCGACCAGGTCGTCCCGGCCGGGCCGCGGGCCCATCTCCTCGACCACGACCGCGATCGAATGCGGCAGCTCGTCGCGCACACCGTCCAGCGCGGCCTCCCTGATCAGCTCGGCGACCATGATCTGCTCCGGCTCGTCGGTCAGCTCGCCGTCCGGGTACAGCGGGCGGCCCTCGGGCAGGTGCGAGACCAGCACGTCGGTCAGCACGTCGAGCTGGAATCCGGTTACCGCCGACACCGGCACACCGGTTTCTCCGGGAATCTCACACCGGTGGACGTTCACATCGTTACGCAGGAAGCGGAAGAATAATCATCTTCACGGTGCGATGGTTCCTTGGAACGCGTCCGGCTCAGTTCCAGCCCAATTTCTACCACAGGATCGGCTTTCAGAAGAAATGTGTTCGGACTCTTCAGCCCCCACTGGATATACGGCACGCTAAATTTTGCCGACCCCTTCCACCGATTGCCGTTCAATTCTGCCTGTACGGGTACCGTCAGGTCATGCTCGGCGCCGTGTAGAACGAAAGTTCCGTGGTACTCCCTGCACGTTAGACGATCCTTGCGCCAAAACTTTCCCTTCGATCCGCTTCGCGCGAAAAATCACTTCGGTGTAGCGTGCGCTCTCGAGAATCTCCGTATGCATCTTTTTGTCGCGCCCATCGTTACCGCTTTGGCCGCTGGTGGCATCGGCCACGAATTCGCCGCTGGCGCTGCCGGTGGCAGGATCAAATTTCACGGCGCCTCGTTTCAGAGCAAATGTCCCATGAACTGTGTGTAGCGTGCTGTCGAGCGTCCAATGCAATTTGCTCTGCGATAAATCTAAATTCAGAGTTGCTTCGCTGGGACTCGTCTGAGGTGCGGGTTGTGGTGTTTGCGGCCAAGCGCGGACGGCCACCATCACAAGGAATACAAAAATCCACACTCGTCCGGCCACGCGCACACCATACCGTCTTTGTCGCATCTTTATCTCCATCAGAATTATGCGGCCAGAAATCGCCAGCCGAATACTGCCCCGGCTGTCGCAAGCTGCAGCGGACGCGTCTCACCCACGTGGTAGGCAAGCATGCGTTCGAATAGTTGCGGGGCGGCTTCAAGCGCCCGCATAGTACGTTCACGCAAGCCGTTCCGGCGGTCAAGCAAGAGCAGCATTTGTCCCATGAGCCGCGGACGCCGGAACAAACGGCGGTGCGCCTTCTGGTAGCGTTTTAAATCGCTTGCCGCCAGGGCATCGGCGAGCGCCACGGCTTTGTCCAAACCTGAGAGAGTAGTCCTTCCCCGGTAATTGCATCCACGCTGCCCGATGCATCTCCGATTAGCGCGACATTCCCCCGCCATACGTGATTGAGGTTAAACATGCCAGTCACGGCTCCCCGTTCGGGGCTTACCTGCCCAGCGCCTTTGAGCCGGCTACACAATTTCGGGAAATCTCTGGAGAGCTTCACCAAAACGCGAATCCGGTTTGATCCAATATCAATACAACACATATTTCTTGTGCGCCCACCGCCGTGACGTAAACCTGCGCTTCTTCACCCCAATGAATCTCCGTGAAATCGCTCCTACGGCTCTTCAAAATCGATAATGGACTCGAAACGCAAACCTCCTTCTCTGTGACTCCAAATTCTCCAATCCACACCACCGCCGCACACGCGACCGGCCTCCGTCGGCACCTATGACCCACCGCGCCTGTATTTTGTTCCCGCCAGCCACGACTCCTTCTTCAAAGAGTCCCATCACCGGCGTATTCCAGAGAAAGGAAACTCCACAATCTTGCGCTCGCTCTATCATTCGTTGGTGCAAAATTTCCCGGCGCACGCCGAGGC
>CAVPLC010000081.1:0-13135 GCA_963705835.1 uncultured Actinomycetes bacterium
GTAGCGCCGCAGGCCGTAAGGCTCCGGAGCACCCCATTGATTCTGTATCTGGTTGGTCCCCGGGGTGCTGCTCTGGCCGTGAGTCGGGTTGAGGGCCCACCAACACCAGTCGACGTCGTACTCCTTCAGCCAGGCCTGGATGTTGGCCCACCAGGCGCCGCCGCCGCCCGGGGCCGACAGCGCGCTGGCGGTGTCGCCGAACTCGCCGACCCACACCGGGGCCTTCCCCTCGGTGAGAAGGTATCCGCCGTTCGTGGTCATCTGGGCGATGTAGGCGGCCTGGGTCTGGCCCGGGCCGTGGCCGGACCAGGAATAGTCGTGCATGCTGTAGACGACCTTGTTCGGCTCGGTGAGCCGGACCGGATGGCTGGCCACGCCGGTCAGGTCGCAAGCGTAGTTCAGCCCCTCGCAGATGATCAGCGGATGAGGGTTGATCTGGTGGATCAGGTTCCCGACCGAGGTGTACATGGCGGCGAAATCGGTCTGGCCCCCGGTCCCCCACGTCGGCTTGAGCTCCCGCCCGCCGACTGTTGCCGGGCGGGGCTCGTTCTTAATATCCATCGCGGCGACCAGCGGGTTGGAGGTGTACCGCTTGGCGATGTTCTGCCAGGCCGCGGTGAATTTCTGGGCCGGAAAGCGGTCGTTGAACCACAGGCCGTTGCTGTCGGTGTTCTTGCAGCACCAGCCGAGATCCGGCGCCGCGTTCTCCGCGATTCCGCACAGCGCCGCATACACCTGCCGCACGGCGCGAATGGATGCGCCTTCTTCGGCATTCACCGAAGGATTCAGCTTGTTGCGGAGCAGCCAGGCTTCTCCGCCCGCCGAGTTGTCGCCGACCCACAACTCACCATTGCGTACGAAGCCGCCGCCCAGTCCCGTGCCTCCGGATCATCCTCGTCGGCCACGAAGTCCAAGATGGACAGGAGCAAGAACGCCGTCGGCTCGCCGAAATCGATCAGCTCCCGCAGCGCCGGGTCGGCGAGGATCTCATCCGGCGCGAGCAGGTCCTGCTCGATGATCGCCGTGTTCGGGACGTTGTGCAGCATGGACCGGACGTGCGTCAGGACCACCGGGTCATGGTCGACGTAGACCACCCGGACGGAAGGATCGGCCTCCTGGGCGATCTCATGGGTGTTGCCCACGGTCGGCAGCCCGGCGCCGATGTCCACGATCTGCCGGATGCCGGCCTCACGGATCAGGTAGCGGACCACGCGGCGCAGGAAGGCCCGGTTCCACTGGACCGCGAGCTGCACGTTCGGCAGCTGCGCGATCATCGACTCGGCCACCGCCCGGTCCGCCGGGTAGTTGTCCTTCCCGCCCAGCAGGTAGTCATACACGCGCGCGGCACTGGGAATGTCCGGCCTGAACGTGGTCCGCCAGTCGCCGTCCTCAGCCACCTAGGCCCCCTCGCCCATCGCCTGCCCGCAGCCCCGACGGCAAGCCTATCTCTGGTCGACCGACCGGCTGGCGGCAAGCGCCGCGCCGACCTGATCGGCGAACGCGACGGCCAGCAGCCGCTGCTCGAGGGTGGGGCGCGCGACGCGATCCGGGGTCATCAGGAACCGGCCCTGGAACCGGCCCCCGCTTTCCACCAGCAATTCGATGTCGGTGTCCTGAGGGAGCCCCTCCGTATCCACATCCCAGGCCAGCTGCCCGAAGGTGACCGAGCCGTCGTGCTGCAGCCGGGCGGGCTGGCCGATCCCGGCGATTCCGTACTGGAACCGGCATGACCGCAGCGTGAGCAACTGGATGAGGTAGCCGGTCACCTGCTCGGTCAGGGCAGCTGGCGAGTCTCCGGCGGCGACGGCCTGCGCGGCGCTGCTGATTCCTTCCAGGTAGCCCGCGCGCCGGCTGGCGACCGCGTGCTGACGCCGTCCCCACACGGCGATCTCGGTCACCACCACGCCGATGACCAGCAGCAAGATGGTGGTCTCGATGTCCCCCCGGCTGGTGATGGAGAACCGCTCGTAGGGCCGCGTGAGGAAGAAGTCGAACCACACCGCCGCCGAGACGGCCGCCAGGATCCCGGCCAGCCGGTCCCCGTTGGCGGCGACCGCCACCACGACCAGGATCAGGGCCAGCGCGCCTTCGGTGTTGGGGAAGCCGGACCGGAACGGCACCAGGATCGCCGCCAGCGCGAGCGGACCGCCGAGCCCGGCCAGCGCCGCCATCCGGTCCCTAGTCAGGTAACGAAGTCATGCGGGCACCTCCACCCGAGCATAAACCGCGCCCGTCGGCCCGCCAAGCAGCGGCTAGGACACGGTAACGCCAGGTCGGCTGCCTCGATGGGGTCGCTGGCCAGCAGCGCGGCGACGGCGATCTCGGCCTCGGCCGCGGCGGGCAGCACGGCGGGCAGCCGGGGGATGGCGATTAGCTGCCCGTCGGAGCTGTACCGGCTGATCACCCGGGGATCGATATAAGAACCGCGCGCCACGGACGGAGTGTCCCCGAGCCAGTCCGCCACCCCGCGGACGGCGGCGTTTACCGCGCTCTTGCGGCTCCGCTCGGTCGGCGCCGGGTCGGCGTTCGCCAGGAAGAGCGCCATCAGCACGGTGGCGTTCCAGGTGCGGAATTCCTTGGCGGTGAAGTGGCCGCCGGCGCGGGTGGCGATATAGCTGCTCACCTCGTGCGAGCGCAGGGGCCGCCACGCGTCCCCGTCCTGGAAGGAGAACAGCGAGTCGGACATGTTGTCGCTGCTGACCAGCGCTCGGACGACGGACCGGACGGCGTGGTCGGTGACGGTGATCGTCCGGCGCTTGCCTTCCTTGGCGATGTAGTCGAACGCGACGCCGTCGCGCGTCACCGTCACATCGTGCTTACTGCAGCGTGGTCGCCCCATAGTGGTGATCGAGCTCGGCGTACTTCTCCCCGCCGATCCGGAACAGGCCGAGGTCGATCAGCCGGACCGCGCGTCGCGGTCACGCGGTCTCGGTCGAGGTGGCGGCCGCCGAGATCCCGTACCGTGGCCGACCGCAGCGCGGGCAGCGCGTCGGCGAACCGGAGCATGTGCGCGAACTTCTGGACGTCGCGCTGCTCACGCCACACCTGGTGGTAGCGGTACTGGGTCCGGCCCCGGCTGTCGACGCCCGTGGCCTGGATGTGGCCCAGCGGGTCGGGCGAGATCCAGACGTCTTTCCAGGCGGGCGGGATGCCGAGCGCGCCGATGCGGTGCAGTGTCTCCGGATTCGTGACCTCCGCTCCGGAGGCGTCGTAATAACGGATGCCGCCGCTGCTCCGCTCCCGGATGATCCCCGGACCGTGCAGGTCACTGCGGGTCAGCCCCGGGACGGCTGCGGCCGGGGGAGGTACATCGGCACTCATTCGGCGTCACCTCCAAAGCACATTCAACACGATCCTGGCCAACTCGCCCTCAGTGGCACCCAGGTAATCGGTCATGACAGATCCTCACCCGATCTTGCGGACCCGCCACGCGCACGCTCCGGCCAGCAGCAGAGCGCACACGATGCCAACCTCGCCGTGCGGGCCAGGCCCGACGGCGGCCTGGACGTCACGGTGATGTTCCGGTCCTAATGCCCTACGGTGGATCGCCAGGCTCTTATCACGGAACCGTGTAGGCGACCAGCTGCGGGTTGCCGCCCCCGCCGGAAGCCGACGTGTTGGGGCCTCCCGCCGGGACCAGTACCGTGTTGCCGAAAACAGCGATCGGTGCGTTCGTCGAGGTGGGCAGCTTGTGCTGGTAGACGATCGTGCCCGTGCTGCGGTTGAGCGCAATCAGTTCACCGGTGTACAGCGTGGTGAAAAGCAGATCGTTTGAGACCGTGGCCGCGCCGAGCGGCAGCGTGGCGACCTTGGTGTCCCATTCGACCTTGCCGGTGGCCAGGCTGAGCGCCTCTATCTCCCCGGCCTCGGGACCGCCGGCCTTGTTACCGGTGACCGAGCTCAGGCTGGTGTAGGTGATCGGGAGGTCGATGGTGGCCACGTACACGCTCCCGTCCGCCACGGCCATATTCGACAGGATGCCGCCCAGCGATCCGGGTGCCACCGTGTACGGCAGCTTGAGCTTGAGCTGGTGCGACAGCGCGAGCAGGGAGTCGTTGTCGTGCCCGTTGTGCTCGCCGACCGGCGTCTTCCACAGCGGCGCGCCGGACTGCGCGTTCAGCGCGTAGACGATACCCACCTTGCCGCCGGTGATGATCACGGGAACTCCGCCGATAGTCGCCGAGATCGGCGAGGCCTGCAGGTCGTGGTCTGCGAAGTCGTTCGGCACGGCCTGGTAGTACCAGCGCAGTTTCCCGGTCGCCGCGTCCAGGTTCACCTCGCTGTCGGTATAGAGCTGCCGCGACGGATGCGCGAAGGCCTCACCGATGCTCTGGTAGGGGTTCCCGATGCCGAACGTCACCGAGCCGTCGCTCCCGACCAGCGGCGGCTCCCAGGCCCCGCCCGAGCCGACACCGAGAGCCTGCACGCCCGCGCCCTGGCCGATGACCGTGTTGAACTTCCACAGCAGGCGCCCGGTCGACGCGTCCAGCGCCATGAGCACCCCGCCGCCGGGTCCCGAGCCGTAGGCGCTCCCTATGTACACCCGCCCGTCAGCCACCTGCGGCTGGATCTCGAACGCCCCCTGGCTGCTGTTCAGCAGGCTGCTGTCCACCCAGATCGTCTTGCCGGTCGCCGCGCTGAGCGCGAACACCGAGGTCGATGATTCCCCGTACACGGCGCCGTCCGCGACCGCCACCCCGTCCGGCCCGGGCCCGCTCTTCTCCGGGACGTTCACCGGGTACTCCCACTTCAGCTTGCCCGTGGCGAGAGCCACCGCGTACACATTGGCGTCCTCGTCCTGCAGGTACACGACGCCGTCCTGCACGACCGGCGGCGCGGTCAGCGAGCCGACCCCCGAGACGCCGGCCGCGGCCGCACCGGTCAGCTTGAACGCCCAGGCCTCCCGCAGCCCGGACACGTTCGCCGCCGAGATCGCCGAGCCCGGCGCGTCCCTGGTGTTGCCGATGTCTCCGTTCGGGTACGGCCACGATCCGGCCGGCGCCGCCGCGCCGGCAAACGCCGTACTGACCGGCGCCGGGCTGCTGCCGCTGCATCCCGCGGCCAGCACCGTTATCACCACGGCCAACGTCGCCGGGGCAAACAGCCGCACCCCGGGACCTGCACGCTCACTCAGCTTCGTTCTCATCCTGACACCGCCCTCGCATAAATTGATATCATAATGATAGATGTATGAAATCAGCGGCGTCAAGTCGTTACCTGGGTCAGTGACCTGTTCAGGGGCTATATTCAGATGGTGGCTAGGCGGCTACTGACTCGTCTGATGCGCCATCGCCCGGGCAGGCGGCAGGGCACGGTGGCGGCGTGCTTGTGCGCCGGGGTGGTGATGCTCGCAGGTTTCGGTGGCGAGCAGGCTCTGGCCAGCCAGCAGGCCCCGGCCGGACAGGTCGCCAGCCTGTCCCTGGCAGGCTCTGGCACCTGGCAAACGGAGAACAGCGACACTCGGCACGGCCTGTACGACGTGGCTTGCCTGAGCGCGCTGCGGTGCGAGGCGGTGGGCAGGGCGGGCACCATCGTGGCCACCTCCGACGGCGGCAGGATCTGGCGGCAACAGGCCAACCCGCTGCGCGGATCCGCGACGCCGCTCTACGCGATCACCTGCGTCGCGCCCAGTTCCTGCTACGTCATCGCGCGGCCGGACACCATCCTGGTGACGCACAACGGCGGCGCCACCTGGAGCCGGCACGTGCTCGCCGTCGGCGTGTCCGGCACGAACCTCACCGACCAGTCGTGCCTGCCCGGCTATACCTCGATCAGCGGACGGCCCGCGCTGTGCCGCCTGGGCCTGCTGGACATCTCCTGCGTCAGCGCCAGCGTCTGCTATGCGGTCGCCACCGCGCCGGCTGCGTACGACGTCAACCCGATACCCAAGACGTCTCACGCCGCGAGGGCCTCGATCTGGCTGACCAGTGACGGGGGAGGGAAGTGGACCAGACAGTCCATCCCGCGGGGGGTGGCCTGCGACGGCGACTGCCAGTCCGGGCTCTACGGCTATCCGCTGGAGTGGGTTACCTGCCTGAGCAGCGGGCTGTGCCGGGCGGGCGGCGGCCACATCCTAGACTGCGGACACTGCGGCTTCGCGTACGCCGTCGTTGCGGCGCGCAGCCCGGGCAAGCCCTGGACCTGCGTGCAGTCTGCGGCTACATGCACCAGCTTCGCGCCCGACGCGGCCGTATGCCTCACCAGCACCCGCTGCTACGGCGTCCAGAGCACCAACCCGTTCGGCGGCCCAACCGGCGGCGTCAACGTGGTCCGGTCATCCGATGGCGGAGCCGACTGGCAGGAGGTCGGGCCGGCACAGGGCTGGTCGAGCAGCGTGCTCAACGACATCGCCTGCCCCAGTACGCTGACCTGCTACCTGGCCGGAAGCCACGGATCGATCGCTAAGATCACGAACGGGACCCGCTTGGCGGCCCAGCGCACGCCGACCACTCGCGACCTGTACGGCATCGCCTGCACCGGCCCGGAAACCTGCTACGCCGTGGGAGACCACGGCACCATGCTCGTCCTGCGCTGACTACCGGCCGCCTGGGTCTTCAGGGACACGGGTCGTCGTAGGCGGCGCGCAGGCGGGTCTCGGCGGCGGGCGGCGCGTGCACGTGGTCCAGGCCGAGCAGCGCCGCGCCGACCACCGGCGGCACGTCGATCACGCGGACCTGCGCGTGGGGCGCAGCGTCGGCAAGCCGCGCGGTGATGCCGTCCATCAGCAGCGGGTTCCTCGCGGTTATCACCCCGCCGCCGAGCACCACGGGGGTGGCCAGGCCCAGCAGGTCAAGACGCCGCATGGCGGTGACGGCCATGATCGAGATCTCCTCGGCGAGGCGGTTCACTACCGTCCGCGCGATCTGGTCGCCCTCGTCGGCCGCGCGCAGCAGGACGGGCGCCAGGCCGATCAGCTCATCGTCGTCGATCTTGCCCTTGTGGATGCCGATGGTCAGCTCCTCGATGCGCTCCACCCCGAAGTGGCTGGTCACGTAGCCGGTGAGCAGCGTGTCCGGACCGCGGCCGTCTTCCGCGCGGGCCGCGTGCCACAGCACCTCCAGGCCCAGCCCGTAACCGCCGCCCCAGTCGCCGGAGATCGTGCCCAGGGCCAGGAACCTGGTGACCCGGCCGTCCGGCGCCACGCCTACGGCGTTGATGCCCGCGCCGCAGACCACGGCCACGCCCCAGTGCGGCTGGTCCTCGTCGGTCAGTCCTGACCGCAGGATCGCGAAGGTGTCGTTGACCACGGTGGCGGTCGGGCTCCAGGCCAGAGCCTCAACCGCGGTGGCGAGTTCGACCTCGTCCTCGGGCAGGTCCGCGTTGGCCAGGCAGGCCACCGTGTGCCGCGCCACCCAACCGGATCCTCTCACCCCCGCGGACGCGGCGGCCTGCTTGACCACGGCGTCCAGGACCATCGCCGTCTGATCGGCGCCCACCTCATGAGAGTTGATGCCGGGCCCGCGGGCGGAGGCGAGCAACGTGCCGTCGCTGGCCACCAGGGCAACGTCGGTCTTGCTGTTGCCGCCGTCGATGGCCAGCACGGCCGGCCTGAGCGCCCGCGGCGGTGACGGAGGCAGAAACGGATTGTCAGCCAAGGCCAGCCCCGCCCAGGGCGAACGCGAACAGGGACGCGGCGGCGTAGTCGTCGGCGGGTTCAACAGAGGGCCAGGAGACCACGTTGTCCTCGTAGCCGGCGGTGGCGGTGTTGAACGGCGCGAAGTTGCCCGCGCTGCACGCACGCATGCCGGGCACCGTGCCCAGGCCGCTGAAGTTGCCGATGCTGCTCGGGCCGTCGGTGGTCGCGCCGACCTGGATGTCGCCGCGGCCGGTCAGGGACCCGGCGAGGTTGGCGATCTCGCTCTGCATGCAGTGCGGGAACACCGTGCCCGCGCCGACCACGAAGGAACTGCCCCAGGCGTTCGCGCCGAGCGCGAAGTTCAGCTGCTGCTGCGCGAACGAGGCGAACTGGTCCGAGCCGCCGTACTTCTGGTACAGCGCGTCCGTGATGAACAGGCCGAACGCGTGCGGCGAGGCGTCCGAGGCGCCCAGCTGGGTGCCGAGCGCGAACGGGTCGCCCTTGGCCTGGGCTTCCCCGGTGCCCAGCTGAGCCGCGAGGTCGCCCAGCAACACGGAAGGAGCGATCGGGTCGAGGCCCGCCTGCCGCATGGCCTGCAGCAGCTCGGCCTCGGCGACCGCGCCGGTGTCGTACAGGTTGAACGTGTCGGAGTGCCCCTGGGCGATGTAGGCGGTGGCCCAGCGGGCCGCGGCGGCCAGGTCGGCGTCCAGCTGCGCGGCCGGGGCGCCGGTCGCCTCGTCGGCAAGGGCGATCTCGGCGGCACCCCATGCCATGTCGCTCTTCCACTGGGTGCCCGGGTAGTAGTCGTGCGGGAACGCGGTGACGAGCTGCCCCACGTTGGTGGTCTTGGCCATCGCGTACACGCCGCGGGCCAGGCTCAGCAGGTGCTGGGCCTGCTCCGGGTCGGTGCTCGCGGACAGCTGCGCGCCGAGGGCGAAGTCGGCGGCGAACCGGCCCGCCAGGTCCGGGCTGACCGGCTTGCCGGGCGGCGCGGCCTCGAACACCGGCCGGTACTTGACGTAGTAGGCGGTCGGGCCCGGGTTCCCGCCCGGGCTCACGTCCATCCGGTCCTCCTGCTGGGGCAGGAACCAGAAGTTGTAGTCGCCCTGGATCGTGTTGCTCGCGTTGCCGTTGCCTATGCCTACCTGCGCGTACAGCACCTTGAGCACCGGGTTCCACAGCTTGGTGATCCACTGCAGGCCGAACGCGGCCTCCGGCTGGAGGGTGGGGTAGGAGCCGGAGAAGTCCCGCGCCGCGATCAGCATGAGCGCGTCGGCGTAGCTGACGGTGTACGCGAACTTCTCGTAGCCGCCGCCCGCGTCGAACCAGCCTCCGGCCACGTCGACCGGCCCGCCGATCTTCTTCAGCGTGCCGAGCAGGTTGTCGTTGCTGTCGTAGGCCGGGTCGGCGTAGATGGAAGCCTTCTCGTCGGTCAGGTTGGCGGGCTGGCGGTCCAGGACGGACGGGTCGACGTCCGGGCCGTCCCGCTCCGAGGTGAAGTACTGCACGGCGTTGTCTACCAGCTGGCGGTACAGCTGCGCCCCGTCGCCGATCACGAAGGCGGGGGAGGAGGCCGCGGCGGGGGAGGTCACCTTGACCTGGTAGACGCCGGGCGAGTTCACCCCGGAGAAGCTGAGCCGGTAGACCGCCTGGTAAGCGGAGTTCCAGGAGCCCACGTCCTCGGTGGACGTGCCCTGGTAGACGACGCCGTACCGGGTGGTGACCTCGAACCGCACCGCCGCCACCGGCCGTGCCACCATCACGTAGGCCAGCTTGGGACCGGATGAGGGGTATCCGACCTGGTTGACCCGCACCTGCGTGGCCGCCCCGCTGGCGGCGGCCGCAAGGGCGCCGTTACCTGAGGCAGCGTGCAGACGACATATGATCGTGTCGTGAGGTTACTGTGAGGCCTCGCTGCCACCATGTTGTCAGACTGCACCAACGACTGCGACGTGGTTATGAACGCTCATCGGCGGTCTCCTCAAGCCCAGGACAGGTACCGTGCGTTTTCCGCGATCAGGCGGTCGGTCAGGCATTCGGCCTGGTCCGCCTGGCCGACCAGCGGGTGCGCGAGCAGCGCGTCATATACTCGGTCGCGCCCGCCGCGGATCGCCGCGTCGAGCGCGAGTTCCTCGTACGCGTACACGTGCGCGATCAGGCCGCGCAGCAGCGGCTCGAGCTCGTTAGCCGGGTCGACGCGGACCGGAACGGCACCGCCCTCGGAAATTACGGCGGGTGCCTCGATGACCGCGTCGGCGGGCAGGAAGGGCAGCGTCAAGCCGTTGGCCGTATTGACCACTTGGACGTCGCGCCGGTTGCCAGTCAGCGAAAGGAGCAGGTCTACCGCTGCCTCGGAATACCACGCGCCGCCGCGCTGGGCCAGCTGGGCGGGCTTGCGGTCAAGGGCCGGGTCCGCGTACAGCGCGAGCAGTTCCGTTTCCAGCCGGGCCACTTCTTCGGCGCGGGTCACCGCCCCGCGCTGCTGGGCGACCACCGCGTCGTGGGCGTAGTAGTAGCGCAGGTAATACGACGGCACCATCCCCAGGCGGCGGACGAAGTCCGCGGGCATCCCGGTGTGCGGCGCGATCTCGTCCGCACGGGTGGCGAGCAGGTCGGGCAGCACGTCCTTGTCGTCCACCAGCACCGAGCGTTCCCAGGTCAGGTGGTTCAGGCCGACGTGCCCGAGCTGCACCCGGTCCGCGGGTACCCCCAGCAGGGAAGCGAAGTGACGCTGGAACCCGATCGCCACGTTGCATAGGCCGACAGCCCGGTGACCCGCCGACAGCAGCGCCCGGGTGACGATCCCCACGGGGTTGGTGAAATCGATGATGAAGGCAGAGGGCGAAGCCCGACGGCTGGCCCGTTCGGCCAAATTCAAAATAATGGGTACGGTGCGGAGCGCTTTTGCGAGGCCGCCCGCCCCCGTGGTTTCCTGGCCGACGCACCCGCAGTCCAGCGGCCAGGTCTCGTCGCGCTGCCGGGCCGCCTGACCGCCGATCCGCAGCTGGAACAGGATCGCGTCGGCACCGTCGGTGCCGTCGTCCAGGCTGCCGGTCCAGCGGACCCGGGCCGGATGCCCGTGCGCGGCCATGATCCGGGCCGAGACGGCTCCCACGGCCGCGAGCCGGTCAGCATCGGGATCCACCAGTACTAGCTCATCCACAGCAGGGAGCAATCGCCCGATGCCGTCGGCGAGCTCCGGCGTGTAGGTGGATCCGCCGCCGATCACTGTGAGCTTCATGAAAACGCCTTTACCTGGTCGGCACCTGCCTGGGCCACGTGACAGGCGACGTCGTGACCCGGCCGAAGTTCGGCCAGAGCGGGCGTGACGGCCGAACATGTGTCGATGGCCAGCGGGCACCGCCAGCGGAACCGGCAGCCGGGCGTCGGGTCGACGACCTTGGGCGGTTCGCCGCGGTCGGTCACTTCCGACAGCGGGGCCATCGGATCCGGTACCGCGGACAGCAGCAGCTGGGTATAGGGATGCTTCGGGCTGGTCAGCACGTCCTCGATCGGTCCGGACTCGGCGACCTGGCCGGCGTACATGACGATCAGGCGGTCCGCCACGTACCGCGCGCTGGCGATGTCGTGGGTGATGTACAGGATCGAAACCCGCTCCTCGTCGCGCAGCTTCGCCATCAGGTTGAGCAACCCGATCCTGATGGACACGTCCAGCATCGATACCGGCTCGTCGGCCAGGATCAGCTTCGGCCGCATCGCGAGGGCCTGGGCGAACCCGACCCGCTGCCGCTGGCCGCCGCTCAGCTCGTACGGGAAGCGCTGCAGCATGTCGGCGCCCAGCCCGACCACATCGAACACCCGCACCGCCTCGTCCAGGCGCTGCTTCGCGGACAGCTCGGGACGGTGCAGCTTGAGGATGCGCAGAACGCCGTGCTGTACGCGGAACACCGGGTTGATCGAGGAGAACGGATCCTGGAAGACCATCGGCACCAGGCTGGCGTAGCGCAGCCCGTCGCGCCGAGAGCGGATCGCCGACAGCGGCTTGCCCTCGAAGTAGACCTGTCCGCTCGTCGGCTGGTAGACCCGGGCCAGCAGGCGGGCGATCGTGGACTTGCCGCTGCCGCTCTCCCCGACCAGCGCCACGATCTCGCGTTCGGCGATGCCGAAGCTCACGTCGTCCACGGCATGCAGCGTCAGCCGGGACAGCACCCCGCCTATCTTGAAGTGCCTGGTCAGGTGTTCGGTCCTCAGCAATTCGCTCATCTGCTCAGGCTTCCCTCCTGGTCGGCCTCGGGCAAGCTGCCGTCCTGGCGGCGCAGGCAGCGCACGAGGTCTCCGTCCATCGGGTACAGGTCGGGCGCGGTCACGGTGCACCGTTCGACCGCGTACGGGCATCGCGGATGGAACCGGCAGCCGGTCGGGATCATGGCCAGGTCGGGCGGATTGCCCGGGATTCCCTTGAGCGGGACGCGCGGACCGTGGATGGACGGGAAGGCTTCCAGCAAGCCCTGGGTGTACGGGTGCAGGGGGCGGTCGAAGATCCTCCTGGTGGCCCCGAGCTCGTCGATCTGGCCGGCGTACATCACCATGAGCCGGTCGGAGAAGTGGCTGATCAAAGACATGTCATGGGTGACGAAGATGACCGCGAAGCCGTAGTTCCGCTGGAGCTCCTTGATCTGCGTCATCAGGGCCCGCTGCGCCACCACGTCCAGCGCGGACGTCGGCTCGTCCATGATGATCAGGTCCGGGGTGAACAGCATCGCCATCGCGATCATCGAACGCTGCCGCATGCCGCCGGACAGCTGGTGCGGGTAGCTCTTCAGGTGCACCGGGTCAATGCCGACCATCCGCAGCACCTCGGCCGACCGGGTAGCGATCTCCTCCTTGGACGGCTTGCCGTGTGCCTGCAGCGCGTCCTTGAACTGCGCGCCGATCGACTTGACCGGGTTGAGCGCGTTCATGGCGCTCTGCATGACCACCGACATGTCCCGCCAGCGGACGGCGGACAGCTGCTTGTCGGTCAGGCCGACCAGGTTGGTCCCTTCAAACTTGACACTGCCCGCGGCGATACGGGCCGGGGGAGCGAGCAACTGGGCGACGGCGAACAGCAGCGTGGACTTCCCGCAGCCCGACTCGCCGACGATGCCGAGGAACTCGCCCCGATCGACGGTGAACGAGACGTCATCGACCGCCCGGACGTCATGCTGGGACATTACGTAGTCGACGGACAGGTCGCTGACCTCTAGGACCTCATGCGCTTCGGACACGCTTGCTCCTTCGCACGGGCCGCAGGGCCGGGTTGCCGATCTCGTCGAAGGCGTAGTTGAGCAGGGCGAAAGCGGCACCGAGCAGGGCGATGCAGAAACCTGGCGCGATCGCCCACAGCGGCTCCCCGGTCTGCAGCGCGGCGTTGTTCTGCGCCCAGTACAGCGTCGTGCCCCAGCTCACCGTGTTCGGGTCGCCGAGGCCGATGAACTGCAAGCTGGATGCGAGCAGCACCGCGTACAGGGCGTTGGTCAGGAAGCTCGCCACGATCAGGGACGTCATGGTCGGGATGACTTCCATCACGATGATGTAGAGCTTGCGCTCGCCGCGCAC
>CAVPLC010000082.1:0-106133 GCA_963705835.1 uncultured Actinomycetes bacterium
CGAGGACTCATCTTCTATCCCGGCCCTACGAGCAGCGGCGACCAGGCCCCCTACCTCGGGGTCCAGCGCCGGGACGGAGCCCCGGCCCTGCCCTCCGGCAACAAGCAGGCTCCCGGCTGCACGGTGCCTGGCGTCGCGGCCGGGGCAACCCGGCGGATCAAAAGCTGGCGGCTCGATCGCGACCGTCTTGCTGCGCTCACTGCGGCGGTAGCTCCGGCATCCCCATCATCGATGCCGGAGCTGGGCCGGACCAGGGCGTTGCAGGGCCAGGCCGGGCAAGCGCTGTCACCCAGATCGGACCCGCGGATTAAGAGACAGGCTCACCCATGCTGAAAGTCGTCCGAGTGCGTCCGGCCCTTCGGCCTACTGTGAGGGGCGTGAAGAGATGAAATGGTTCTGGCTCCGCAGCCGCCACCGCCAGATTCCCTCGGCGGGCGGTTTGCCGCATGGCAATACGGGACGGCGGCCCTGGAGGAAGACGGCCGGGCGGATCGGGTACGCCGGGCTCGGCGTGGTGCTTGCGGGGGCCGCGGCCGGGTGCACTGGTTCGCCGGGCAGCACCGGGCAGGGCCGGGCCACCACGGCGGCCTCCCCGGCGCCGGTGTTCATCTCCACGGCCGCTCCCGATGCCCCGGTGGGCGGGCAGCTGACCTGGTTCCTCCGCGCCGTGGCCGATCTCCCCTGGTCGCCGCAGCTGATCCGGACGCACTTCGATTCTGGCTTTCTGGCGCAGCTGAGCCCGGCTGACATCAACTCGGACGCGGTACCCCTGGGAGAGGACGTGCCGACCTCGGGGGCGTCCCTGATCGGGGTGCTGTGGCAGGACCCGGCCCGCTATCCCTGGTCGCTCCTGGCGGTGGCCTCCTTCGGCGGCCAGCAGCTGACGGTGAACATCGCGGTCGACGGCGCCGGGCTGATCAGCGGGCTGCTGCTCACGCCGTATCAGCCCGCGCCGGGCAGCTGGGCCCAGGTCGACCGGGACCTTGCGGCGCTGGGCGCTCCGGACGCGAGCCTGCTGGCCGCCCGGGTGTCACCGGGCGGGGTCTGCACCCCGGTGCACCAGGTGGCTGCCGCGGCCGCCCGGCCGCTGGCGTCGATGTTCAAGCTGTTCGTCCTGGGCGCGCTCGCGCACCAGATCGCCGCGGGGCGGGTCTCCTGGGACCAGGACCTGACGGTCACCGCCGCGCTGAAGAGCGGAGGCAGCGGATCCCTACAGGACGATCCGCCCGGAACCCGGGTGTCGGTGTGGCAGACGGCGCTCCAGATGATCTCGATCAGTGACAACACCGCCGCCGACATGCTGATCCACCTGGTGGGCCCGGCCGCGGTGCAGGCCCAGGACCGGCAATGGTCAGCCCACGCCGCGCTGAACGTGCCCTTCCTGACCACCCGGGAAGCCTTCCTCCTGAAATACCTCCATCCGGCGCTGGCGCACCAGTACCTGAGCCTGGCCCCGGGCCAGCGCGCGGCGTTCCTGGCCTCCTCGGTCGACCCGCTGCCGTTCAGCCAGGCACAACTGCAAGGCGCGGCCACAGGATCGCTGCCCGCAGACATCGACACCATCGAATGGCTCGCCTCGCCGGAGGACATCTGCCGCGCCTTCGCCGGACTGCAGCAGCTCGCGGCCCGGCCAGCGCTGGCACAGCTCGGTTCCGTCCTGTCGGCCAGCAACGGCGGCATCGGGCTTGACCCGGCGCAGTGGCCCACCATCTGGTTCAAGGGCGGCTCCGAGCCGGGCGTGCTGACCCTGGGCTACCTGGCCACCAACAACAAAGGCCAGACCTTCGTCGTGGTCGCGATGCTCAGTGACCCGGCAGCCACGCTGTCCCCATCCGCCGGGCCTGGACTGCTGGCCATAGTCCAGGGCGCCTTCGAGCTGCTCCGGTAACCCCCCGGCCCGGGGTGCGTCCGGGGGCAGGGGCGCATGGCTCTTTATCCGCACGGTTGCGCGGAGAGTCAAAGGCGCACCCTTCCCCCGGAACGGGCAGGGGAGGCTTCAGGATCTACATCGGCAAGAGGGTTGCGTGATAACTGCCGTCTGGGATATTTACTTAACCGGAGTGGAATCGGTAGCTGCAGCTGGAGTTCGCCCGTTCTCCATGGCCGGTTCGCCGCTGGCCGGTCCAGGCTTGGCGGGTGACCCAACCCCCACGTTGCCGGTGCCGGGCGTGGCTTCTTGCCGGCGAGCAGGTCCTGGAAGCGGACCGGATCATGCCCGGCGGCTAGCTCCAGCACGCGGTAGAAGACCAGGCCGCGGCTGCGTGAGCGGCGCCGGTTGAAGCGGAAGACGAACTCGTTGAGGTAGGCGGGCAGGTGGGCCTCGTCCGACCGAGCCCTGATGGGTGCCCAGCAGCCATCGCTTGGCTAGGGAGGCGACGCGGTGCACGTTCGGCAGCAGCTCGCCGGGATCTTCGCCGCGGGCGCGGGCGGCCCGCTGGCTGCGGCGTTCACGGGTGTAGCCGAGGCCCACCAGCCCGCTGTAGCCCTGCCACGCGTCGGTGATGACGGTGCTGCCGGGCTCGATGGCGCCGGTGACGAACGGGTGCAGCGATTCTGCCGAGGCATCGGCCAGCACCGCCATCCGGCAGCGGCCGATCCACCTCGGCGCGCCGACCTCGACCGCGATGCCGGTGAGCACCTTCTTGCCCTTGGCCCGGCCGCCGCGCAGCCCCGGCTCGTCCCCGCCGATGAACGTCTCGTCCACCTCGACGGTCCCGGATAGCCGGTCCCGGCCCGGCCGTACCAGCACCGACCGCAGCCGGTGCAGCATCGCCCACGCGGTCGGGTAGGAGCCGATCTCCAGCGACCGCTGCAGGCTCTGCGCCGAGATGCCGTCCTTCTGGGTGGCGAATAGCCAGCAGGCGGTGAACCACACCGTCAGCGGCGTGCGCGTGCGGTCGAAGATCGTGCCCGCCGTCACCGAGGTGCGCCCATGACAGCCGGCGCACTCACGCCGGCCATCACCGAGCTGCCAGCCCCCGGCATGACCGCAGGACGGGCAGGTGAAGCCGCCCGGCCAGCGTACCCAGTCCAGGTAGTCCAGGCAGTCGGCATCGGTGCGGAACCAGGCCTGGAACTCGCCAGTCGACCTCGGGTAATGGGTGCCGACACTCGGCTGCTCCATTCCCAGAGCCTACTCCGGTTAACTAAATATCCCAGACTGCCGTTATCAGGCAACACACCATATCATGGCGAGATGCCACCTGCGCGAACGCCATCCCGTCGACGCGGTCCATTTCCGGGTTATCAGGCAACTATGAGCACGCGGCCGGAACGGGCCGCCCGCGACGTGCTGCCGGGCCATCTGCTCGCCCGTCACATCGACGACTTCCTCACGGACCTGGCGAACGCCAACAAGCCGCGCAACACGATCCGCGCCTACCGCAGCGACCTGATCGGGTTCGCAGCCCATCACGACGGCGACATCGCCGGGCTGTCCGCGGCGCCGATCCGGGCGTTCCTCAGCGAGATCGCCGGGCAGGCCCCTTCGACCCGCAAGCGCAAGCGCGCCGCGGTCGCGTCGTTCTGCAAGTGGGCCGTCCGGCACGAACTGCTGCCCGCCAGCCCCATCGACCGCATCGACACCATCGAGGTTCCCAAGACTCTGCCCAGGCCGGCGGCCGCCGGCGACATAGCGGCGGTGCTCGACGCGATCTGCTCCCGGCGGCCGCGCAAGGACGTGCCGGTCGACGTGCTGCGGGACCGGGCGCTGTTCGAGACCGTCTACGCCTGCGGCGGCCGCGCCTCGGAGGTCTGCGGGATGTACGTCGAGGACCTGGACCTGCGCCCGGACGACGAGCACGCCCGCCTCCACGGCAAGGGCGGCACCGTCCGCACCGTGCTGCTGGATGACCGCGGCTACGTCGCGCTGCTCAAGCTCTACCTCGCCCGGTCCGGGTACACCTCGGGCCCGCTGTTCCGCGCCAGCATCAACGGCCGGGGCGGCCCGCTGTCCTACGACGCGGCGCACAACCGGTGGAAGAAGTACGGCGCCGCCGCCGGCACCTGGATCGGCATACACCAGCTCCGCCACGCCCACGCCACCGAGTTTCAACAGCGGCGTCTCCATCGAGGTCGTCCGCCGCCGCCTCGGCCACGCCTCCACCGAGACCACCCAGATCTACACCCTGCTCGCCGACCAGGTCGCCGACACCGAGATCCGCGCCGCACGCCGCAAACGCGAGACCAGAACGCCTATGACCGGGCCAGCCGGTATCAAGCCAGCAACCGGGCACGCCGGAGAGCGGTGACGATACACGCCGCCAGCCTGCCACTCGACACGGGCAGGGCAGATCGTGGCCCTTTGCCAGTGTCGCCCGCCGTTGCTGTGTTTAGTTGCGCTTTTGCGTCAAAGCGCAACCAGGCCGGGGCCCAATTCTTGCCTCAGATGACCTAGCTACACCCCATTTTCTCCTGCTGCCCGATGGCCTGACGGGCTGGACCGTGCGATTGTTAAGTCGCTGGTACGAAGGAGACCCGGGGATGGACATTAATAGCTTGGCGGCGCTAGCAGGTAACACACTGGTGGCTGCTGTGATCACGGATGCGTGGGAAACTGCCCGGCACGGGTTCGCCCGGCTATTCGGGCGAGGCAAGCCGGATCCTGCCACGGAACGGCGACTGGAGGCGACCCGCAGCCAGCTCGCTGCGGCGCCTCCCGCTGACCTGGAACAGGTGCAGGCTGATCTGGCGGGACAGTGGGCGCTACGGCTGGCGGACCTGCTGGAGGAGAATCCGGACGCCGAGGCTGACCTACGCGCTTTGGTGCAGGAGATCCAGGAGGCACTGCCTGCCGGGGTGGTGTCTGCAGCCGATCACGCGGTCGCCGCCGGGCGGAATGTGAATATCGGAGCGGATCGCGGCGGGGTCGCCGCCGGAGTGATCCACGGGAACGTGGCGCCGCCAAACCCTTCCGGCCGGGGCCCGGCGGCGAGCTAGCCGGGCCCGGGTTTTCCGGGGATCTGGGGGCGGGATCGGTCTTTGCCGACCGTGGTGGGACCGCGATCGGCCTGGTGCAGCCACGCCGGGGGGTGACGGGCAGGCCGGTGCGGCTGGCGCCCCGGCCGGTGCTCCTGGCCGGGCGGGAGGAGCTGCTCGCCGAGCTGGACACCCGGCTGGCCGGCGGTGACGGTCCGGGCCGCGGATGGTGGCGTTGTGCGGACTGGGCGGTGCGGGCAAGACCAGCGTGGCGGTGGAGTACGCGCACCGTCACCTGGCCGAGGTCGGGGTGGCCTGGCAGTTCGCCGCCGAGGACCCGACGGTGCTGGCGGCCGGGTTCGGCGAGCTGGCCGCCCAGCTCGGCGCCCGGGACCTGGCCGACACGCGGGACCCGGTGGCCTCGGTGCACGGGGTGCTGGCCGCCTTCCCGGCGCAGTGGCTGCTGATCTTCGACAACGCGCCGGACCGGGCCTCGGTGGAGGCGTTCGTGCCGCCGGCCGGGCGCGGGCGGGTGCTGATCACCAGCCAGAACCAGAACTGGCCGCCCGGCCAGGCCCTGGAGGTGCCGGTGCTCGACGCGGAGGTCGCCGCGGAGTTTCCTGGTCAACCGGACCGGCGACCCGGACCGGCAGGCGGCCGCGGGAGCTGGCCGGCGAGCTGGGCGGGCTGCCGCTGGCGCTGGAGCAGGCCGCCGCCTACATGCAGGCCAGCGGGGACAGCCTGGCCGGTTACCTGGCATTGTTCCGGCAGCGGCGGGCGGACCTGCTGGCCCGCGGCGAGCCCACCGGGTACCGCAAGACGGTGGCCACCACCTGGGCGCTGGCGTTCGACCGGCTGGAGCAGTCCGCGCCGGGCGCGGTCGGGCTGCTGCGGCTGCTGGCGTTCTGCGCGCCCGAGGCGGTCCCGCTGCGCCTGCTGCTGCAGCCCCGTGCCGGGCTCGCCGGTCAGCTTGGCGCCGGAGGTGGCGCCGGTGCTGGTGCCGCTGCTGGAGGACCCGCTGGCCGCCGGGGATGCGGTCGCGGCGCTGCGCCGGTATTCGCTGGTCACCCCGGCCGCGGACGGGTCGGTGTCGGTGCACCGGCTGGTGCAGGCCGTCACCTGCGACCAGATGCCCGCGGAGCTGGCCGGTGCAGTGGCGGCAGGCCGCCGCCGCCCTGATCGAGGCCGCGATCCCCGCCGACACCGGCCAGCCGAGAACCTGGCCCGTCGTGCGCGGCGCTGCTGCCGCACGCCCAGGCGGCCCTGACCGCCGAGAGCGACGGCATGAGCAGATCGCGCAGCTACCTCGGGTAGCAGCGGCAGCTACACCGCCGCCCGCGACCTTCCAGCAGAGGATCATCGACGCACGGGCCGGGTGTCCTCGGCCCCGAGCACCGGGACACCCTGACCGCCCGCGCCAACCTCGCCTACTGGACCGGGCGAGGCGGGGGATGCGGCCGCGGCCCGCGACCAGTTCGCCGCGCTGCTGCCCGTGCTCGAGCGGGTCCTCGGCCCGGAGCACCCGGACACCCTGACCGCCCGCGGCAACCTCGCCCGCTGGACCGGGGAGGCGGGGGACGCGGCCGGGGCCCGGGACCAGTTCGCCGCGCTGCTGCCCGTCCGCGAGCGGGTCCTCGGCCCCGAGCACCCGGACACCCTGAGCGACCCGCGGCAACCTCGCCCACTGGACCGGGACGGCGGGGGATGCGGCCGGCGCCCGGGACCAGTACGCCGCGCTGCTGCCCTGTCCGAGCGGGTCCTCGGCCCAGAGCACCCGGACACCCTGACCGCCCGCGGCAACCTCGCCCGCTGGACCGGGGAGGCGGGGGATCGCGGCCGGGGCCCGGGACCAGTACGCGGCGCTGCTGCCGATGCGCGAGCGGGTGCTCGGCCCGGAGCACCCGGACACCCTGAGCACCCGCGGCCAGCTCGCCCACTGGACCGGGGAGGCGGGGGACGCGGCCGGGGCCCGGGACCAGTTCGCGGCGCTGCTGCCCGTGTCGCGAGCGGGTGCTCGGCCCGGAGCACCCAGACACCCTGGGCACCCGCGGCAACCTCGCCCGCTGGACCGGGGAGGCGGGGGATGCGGCCGGGGCCCGGGACCAGTTCGCCGCGCTGCTGCCCGTCCGCGAGCGGGTGTCTGGCCCAGAGCACCCGGACACCCTGGTCGCCCGCGGCAACCTCGCCTGCTGGACCGGGGAGGCCGGGGGACGCGGCCGGGGCCCGGGACCTGTTCGCCGCACTGCTGCCCGTGTCCGAGCGGGTGCTCGGCCCAGAGCACCCGACCACCTTGATGCACCGCCTCAACCTCGCCGGCTGGACCGGGATGGCGGGGGACGCAGGCCGGAGCCCGGGACCTGTTCGCCGCACTGCTGCCCGTGTACGAGCGGGTGCTCGGTCCAGAGCACCCGGAGACCTTGATCGCCCGCGCCAACCTCGCCGACTGGACTGGGGAGGCGGGGGACGCGGCCGGGGCCCGGGACCTGTTCGCCGCGCTGCTACCGATGCGAGAGCGGGTGCTTGGCCGGGAGCACCCGGACACCCAGTCCGCCCGCGCCAACCTCGCCCACTGGACTAAGAAAGCCGGCAGAAGGCTCTTCTCGCGTCGGCGGGCTTAGAGAATGGATTAGCTCCAGCATGTTTACTTGCGCACCGGAAAGGATTCCGGGCCCGTGACCACGGCCGATTAAGCGGAGGCAGGGTCCACACGCGGATAGTTTGTTTACGGCCACGACGGGCCACAGGCGGACACCGCTTACGGATACTGCCGTCTGCGCCTGGGCGTGCTGAACGGCGGGCGGCTGGTGTTTGCCTGTCGGCGCTGCCCTTCCTCGATCCAGCCCGCCGTGTGCTGGCTTCCATGCAGGACCAAAGGTGCATCCTCGGCCGCGGCGGTAACACACTCCCCCTGTGTCGCGTTCGCTGGTCACGCCGCGTTGACAGGCCCCGCCGCCGGTAAGATTTGCCGCTTGCGGGAGCTAGCGTTCTGCTAGCCGATGCGGGGTGGTAGTGCCGTTATCACCGGAACGCCGTGACCTGCAGTCATCTCTGACTGGTGTTGAGCATTCGGCTAGCGGGGTCGAGGCTATGCAGGCCTGATCTATAGCTCGATCTCGATCTCGTCCGAGGCTTCGGCCTGGCGTTCGGCCGCCGGTTCGGCTTGGGTGTGGGCTTGGCGTTCAAGGCGGGCCGTGTATTGCGCGCGGGCTTCCCGCGCAGCGTTGCCGGCGGCGATGCGGTGTACGGCCTCGTCCGCGCGGGCCTGCAGGGCGTCCAGGCGGGCCGGCCGGCCGCCGGTCTTGTGCTGCGGCGCGAGTGCTGCTGTGTTCGCCGCCGCAGGTTCAGAGGCGGGGGCTTCCGGATCCGGGTTCTGTTCGGGAAGGTACCCGTCGCGCTGCAGTCGCGCGATGACCGCAGCTGCCTCGGCGTGCGTGGTCTCGGCCTGTGCGGTGTGCTGGGGCGGCCAGGGCTGGCCCGCGGCGTTCGCGGCCTGGTGCTCGCGCTCGATGGCCCGGTCCACGGCGGCGAGGTCGGCTTCGAACTGGCGCCACCACCCCACCATGTCCTGTGGTTCGCCTACGGCCTCGGGTTGCCGCTGTCCGGCGGTCTGCTGCGCGAACTCCCGCCGCTCCAGCTCGGCCCTGGCTTTCCCGCCTGCTTCCCTCCTCCCGCTAGTGTTCGCGGCCCATTTCTCGTAGCGGGCGTTCGCGGCTTCGAGTTGCTCGCGCTGGGCTGCCATGTGGCGGGCGAGCGCCGTCGCACTCGCCGATCCGGCCGCGTCGCGCCTAACCTCGGCGTCGGCGGATTGCTGCCGCGCGTCGGCCTCGGCCTGGGCGGTGAGCCGTAGGTCCCGGGAGACGTCGGGCGGGACGCTGGCTAGGGCGCGTTCTGCGTCGAGGATCCGGGCCTCAAGCTCGCCGTGGGTCATGCGACGGAGGATCTCGGTTTCGTCGCGTATTTCCAGGGCGCGGATGGCGGTTCGGCGCAGGTGGTCGAGTTCGGGGTTGCCGCGGTGCGGTTCGGGGGCGATGACCTGGCCGGGGTCGGTGATCCCGGCGGCTTCCCGGTAGGCGGCCGCGGCCGCGGCCCGCCGGGCGTAGTCCTCGCGCAGCAGCGGCGAGGCGTGAGGGGCCAGGACGCCGAGCCGCCCGGCCAGCCACGGCTCAGGGCTGGCGGCCAGCTGTTCGCCGAGCGCACGGGCCCGGTCGTCCAGCCCGGCGGCCAGCTCGTGCGCCACCGCGGGCGCGTCCTTCGGTGTCCGCTGCGCCCAGGTCACGTCGTGGCCGAGGTCGGGCAGCTGAAGCTGCTGGAGGCGGCCGTGCAGGACGCTGGAGATGGACCGGGCGCCGTCCAGCGGCGCGGCGGTGATCTGGCCGATGACGGCGCCGACGTCGTGCCCGGCGAGCTGGGCGGCGCGGAGCCGCTGCTGGAGGACCGGGCGGGAGTGTTCCCGCTCATACCGCCAGGCTTCGGATCCGGTGAGCCGGGCTTTGATCTGCTCATCGATCTGCGGGTACAGCGAACCCCTGACCGCGGCGGACCACAGGGTGAGCAGGTGGCCGGTTCCCCCGGTCCGGTCCTGGGCGTGGCGGATCTGCCCGGTGGCCGACAGGTCCGCGTCGTCGCGGCCCAGGATCGCCTTGACCACCGACTCAGGAGACGCCTGCTGATACGGCTCCTGTCCGGGCGGCGCGGTGTTCCCGGTGACGATGTGCGCGGTGTTGGACTCCCGGCCCCGGGTCATTCCCATATACAGGGAGCGGCGGGACAGGGTGCCGGTGACCAGCAGGTGGGCGGTGTCCACGGTCCGGCCTTGCCCGACGTGGGTGTTGCCCGCGTAGTCCAGCTCGGCGCTGTCGGCCAGGTACGCCCCGGGGACCAGGAACGGGCTCGTCCAGCTCCCGTCAAGTTCCCGCCGCTGCACCTGGGCGTGCGGACCGTCCCAGCCGGTGATCCTCAGCGTGTCGCGGTTGGTCAGCTCCCGGCCGCCCGCGTTGATCGTGGTGTTGAGCCGGGCCCGGATCAGGTCGCCGGTGCCGGCCTGATTGCCGTCGGCCAGCGCGGCCTGGGGCCGCCGGACCGTGCCGAGCTGGATCAGCTTGGCCTGGACCCGGCGGGACAGCTCGCCGGCCTCGCTGTTGGACCCGGCGAGCAGCAGGACATTCTTGCCGCGCAGGTGGTCAGCCAGCCACAGGCCAGCCGCGCGGTCCATCGCCGCGTCCTGGTCCGCGCCGCGCATCCTCCCGTGCCGGTCATAGGCCGCGTACGCGGCGAAATCCCCGGCCCGCAGCCGCACCGACGCGCCTGCTTCCCAGGACGCGTCGAACCGGCGGACCTCATCCAGCTCCGCGCACGGGACCTCCCGGGCGAGCAGCCGGAACATCCCGCCGGCCTCGACCGCGCCGAGCTGCTCGGTGTCGCCCACCAGCACCAGCCGCGCCCCGGCCGCCCGCGCCGCCTCCTGCACCATCGCCAGGTCCGTCGTGGCGAGCTGGCTGGCCTCATCCAGCACCAGCACGTCGTTCTCGTGCACCGGCACCGGCCGGCGCAGCTCATCCGAACCCGGGGTTTTCCCGAGGAACTCGGCGATGTTGTAGGACTCGGCCAGCCCCTCGCTGGCCAGCACCCGGGCCGCATTCGTGGCCGTGGCCAGCCCGATCACCCGCCGGCCGGTGAACGACGTCCACAGCCGGGCGAACCCGCCCATCGTGTGGCTCTTGCCCGCCCCGGCCGCCGCCACCAGCGCGGTCATCGCCGTGTCGGCGGTGAGCATCGCGACCACGGCGTCGCGCTGCCCGGCGGTCAGCCCGGTCCGCTCGGCGACCGCACGGGCCTGCTCGGCGCTGACCAGCTTCGGCACGGTCCGTTTGGCGGCGGTGAGGATCTGCTGTTCGGTGTCGAGGTGGGCCAGCGTGCAGTACCGTTCCTCGTTCGGCGGCCGGTAGATGCTGCCCCCATCGGAGGCCCGGATGCCCAGGCTGGTCACGTCGGTGAGGTCCGGCGCGGTGACCTGGACGACCTCGGCCCCGGCCCGGCCGCAGACGGCCAGCGTGGCTACCTCGGTGACCACCGCCTCGCCGTCGGCGCCCGGCGGCAGCACGGGCAGCGCCCGGTGCACCTCGAACCGGAGCTGCGCCATCGACCAGACCGCGTGGTGCTGTTGCACCTCGGCGACGGCGATCCGCGCGGCCTTCCGCTTGGCCGCATCGTCCAGCACCGCCGGTGCGCGCCCGGCGTGCCCGGCGGCGAACCCTGCCACCTTCTGGTGCACCGCCGACAGGGCTTGTACTTCCCGCTGTGCCGTCTGCGCTTCCCAGGCGGCCAGCCGCTGCGCCGCGGTGGGCTCGGCCGTGCCGGCCTGCCCGGCCACGGTGCGACGGGCTTCGGCCTTGGTGCGCCGGGTGTTCTGCGCCGCCTGCTGGCCGAGCAGCCAGATCGTCCGCTTGGACGGCGGCTTGCCGTGCGCCCTCTGGTACTGGCCGATCAGGGCCTTCAGCTCCGGGGTCAGCGCCCGGGACCGGGAGCTGAACAGGTCCATGACGTCCTGGCTGACCCCGCCGACCTCGGCGCCGTTGCCGTCGGCCCGCGGGACCATGGCGTAGCCCAGCGCGGACAGCCTGGTCTCCACGATCCGGTCGGTTACCGGGGCGACGGCGAGCCGCTGGTTGTGCAGGCTGCGGGAGTCCAGGGTGCGCCATTTGTCATCGGCGTGGTCGGCGCGCTGCACCCGGTTCCACACGGCCACGTGGACGTGCAGGTGCGGGTCGCCGTCGCGGCTGATGTGGTGCAGGAACACGCTGGCGACCAGGCCGTCCCCGTCGCGCCACTCCCCCGTCCGGGCCGAGTGGTGCCCGGTGCGGGTGTAGGTGGCGTGGCGTTCCAGCCAGGCGACCGCGTCGCGCGCCGCGTCCATCAGCGCGGCCTCGATCTCATCGGCGCGCGCGTCGAGCGCGGCGGCCTGGTCCTGGTCGCCGCGCTCGCGCGCTTGGCGGGCCGCGACCCGGTAGGAGGCGTGCAGCACCGACACGCTCTTGACCGCGTCGACGGTCAGGTCGAAGTACGGCACCAGGTGCGGGTCCTGGCCGCGCTCGACGGCGCGGACCTCGGCCAGCTCGGTCGCGCTGGCGTACGGATGGGCGGCCCGGTACGCCGCCACCGCGGCCTGTTCGCGCTCGCCGGCCGCCCGGGACTGGCGGCGCTTGACCAGGAGTTCCCCGCCGGGCCCGATGTTGTGCTGGTACAGCCGGCCGATCACGGCCGGGTCGACCTGGCCGGTCAGCCCGAGCGCCGCGGCGCCTTTCCCGGCCCACTGGCCGGGCGGCTCTCCGGACGCGGTGTAGTAGGACATCGCGCCGGCGCAGCCTCCGGCGTGCTGGCCCGCGGTCAGGTAGGCCACGTCGTGGCCTGGATGCAGCGTCGTGATGGTGGTAACGGCCGGTCACCCCGACGGGGCTTACCGCTAGCATCTGTCGCTGATGCCTGTCTAGGATCGCTTTCGCGCACGCACGGACGGTAAGCGGGATCTCCGCACGTTTTGCGGATTTGGCCCGGCCCTCAGCGGTCGACGGCGGCCTGGGCGGTCTTCGTATCTGATCATGAAACCGTTCTGGGTTACTGTGGTGGCCCGTCCCGCAGTCGGATTATCAGCCGGGAGGTCCGTGCTGAGATGACTGTGCTGTTCGCCTCCACGGCTGCCTCTGCGTCCCGGACCGGTCTGGTCCGGGACCGACAACGAAGACGCGGCCTTCGCGGCCGCCGGCTGTTCGCCGCCGGCAACGGCACGGGCGGCCGCTCCCAGCTCAGGATGCGCGTGCGCGCAACCGACGGCAGTGCGCAGGTACCGTCAAGTGCCGCCTGGCACGGGTGCTTGACGGTTCAACTAAGTGCCTGAGGATAGCGGCGTACGATGCCGCTAGCACCGCCCGGGCGAATCCGGGCACGGTAAGGCCCCCTGGACCATCCGCCAAGATCACCCAGGGGGCAAGGCCCCTGCAATAGGACCCATCATGCAAGCTAGCACGGCAAATACCCAGCACGATAGGGGATCCCCGGTCCCCCAGGTCCCGCCCGAGCTGCTGGAAACGGTGGCCCGGGCCCTGGTAGCGGCGTTCGTCCCGCCGCCGCGTCAACCCGCTCTGCCCGGCACCGAGCAGGTCCCGGATTTCCTGACCGCGGCGCAGCTCGCGGCGCGGCTGGGGGTCTCCCGGGAGACGGTGCGGCGGCTGGCGATCGCCGGCGCGCTGCCGCACACCGTGGTGTGCCGCGGCACCCGGAAGACGACCCGCCGGTACCCGAGGCGGTTCGCCGACGATTTCGCGGCCAGCGGCCTGGACACAGCCGACCTGGCCGTCTTCGCCGCTCAGTGGCGGGCGCGGGTGACCGCGCCCGGGTTGTGACGGCTCCCGAGCCGCGTCACCGCACCCCTGCACTGCCGGTCCCGGCCCTGGCCGGCTGGCGGTACCGGGCTGCGTGCCGCGGCGCCGACCTGGACGTGTTCTTCCCTGGCCGCGGCGAGTCCGCCGAGCCCGCCCGGCGGGTCTGCGCCGGGTGCCCGGTCCGACAGCCGTGCCTGGACTATGCGCTCAGCCACGGGATCACACACGGGATCTGGGGCGGCCTGACCGACCGGGACCGGCGCTCGCTGCGCGTTCACCGCACCGCCGCCGCCCGGCGGGAACGTGATGAGGCGATCGCGGCCGCGGCCGCCGCCGGGTCCACCATGGCGGCGATCGGCCGGGCGTTCGGCCTGGCGGCCACGTCGGTGGGCCGGGTCCTGTCCCGCGACGCGGACCGGCGGGGGCGGTCATGAGCCGCGTCGGACCCGAGCCCGGCGAGCGGCTCGACGCCAGCGCGCGCCGCCGGGCCGGGACCGGACGCGTGCCTGGGTCGGTGCTGATTGCGGTGGCGGCGTGGCTGCTGGCGCTGATCGGCGGCGGGGCGCTGTTCGTCTCGTTTAGCGCCCAGTACACCTACATCCTCGCCGTCCGCCGGCAGGACGCGGCCAGCGTGATCGAGGCGCTGCTGCTGGACCTGCTGATGATCGTGTTCACGCTGCTCGCCCTTGGCCTGTCCTGGGCGGGCCAGCCCGCCCGGGCCGAGCGGGTCCTCATCCTTCTATGCGCGGCCGCGTCTTCGTACATGAACGTGTCCGCCGCCGACGTGGCCAGCCCCCGGTCGGTCGCCGCGTACGCGGTCGCGCCGGTCGCGCTGGCCGTGGTGGTGGACCGGGTCGTGGCGGTGATCCGCCGCCACGTCCTGGCCGGCCAGGAACCCTCGGCCTGGACAACCATGGGCCGTGCCGTGGCGGCCGCGGCCAGGATCGGCGGGCTGGTGCTGCTTTACTGCCTGCGGTTCGTCCTGGCCGCCCCCGAGACCGCCCGGGGCCTGCGCCGGATGGTGCTGGCCGCCACCCCCCTGCCCGCACTCCCCGAAGCGCTCGCGCCTGGGACGATCGAACCGTCTTGTACTAAGAAAGCCGTCTTGCTCGCCCTGTACCGCGCCCACCCGGACTACGGAGACCGCGGCACAGCCAGCCGGGTCGCCGCCCAGCTGGCCCCGCAGGCCGGATTGCAGCCGGGCACCGCCCGCAGCTACCTGTACGCCGAACTGGACGGCAGGCGATCATGACTGCGGCCCCGCAGGCTGACCCCTCGCCCCGTGCTCTGGGCGAGAGCCTGGCCGCCCTGGCCGCCCAGGTCGCCGAACTGCGCGGGCAGGTCCGCGCCCTCCACGAGCGGCTCGACCAGGCCGGGCTTCACGCCGACCTGAACCTGGCCGCCCGGTTCGAGGACCTGGCCCAGACCGTCGCCGACGCCCTCGACGCCGCTGCCCCTCGCGGGCCGGCCGCACCGTACTGGATCGGCCTGGACCGCGACACCTACCACGCTCAGCTAGCCGACTTGTGCCGGTGGGCTGACACCGTGCTCCGCCCGCACTACGGCGGCTACGAGCTGCGGGAGTGCTGGCCTCGCCACATCCACGTCATCTGGGAACTGTCCACCCTTGCCGCCGAGTGGCACCGCACCTACGGCGGGACACGCCCCGACCTGGCCCGGGCCCTGGAGTTCTACGACCGGTGGCTGCCCGGCACCATGCGCCGCATCAGCGACATCACCCGCGCATGCATGCCGCAATGCGCGACGCTCAGCAGCCCCGGCGGCTGGGCTGCTCGTCCCCGATACCGCTAATCCTGTCCCGCGCAGATTCCACAAGCGCGCCCGGATAGCCCCGGGCCTCGCGGAGCTCGGGAGCCACGAGGGGCCGGTCACGCTGGCCATCGCCCGGCCGTCTGGGCGGCCACCTTTCGGCGAGGCAACCGGGGAGGTGGCGCGAGCTCACCTACCCGCCGTACGGGTAGAGGGCGTCGAGCTTGTCCATCAGGTCGCAGAGCGACCTGGCGCCGATGGTCGTGCCGTCATCTGGAAGCACGCCCAGCGGGAGGATCGCCCGCCACCGGTCATGCGGCCGTGCTGGCGTCACGATGGTCACGTCGGTCTGCGCGGCCTCGAACCGGTGACGCCGATCGACACAGTCCTCAACGGCGGAGCCGCGCGGCAGCGGCCCGAGGGAACGCCCTCCGCAAGCCCGGTTCACCGGCCGACCCTCGTCATTGCATCTCCTGCCAGTGCGCCCGGATCTTGCGGTCCAGTTCATCGGGGGTGGATCCGGTCAGCACCTGCCCAGCGCTGCTGATCGCCGACCAGGTGCCGTGGTCGACGCTGAAGGCGTGGTAGCCGCCGTCGGCCCATGCCTCGTCCAGCGCGGCTAGCGCGGCGTCCTCGTCGACCGCGAACACAGCGCGCCGCCCGGCAGCGCCGGCCTTCGTGGTGCCGGTCATGGTGATGTCTCCGATCCCGTGCCAATGCGGTTATCGACAAGCCAACGCGGCGTACCCCGGATGGGTAAATGGACTTGCGAGAACTTGCGAGGCAACTAGCCCAGAGCGTCAATCGCGGACGCGATCAGGGCCCGCGCCTGCGACCCGTAGACGGCCATCCCGGCGAGCCGTTCGAAGGCGCGCACGTACAGGGTGATCTCGCTCGGGGCAGTGACCGTTACCTGGGCTGACAGCAGTTCGACGTGCACGCGGGAATCGTCGAACACGGTAAAGGTCTCCAATGTCCACATCGGCCGCCCGTCCGCGGAAAACGGGATCACCCCCACAGCCACCGAGGGAAGCGTGATGGCGTCCAGCAGATGGCCGAGCTGCCCCGCCATGGTCTCCGCGCCGCCGAGGCGGTACCGCAAGACTGCCTCCTCGATCAGCATGGCGAACTGGCGGCCCGGAGACTGCACGATCCGGTTGCGGCTCATCCTGGCCCGCACGGCGTCGTCGACATCATCGGGCGTCGCGTGGAAACCCGAGTTGGCCAGCAGCAACGCGCTCGCATACGCCGGGGTCTGGAGGAATCCCGGGACAACCGTCGAGCAGTAGACCTTGAACAGGCGCGTGCGCTCATACAGCGGCCGCCGGGCATCTTGGGTGTGGCGCAGGCCCGTGCGCGTCAGCCGCCGCCACTCCACGTACATCGAATCGGCCGCTCGGGACGCCGCGATGAGGTCGGGGGCCTCACGCTGGGCGCCGCATACCCGGCACCAGGCCTGGATGTCGGCGTCGGTGAGCGCCTGCTTGCCCGACTCGATGCGGCTGGTCTTGGCCTCGTGCCAGCCAGCCGCCGCGGACAGCGCCCGGGCGGTCAGGCCCGCGTCCAGCCGGATCTCGCGCAGCCGCTCCGCGAGCTGCTGCCGTGCCCGCTGGACGCTTGACGACGGTGAGACTGCCATTGCCGACTCAGGTCAGCAGGGCGGTCAGACCGGCCGGTACAGGTCATGCGGAATGGCGCGCTCCCACGCAGCCTCGAACGACTGGGCGCACAACTTCACGATCGAAGGGTCATCGGCCAGCTCGTCTTCGACGATCTCCCCGGTCCCGGAGAAGTAGTGGAAGCGCACCAGCCGACCGTCGAACACCCAGTAATCGTTGAGGGGCAGGCACAGATCCACCCCGCGCCGCCGGGGCAGCCACCGGACTTGCTCCCCGGCCGCGATGCTCACGGTGGCCGTCACTTCATACTCGAAACGGATGAAGGGCGCCAGCGGTTCAGAGACGACACGGACGCGGCGGAAACGAACTCCCCGGGCTGTGTGGGAGCGCACGATGGCCGACCACTCCGGATTCGCGTGCTCCGGGAGGAGCTTCCCCGCCTGCCAGTCGAGGAACCGCTGGTCGTCAGGCGTGTACGCGTCGCGCATCTCCAGATGCACGGCCGAGGTCGTCGTGGCGGCTATCAGCTCGCCGAATGGTGGCACCTTGGCCATTAAGCGCCTCCAGGATCATCGCCTTCATCCGCGCCGGGAGCCGGACCACCGACTCGTTGTCCGCGATCGGGCTGTGCCGTGCGACATCCGCCAGGGTCTGCGGGTCGGTGACCGTCCAGCCCTGAAATAGGAGATCACCAGTCTCCTCCTCGGCGAAAACCGCTGGGCAGTGGTCCCCCGTAGTATCCGGGTCGATCGCGATGAAGACTAGCGCCATGATTACCTCCAGCATCCGCGGGTTGCGCGAGCTTGCGTCTCCGACCGTCCCTCCATACGGCGGAGGCGTCAAGAGTTACCTGGAAAGTCGGCAATCCGCTGCTGTCCGAACCGACGCGGGCCATCTCCTGCAACATGCGAGCGGTCACAGGGCAGATTTCAGAGGTAAGGGATAACCCGTATGGCGCCTGCGGACCCGCTCATAGTCCCGAGGTCGCCCGCATGCTGACCGTAACGATCCCGTAGCGCTGACTTCGTAGGCTGGCCTTGCGCGTGGACATCACGCGCGGGCCTGGGAGGGTGTCATGCCGCACCAACTGCGGGACCGGTGGCTCGGGACGGCGCGGGCATCGCAGGGGCGTGTCCGCTGGCTGGCTGGGATGCTGCTCGGCCTCACAATCATGCTGCTGGTCTTGAGCCTGGTGATCGGGTTCACCGGCGGCGAGACCTGGAATGTGGTTTTCGCCTTCATACCGGTCGCGATCGCGTTCGCGGTGGTCGGCGCGCTGGTGGCCGCGCGGACCGGCAACTTCCTCGGCTGGCTGCTCCTGGGTACGGGGGCGGGGGCCGCTGTCGTACTGGTGCTGCGCGCCTATGCGGAACGGGTGCCCGCCGCCGGGCTACCCGGCGCGGCCTGGGTGGCCTGGGTCTTCACCGTGGTCTTGTGGGTGACGGCGCCGTTGCTGGTGCTGCCTTTGCTGCTGTTCCCGGACGGCCGACTGCCCTCGCCGCGGTGGCGGCCGGTGGTGTGGGTGGTGATCATCGACTGGCTCGCCCTGATGATGTGCCCGGCCCTGTCCGATGTCAACTTCTCCTCGAACTTCCCCAGGCTGCGCGATCCGGTGATGCTCGTCGCCCCGCTCGGGACCGCCTACAACCTCGCCGAGGTCGTCTGGACGCTGGTGTTCCTGGCCGGCGCGGCCGCCATGATCGTCCGTTTCCGGCGATCAGGCTTCGAACAACGGCTCCAGCTGAAATGGTTTATGTACGCCTCGGCCGTCGCGGCGGTGATCGTCCTGGCCGCCAGCCAGTTCGGCGGCAATGACCCGCTGGCTGCCTTCGAGATCGCCTTCACGCTGATCCCCGCCGCGGTGGGCATCGCGATCTTGAAGTACCGGCTGTATGACATCGACCGGATCATCAGCCGCACCCTGGCCTACGCCATCGTGACCGGGCTGCTGATCGGGGTGTACGCGGGGCTGGTCCTGCTGGCCACGCAGGTGTTCGGGCTCCACACCCCGGTGGCTGTCGCCGCGGCCACGCTCGCCGCAGCGGCGCTGTTCAACCCGCTGCGACGGCGGGTGCAGCACGTAGTAGACCGGCGGTTCAACCGGGTCCGCTACGACGCAGACCAGACAGTGGCCGCGTTCGCGGCCCGACTCCGGGACGCTGTCGACCTAGACCCGGTGCGCACCGACCTGGTAGCGGTGGTGAATAGTGCCGTCGAGCCCGCGCATATCTCAGTGTGGATCGCCGGAGGCGGGCGGGGCCACGCACGAGACACGTAGGTCGCAAGGGACCGGGAGACCTCTCACAGCCGTCTCACGGGCTGATGGGACGGCACCGGACTCAGACGTCGACGTCGGACGCCCGGCGGGCTCTGACCTGGGATTCTGGATAAGGAGTACTGGCTGAACATGCTCGATCGATCTACGGATGATGATCAGAGAGGCGATAGGAGATTCAGCAAAGGTCACCCGCTGCTCTGGGCAGCGGATCCGGCGGTCAGCTTCGCGAGGTATGCGGCGGCGCGCCGGTCGACCTCGGGGACCGGGTCGGCGTAGTGCCGCAGGGTGGTCGCGCCGCCGCCGCTGTGGCCGAGGCGCGCGGCGGTGTTGCGCAGGTCGAAGCCGCCGGCCAGGAGCTGGCTGGCGGTGTAGTGCCGTCCGCCCTTGATGTCGAGCTTGACCCCGGCCGCGTCTGCGGCCTCGGCGACCTTGTGCGTGGCCCAGTCCGGGTTCCACGGCCGGGAGTGGGCCGGGTCGTTGGAGAACAGGTACGCGTCATCGTGCAGCTCGACGCCGACGGCGGCCAGCTCGGCCCGGATCTCGTCCAGGTAGGTCGCGATCAGCGCGCAGGTGTCCGGGTCGATGGCTAGCCAGCGATCCTGATGCGTCTTGGTGTCCTTGCGGACGCGCTGACCGCCGCGGACGACGTAGTTGAACGCGACGTGTACCAGGCCGCCGTCCAGGTCGATGTCGCGGATCTGCAGGCCGCACAACTCGCCGCGGCGCACACCGGTCACCACTACGAGCCAGAGGTACAGGCCTAGGTCGGTGCTGCGCGCGCGGGCCTCGGCGATCACCTTGGCCACGTCGTCCGGCGAGGTGGCCGGGATGGGCTGGCGGATGGTGGTGGGCGGCTTGGCGGACTCGGCAGGGTTGCGGTCGGTCCATTCCCAGCGTTGGGCCGCGGCGAACGCGCCGGACAGGATGCTGTGGATACCGCGGATCGTGCTCGCCTTCATGGGATGGCAGACGTGTGGCCTGCACCCGGCACGACGGCAATCGTGCCCGGGTCCCGGCCGCTTCCGGGCGCCGGGCGGCACGGGCGCAGCGGTCCCGGCCACGATCGGGCTCTGGCCACGCCGGGCGAGGATCAGGCCGTCTGCGACGAGCGCCTCGAAGGCGTGCCGGACGACGCCGGTCCCGATACCCTGCAGGGCGCTCAGCTCGGTGATCGACGGCAACTCGTCGCCCGGAGCGAGGCTGCCTGACCCAATAGCCTCCGCCAGCGTCTCAGTGACCTGCTGCCAGGCCGGACGAGGGTCACGCGGGCTGATCACCAGGACCGGGACGTTGCGGTGCTCGATGAACGGCCTGCCGTTGCACGCCAGGTCGCCGCAGCGCTTCAGCTCCGCGTACAGCTTGTCGAGAATGGGGCCGCGCACCTTCCGCACCTTCATAGGCCCCAGGGCAGGCTTGATGGTGCGGCGGATGAAGCCCTCGTTGGTCTGCCGCGTGGACACGTCCCAAGGAGCGATCGCCGCGTACTCGTCCAGGAGCTTGGCCACGGTCGCGGCGGACTCGGGTGTGCGGCCTTCGGATGCTTCCTTGAGCAGCCTGCCGAGCTCGATGTGGGCCTGCTGCTCGGTCTTGGCGGTGGCCTTGAGGCGGATCTCCCGCTTGGTAATCGGATCGATCCCGGCGTACACCCGGGCGCGCCACGATCCGCTCGGCAGTTGCTCTACGCAACCTTTGGCGACTCTCGGCATGGCACCAGGATAGGCCGGATCAGTGTCATTCGGTCCACGAACCGGTCCACGAGCCGGGATCGGATGAAGTAAAAATACCCTCTGAACTGGGAGCCGGTGAGCGGGTTCGAACCGCTGGCCTGCCGTTTACAAGACGGCTGCTCTGCCTACTGAGCTACACCGGCGTGAGGCTCCCGAGCATGGTAGTCGATCGGCTCGGGGGGCCGGGATGATCGCGAGCCGTGCGGCCCACGGTCACAGCGTATAGGCCTGCCGGTCGAAGCTGAATCCTCCTCGCTCCTCGACGGTGAGCCGGTGACCGGAGCTGTCCACGGGTCGGCGGCGCAGGTGCTGGGTGAAGCCGGGGGCGCCGAGTTCGATGGTGAACTGGTCGCCGGCCAGGGTCCAGTCGAAGTTGCCGCGCTCGTCGGGATCGGACCGCTGCACCGAGAGCAGCGACAGCGAGAAGGCCCATCCCCGCAGGTCGATATCGGTGGTGAGGTCCCACGCCGGGTCGAACACCAAGGTGGCCGGGCAGATCCAGAAGCTGATCAGGCGGGACGGCACCTGTGGCGGAACCCACTGGACGATGTAGTCGATGTCCAGCAGCAGGCGGCCGGGCTCGGGCAGCGCCGACTCGATGGCGATGGCGTGCACCTCGTTGTCGTGCCAGCTCATCTGGTCGAAGTCGGCCTGCGTCCACACGGTCTTGGTCAGCGTCGGTCCGGTGCTCATGCCCGACACCTCCCATCGACCCCGAACGTACACCTAAGGCCTCTAGGCAACAGGCCGCCTCCTACACAAGCATTGGTGTCATGGCCGAGCCAGCACGCGAAAACACCGCCGCGATCGAGGTGCGCGGCCTGACCAAGTCCTACGGCGGCGTGCACGCCGTCCGCGGCATCGACCTCACGGTCGAGCGCGGGCAGATCTTCGCGCTGCTCGGCCCGAACGGCGCGGGCAAGACCACGACGGTCGAGATCCTCGAGGGCTACCGGTCGCGCGACGGCGGCACGGTCAAGGTGTTGGGGTACGACCCGGGTCGGCAGCGGCAGCCGCTGAAGAGCCACATCGGGATCGTCTTGCAGTCCAGCGGAATCGACCGGTACCTGACCGTGGCCGAGACGGTCGCCATGTACGCGGGGTTCTACCCGCACCCGCGCCCGGTGGATGAGGTGATCGAGATGGTGGGCCTCGAGGCCAAGCGCGACACCCGGGTGCTGAAGCTGTCCGGCGGGCAGCAGCGGCGGCTGGACGTGGCGATCGCCCTGGCCGGGAACCCCGACCTGCTGTTCCTCGACGAGCCCACGACGGGGTTCGATCCTTCGGCCCGGCACGAGGCGTGGGAGGTCATCAAGAACCGGGCCGCGCTGGGCAAGACGGTCCTGCTGACCACCCACTACATGGACGAGGCGCAGTACCTGGCCGACCAGGTCGCGGTGATCAGCAGCGGGCGGATCGTCGCGGAGGGTCCGCCGGCCACCATCGGCAACCGGGAACTGGCCCGGGCCAGGATCCGCTACCGGCTGCCGGACGGCGTCAGGCCGCCCGTCGGCCTCGGCGCGCCGCCCGGGCCGGACGGGCTGACCGAGCTGGCGCCCGACGACCTGACCGCCACGTTGCACCGGCTCACCGGCTGGGCCCTTGACCAGCACGTCGAGCTGGCCGGGCTCGAGGTCACCCGGCCCTCCCTGGAGGACGTCTACCTGAGCCTGACCGACGGCGCGGCTGCCGGCGCGGAGCCGGCTAGCACGCGGCAGGCGAGCACGCAGGCGACTCCCAGGAGAGGGAGGCGCAGGTCATGAA
Organism: uncultured Actinomycetes bacterium; assembly: GCA_963705835.1. Taxonomy (GTDB): domain Bacteria; phylum Actinomycetota; class Actinomycetes; order Streptosporangiales; family Streptosporangiaceae; genus Palsa-504. Next base: position 22,451 of record CAVPLC010000082.1, read on the forward strand.
CGCCGCGGCGCTGACGCTGTCGCAGGTCAGGTACACGAACAAGACATTCTGGCGGAACCCGGCCTCGGCCTTCTTCATCTTCGCCTTCCCGCTGATGTTCCTGGTGATCTTCACCGCGCTGCTCGGCCACGGCACGGTCCGCGTCTCGCCGCTCAAGGTAGTGAATACTTCCACGTACTACGTGGCGGCCATGGCCTCTTTCGGGGTGATCTCGGCCTGCTACACCAACATCGCGATCAGCGTGTCCTTCCAGCGCGACACGGGCGTGCTGAAGCGCACGAACGGCACGCCACTGCCGAGTTCGGTCTTTCTCGGCGCGCGGATGCTGCACGCGCTTCTGGTCGCGGTCTTGCTGGTGGTGATCACGGCCGGCTTCGGCAGGGCGGCGTACAGCGCCAGCATCCCGACCGGTCTCACGCTGCTGCGGTTCGCCGTCATGCTGCTGGTCGGGGCGGCAGCCTTCTGCGCACTGGGCTTCGCCATTACTTCGGTCATCCCGAACGCCGATGCCTCGCCGGCCATCGTCAACGCCACGATCCTGCCGCTGTTGTTCCTGTCCGGGGTCTTCATCCCGTTGAGCAGCAACGCGCCCGCCTGGATCGTCTGGATCGCCCGGATCTTCCCGGTCTGGCATTTCGCCAAGGGCATGCAGGCGGGCTTCCTCGGCACGGCGTTCAGCTGGACTGACGTGCTGATCGTGGCGGCATGGGGGCTGGGCGGCCTGCTCCTGGCGATCCGCTTCTTCAGCTGGGAGCCGAAGACCTAGCCCCAAGACCCCGGATGGCGGCCACCTCGTACAGGGCGATGCCGGCCGCCACGCCCGCGTTCAGCGACTCGGTGCGCGCCGCGATCGGGATGCGGACCAGCACGTCGCAGGCCTGCGTCACGATCCTGGACAGGCCGCGTCCCTCCGATCCGATGACCAGGACCAGCGGCGCGGTGGCCAGGTCCAGGTCCCGGATCGCCGTCTCGCCGGCCGCGTCCAGGCCCGCCACGAAGACCCCGGCGTCGCGGTAGGACTGCAGCGCCCGGGCCAGGTTGGCGGCCCGGGCCACCGGGAGGCGGGCCAGCGCCCCGGCGGACGCCTTCCACGCACCCGCCGTGACCCCCGCGCCGCGGCGCGCGGGAACCACCACGCCGTGCGCCCCGAAGGCCGCGGCCGACCGGACCACGGCGCCGAGGTTGCGCGGATCGGTGACCCCGTCCAGGGCGGCGATCAGCGGCAGCTGCCCGGCGTCCGCCGCGGCGGCGAGCAGGTCGTCGGGGTGCGCATAGTCGTAGGCGCGCACCCGAAGCGCCAGGCCCTGGTGCAGCGCGCCGCCGGTGAGCCGGTCCAGTTCGGCGGCGCCGGCCTCGAGCACCGGCACGCCCCGGTCGGCGGCCCGCTTGATCGCCTCGCTCACCCGCTCGTCGTGCTGCACGCGCGCGCCGACGTACAGGACCGCCGCGGGAACCCCGGCGCGCAGCGACTCGACCACCGGGTTGCGCCCGGCGACGAACTCGGCCGCGTCCCCGGCCCCGCGCGGCGCGCGGCCGGACGGGGCCCGCGGCGCCCGGCCGGATGGCGCCTGCGGCGCGGGGGCGTCACGGCGACCCCGCGGCGCGTCGGCGTCACGGCGGCCCCGCGTCCCGGAGGCGGGCGAGGGAGGCGAGGCGGCCGCGGCGGCGCGGCGCTGGGCCGGGTGGCCGGGGCGCATGGCCGCGGGTGGCGTCGGCCCCTTGCCCTCGAGCTTGTGCCTGCCCTGGCCGCCGGTCCCCGGGCGCGGCTTGCCCGACTTGGTGCGGCCGGCGCCCTTCGGGGTGCCGGACGCCCGGCGGGGCCGGGAGGCTCCGCTCAACGCTTAAGCTCCCAGCGCGGGCCCTGCGGGGTGTCCTCCACCACGACGCCGATCTCCTCCAGGCCGTCGCGGATCGCGTCGGCGCTCGCGTAGTCCCGGCGGGCCCGCGCCGCGTCCCGCTGCTCCAGGCTCAGCCTGACCAGCGACCCGATGACCTGCCGCAGCCGCTCGCCGGAAGCGCCGGCCGCGCCCGAGGCCGCCGAACCCGCCCAGTGCGGCGAGAGCGGATCAAGGCCCAGCACGTCCAGCATGGCCCGGAGCCGGACCAGGGCGGCCCGGGCGCCGGCCTTGTCGGAGGCGGCCAGGGCCTGGTTGCCGTCCCGGACGCAGGCGTGCACCGCGGCCAGCGCGGACGGGACGGCCAGGTCGTCGTCCATGGCCGAACGGAACGACGTCGGCAGATCGTCGGGTTCGTCCTCTGCGTAGGCGTGGTCCGGACTGCCGAGGACCTCGTAGGCCCGGACCATGAAGCGCTCGATCCGCTGGTAGGCCGCGGCCGCCTCGTCCAGCGCTTCCTCGGAGAACTCCAGCAGCGACCGGTAGTGCGCCTGGACCAGGTAGTAGCGCAGCTCCGCGGGCCGCACCCGGGTCACGACGTCGGTGACCAGCAGTGAGTTGCCCAGCGACTTGCTCATCTTCTCCCCGGCCAGGCCGAGCAGCCCGTTGTGCATCCAGTACCGCGCGAAGCCGTCGCCGGCCGACTTGGACTGCGCGATCTCGTTCTCGTGGTGCGGGAAGATCAGGTCCATCCCGCCGCCGTGGATGTCGAACGTCGGGCCGAGGTACTTGGTGGACATGGCCGAGCACTCCAGGTGCCAGCCCGGCCGGCCGGGTCCCCACGGGGTCTCCCAGTAGGGCTCGCCCGGCTTGGCGGCCTTCCACAGCGTGAAGTCGCGCGGGTCGCGCTTGGATCCGATGTCGTCGGCGTCCTCGGCGGGCCGCATCTGGTCCAGCCGCTGCCCGGACAGCGCACCGTAGGCGTCGTAGGAGTGCACGTCGAAGTAGACGTCCCCGGCGGCCGGGTAGGCGTGCCCGCCCTCGATCAGCCGGCGGATCAGCACGATCATCTCCGGGATGTGCCCGGTGGCGCGCGGCTCGATGTCCGGCGGCCGGCAGCCGACCGTGTCGTAGGCCCAGGTGAACGCGCGCTGGTTGCGCTCGGCGACGATCCAGGGCGGGACGCCCTCGGCCTTGGCCGTGGCCAGGATCTTGTCCTCGACGTCGGTGACGTTCCGGCAGAAGGTGACCTGGTAGCCGCTGGCCTCGAGCCAGCGGATCAGGACGTCGAAGACCACGCCCGACCGCAGGTGGCCGATGTGCGGCGGGGCCTGCACCGTGGCGCCGCACAGGTAGACCGACACCTTCCCTGGCGTGATGGGCGTGAACTCGCGCACCATGCGCGTGGCGGTGTCGTGGATCTGCAATGTCACGCTGTAAAGGCTAAGGGATGCGCGCAGTGCCCGTTGGCACAAGCAGCGCGGTCGCGATGGCCGCGATGCCCTCGCCCCGGCCGGTCAGGCCGAGGCCGTCGGTCGTGGTGGCGGACACGCTGACGCTGGCCCCGGACAGCGCCTCGGCCAGGACCTTCTCGGCCTCGGCGCGGCGCGGCCCGATCTTCGGCCGGGCGGCGATGACCTGAACGGCGACGTTGCCTATGACGAAGCCCGCCTCGGTGACCAGCCGGAACGTCTCGCGGAGCAGCGCGACGCCGGACGCGCCCGCCCACTGCGGCCGGGATGTGCCGAAGTTCGCGCCCAGGTCGCCGAGCCCGGCCGCGGACAGCAGCGCGGTGCACATGGCGTGCGAGGCCACGTCGCCGTCCGAATGACCGTCCAGGCCCGGCTCACCCGGCCACAGCAGGCCAGCAAGATACAGCTCACGCGAATCGGTCAGCGGGTGGACATCGACTCCGACCCCGATTCTGGGGACCGGACCAGGCAGGCTCAGCTGGCCAGAACCTCGTCGAGCAGGGCCTCGGCCTTGTCCTCGTTGGTCTTCTCGGCCAGCGCGAGCTCGCTGACCAGGATCTGCCGCGCCTTGGCGAGCATGCGCTTCTCGCCCGCGGACAGGCCACGCTCCCTGTCCCGGCGCCACAGGTCCCTGACCACCTCGGCCACCTTGTTCACGTCGCCGGAGGCGAGCTTCTCCAGGTTGGCCTTGTACCGCCTGGACCAGTTGGTCGGCTCCTCGGTGTGCGGCGCCCGGAGCACTTCGAAGACCCGCTCAAGCCCCTCGGCGCCTACGACATCACGAACGCCCACCAGCTCGGCATTGTCCGCGGGCACCCGTACCGTCAGGTCACCCTTGTCAACTTTGAGGACCAGATAGGTCTTATCCTCGCCCTTGATGGTGCGAGTCTCGACCGCTTCGATGCGAGCAGCCCCGTGGTGGGGATAGACGACGGTATCGCCGACCTTGAAAGACATGTGGCAAGTACCCCTTCCGCTGAAGGCCATCTTACCACGTCGGGCGGTGTCGATAAAACGCCCTTGATGGCAAATATGCAGGTCAGTACGCCAACAACCGGCCCGCGCCCACGCCATTCAGCTGGCCGTGCCACGGCCGGCACCGCCACTCGAGGTCTTCCGACGTTGATCACAGTCTACCTGAGAGACTGCTGTGAGCCGGGCATCTTACCGATTGACGCGCCGTGGCGGCAGTGCTGGCCACGAGGGGACAACCCCCTGGCCCCTGCCGGGTATCGCCCGGTCCGGCCGGGGCGGATAATGGGTACCGTAGGGTCAGATTCGCGCCGGAGGTGACGGGTGAGTCCTGACGGCGGAGCAGGCTGGGACGAGCCTCCGCTCGACATCCAGATCCCGGATGACGCGCGTGAGCTCGAGCGCGACGTGCTCGCCTACCACCGGGAACTGCGCGCCAAGCGGCGCCGCAGGCGGCTTCGGCGGCTCGCGTCGCCGTTCGCCGGGCAGGGCACGATCATGCCGCTGCTGGCCAGCATCCTCGCGGTCTGCCTGGTGGCGGGCGCGATGCTCTCGGTGGCCACGTTCAGCCCGCCGATGGCGCCCGCCGAGCACCACCACCCGCCGACCGCGACGGCGACGAGCCCGCAGCGGGCCAGCACTCGGAGCGCCGCGCGGGCCAGCGGCTCGGCCTCGCCCCGGCCGACCGCCTCGACCGGAGCGGCCAGCCCCTCGGCCAGGTCGAACCCGTCGAGCACGACCAGCCACGACCGTCCGCCAGGCGGCCCGTAACAGGCCTGGCAGACCCCGCGTCGGCAGACGGCCACGTGGCCGCTACGCTTTCTTCCGTCCCGACGAAACTTTGGAGGCCGGAAGGTGACGCGCTGGACCCGCCGCCTGCTTGTCGGCGCCATAGCCATGCTGGTCCCGGCGCTGGCCGGCTGCGAGGCCGGCTTCAACGCGCCCACGCTGGCCTTCCACCCGGCCGCCAACGGGGCCAACGCCGTCGTCGGCGGCGTCACCGTCGACAACGCGTTCGTGCTCGGGCCCGCCATCGGCTCCTCGCTGCCCGCCGGCGGGCAGGCCGGGGTGTTCCTCACCCTGGCCACGCAGAACAGCGACCGGCTGGTGTCGGCCACCTCCGGTGCCGCGAGCTCGGTGCAGCTCACCAACGGGCCGGTCACCCTGACCCCGGGGACCTCGGTGGACCTGAGCGGCCCCGCGCCGCAGATCGTGCTCAACGGCCTGACCAACCCGCTGAGCGGCGGGCAGATGGTCCAGCTCACGCTCACCTTCGCCACCGCCGGCTCGGTGACCCTCCAGCTACCGGTCGAGCCGGCCGCCTACGACTACACGACCTACTCGCCCCCGCCGCCCACGCCTACACCCACACCCACGCCCACGGTCACGACGACCGGCACGCACAAGCACAAGGCCAAGGCCAAGACCACGCCCAGCGCGTCCGCCACCTAGGGCACAGGAGCGAGCACCCCGGACCGTTCGGTAAAAAGATCTTTGATTCCTAACGGGCAGGGGTTCGTGCCGACCTCACCCGTGTTCGCACCACATCGGTGTGGCGTTGACGTGGTTCTGGCCACCTCGATGTCACACCGACGTGGTTACGCACCAGGCCCGTTGTAAGGCGTGAGGCTGATGTGACGGGGTTCGTACCGATCAGGCTACTGACTCGAACTTGTAGCCGAGGCCGCGCACGGTCACGATGTGCTGCGGACGCGCCGGGTCCACCTCGATCTTGGCCCGCAGGCGCTTGATGTGCACGTCCAGCGTCTTGGTGTCCCCGACGTAGTCGGCGCCCCAGAACCCGGTCGATGAGCTGCATCCGGGTCAGCACCCGGTCGGCGTTGCGCAGCAGCACCTGCAGCAGCTCGAACTCCTTCAGCGGGAGCTGGACGGTGCCGCCGCGGACCGTGACCACGTGCCGGTCCACGTCCATCCGCACCGGCCCGGACTCCAGGGCCGACTCGGCCACGTCTTCGGGCTCGCCGCGGCGGCGCAGCACCGCGCGCATCCGGGCGACCAGCTCGCGGGACGAGAACGGCTTGGTCACGTAGTCGTCGGCACCGAGTTCCAGCCCGACCACCTTGTCGATCTCGCTGTCCTTGGCGGTCAGCATGATCACCGGGACGTTCGACTTCTCCCGCAGCGACCGGCACACCTCGCTGCCCGGCAGGCCGGGCAGCATCAGGTCGAGCAGGACCAGGTCGGCGCCGGTCCGGTCGAATGTCTCGAGCGCGTCGGGGCCGGTCGAGCAGACGGCGACCTCGAAGCCTTCCTTGCGGAGGAGATAGCTGATGGCGTCGCTGAACGAGTCCTCGTCCTCAACTACCAGCACACGTGTCACTTGAGTCCCTCCTGGGGCTCGTAGGCGTTCCGCAGCGGGATGAACAGGGTGAACGTCGACCCGGCGCCTTCGACGCTGCGCACCGTCACCCGCCCGTTGTGCGCCGCCATCACGTGCTTGACGATGGCCAGGCCGAGGCCGGTGCCGCCGGTCGCGCGCGAGCGCGCCGGGTCGACCCGGTAGAAGCGCTCGAAGATCCGCTCCAGGTCGCGTTCTGGGATGCCGATGCCCTGGTCGGCCACGCTCAGCTCGGCGGTGCCGTCGCTGGCCCGCTTGGTCGTGACGACCACGCGGGTGCGCTCCGGGCTGTAGGCGACCGCGTTCTCCAGCAGGTTGCGCAGGGCGGTGACGAGCAGGTCCTCGTCGCCAAGCACGGAAAGGCCGCGGGTGCCGGCCGAGGCCAGGGTGATGCCGCGCGCGTTAGCCTTCATCCGGCACCGGTCCAGGGCCTCGGCCACGACCACGTCCAGGTTGACCGGGCGCGGGTCGGGCACCGGCTCGACGGCCTGGATCCTGGACAAGGTGATCAGGTCCTGCACCAGGTTGGTCAGCCGCTGCGCCTCCTGGCGCATCTTGCCCGCGAACCTGCGCACCGCCTCGGCGTCGTCGGCCGCGTCCTCGATCGTCTCGGCGAGCAGCGCCAGCGCGCCCACCGGCGTCTTGAGCTCGTGGCTGGTGTTGGCCACGAAGTCGCGCTTGACCTCATCGACCCGGCGGCTCTCGGTCTGGTCCTCGGCGAGCACGAGCACCAGCCCGCCGCCGCCGACCGCCCCGCCGAGCGGCGCCACCCGGACGGCGAAGCTCGTGGTCCGGCCGCCCAGCCTGGGCACGGGGACCTCGAACTCGCCCTCCCTGATCTCGCCGTCCCTGCGGACCTGGCGGGCCAGCGCGGCCAGTTCGCTGACCATCAGGCGGTCCCCCTTGACCAGCCCGAAGGCACGGGCCGCGGCGCTGGCGCGGAGCACCCGGTCGTTGCTGTCGACGACCACGGCCGAGGAGGAGAGCACGGACAGGACGGACGCGATGCCGGGCGGCAGCCTGGCCGGCTGGCGGGCAGCCCGGAGCCTGGAGCTACGCGCCTGCCTGACGGCGGCGCCGCTCCTGGTTCGTATCGCCATGCGATCTCCGCTGTTCGCTCTTGCGGGGGGTACCAGGGGGGTCTTTTGGGCTCGTCCCCCCGTGACCAGCACCGTCCAAGGACGTGATCAGTGAAGACTGACGGTTCAATGGTATGTGGTGGCGCGCGGCAGACGACAGCGGGCCCGGAGCTCGCAGGGCGATATTTCTCGGTTGTTCACTTAACGGCCGAGCGCTGGTAATGCCGGATTTACCCAGGTCTCGCCCGTGCTCACCATGCGGGACGGGTCAGCGGCCCTGGTTCTTGACCGCCTCGGCCGCCTCGGCGGCGGCCTCCGGGTCCAGGTAGCGGCCGCCGGCCACGGCCGGGCGGTAGGCCTCGTCGAGCTCGTAGACCAGCGGGATGCCGGTCGGGATGTTCAGCTCCGCGATCGCGGCGTCGCCGATCCCGTCCAGGTGCTTGACCAGCGCGCGCAGCGAGTTCCCGTGCGCCACGATCAGCACCGTCTGGCCGCTCTGCAGGTCCGGCACCACCGCGTCGTACCAGTAGGGCAGCATGCGGGCCACGACGTCCTTGAGGCACTCGGTGCGCGGCCTGATCTCCGGCGGCAGGGCCGCGTACCGCGGGTCGGCCGACTGCGACAGCGGATCGTCGTCGGCGATGGGCGGCGGCGGCACGTCGTAGGAGCGGCGCCACAGCATGAACTGCTCGTCGCCGAACTCCTGGCGGGTCCTGGCCTTGTCCTTGCCCTGCAGCGCGCCGTAGTGCCGCTCGTTCAGCCGCCAGGACCGTCGCACGGGAAGCCAGAGCAGGCCCGCCTCATACAGCGCGATGTTCGCGGTCTGGATGGCGCGGGTGAGCACCGAGGTGTGTACCACGTCCGGGCTCAGCCCGGACTGGGCGAGCAGCCTGCCCCCGTGGGCGGCCTCCTGCGCGCCGACCTCGGAGAGCCCCACGTCCACCCAGCCGGTGAACAGGCCCTTGGCGTTCCACTCGCTCTCACCGTGACGGAGCAGCACCAGCGTCCTCATGGTGCCAAAGCCTAGCCGGGGAACAGGGCGCGGCCCGCCGGGGTTGCTTAGAGCGTGCATGAAGTGCCGCGACCCAGCGCGCAGCCGCGGACTCCCCGGCGGATCGCGACCATCAGCCTCCATACCTCACCGCTCGACCAGCCGGGCACCGGCGACGCGGGCGGGCTGAACGTCTACGTGGTCGAGGTGTCCAAGCGCCTCGCCGACCGCGGCGTCGAGGTCGAGGTCTTCACCCGCGCGGTCTGCCGTGACACTCCGCCCGCGGTCGAGCTCGCCCCCGGCGTGCTGGTCCGCAGCGTGGTGGCCGGGCCCTTCGAGGAACTCGACAAGAACGCCCTGCCCGCGCAGATCTGCCCGTTCACCTTCGAGGTGCTGCGCACCGAGGCCGCGTTCGCGCCCGGCCGGTACGACCTGCTGCACGCGCACTACTGGCTGAGCGGCCAGGTCGCGGCGGTGGCCAAGGAACGCTGGGGAGTTCCGCTGATCCAGTCCATGCACACCCTGGGCAAGGTGAAGAACCTGGCCCTGGCCACCGGCGACTGCGCCGAGCCCGCGGCCAGGATCCGCGGTGAGGGCGAGGTCACGGCGGCCGCCGACCGGCTGGTGGCCAACACCGACACCGAGGCGCGCCAGCTCGTCGAGCTGTACGGCGCCGACCCCTGGCGGGTCGAGACGGTCAGCCCTGGCGTGGACCTGTCCGTGTTCCGCCCCGGGCCGGCCGCGGCGGCCCGCCGCAGGCTGGGGCTGCCGGCCGACGCGGTGGTGCTGGTGTTCGCGGGCCGGATCCAGCCGCTCAAGGGCCCGGACGTCGTGCTGCGGGCCGCGGCGGACCTGCTGCGCTCCGACCCGGCGCTCGCGAGCCGGCTCGTCGTGGTCCTGGTCGGCGGGCCGAGCGGCTCGGAGGTCGGCGCGCCGGGCCGGCTGGAAGGCCTGGCCGGCGCGCTCGACGTCGCCGGTCACGTCCGGATGGAGCCGCCGTGCCCGCAGCGCGAGCTGGCCGACTGGTACCGCGCCGCGACCGCCGTGCTCGTGCCGTCGCACTCCGAGTCGTTCGGGCTGGTCGCGCTGGAGGCCCAGGCCTGCGGCACCCCCGTCGTGGCGGCCGCGGTCGGCGGGCTGCGGACCGCGGTCCGCGACGGTTACTCGGGCGTCCTGGTGGACGGGCACGATCCGGTGGTCTGGGCGCGGGTGCTCACCGATCTCATCGGGTCGCCGGGCCGACTCGAGGAGCTGTCCCGCGGCGCCCTCGTGCACGCGTCCGGTTTTGGCTGGCCAACGACCGCGGACCGGCTCATCGAGGTGTATACCGGAGCGATGAACGAGGCCGCCGCTACCGTCCGGGCATGAGCGGCGACGGCGGCGCGGCCGCGGGCGCGATCGAGGCGGCGCTCGGTGAGCTCGGGCTGCCGTACGAGAACCCGCGGCCGGGGGCGTACCTGGTCCGGCTGGAGGGGCAGCACAAGCTGGCCACCATGACCTGGCTCATCGCGGGGGCGCACAGCCTGAGCGTGGAGGCGTTCTTCTGCCGTCAGCCCGATGAGAATCACGAGGCCTTCTACCGCTTCCTGCTGGAGCGCAACGGCCGCATGTACGGGGTCCACTTCAGCCTGGACCCGGTGGGCGACGTCTACCTGACCGGCAGGCTGCCGCTGAGCGCGACCAGCACTCCCGACATCGACCGGCTGCTCGGCTGCGTGCTCAGCTACTCCGACGACAACTTCGACACCGCGCTGGAACTCGGCTTCGCCACCGCCATCCGCCGGGAATGGGCCTGGCGGGCCAAGCGCGGCGAATCACTGGCCAACCTGCGCGCCTTCGCCCGCTTCGCCGACCCCGACCGCTGAGCTGGGCTACGGCGAGTATCGCGGGGCGCAGCCCCGCCATCGTGCGGCCCGCGAGGGGCTTATGGCCCCTCCGGCCGCGCGATACTACGGCGAGGTACCGCAGCGGGGGCGCGAAGCGCAGCGGGGGGTTCCGGGGGGTCGTCCCCCCGGGCTAAAACAGGGTACATTGACGACCGTGAACCGGTTGGGTGAACTTGAACGCGCCATCATGGATGTGCTCTGGGAAACCGATGCTCCGCTCACGGTGCGAGAGGTCAGTGCTAGGCTGACCGAACGTAATCTGGCTCACACCACCGTGATGACGGTGCTCGACAGGCTCGCGAAAAAAGGATTCGCCAGGCGGCAGCGTGACGGGCGGGCCTGGCGCTATTGTCCTGCCGCGACCCGAGAGACCTACGTGACCGAACTCATGCTGACCGCGCTGGATCAGACGGGCGACCGCACGGCCGCCCTGACGCGGTTCGCCCAGTCCGTCTCCGGCGTCGAGGCAGAGGTGCTGCGCGACGCCCTGGAAGTTATCGAAGGTGACGGCGGAGGAGATGACAGGACTGGCTGACGCGGCGCTGCTCGCCGCGGTCGCCATGGGGAGCGTGCTGGCCGCCTCGGCTCTGGTGCAAGCCAGCTGGCCGCGCCGGTCGCCGGCCGCCGCCATCTTGCTGTGGCAGGCACTCGGCCTGGCCGCGGGACTGGCGGCCGTGGGCACGCTGCTCGGCCTGGGCCTGCCCGGCGGCAGCCTCGGCGTGGCCCGCTCCGTCCTGCATCCCGACCGCCTGTTCCGGTCCGGCGTGTCCGTGTTCGGCGCGGTCGGCGCGATGCCGACCATCCTGGTGGCCTTCCGGCTGACCTGCCTGGCCGCGGGGCTGGCCCTGTTCGCGTCGCTGTGCTGGGTGCTCATCGCGGCCTCGGCCGCGGCCGTGCAGGCCCGGCACAGGCAGCGGGCGCTGCTCGCGCTGCTCGCCCACGGTGACCCGAAGGTGCCCGGCGCGCTCGTGGTCGACTACCCCAGCGCGGCGGCCTACTGCCTGCCCGGGCTGTGGTCACCGATCGTCGTGGTCAGCGTCGGCACCCTCGAGCTGCTCGGCCGGGGCGAGCTGGCCGCCGTGCTCGCGCACGAACATGCCCACCTGCGTGAGCGTCACGACCTGGTGCTGCTGCCGTTCACCGCGCTGCGGCGCGCGTTCCCCAGGTCCGTGACGTGCGCCGAGGCCTACCACGCGGTGGCGCTGCTGGTGGAGATGCTCGCCGACGACGGCGCGCTGCGGGGACGCCCGGCCCGCGAGCTGGTGTCCGCGCTGGTGAGGTTCGGCACCGCCGGGGCCTGCCCGGCGCCGGCCGGCGCGCTGGCGGCAGGCCAGGGCGAGGTGGCCGCGCGGGTCGCCCGGCTGCTTCAGCCGGTGCGGCCGCTGCCGCGCCCGGCCATCGCCGCGATCTGCCTGTCCGCCGCGTTGCTGGTCGCGGCGCCGGTCACGCTGCTGATCATCTGAGCCTGCTCATCTGAGCTTGCTCATCTGGCCGGCGCTCGCGGGGCTACCAGGGGCCGTACGGCCCCGAGCTGGTGCCCCCGCCGTTTTTGAACTCCTTGACCTTGGGCCGGACGTCGGCCAGGTAGACGGCGGCCGCGACGAACGCCGCGACGGGCAGGATGGACGTCGGACCCACCCCGTAGACCGCCCCGGCCAGCCCGACGACGGCGGCCACGCCGAGGATGATGAGCCAGAGCTGCTTGGTCTGCTTGCCGGTGGCCACGAAGGCCTGGCCCGGCCGGGTGATGGCGTCGATGAAGGCCCAGGCCTCGACGATGAAGGCAGCCAGGCCGAGGGCGAGGAAGAAATCCCTGAGCGGGGTATAGGCACCGAACACGGAATCACGCTACCTAACGGGAGGCACGGTTTGGGCCGGAATGTCGTCCGCGTGGCCCGAGGGATCGTCCTCATGACCGGATGAGTCGTCCTGCTCGTCCGCTGTCGCCTCGGACCATGACGCGGCGGACGTACGCGCGTCGTCTGCGTCCTCGGTGGCTTCTGCGGCTTCCGCGGTTTCCGCGCCGTCGGCCTCGGCGCGAGCGGCCTCGGCTGCGGCGGCGTTCTCCCTGCGGAACGACTCGTAGATCTCCATCAGGACCTGCTTCTGCCGCTCCGACAGCTCCGGGTCGGCCATCAGGGCCGAGCGGACCCCCGAGTCGGCCGGCCGGTCTTCCAGGATCCCGGCCTGCACGTACAGCGCCTCGGCGGAGATGCGCAGCCCCTTGGCGATCTGCTGCAGGATGTCCGCGCTCGGCTTGCGCAGGCCTCGCTCGATCTGGCTCAGGTACGGGTTGGACACCCCGGCCGCCTGCGCGAGCTGGCGCATGGAGATCCTCGCCTGCTCGCGCTGCTCCCGGATGTACTCGCCGATCGAGTTCACTGTCACGTTGCGCATGCCCTCATTCTGCCACGCGGTGCTTGCAATTGCGAACGGCCAGCAAGCAGGCGCTCAGGCCCGGCGGTCGCGGACGCCGAGGAAGGCCCGGGCGTCGGCGGGGCGCATCGGCGGCCGCTGCGCGAACCTGGCCAGTTCCGCGGCGCGTTCGACCAGTTCGGCGTTGCGGGCCACGGGCCGTCCGCGGGCGAAGGTGAGCGTGTCCTCCATGCCGACCCGCAGGTGACCGCCGGCCGCGAGCGCGCCGAACAGGACGGGCAGCGTGGTCCGGCCGATCCCGGTCGCCGACCAGGTGGCGCCGGCCGGCAGCGCCGCGATCGCGGCGGCCAGCGTCGGCACGTCCCCCGGCATCCCGCCGGGCACGCCCATCACCAGGTCGCAGTGCACGTGCCCGCCCGCAGGCGGGCCGAATTCGGCGAGCAGCCGGTGCAGCGCGGCCACCTGCCCGAGGTCGAACAGCTCGAACTCCGGCACCACCCGGCGCTCCTGGGTCAGCTGGTACAGGTCCTTGACGAACGGCCAGGGGTTGTGGAACACCTCGTCGCCGAAGTTGACCGTGCCGCAGGTCAGCGAGCAGGCGTCCGGGCCGGCGTCGAGGACGGCCAGCCGGTCGGCGAAGCTGTCGGTGACCGCTCCCCCGGTGGACAGCTGGACGATCAGGTCCGTGCCCTCGCGCAGCGCGGCCACGGTGTCGGCCAGCCGGGCCGGATCCAGCGTGGGCCGCGCCGCGTCGTCCCTGATGTGCACGTGGATGACCGCGGCGCCGGCGGCCTCGCACTCCTTGGCCGTGACCACGAGCTCGTTCAGCGTCACCGGGAGGGCGGGCACGGCCGACTTGTCGGCTTCGGCGCCCGTCGGGGCCACGGTGATCAGGGTGCTTGCTGCCATGGCAGGAGATTACCCCCGGGTCGCCTGGCCGGCCGCCAGGCCCAGGTGCAGCCGGGCGAAGGCCAGCGACTCGGCCAGGTCCGCGAGCCGGGCCTCCCGGGTCGGCGCCCGGTTCGTGTTCACCTCGACCACTACCACGCCCGGGTACCCGGTGGCGGACAGCCAGGTGAGCAGGGCCGCGCAGGGCTGGCCGCCGCGGCCGGGGACCAGGTGCTCGTCCGGGAGCGGCCCGGCGGGCTTGCCGGTGCCGTCGGCCAGGTGCACGTGGACCAGCCTGCCGTCGAGCTCGGCGGCCATGGCCAGGGCGTCAGAACCCGAGGCGGCGGTGTGGGAGAGGTCCAGCGTGACGTGCGCGACGTCCAGCGCCGTCGGGTCCCAGTGCGGGGCGTACGGCGCGACCTCGCTGCCGCCGACCCGGAGCGGGTACATGTTCTCCACCGCGAACATGACGTCGGTTTCCGCGGCCATGGCGGCCAGGCCCTTCTCGAAGCCGCGGACATACTTGTCCTGCCAGCGGAACGGCGGGTGCACCACGACCACCCCGGCGCCGACCCGCTCGGCCAGGTCCTTGGCGCGGCGCAGCTTCTCCCACGGGTCGCGGCCCCACACCCGCTGGGTGAGCAGCAGGCTCGGCGTGTGCACGGCCAGGATGGGGAGCTGGTGGTAGTCGCGAAGCCTGGTCAGCACGTCGGCGTCCTGGCTCACCGGGTCGGTGTAGACCATGACCTCGATCCCGTCGTAGCCCAGCCGCGCGGCGATGTCGAAGGCGTCCGGCGTGCGTTCGGGATACACGGACGAGGTGGACAGGGCGACGAGCGTACCCGGTGCCCTCACCGCGCCGCTCACTGTTCGACTCCCTCCGCCGTTCGTGGATGCCTCCAGCTTACTGAGATTGTCAGAGGTGGCCGTTATGGTGCGGCCATGGCCAAGTCATCGGCGGGAACGGCCGGCTACCGGTGCTCGGAGTGCGGCTGGCAGACCGCCAAGTGGAGCGGGCGCTGCGGGGAGTGCCAGGCCTGGGGCACGGTCGAGGAGATCGCGGGCGCCCGGCTGGCCCGGGCGGGCATCCGGGCCGTCTCCTACCGGGCGGGCGCGCCGGCCAGCACGCCGGCGGTTCCCATCGGCCAGGTGGACGCCACCGAGGCCAGTGCGCGCCCCACCGGCCTGGACGAGCTGGACCGGGTCCTCGGCGGCGGGCTCGTGCCCGGCGCGGTGCTGCTGCTGGCCGGCGAGCCGGGGGTGGGCAAGTCGACGCTGCTGCTCGAGGCCGGGGCGCTGGTGGCCGAGACCGGCCCGGTGCTCTACGTCACCGGCGAGGAGTCGGCCGCCCAGGTCCGGCTGCGCGCGGACCGGATCGGCGCGGTCAGCGAGCGGCTGTTCCTGGCCGCCGAGACCGATCTGGAGGCCGTGCTCGGGCACGTCGACGAGGTCAAGCCCCGGCTGCTGATCATCGACTCGGTGCAGACGATCGCCGCCGCGGGCGTCGACGGGGCGCCGGGCGGGGTCACCCAGGTCCGCGAGGTGGCCAGCGTGCTGACCGCGATCGCCAAGGAGCGTTCGCTGGCCACCATCCTGGTCGGGCACGTGACCAAGGACGGCTCGGTGGCCGGCCCGCGGGCCCTGGAGCACCTCGTCGACGTGGTGCTGCACTTCGACGGCGACCGGCATTCCCAGCTGCGCATGGTGCGGGCGGTGAAGAACCGGTACGGGCCGACCGACGAGGTCGGCTGCTTCGACCTCGGCGAATACGGCCTGATCGGCCTGCCCGACCCGAGCGGGCTGTTCCTGTCCCAGCACCGCGAGCCGGTGCCCGGCACCTGCGTCACCGTCACCCTGGAGGGACGCAGGCCGCTGGTCGCCGAGGTGCAGGCCCTGGTGGGGAGCTCGGCCCTGGAGGTTCCGCGGCGGGCCACGTCCGGGCTCGACGGCTCCCGGGTGGGCATGGTCCTCGCGGTCCTGCAGCGCCGGGCCGGGCTCAAGCTCGGCCACCAGGACGTCTACGCCGCGACCGTGGGCGGCGTCCGGCTGACCGAGCCCTCGGTGGACCTGGCCGTCGCGGTGGCCCTGGCCAGTTCCGCGGCCAACCTGAGCGTGCCGCGCGGCGTGGTGGCCATCGGCGAGGTGGGCCTGGCCGGCGAGGTCCGCCGGGTGGCCGGGCTGGCGCGCCGCCTGGCCGAGGCCGAGCGGATGGGCTTCCGGCGCGCGATCGTCCCGGCGGGCTCGGCGGGCCTGGACGGGGTCGGCGCCGCGGCCGGGATTGGTGCTCAGGCCGGGAGCGGCGCGCAGCGCGGGGCCGGCGACCCATCCCAGCTCATTCAGGTCGTCCAGGCGGAAGATGTCCGTCAGGCCCTGTCCGTGGTCCTCGGGCGCGACCTGTGAGGCGGCTAGGACGTGAGCTTGAACGTGCGGATCTGGCTGGCCACGCCGACGGTCCTGGCCTGCGCCTGGTAGGTACCCGGACGCGCGGACGAGGCCAGCGTCAGGCAGCCGGGGAGGGTGATCGAGCGGTTCCAGGCGATCGACTCCTGGACCGGGACGCCCCGGCTGAGCGTGCCGGCCTGGGTGTCACCGCCGCTGGCGCAGTCGGCCGAATCCCAGATCACCCGGCCCGCCGACATGACGACCAGGTGCAGGTGAGCGGGGCCGAGATCGAACGTGCAGCGGCCGGACGCGGTCGAGACGGTGTAGAGGCGGAACTGCGGATCCTGACCGGCCGGATAGCTGGGCCTGCTGCTGAACAAGCTGAGCACCACCGCGCCCGGCGAGCAGCGTCCGCCCGGCCCGGGCGCGTTCGCCGCGGCGGCCGGGTCCGACGCGGAGGCGGTCGGCGTGGACTGGCTCGAGCGTGATTTCGCGGCGTTCGCGGTGGCGGAACCGGAGGGCGGCGTAGCCGAGGGGCTGGCGCTGGCCAGCCCGGGGACGGCGGCGTCGGCTCCCGAGGAGGACGGTGACGCGGAGGCGCTGTGGTACGCGGCGGCGGGCGGGCCCGACTCCGGCGAGTTCCGCGCCACCGGGGCGGGTTTCCCGCCGCCGCCGGAGAAGGCCCAGGCCAGCAGGCCCAGCACGGCCAGGCCCGCGGCCAGGGTGACGGCCCGGCGGCGCCAGTACGTGTCGGGCTCGTCCGACCCGCTATCGTCACGATAAGCATCGGGATCCATACGGAGAGTATGCAAGCGGGGAGCGGACGGAACGTGCAGACCCGCCGGCAGGGCCCGGCTCGCTGGCCGGGGCTGGCCCGGGCTGGCCGGGCGGGTCCGGGGCTGGCGCGGGGTTGGCGCGGGGTTGGCGCGGGCGGGCGGGGTGGGCGCGGGCGGGTCCGGGGCTGGCGCGGGCGGGCTCTGGCTGGCTTTGGCCGCCCCGGCTGGCCTTGGCGGCCCCTGGCCGGTCCGAGGCTGGTCCCGCGCCGTGCCACGATAGGGGCATCATGACCACGCCCTACGCCGATCCCGTGCTGGCCTGGTACGCGTGTCACGCGCGGGACCTGCCGTGGCGGGTCCCGGGTACGACGCCCTGGTCGGTGCTGGTCAGCGAGATCATGCTGCAGCAGACGCCGGTGGCGCGGGTCATCCCGGCGCACCGGGAATGGCTGGCAAGGTGGCCCACGCCGCCCGCGCTGGCCGCCGAGCCGGCCGGCGAGGCGGTCCGGCAGTGGGGCAGGCTCGGGTATCCGCGGCGGGCGCTGTGGCTGCACCAGACGGCCACCGTCGTGACCGCACGGCACGGCGGCGCGATCCCGGCGGACGTGGACGCGCTGCTCGCGCTGCCGGGGATCGGCGCGTACACGGCCGCGGCCGTGGCCAGTTTCGCCTTCGGCCAGCGGCACGCCGTGCTCGACACCAACGTCCGCCGGGTGCTGGCCCGGCTGGTCGCGGGGCGGGCGCGGCCCGCGGCCGGACCGTCCGTGGCCGAACGGCGGATGGCCGAATCGCTGCTGCCCGCCGAGCCCGCGGCCGCGGCGCGCTGGTCCGTCGCGGTGATGGAACTGGGCGCGCTGGTCTGCTCGGCGGCCAGGCCGCGCTGCACCGCCTGCCCGGTGGCCCGCGACTGCGCGTGGCTGGCCGCGGGGCGCCCGGCCGAGCCCGCGGCCGGGGCCGGGCGGCGGGCCCAGCGCTACGACGGGACCGACCGGCAGTGCCGGGGGCGGCTGCTCGCGGTGCTGCGCGATTCACGGGCCCCGGCCACCGACGCCGACTTCGGCGCGGTCTGGGCCGACCGGGCGCAGCTCGCGCGCGCCCTGGACGGGCTGGTCGCCGACGGCCTGGTCGACCCGCTGCCGGACGGCCGCTACGCGCTGCCGGGCTCACCCGGACAGCACGGAGCCCGGGCCTCGGCGTGAGGCCCGGGCTCCGGTCGCGTTAGCCGTGCGCGGAGGCGGTCCCGCCGCCGTCCTTGGCGCCCGTGCCGCCCGCCGAGCTGCCGACCGCGCGGTCATGGGTGTCCACTGGCTCGTTGGTGTCCACCGGCTCCTTGGTGTCCACCGGCTCGCCGACGATCTCGGGCTTGGGGACGCCGTTGAACGTGAACTTGGCGGTCTCGCCGCTGCCCTCGACGTCCACGATCACGATCTGTCCCGGCCGCAGCTCACCGAACAGGATCTTCTCGGACAGGCTGTCCTCGATCTCCCGCTGGATCGTGCGGCGCAGCGGCCGGGCGCCGAGCACCGGGTCGTAGCCGCGCTGCGACAGCAGGTCCTTGGCGTCGGGCCGCAGCTCGATGGCCATGTCGCGGTCCTTGAGGCGCTCGTCGACCTTGGCGATCATCAGGTCGACGATGCTGAAGATCTCGTCCCGCTCGAGCTGGTGGAACACGATGGTGTCGTCCACCCGGTTCAGGAACTCGGGCTTGAAGTGCGACTTCAGCTCCTCCTGCACCTTGTTCTTCATCCGGTCGTACGAGCCGCGGGACTCACCCGACCGGGCGAAGCCCACGGACACGCCCTTGGAGATGTCGCGGGTGCCAAGGTTGGTGGTCATGATGATGACCGTGTTCTTGAAGTCGACCATCCGGCCCTGGGCGTCGGTGAGCCTGCCGTCCTCCAGGATCTGCAGCAGCGAGTTGAAGATGTCCGGGTGCGCCTTCTCGATCTCGTCGAACAGGACCACGGAGAACGGCCGCCTGCGGACCTTCTCGGTGAGCTGGCCGCCTTCCTCGTACCCGACGTACCCGGGCGGGGACCCGAACAGCCGCGAGACGGTGTGCTTCTCCATGTACTCGCTCATGTCCAGCTGGATGAGCGAGTCCTCGTCGCCGAACAGGAACTCGGCGAGCGTCTTGGACAGCTCGGTCTTACCGACTCCGGACGGGCCCGCGAAGATGAACGAGCCGCCGGGGCGCTTGGGGTCCTTCAGGCCGGCCCGGGTCCGCCGGATCGCCTGGGACAGCGCCTTGATGGCGTCGTTCTGGCCGATGACCCGCTTGTGCAGCTCGTCCTCCATGCGCAGCAGGCGCTGCGACTCCTCTTCGGTGAGCTTGAACACGGGGATGCCGGTGGCGGTGGCGAGCACCTCGGCGATGAGCTCATCGTTCACCTCGGCGACGACGTCCATGTCGCCGGCCTTCCACTCCTTCTCCCTGGACGCCTTCTTGGCCAGCAGCTGCTTCTCGTTGTCCCGCAGCGCGGCGGCCTTCTCGAAGTCCTGCGAGTCGATGGCCGATTCCTTCTCCCGGCGCACCTGGGCGATCTTCTCGTCGTACTCGCGCAGGTCCGGCGGGGCGGTCATGCGGCGGATCCGCATCCGCGAGCCGGCCTCGTCGATCAGGTCGATGGCCTTGTCCGGCAGGAACCGGTCGCTGATGTAGCGGTCGGCCAGCTGCGCCGCGGCGACCAGCGCGCTGTCCGTGATGGACACGCGGTGGTGCGCCTCGTACCGGTCCCGCAGCCCCTTGAGGATCTCGATGGTGTGCGAGATGGTGGGCTCGGCGACCTGGATGGGCTGGAAGCGGCGCTCGAGCGCGGCGTCCTTCTCCAGGTACTTGCGGTACTCATCCAGCGTGGTGGCGCCGATGGTCTGCAGCTCGCCGCGGGCCAGCATGGGCTTGAGGATCGACGCGGCGTCGATCGCGCCCTCGGCGGCGCCCGCCCCGACGAGCGTGTGGATCTCGTCGATGAACAGGATGATGTCGCCGCGGGTCTTGATCTCCTTGAGCACCTTCTTGAGCCGCTCTTCGAAGTCGCCGCGGTACCGCGACCCGGCCACCAGGGCGCCCAGGTCGAGCGTGTAGAGCTGCTTGTCCTTGATGGTCTCGGGCACCTCGCCCTTGACGATCTTCTGCGCCAGGCCCTCCACGACCGCGGTCTTGCCCACGCCGGGCGCGCCCACCAGGACCGGGTTGTTCTTGGTCCGGCGGGACAGCACCTGCATGACCCGCTCGATTTCCTTCTCCCGGCCGATGACCGGGTCGAGCTTGCCCTCGCGCGCGCCCTGGGTCAGGTTCCGGCCGAACTGGTCGAGGACCAGGGAGGTGGACGGCGTGGACTCCGCGGCCGTCCCGGCCGAGGCCGGCTCCTTGCCCTGGTATCCGTGCAGCAGCTGGATCACCTGCTGGCGCACCCGGTTCAGGTCGGCGCCCAGCTTCACCAGCACCTGGGCGGCGACGCCGTCGCCCTCCCTGATCAGGCCGAGCAGGATGTGCTCGGTGCCGATGTAGTTGTGGCCGAGTTGCAGCGCCTCACGCAGCGACAGCTCGAGCACCTTCTTGGCCCGCGGCGTGAACGGGATGTGCCCGGACGGCGCCTGCTGACCCTGGCCGATGATCTCCTCGACCTGCTGCCGGACGGCATCCAGGCTGATCCCCAGCGATTCGAGCGCCTTGGCCGCGACCCCCTCGCCCTCATGGATGAGGCCGAGCAGGATGTGCTCGGTGCCGATGTAGTTGTGGTTCAGCATCCTGGCTTCTTCTTGCGCCAGGACGACAACCCGCCGCGCCCGGTCGGTAAACCTCTCGAACATCTTGTCGCTCTCCTCACAGCACGGGGGTTCAGTACGGGCCGGTAACGCGATCGGCCCTACCCTGCCTACTTCGCATAGTAGCCGCGTGTCCACGGTTACGGTCTCACTGCGTGCCCTCGGTAGCCGTCTCTTAATGCGAGCATGCGCCTCGCACCACAAGACGTTCCCTAGACACAGGCCGTTCACCCGCATCAACTTGGCTTGACAGGCCCGATGTTCCCCGGTACGCCGCAAGCGAACGGCCCCTCCCCGGCGAGCCAAGGGGGCGCCGGCGCCGGACCCCCGCGAGCCAAAGGGGCGCCGGCGCCGACTGGACTCTGCTTTTCCCCCGACCCACCCCAGGCGCGACGAAGGAGCGACGAGGGAAGGAGGCGCCTCGAGGGCGCCCGGAGGCGAGCGGGACAAGCAGAGAGCGACGAGGGAAGGAGGCGCAGTGAAGGGGGAATGGGGAGGTGGGTGGGACCCCGGAGGCGAGCGGGACAAGCAGAGAGCGGGCGGGAAAACAGAGCACCGCTGGCCCCCCAGCGGTCATGGCCGCCTTGCCGGGCCAACGGTGCGATCTGACCGGTCTGGGCCTGCGGGCCCGGAGCGGTGCTATGTAGCGGTGCTAGTAACAGTGCCGAGGAGTCGCTCGCCATGGGGCGAAGAACCCGGGAGAACGCCAAAGAACTCGCGAACTCCGGTGCGTGCGTACTAGTGCGCGGCCTCGTACTCCGCGACGATGTTCGCCGGAATGCGGCCGCGCTCATTGACCTTGTATCCGCGCTGCTTGGCCCACGACCTGATTTGGGCACTGCGCTCACGCCCTGGACCAGTGCGCGCCCTACGACGCCGAGCCGGAGCACTTGCTTTGCGCGCGTGCTCCACATAGTGGGCGAGCTCTTTACGGAGCTTGCCGGCGTTGCCGGTACTCAGATCGATCTCATACGAGGCGCCGTCGAGTCCAAACATCACGGTCTCTGTCGCCTCGCTGCCATCGAGATCGTCGACGAGAAGCACCTGCACCTTCTGTGCCATCGATTCAGCCCTTCTGACGGAGCAACGTATTTCGGATGCTAAAGATATACCCAATCTGTTGGATTGACAATTCGGTAACTAGTAACTCGCGATTTCTTCGGCTGTACGGTGGCCATCGGACAGCCATCCTCGATGACGGTAACTCTCCGTAATCGGCTATTAGATGCACCGTTAGCGCCGTGCTGAGAAGTTCATGCACGTGCAGATTAGCGGCTCGCCTGGCTGAGCGGCTCACGCCGTTCGTCTAGTAGTGCCAGTCGGATAAACCCGTCGTTACCTGAAATGTCAAGACCGCTGATCACGCGATCGGCGCTTGGCGTTCCTGGCCTCGCGGCGCTTCGGGGACATCTCCCTGCGCAGCAACATCGCCAGGCCGATGATGAACGCCACGCAAACTACCAGCGGCGGAGTCAGCGCGGCGAGGTCCTGCCACATAGCGGCACCCTCCCTACCGTCCGCCGCGGGCGATGCTCCCGCTGGGCTTGTATCGTCTCGTACGCAACGCCGATGCTCATTTTTCCCGATCCGGTAAGAGGCGCAACAGCATGCGGGTGTTGCCCAGAGTGTTGGGCTTTACGCGCTCCAGGTCGAGAAACTCCGCCACGCCCTCGTCATAGGAACGCAATAGCTCCGAGTACACCTCTGCGGCCACGGGAGTACCGCTGATCGGCCGGAATCCGTGCCGGGCGAAGAAGTCGACCGCGAAAGTCAAGACGAACACCCGGTCCACTCCGAGCACGCGGGCCCGGTCAAGCAACGCATCGACGATCACGTGGCCGATCCCGAGCCCTTGGCAGGCCGGCAGAACCGCAACCGTCCTGATCTCCGCGAGATCCTCCCACATCACATGCAATGCGCCGCAACCCGCCAGCACTGCGTCATCAACCAGTTCTGCTACGCAGAACTCTTGGATGTCCTCATAGAGCGTGACAGTTGCCTTACTCAGCAAACGTCCAGACTCCACATTGGAGTCGACCAACTTACGGATCGTGGGCACGTCCCGGGTGCGCGCGGGCCTGATCGTGTACGGCATAGCGCCGTCCACGATAGCCGCTGCGGGCCGGGCCGGGCACCGGCCGGGCAAGCTCTTACGTGGAGGTAAAACTTCCTCCGAGTCGGTTGGCAACCGACCTTGATTCCAATATCGTGCATCGCTGTGCGCAAACTGAGCAGAACCGCAGGCCTCGCCGCCGCGACGGCCGCGGCTGCTCTGCTGGTCCCGGCGGTCGCCAGCGTGGCGCAGACCAGCGCCCCCCAGCCCGGCCTGTCCACCTTGGTAGCCGAGGCCAAACAGCTGGAATTCCAGATCAACGCCCTGAGCGAGCAGTACGACGGGCTGCGCATCCAGCTCAGCCGGGCGCAAGCCGACGTGCGGATCGCGGACAAGGCCATCGCCAGGGACTCGGCGGCGCTGAGCCTCGGCCAGCAGGCCGTGGCCCAACTCGCCGCGGAGAACTACATGAGCGCCGGGCTGGACCCGACGCTGCAGGCGCTCACCGCCGGGAACCCGGAGCAGTTCCTCAGCCAGGCGTCCACCATGACCGAGCTCGATCAGTCCAGTGGCGATGAGGTCAGCACGCTCAGCGGCGAGGAGAACCAGGCGCTGCGGGACCGGCAGACGGCCGCCCAGCAGGTCGCCGCCGTCCAGGCGGTGCAATCCCAGATGAACGCCAAGAAGCAAGCCATCGACACCAAGATCGATCAGGTCAACAGCGCCGCGATGAAGCAGGCGATGGCGATCTTCGATCAGACCGGGCAATATCCGGATATTCCCATTCCGACCGCGAACACCGTCGGCGGCCAGGCCTTGCAGGCCGCGCTCAGCAAGCGCGGCGATCCTTACGTGTGGGGAGCGGCGGGGCCCGGCGCATTCGACTGCTCCGGGCTGGTCGTCTGGGCGTACGCGCAGGAGGGCATCGCGCTTCCGCATTACACCGGGGACCTGTGGAACTCCGGCGTGCACATTCCGCGCAACGACCTGGAGCCCGGCGATCTGGTCTTCTTCTTCCCCGACATCAGTCACGTGGGGATTTACATCGGCAACGGGCTGATGGTCGACGCGCCGGACTTCGGCTTGACGGTGCGGGTCGACCCGGTTTACTGGAACGCCTACGACGGCGCGGTCCGGATCGGCTGAGCCCAGGTCCTAGCCAGCCGGGCTCAGCCGCCGAGAGATTCCGCGGAGCCGACGTTCTTTTCGTAAACCAGGCGCAGGCCGATCAGGGTGAGCCACGGTTCGTAGGCGTCAATGACGCTGACCTCATCGAGAACCAGTGGCGCCAGGCCACCGGTGGCGATGACCGTCACGGCGTCCGGGTCATCGGGCGAAAGCTCACGCACCATCCGGGTCGCAATTCCCTCCACCTGAGCGGCGAACCCGTAGATGATGCCCGATTGCAGCGCCTCGACGGTGTTCTTGCCGATGACGCGGGGCGGCCTGGTCAGTTCCACCTTGAGCAGCTGCGCGGCGCGCCGCGACAAGGCGTCCACGGAAATCTCGATTCCGGGGGCGAGCGCGCCGCCGACGAACTCGCCGCGCGCGCTCACCGCGTCGAAGTTCGTCGAAGTGCCGAAGTCCACGACAATCGCCGGGCCGCCGTAAAGGTGCACCGCGGCGAGTGAGTTCATGATCCGGTCGCTGCCCACTTCCTTCGGGTTGTCCGTCCGGACCGGCACGCCCGTCTTTACCCCGGGCTCCACGATCACGGTGGTCAGGTCGCCGTAATAGCGCTCGCACATCTCTCTCATCTCGTGCAGAACCGACGGGACCGTGGAGCACAGCGATATTCCGTGGATTTCCCTTTCGGCAAAGGCGCTGCTGCGGGCGAGCAGGCCGTGCAGCACCACGGCGAGTTCATCGGCGGTCCGGTCGGGCACGGTGCCGATCCGCCAGTGGTCCACGACCCGGTCCTGCTCGAACACGCCGAGCACCGTATTGGTGTTGCCGATGTCAACGGTCAGCAGCATCGCCCGAAGGTCCTTCCGTGTTCCGGCTCTCGGGGGCGAGCACGACCGGCACGTTGTCGATCAGCCGGGTGCCGCCCGCGGTGGCCGCCGCCACGATCAGCGCCGGCCCGGCGTGGCCGGGCCGGACCACGGCGAACGTGCGCGGGTCGACCACCGCCACGTAGTCGACCGCCAGCGCGGGTTCGCCGCGGAGCATCTCCTGCGCGGCCGTGAGCGCCGCGGCGGCGCCCTCGGCGGCCCGGACCCGGCCCGCGGCCAGCGCGCGCGGCAGGGTGAGCGCGAGCGCCCGGTCCGCCGGGGACAGGTACCGGTTCCTGCTCGAGGTGGCCAGCCCGTCGGCGTCGCGGACGGTGGGCACCGACTCGACGGCGATGTCCAGGTCGACGTCGGCCACCATGCGGCGGACGAGCGCGAGTTGCTGCGCGTCCTTGCCGCCGAACACGGCGATGTCCGGGCGGATCAGGTTGAACAGCTTGAGCACCACGGTCAGCACGCCGCCGAAGAAGCCGGGGCGGAACTCGCCCTCGAACACCCGCCCCATCGGGCCGGGCTCCACGGTCACCTCGGGCTTGCCGCCGGGGTACATCTCGGCGGCGGACGGGGCGAAGACCGCGCAGACGCCCTCGGCCGCGCACATGGCCAGGTCCTCGTCCAGGGTCCGCGGGTAGCGATCGAGATCTTCACCCGGCCGGAACTGGAGCGGGTTGACGAAGATCGACACGACCACGCCGCCCGCCGGCCCGGCCAGTGTGCGCGCCGCCCGCAGCAGGGCGCGGTGCCCGGCGTGCAGCGCGCCCATGGTCGGCACCAGGACCACGGGGGCGGGCAGGCCGCCTCGCGCGACGGCGAGGTCGGCCTTGGTCCGCAGCAGCACCGGCTGGGTCATGGGCGGCCGCCCAGGACGTCGAGGAGGCGTTCGGCGTCGGCCGGCTTGAGCATCCCGGCGGCAAGCGCGCGGTCCGCCGTCAGCCTGGCCATGGCGATATAGGCGGCGACCGCGGCCGGCGAGGCCGACGGCGCGGCGTCCAGCGCGGCCACGTGCGCGGCCACGGTCTGCGCGTCACCGCGGGCGACCGGGCCGGTCAGGCCGGCGTCCCCGAGCCGCAGCGCGTTGTCCAGCGAGGCCGACAGCAGCGGCCCGAGCAGCCGCGCCGGGTCCGGCACCCCCGCGGCCCGCAGCGTGTCCTCGGCCTGGGTGACCAGCGTGATCAGGTGGTTGGCCGCGCCCGCGAGCGCCGCGTGGTACAGGTCCCTGTGCTCCTCGGCGATGAACACGGGCTCGCCGCCCATCTCGATCACCAGGGCCTCGGCGGCCGTCCTGAGCACGTCCGGCGCGGTCACCCCGAAGCACGTCCCGCGCAGCCGGTCCAGGTCGTCGCTGCGCCCGGTGAACGTCATCACCGGGTGCAGGGCCAGCGGCAGGCCGCCCAGCCGGACCGCGGGCTCGAGCACGGCCAGGCCGTGGCGGCCGCTCGCGTGCGCGAGCATCCGCCCCTCCAGCGGCGCCCCGGTCGCCGCGAGGCCGGCCACCAGGCCGGGCAGCGCGTCATCGGGCACGGTGAGCAGGACCAGGTCGGCCAGGGCGATGACCTGGCCGGGCTCGGCGATGACCGCGCCGGGGAAGGTGGCGCGCGCGCGGCGGACCGACGCGTCGGACACGGCGGCCACGGCGACCACGCTGTGGCCGGCGCGGGCGAGCGCCGCGCCGAGCGCGGTGCCCGCCCGACCGGGGCCGATGACGCCGACGGCCAGCCGGGCCGGATGCGGCGCGGCCGGGCCCGGCTCGGGTTGGGTATCGAAATCAGGCTTCATCTCGTTCCAGTCCTCGCGGGTACCGGACGGTGCGCTGACCAGGATAGCCATGCGAAGGGGCGCCGGATACCACGCGGGTGCCCGGCGCCCCCTCAGCCGTCAGCCGTTGAAGCTGTCCAGGAGCAGTGCTCCGGCACCGCCCTGGCAGCCCGCGTCGGCGAAACCGAGGATCGCGACCGCGTTGCCGCAGACGTCCACCGGGACGGTCACCGGGGCGTTCACGTTGTTTCCCGACAGGATCGACAGCACGCCGCTGTCGCCGTTTCCGCTCTGCGCGAAGGCCGGTGCGCCCATCATCGCGACCGCCGCCGCCGTCGCCGTCAGAACGCCTGCCACGCGGGTCTTCATCTGCACGTTGTGCTCCTCTCATATGACTTTGGGTAGTCAAGATACTACACAGAGTTATTTCGCGAGGCGTGCAGGCACGCGGCACGGATCGAGAACCAGGGACCGTTCGGAATAATGATTTTGAATTTGGTGGTGCCGGCGGGTGCTCGCGACCGTCAGGACGGCTGTCTTGCGGCGGCGTTACGGCAGCGGGGCGCGCTGGTCGGTCTGGTCGCGGTCGGGGGCGTTCGGCACCCGGCAGCAGTATTCGAGGTACAGCGCGGCGCAGGCGAGCAAGACCGCGCAAGCGAGGGTCACGGCGGCGGTCAGTGCATCCTGGCGCGGCACCGCGGCGTTCAGCGAGCCGCTCAGGTAGATGACGAACCCCGCCGCCAGGCCCGTGATCGCCGACGCGACCAGCGAGGTGGCCTTGGCCAGCGCGACCATCCGGGACACGAACAGCGGCGCGGCCGGCTTCAGGCCGCGCTTCCCGGCGATCCGGGCCCGCAGGTCGCGGCCGGTCCAGGCCTCCGCGACCGCCGCCACCAGCAGCGCGGGAACTCCCGTCCAGGGCAGCGGCGGGAGGTGCTCGTAGACCGACCGCAGCGCCAGCCAGGTGGCCAGCGCGCAGACCACGGCGACGATGGCCAGCGTGGAGGTGCGCGTCGGTTTCATGGCCGCTCAGCCCGGGATCCGGACCGGGGCAGCCGCAGCACCGCGCCGGGCACCAGCCGGACGCCGTCGCGGGCCAGGCCGGCCAGCAGGTCGCTGACTGCTCCGCGGCCGGGCAGTTCGGCCTCGGGGTCGACGTCGTGCCACGGCGCCAGCACGAAGGCGCGCTCGTGGGCGCGGGGGTGCGGCAGGGTGAGCACCGGATCGCCGCTGACCTCGCCGGCGTAGCTGATGATGTCGATGTCCAGGGTGCGCGGGCCGAAGCGTTCGGCCCTGGCCCGACCGAAGTCCGCCTCGATGCGGTGGGCCGCCTCGAGCAGTTCGCCGGGCCGCAGGCCGGTCGACGCGATGAGCACCGCGTTCAGGTAGTCCGGCTGAGCGGGGCCGCCGACGGGGACGGTTTCGTAGACGGGTGAGACGGCCAGCACGTCAGTGTCCGGGAGCCCGCCGATGGCTTGCACGCATCCCTGAAGGGTACCCAGCCTGTCGCCCAGGTTGGTGCCGAGGGCGAGCACCACGCGCCAGCGGCCGGTCACCGGGGGCCGGCGGCGCGCCAGGCGGCCGCTACCCTTACCGCGTCCGCGTTCGGCGGTACCTCGTGGACGCGCACGCACCAGGCGCCGGCCGTCGCGGCCAGCGCGGTGATCGCCACGGTAGCGCCGTCACGGCCGCCGAAGGGCCTCGGCGTGCCGTCCGGGCCGGCCAGCAGCGAGCCGAGGAACCCCTTCCTTGACGCGCCGACGATTACGGGGAAGGTGCCCCCCGCGAGCGTGCCCAGGTCGGCCAGGTGGGCGAGCAGCGGCCAGTTGTGCTCCTGGCGCTTGCCGAAGCCGAGGCCCGGGTCGACGACGATGTGGCCAGGGTCGACCCCGGCGGCGACCACCGCGTCCACGCGGCGGCTGAGCTCGTCGCGCACCTCGCGCACCACGTCGGTGTAGACCGCCCGCGCGTACATGTCGTGGCTGTGACCGCGCCAGTGCACGACCACGTAGGACGCGCCCACCTCGGCGACCAGGCGCGGCATCTGCGGATCGGCCAGGCCGCCGCTCACGTCGTTGACCAGGTGCGCCCCGGCGGTCAGCGCGAACCCGGCCACCGCGGCCCGCATCGTGTCGATCGAGACCGGCACGCCGGCCTTCACCAGTT
The DNA here is from genome assembly GCA_963705835.1 of uncultured Actinomycetes bacterium. GTDB lineage: Bacteria > Actinomycetota > Actinomycetes > Streptosporangiales > Streptosporangiaceae > Palsa-504. The sequence goes on from CAVPLC010000082.1 coordinate 51,221, forward strand.
CGGTGACGACCGGCCCGATCCGCCGTAGTTCCTCTTCCTCGGTGACGCGCTGGGCGCCGGGCCTGGTGGACTCGCCGCCCACGTCCACGATGTCCGCGCCCTGGGCCACGAGTTCCAGGCCATGCGCGATGGCCGCGTCAGCCCCGTACCACCGGCCGCCGTCGGAGAACGAATCCGGCGTCACGTTCACCACGCCCATGACCAGGCATCGATCCGCGCTCGGCAGGCCCGGGAGGGTTGCCCCGGCCGCGGGGGTCACCGTTGCGGCACCGGCTCCCGGCGCGGCTGCCGGCGCAGCCGGGCCAGGCCCAGCCTGCGGGCGATCCGGCGCAGCTCGAGCCGCGGCCACACCAGGAACGCCTCGGCCTCCAGCGCCGCGAGCGCGATCCTCGGCGCGTCCTTGCTGCCAGGGAACACGAAGAACCGCGGCTGCCAGACGGGGCTGAACTTGGCGTTGAACTTGTACAGCGACTCGATCTGGAACCACTTGGACATGAAGATCAGGATCGACCGCCACGCCTTCAGCACCGGGCCGGCGCCGATCCGCTCGCCGCGTTCGAGGGCGGCGCGGAAGACCGCGAAGTTCAGCGAGATCCGCTTCACGCCGAGACCGGACGCGGCCTTGATGGTCTCCACGATGAGGAAGTCGTTCAGGCCGGGCTGGGCGCCCTTGTCCCTGCGCATGAGGTCGAGCGACAGGCCGTCGGCACCCCAGGGCACGAGCTGCAGGACCGCCCGGACGACCCCGTTCTCCTTGGCCGTCGCGAGCACGCAGTTGTCGTCGCAGACGGCGCCGATCCGGCCCAGGGCCATCGAGAAGCCGCGCTCGGTCTGGCTGCCGCGCCAGGAATCGGCGGCCCACACGATGGCGTCGAGTTCGGCCGGCGGGATGTCCGCCACCCGGCGGACCTCGGCCGAGTAGCCGTTCTTGGCCACGCGGTTCACCATCTGCCTGACGTTCCGCATGGACCGGCCGGACAGGCTGAACTCGGCCACGTTCACGACCGCCTCGTCGCCGAGCTCGAGGGCGGTCAGGTTGCCCTCCCGGCACCACACCTCGGCGCCGAGCTCGCTGCACCCCATCACGGCCGGCGCCCAGGCGTGCCGGGCGGCCTCGTCGAGGAACGGGCCGATGGCCCCGGGCCACGCCTCCGGGTCACCGATCGGGTCACCGCTGGCCAGCATGACTCCGGACACGACGCGGTAGCAGATGCACGCCTTGCCGGTCGGCGACCAGACCACGCTCTTGTCGTCCCGCAGCGCGAAATACCCCAGGGAGTCCCGGTCACCGTACTTGGCGAGCAGGTCCCTGACCCGGGCCGCGTCGGCCGCCCCGAGCCTGGCCCTCGGCTCGGCGGGGCGCAGGAACAGGTACGCGGTGACGAGGAGGGTGAAGACGCCGAGCGCACCGGTGAAGATGGCGAACAGGTCGCCTCGCGCTTCTGGCACCCACTGGACCGGTCCGGACACTCCGACCAGGCCGTACACGACCTCCTGGATCCGCTGGCCCAGCGAGTAGTCGGTCTCGAGCCCCCGGGCCACCATGATGTAGCTGAGCCCGATGACCACGTCCGCCACGACCAGGCCGCCGAGGACCCACAACGCCCGCCAGCGGGTCCGCGGATCACCCTCGGCGTAGAACTCGTCACGGAAGTACAGCAAGGCGATGAGCAGCAGCAGCGCGATGATCGCGGTCGGTACCCGCATCGAGTGGACGAAGTGGATGGTGACGTCGAAGGCGAGCAGCGCCACCACCGCCTGGAACGCCCGCCGCTTGCGCCGGCGCAGGCCGTGCGCCAGCATCAGCAGCAGCAGCCCGATGATTACCCAGGCGGTGCGGATGCCGGCGGTCAGCGCCCCCGGCACCAGGTAGTTGATCTTGTGCAGCCTGTACACCAGATCGGGCTTGAAGATGGCCAGGATGTCGGACACCCCGATCAGCGCGGTGAGCAGCGCGGCGCTGCCGGGGACCCAGGAACGCTGGCGCCTGCGGTCACCGGGCGCGGCGGCGGGCCGCGAACCGCTGCCCGTTGCGTCGGGCAGGTCCGCGCCGTTCGCGTATCCAGCGTCGTCGCCGTCGCTCATCTCGGCCGCTCTCTTGTCAGGCCCCGGATCACGGAGCGTCAGCGCGGTCATCGCTCCGCCTCGCATCCTGGTTTCACGGTACCTCCCAAGCCTAGGCAACGGTCCCGCCCAGCGGGACGGACTTACTACACGAACGGGTCACCGCCGCGCCTCCAGGGTCGCCGGCGGCCCAGGGGGGGTGAGCAGGGTGCTCGGGGGGAAGCACTGGGGGATGCGTCCCGGCCATCGCCGTCGCGCGGTCCAGCGGATCTCGCGGATCTCGCGGATCTCGCGGCCAGGTGGCCTAATCCTTAGACGACGCGGGAAGCGTTTCAGTTCAGTATTGAGGTGGAGTTAATCGGCGGTTCAGTGGTGGCCGTAGATCAGGCTCATGGCCTCGGCTCGGGTCACGGTGTCCCGGAAGGCGCCGCGCACCGCCGACGTCACCGTCCTCGCGCCCGGCTTGCGCACCCCGCGCATGGTCATGCACAGGTGCTCGGCCTCGATGACCACCACCACGCCGCGCGGCTCCAGGGTATCCATCAGGGCGTCCGCGACCTGGCAGGTCATCCGTTCCTGCACCTGCGGTCGCCGGGCGTACACGTCCACCAGCCTGGCCAGCTTGGACAGACCGGTGATCTGGCCCTTGAGGTTGGGGATGTAGCCGATGTGCGCGACGCCGATGAACGGGACCAGGTGGTGCTCGCACGTGCCGTACACCTCGATGTCGCGGACGATGACCATCTCGTCGTGGCCGACGTCGAAAACCGTGGTCAGCACGTCCTCCGGGCGCTGGCGCAGGCCCGCGAACTGCTCGGCGTAGGCCCGCGCGACCCTGGCGGGCGTGTCGCGCAGGCCATCGCGATCCGGGTCCTCGCCGATCGCGAGCAGGATCTCCCGGACGGCGCGCTCGATGCGCGGCAGATCGAACTCCTTGGCCGGGGCGTCAGAGGACTCGCGATGGCCGTCCTGCGACGGCTCCTCGTCCTCCCGGGCCAGCGACGAGTTCTGGGGCATCCGTTATCAGTGGGTATCAGTGGGTTCGCCGCGGCCCGGCTCGTCGCCGTTGCCGCGCCCGCGATCGTGTTCGTCGACGGGATTGAAGCCCAGCGTCTGGCCGTTGGCGGGCAGGGACAGGCCGGTCCCGGTGCCGCCGTCGGCGGCCGCGAGGGCGAGTTCCTTGGGCGACAGCACGGGCGGGCGGTCCGACGGCAGGCGCTTGCCGTAGCCGGTGTACGAGCCGCGGACCGGCCGCTTCTGCACCGTGGCGAAGAGCTCCAGCACCTCGGTCCTGGCCACGGTCTCCTTGTCCAGCAGCCGCAGCACCAGCGCGTCGAGCACGTCGCGGTACTCGACCAGGACCTCCCAGGCCTCGTCGTGCGCGGACTCGATGAGACGGCGGATCTCCTCGTCGATCGAGGAGGCTATCTCTTCGGAGTAGTCCCGGCTGTGCCCCATCTCCCGGCCCAGGAAGGGCTCGCCGTCCCCGGTGCCGAACTTGCGCGCGCCGAGGCGCTCGCTCATGCCGTACTCGGTGACCATGCCGCGCGCGATCTGGGTGGCCTTCTCGATGTCGTTCGCGGCGCCCGTGGTCGGCTCGTGGAAGATGAGCTCCTCGGCGGTGCGCCCGCCCAGGAGCATGGCGAGCTGGTCGAGCATCTCGGCCCGGGTGACGAGGAACTTGTCCTCGGTGGGCAGCGCGCTGGTGTAGCCGAGGGCGCGGCCGCGCGGGATGATCGTCACCTTGTGCACCGGGTCGGCGTGCGGCATCGCGTGGCCGACGAGCGCGTGGCCGCCCTCGTGGTAGGCGATGACCTTCCGCTCCTTCTCCGACAGCAGGACGCTCTTGCGCTCCGGGCCGGCCATGACCCGGTCGATGGCCTCCTCGAGCGCGGCCATGGTGATCTGCTTGCCGTTGGTGCGCGCGGTCAGCAGCGCGCCCTCGTTGATGACGTTGGCGAGGTCGGCGCCGGTGAAGCCGGGCGTCCGGCGGGCGATGATGTCGAGGTCCGTGTCCGGCGCGATGGGCTTGCCGCGGGCGTGCACCCGCAGGATGCCCTTGCGCCCGGCCAGGTCGGGCTGGGCCACCACGATCTGCCGGTCGAAACGGCCGGGCCGCAGCAGCGCCGGGTCCAGGATGTCCGGGCGGTTGGTGGCCGCGATCACGATCACGCCGCCCTTGGTGTCGAACCCGTCCAGCTCGACGAGCATCTGGTTCAGGGTCTGCTCGCGCTCGTCGTGGCCGCCGCCGAGGCCCGCGCCGCGGTGCCGGCCCACGGCGTCGATCTCGTCCACGAACACGATCGCGGGGGCGTTGGCCTTGGCCTGCTCGAACAGGTCGCGGACCCGGGAGGCGCCGACGCCGACGAACATCTCGACGAAGTCGGACCCGGAAATCGAGTAGAACGGCACGCCCGCCTCGCCGGCCACCGCCCTGGCCAGCAGCGTCTTGCCGGTGCCGGGCGGGCCGTACAGCAGCACGCCCTTGGGGATCTTGGCCCCGATGGCCTGGAACTTCGCCGGGTTCTGCAGGAACTCCTTGATCTCCTGGAGCTCTTCGATCGCCTCATCGACGCCCGCCACGTCGGCGAACGTGGTCTTGGGCGTGTCCTTGGTGATCAGCTTCGCCCGGGACTTGCCGAAGTTCATCACCCGCGAGCCGCCGCCCTGCATCTGCGACAGGAAGAAGAAGAACAGCAGGAAGATCACCAGGTAGAGGAACGCGGTGGGGAGCAGGTCGAGCAGGGCGTTGCTCTTGGGGATGTTGATGTTGTAGCCCTGGGGCAGGGTGCCCTTTTCAGCTTGCTGCTGCAGCGCGTTCGCGAGCTGCAGTCCCTGGCCGGAGACCCACGAGGCCTCGAACTGCGTACCGCTCTGCGTCCCGATCTGGATCGGCTTCTTGGTCGTGATCTGGATGGTCTGGTTCTTGTCGGTGATCAGCGCGCTCTTGACCTGGCCCTGATTGATGAGGCTGACGATCTCGGAGGTGTCTACCTGCTGGTAGGAGCTCCCGTGACCGGCATAGTCGAGCACGAAAAGCAGCAACAGCACCGCCACCGCGATCAGCAGCAGCGGGGCCCGGAAAAAGCGCCTTAGCTCCATCGATGAGCGGTCCGTCGGCTCGGGACCGTTCCCTCCTGACCAGCCTCACACTCCCGTCGACCTCCGGCGGGATGGCCTTGCTTCCATCCTCGCAGCCCGCATTCCGACGGTGACTGCGACCGTAAATAATGACGGTACACCGCGTAGGCGCCGCACCTTGAACGTCAACGCTTCCCGGAGCGGATTGTGTTCCCCTGCCGGACCCGCCTAGCTTCCCCGGTACACCTCCGGGGCCAGCGTGCCGATGAACGGCAAGTTGCGGTACCGCTGAGCGTAGTCGAGGCCGTAACCGACCACGAACTCGTCGCCGATGTCGAATCCTGTGTAGGCGACGTCGACGTGCATCTGCGCCGAACCCGGCTTGCGGAGCATAGCGCAGACCGCGAGCGAGGCGGGCGAGCGCGAGCGCAGGTTACCGGCCAGCCAGGACAGGGTCAGGCCGGAGTCCACGATGTCCTCCACGATGAGCACGTGCCGGCCGGTGATGTCGGTATCGAGGTCCTTCAGGATCCGCACCACGCCCGAGGACTTGGTGCCCGAGCCGTAGGACGAGATCGCCATCCAGTCCATCTGCACCGGCAGGTGCATGGCGCGGGCCAGGTCGGCCATGACCATGACCGCTCCCTTGAGGACACCCACCAGCAGCAGGTCTCGGCCCGCGTAGTCGGCGTCGATCCGCGCCGCGAGCTCGCCGACGCGGGTCTGCAGCTGCGCGGCGGTGATCAGGACCTGTTTCAGGTCGGACCCCATGTCAGTCTCGTCCAACGGATTCCCCACCCCTCGCCATCGGTTCGGTGCCGGTGAACCACACCTTGCCATCACGGCGCAGGGCCCGCACCCCGCCGGGCAGATCCACCCAGCGCTGGCCGTGCCAGTCCGTCACCAGGGCGTCGATGCGCTCGACGTGGCCCGCGGTGAGCGCGCCGCCAGGGCAGCCCGCCATTATCGCCGCGTCCCGCAGGACCCGCGTCCTGATCGCGGCGGGCAGGGCCCGCAGCCACCCGGCTTCCAGGCCGGCCGGGTCGGAGCAGGCGTCGCGGAGCCGTCCGCCTTCGGCGAACGCCAGGTCGTCCAGGCATTCCGCGTCCGCGCGCAGCTGGCTCGCGGTCCGGGCCAGGGCCTCGGCCATGCCCGGTCCGAGTGCGTCCTCCAGGGCGGGCAGCGCCTGGTGGCGCACCCGGGCCCGGGCGAACCGGAAGTCGCTGTTGTGCGGGTCCTGCCAGGGTTCGAGGCCGAGTTCGGCGCAGGCGGCGGCGGTGGTCACGCGGCGCAGGCCGAGGAGCGGCCGGCGGTAGGCGCCGCGCCGGGCGGGCATCCCGGCCAGCGACCGGCCGCCGGAGCCGCGCGCGAGGCCGAGCAGGACGGTCTCGGCCTGGTCGTCGAGGGTGTGGCCGAGCAGGACCACGCCGGCCTTGCATTCGCGGGCGGTGGCGTCGAGGGCGTCGTAGCGGGCCGCCCGGGCGGCGGCCTCGGGGCCGGAGGCCGGGGCGTCCGGCTTGACCGTCATGGTGCACACCGGGTCGAGGCCGAGCTTGGTGAGCAGCGCCGCCACGCTCGCGGCCCGCTCGGCGGAACCGGGCTGCAGGCCGTGATCCACGGTCACCCCGCCGCCCCGCAGGCCAGCGCGCGGAGCCACGAAGGCCAGCGCGGCGGCCAGCGCGAGCGAGTCGGCGCCGCCCGAGCAGGCGGCCAGCACCAGGTCCCCTTCGGCCAGGTCCGCCAGGCAGGCCCGCACCGCGTTGCGGACCTCGGCGACGGCCACGCCGGGACCCATGGCGGCTACGAGCCGGACGCGACCCGGTCCAGCCACTCGTGCGGGTTGGCGAACTCCGCCTTGGTCGGCAGGGTTTCCGGCGAGGTCCACACCTTGTTGAAGGTGCCCATGCCCGCCTCTTCCACCACCGTGCGCACGAACCTGGAGCCCTCCGCGTACTGCTTCATCTTCAGGTCGATACCGAGGATGCGGCGCAGTGTCTGCTCGATCCGCCCGCTCGACCCGCGCCGGGCGTTGAACCGTTCCCTGATCTGCGCGACCGAGGGCACCACCTGCGGGCCGACCGCGTCCATCACGTAGTCGCCGTGCCCCTCCACCAGCGTCATCACGGCGGTCAGCCGGTCCATGATCTCGCGCTGCGCGGGCGTGGCCACCGCCTCGATGAGGCTGCCGCCGTCTCCGCCGCGCACCGCCCCGGCCATCGCGTCGGCCGCCGACCGCAGCCGCTGCACGATCGCCGCCGGGTCCAGCTCGGAGGCGAGCAGGAACTCGGTCATCTGCTGCTGGACGTAGTCCCGCAGCCACGGCACCGCGGTGAACTGCAGGCGGTGGGTCTCCTCGTGCAGGCACACCCAGCGCCGGAAATCGTGCGGGTCGACGCCGAGCTCGCGCTCGATCATGACGATGTTCGGTGCGACCAGCGTGAGCCTGCCCGGCTGCTCACCGTCGACCGGGGATGTGTCCGGGGGCAGGAACAGCTCGTACTGGCCGAGGACCCGGCCGGACAGGTAGGCCAGGATGAGTCCGGCCTGGATCCCCGTCACCCGCGATCCCATCGTGCTTATCACCGACCCGGACCGGGACTTGTTATCCGCACCCGGGGTTCGTTCCCTCAGCTGCTCGACCAGCGGCTCGAGGACCACGCGGAAGCCGTCCACGTTGGCCCTGATCCAGCCCGGACGGTCCACCACGGCCACCCGCCCGAGCGCGCCGTCCCCGGCGGCGGACAGGCCGGTCACCTCGTAGACCGGCTGCTGAACGGCGCCGGCGAGGTCGCGTAGCTCTGCCACCGTCCGCCGCGCCTCGGCCAGGCTGACCTGCGGCCCCGGGCGGGCCCACCGGGTGCCGGTGGAGATGGCGAGATCCCAGTCGATCATCTGCGTGCTGCTCACGGTGCTCCATTCAACGTTCACTCACGTCCAACCGTACGTGCTACACCCCAGTGCCCGTCACCGGCAGCCGCAGCCGGCGAGCGCCGTCGCGGCCGCGTCAATGGCGTTCGCCGCCTCCCGGAGCATCCCGGAGGACGGAACCTGGTCCGCCATCAGCGCGAAGACCAGCATCTGGCCGTTCTTGTCGTCGACCAGCCCGGACAGCGACGTCACCGTGCCCAGATTGCCGGTCTTGGCCCGGACCGACCCGAGGGCCGCTCCGCCTATGCCGCTGAACACGCTCTCGCCCGCCGACAGCGTGCCGGAAAAGCCGGCTACCGGCAGCCCGGCCAGCAGCGGGCGCAGCCGGGGCCGGGCCATGGCCAGTTCGATGACCTTGACCAGCGTTTCCGGCGCGATCGCGTCGTCGGGAGACAGGCCGCTGCCGTCCACCAGGCGGATGCCGGTGGTGACACCGAGCCGCCGCAACGTCCCGATGACCGCCCGGGCCGCGCCGCTGAACGAAGCGGGCTGGCCGGTCGCCAGCGCGACCTGACGAGCGAGGTTCTCCGCGATGACGTTGTTGCTCTCCTGGAGCATCTGCTCCACGATGGCCGACAGCGGCGGCGAGACCACGCTGGCGATGACGGCGGAGCGGGCCGCGGCGGTCTGCGGCGCCGGCGATCCGGTGACCCGGATGCCGTCGGCGCCGAGCAGCGCGGCGAAGGAGGCGGCCGCCATGGCGCCCGGGGTGGAGGTGCGCGCCCGGAGGTTGTACGGGTCGTCGGAGTCCTCGGGCGTTCCGGCCGGTGTCAGCCGCCCCTGGTCCACCTCGAGAGAGACGATCGGGGTGACGTCTCCCGTGCTGACGTAGTTGGCGGGCCAGCCGGGCGCCAGGCCCGGGCCGGTGTACAGCGAGGTGTCGAAGCCGAGGCTGACCGCCGTGTGGCCCTGCGCTTTCAGCGTCCGGGCCGTCGAGGCAGCCAGGCTGGCCAGCGTGGCGGGCCCGGGGTAGTCCCGGGCCGGGAACTGGTTGACCGCGAGCGTCGGGTCGCCCCCGCCGACCAGGATGATGCTGGCCGGCCCGGAACCGGCCACCACCCGGGTGGTGAACCTGGCCCCGCCGCCGAGCACCGCGAGGGCCGCCAGGGCCGTGGTCAGCTTCGCCGTGGAGGCCGGCGTCGCCAGCCGGGCGCCGTGCTCGGAGAGCAGCACCCGCCCGGTGGCCGGGTCCGCGACCAGCGCCGAGACCCGCGGGCCAAGCGCGGGCGCGGACAGCGGGCCGGCCAGAGCCGACCGCAGCCCGCTCGCGGTGGGCAGCGAACCGGCCTGGGCTCCGGCGCCCAGGACCGCGCCTGCGCCCTGGACCGGGCCGACCGCGACCGAGGGCACCCGCAGGGCCGCCAGCCGCGCGGGCAGCATGCGGGCCACGGCGAGGCCGGCCGCGAGCGTGAACACGTTGATCATGGCCAGCGTCAGCAGTGCCGCGATCCGCGTGCGGCGCGCCATGACCTACCACCTCGCCCCAGGGGGTCTGGAGTTCCGGGGTTCGCTCCCGGGCTGGTACTGCCCCCGGGCCAGTATTGCGGGGACAATGGAGTTAATCACCCGGACCGGGATGGAGCGAAACCGTGAACGTCGAGGTTGTCATCGAGATCCCCAAGGGGCAGCGCAACAAGTACGAGCTGGACCACGCCACCGGGCGCATCAGGCTGGACCGGATGCTGTTCACCTCCACCAGGTACCCATCGGACTACGGGTTCATCGAGGACACCCTGGCGGACGACGGCGACCCGCTCGACGCGCTCGTGCTCCTCGAGGAGCCCACCTTCCCCGGCTGCCTCATCACCTGCCGGGTGATCGGGATGTTCCGGATGCGGGACGAGAACGGCCTCGACGACAAGGTACTCTGCGTGCCCGCGACCGATCCGCGGTGGACGCATCTGCAGGACATCAACGACGTGCCCCATTTCGACCGGCTCGAGATCCAGCACTTCTTCGAGGTCTACAAGGAGCTCGAACCCGGCAAGTCGGTCCAGGGCGCCGCATGGGCCGACCGAGTGGCCGCCGAAGCAGAGGTCGAGGAGTCCCGCAAGCGAGCGACCGAGGCCGAGAGCCACTAGGGTTCCGCGTCCCTACCAGGGGAGAGGCCGGCCGTCGCGGAAGAAGCCGCCGGTCGGCCCGGTATCGGGCAGCGTGGCTTCCCTGCCCCGTCGGGGCTAACCTTCGCGGTCAGGAACACCATTAGACCAGGTTTGGGGATGAGGTAGCGTGAGCGAGGTCGCCGACACGGGCGGCCAGGATGGGGGTCCTGACTGTGCCGCGCTACGCCAGGGTTGTCGTCAAGCTCAGCGGTGAGGCGCTCGCCGGATTGGCCAGCACCGGGGTCGACCCGGCCAGCCTGTCCCGCGTCGCGCAGGAGGTTCTCTCCGTGCGCGATCTGGGCGTCCAGGTAGCGGTGGTCGTCGGCGGCGGAAACTACTTCCGTGGCCGGATGGCCGAGGGATGGGGCATCAGCCGCGCCGAGGCGGACAACATCGGGATGCTCGGCACCATCATGAACGCGCTGATGCTCCGCGGCGCGCTCACCGCCAGGACCGACATCGACGTCCGGGTCATGACCGCGGTGCCGATCCACAGCGTCGCCGAGCCGTTCATCAGGCTGAGAGCCGTGCATCACCTGGAGCGCGGCATGATCGTGCTGCTGGCGGGCGGCATCGGCCAGCCGTACGTCACCACCGACTACCCGGCGGTGCAGCGCGCCCTGGAGCTGGACGCCGATGCCCTGCTGGTGGCCAAGCGCGGGGTGGACGGGGTCTATGACAGTGACCCAAAGCTGAACCCGGACGCCGTGCGCTACACGCGGCTCACCTATGACGAGGCGCTGGCCGCCGGGGTGCGGATCATGGATACCAGCGCGTTCGTGCTGGCCAACGAGCAATCCCTGACCATGCACGTCTTCGACGTGGCCGCCGCGGGCGTCATGCGCCAGATCTGCCAGGGCGCCGAACTGGGCACGCGGATCAGCGTCAAGCCCAGCTGAGCGGCGCGGTTCGACCTCTAGAATCGCCCGCGTGGAGCAGTATGTGATCCGCGGCGGCAGGGAGGGTTACGAACGCCTCCTGGTGCTGGCTCGCGAACGCTGGCCCGATACCGCGTCATTGTTCGGGAGGGTCGGCCTGTCGCCGGGGATGCGATGCGTCGACCTCGGCTGCGGCCCGCGTGTTTTCCAGGTCTGGTCGAGACGCGAGGGAGGGCCGGCGTGAAGGCGCTGGTATTCCGGCACAATCTGGCCCGCGAGGCGGCCTCGACCATCGGCGGACGCGTCGACAAGCGCGCGTTCGTCGCCCGCTTCGCACCCGTCCGCATCGAGGACATCGACGAACTGCCGCTTCCGGCCGATGACTGGGTGCGCGTCGAGACGACCTTCTCTGGCCTGTGCGGTTCCGACGTGAAGCAGATCCTGCTGAACGGCTCCCGGGACAATCCCCTCACCGCGCTCGTGTCCTTTCCGCACGTGCTCGGCCACGAGGCGGTCGGGCGGCGCACCGACACGGGCGAACGCGTGGTGCTCAACCCGTGGCTGTCGTGCCGTCCCCGCGGCATCGATCCGCCGTGCGAGGCGTGCAAGGCCGGCCGCTACCCCTGGTGCCGCAACTTCCGCTCGGGCGACCTGCCCGTCTCGATCCACATCGGGAATTGCGCCGCGGCCGTCGGAGCGCATGCCGAACGATTCGCGGCGCACGTTTCGCAGCTGTTCGCGATCCCCGATCACGTCTCGGACGAGGCGGCCGTGCTGGCCGACCCCGTCAGCGTCTCGCTGCGCTCGATCCTGCTCGCACCGCCCCCCGATGGCCAGCCCGTCCTCGTCTACGGCTCCGGCACCCTGGCGTTCGCGGTCATCGCGCTGGTCCGTCACCTCTACCCCGCCGCGAAGGTGTGGGCGGCGACGCGGCCGGACGCCCGGGCCGCCCTGGCGACCCGCTGACCCAGTTGGTTCTCCGCGAGGGAGCGTGCCCCCGGCGGATCGCCGAGTCCCTGGTGCTCATGACGTTCCCGATCGCGCCGCACGTTACATCAGAGCTCTGGGAAAGGCTCGGGCACTTCAGCCGCATCGACGACGTCGCGTTCCCAACCGCCGATCCCGCCGCGCTCGACGAGGCGTCTGTCGTCATCCCGGTCACGGTCGACGGCAAGCCGCGGGGAACGATCACCATTCCCCGCGACGCGAGTGAAGCGGACGCAACCGTTGCAGGCCTGCGGCTGGACAGTGTAGCCAGGCTCATGAAGACCAGGGAGCTGGATCGAGTGGTGTTCAGGCCCGGCAAGATCCTCAACCTGGTGACCAGAGACGCCGGACGCTAACTGGCGTCGACGAGGCGACAGTCAGTCTGACGATGATGGCATCGGATCCGGGATCTACAGTCGGTGGCATGGCTCAAGCTCGGTACGACGCAGTCGCAGAGTTCTACATCGAAGGCTTTGATTCCATCGACGATCCAGCCTCCCGGGCACTGATGCAGTTGCTCGGCCCGGTCGCCGGCCTGCAGGTCCTCGACGTGGCATGCGGCCACGGACGGGTAACGCGTGAGCTGGCGCGCCGGGGAGCCGTGGTGGTGGGCATCGATGTCTCAGGTGCCCTGATCGCCAGGGCCCTGGAGGCCGAGCAGGACGAGCAGCTTGGCATCCGCTACCTTCACGATGACGTGACCAGGCCTGGGGCCCTGGGCGACTTCGACGGCAGCCTTGACCTGGCGACCTGCAATTTCGGTCTCTCCGACATCGACGACCTCGATGCCGCGATCGCCGGGATCGCCGATGCGCTGAAGCCCGGTGGCTGCTTTGCCTTCTCGATCGTGCATCCGTGCTTCGCGGGAAGCGCGGACATCTCGGGTTCCTGGCCAGCGTCCGGCAGCTACTACGACGAGGGGCACTGGACGGCCCAGGGCGCCCGTTCCGGACTGCGTCGTCGCGTGGGAGCCAGCCACCGGATGCTCTCAACTTACCTGGGCACGCTGCGCCGCCACGGCCTGTGGCTGGACGAGCTCGCCGAGCCGCTCCCGCAGCCAGGCTGGGATCCGGCCCATGTTGCCGACCGTCAGCCGGTCTTCCTCGCTGCCCGGTGCATCAAGCTTCCCTCGGCCCTGTCAGCGGACCCCGGGCCGGCCGCCCCCGCTTAGACCGGACGGGCCGCCGTGGCGGTCGGCCCCCGTTGCGGATGCCGGACCTACCAGGGGCGGCGCAGGGTCACCTATCAGCCGGGACGCAGGCGTGCGCCCGGCGGAGCAGGTACCGCTTCTCCGGGGCGCTGGCGGTCCGGCGGGCGGCCTCCTCGAAGGCGGCGCGGGCCTCGGGGAGCGACCCGGCCATCTGCAGCAGATGCCCGCGCATCGCGTGCAGGCGATGGTGGCGGGAGACCCGCTCGTCGCCGTCGAGGGAAGCCAGCAGGTCGAGACCGGCGTCCGGGCCGGAGACCATCGCCACCGCCAGGGCGCGGTTCACGGTGGCCATGGGATTCGGCGCGACCCGGTCGAGGAGCTGGTAGAGGGCCAGCACCTGCGGCCAGTCGGTCTCCGACGCCGTAGCCGCCTCGTCGTGGACCGCAGCGATGGCAGCCTGGAGCTGATAGGCGCCCAGTGGCCCGCGGGCCAGGGCGTCGGTGACGAGCCGGACGCCTTCCGCGATGGCGCCGCGGTCCCAGCGGCTGCGATCCTGCTCGGCCAGCGACACGAGCTCGCCGTCAGCGCCGACGCGGGCCGAGCGGCGTGCGTCGGTCAGCAGCATCATGGCGCAGCAGCCCCTTGACCTCACCGTCGCCGGGGCGGAGCCGGCGCAGTTCGCGGGTGAGCCGGATCGCCTCGCGGGTCAGGTCGGCGCGGTTGATCTCGGCCCCCGAGGAGGTCGTGTAGCCCTCGTTGAAGATCAGGTAGAGCACGTGCAGCACGGCCCGGAGCCGCTCGTCGAGCTCATCGCCCGACGGCATCGAGAAGGTCGCGCCCGCCTCCCGGATGCGCTGCTTGGCCCGGCTCACTCGCTGGGCCATCGTCGTCTCGGGCACGAAGAAGGCGCGGGCGATCTCGGCGGTCGTGAGGCCGCCGACCGCCTTGAGCGTGAGCGCGATCTGCGACGGCGACGTCAGGGCGGGGTGACAGCACAGCAGCAGCAGGATGAGGGTGTCGTCCCGATCGGGGTCCTGCTCGTCGCCGGGGAGCCGGCTCAGCTCGGCGGGCGGCGCTCCGACCATGAGGCGGTCCTCGCGCTGCCGCCGCGAGCTCTCGCTGCGGATCTCGTCGATCAGGCGCCGGGTGGCCACGGTGATGAGCCAGGCCCGGGGATTGTCCGGCACGCCCTTGGCCGGCCAGTCCGTCGTCGCGGCGATGAGCGCCTCCTGAACGGCGTCCTCGCACAGGTCAAGCGACTGGTGGCGGCGGAGCAGCGCGCCGAGGACCTGCGGCGCCAGCTGGCGCAGCAGGTCCTCGATGGCGTCCACTGGTCTTAGACGTCCGCGCCGGACTCGTGCAGGATCGGCCAGACCTCGACCGCGCTGTGCGCGGCAAAGGGATACTCGGCCGCGATCTCCAGCGCCCGCTTCTCACTGTCGACGTCAAGGAGGAAGAAGCTCGACACGAACTCCTTCGCCTCGACGTACGGCCCGTCGGTCACCGCCGGGACGCCATCGCGGACCCGGACCGTCTTGGCCATCAGCTCGTCGGCCAGCCCGTAGGCGCCAAGCAGCTCACCGGAGGCGGTGTAGCGCTGGTTGAAGGCATTCACCTCGCCGATCGCCTTGGCGGCGACCTCGGGCGGAAACGACTCCCACATGTCCTTGTTGCCGTAAATGATCGCGATGTACTTCACGGGTCTGCTCCTTGCTGTCGCCGGCGAGTCGCCCGGACGGGCGCTCAACCCGTAGTCGAAGCCGCCCGGCCCGTTCTCGACATCTAGCCAGGGACGGAGTCCGTTAGGCCGGAGCATCGGCCGTCTGGCCGGCGAAATCGTCATGCACCACGATTCCGGGCGGTTTCAGGTTCCACGGCGGCGACTGGCGTCACGTGCTTGTGGCGCCACTCCTGGCTGGCCTTGTCCGGCCGCCCGACGTTCACGATCTGGACGCAGTCTGACGCCGAATCCGGTGGCGGCCAGCTTGAGCAGGACCTGCCCAGGGGCGAGCAGTGTCGGTGACCTTGGCGGCGCTGAGTTCCTCCAGCTGGGCCAGGACGGCCGCGTAGGCGTCCGGGCCTCTGCCTGCGCGCCCGGTTCAGGACGGTCGCGTTGGCCCACACCTTCTCGCGCGCCTCGCGCAGGAAGCGCTGGGTGCCGAGTCGGCTGACCGGCCGCAGCAGCCGGTCGAGCAACGGGGCGGGCCCGGACAGCCTGGTCAGCTCGTCATCCTCGGCTGCGACCCGGGTGGCGAGCACCTCGTCGATCATCCGGTGGTCGGCCTCGCGGCGGGCGAGCAGCGCCGCGTCGTCGAACTGCTCGTCGCTGATCACCGCCACCAGGGCCTGCGGCAGGTCATAGTTGATGTGCGCGTTCATGCCCAGCAGCACGTGCCGGAGCGGGGCAGGTCGGCCGGAGCGCCGAACGCGATGGCCCAGGGACGCGACGGCCTCCGTCCCGCCATGTCCCCTTCGAGGGCGTCGAGGTACAGATCGGCGAACGCGACGTCCCACCGCTCGACCCACTCGTCGTCGGCGAATCCGCCGCCGCTGATTTCCCGCGCCACCGCCATGGTGGTGCGCAGGTAGGTCGCGTGGAAGTATCGACGCTTGTCGCCTGCGGCCTCCAGCGGCTCGAGCAGGGCGGCCATGCGGGCGATCAGTTCCTCGATCACGCGTCCACCCTAATCAACTCGCCGAAAAGAAGGTTCTTGTCTTCAGGTGTGGCGTGCGGCCGTGCCGATGATTTCGGCTGCCCGCTCGGCTATGGCGTAGACGGTCGCGTTGGTATAGCCGGTCACGATGGACGGCATGACCGAGGCGTCGGCCACCCGGAGCCCCGAGATGCCGCGCACGCGCAGGTCGGCGTCGACGACGGCGAGGTCGTCCATGCCGATTCTGCAGGTGCCTGCCGGGTGATTGACGGACCCCAGGGTCCCGGCCGCGTAGGCGCGCAGGCCGGCGTCGTCAGCTACGGCCGGGCCCGGCGCCGCCTCCGCGGCGCGCCACGGGTCGAGGGCGCTGGCCTGGCCGATCTCGCGGGCAACGCGCAGGGCCGAGACCATCGTCGTGAGGTCGCGGGAGTCGCCGTAGTAGTTCGGGTCCAGCACCGGCGCGGCGGCCGGGTCGGCGCTCGCCAGGCGGACCGTGCCCCGGCTGCGGGGGCGGGTGAGGACTGTCGCGATGGAGTAACCGTGGTGAAGAGCCTTGCCGGTGGAGGTGTGACCGGGTGCGCCGGCGAAGAGGATCTGGAAGTCGGGGGAGTCCAGCGCGGGATCGCTGCGCAGCAGGCCGAAGGCCTCACCGTGGTTGTTGCGCGCTTCCGGAATCGGCCGGGCCGCCGCGTACACCAGGTTGGCGATGGGGTGGTCGTGGAAATTGGATCCGACGCCGGGCAGGTCCAGGACGACCTCGATCCCGACCTCTTCCAGATGGGGGCGCGGGCCGATGCCGGACAGCATCAGCAGCTGCGCCGATCCGATGCTGCCCGCGGTCAGGACGACTTCTTGCGAGCACGAGACCGAGACCCGCAGCGTTCCCCCGTCCACTAGCGTTCCGTGGCTGTACTGGACTCCGGTGCAGCGGTGATCTTGGACGCGGACGCGGCGCACCAGGGCATCAGTCACGACATCGAGGTTGGCGCGGTCTCGCACCGCGGGCGTGAGGTAGGCGTCGGCGGCGCTCTGCCGCTTGCCTTCGACGATATTCAGGTCGGGCCAGCCGAACCCCTCCTCGAGCCCGCCGCTGAGGTCGGCCGCGCGAGGGTGCCCCCGCTCTGCCGCCGCCTCCATGCACGCCACCAGCAGCGGATTCGGCGGATTGGCCGGTCCCAGGATCAGCGGGCCGGCGACACCGCGCACGGCCGGATCGCGTCCCTGGGTGGTCTCGCTGCGCATGAAGTAGGGGAGCAGGTCGTCGAAGCCCCAGCCTTTCGCGCCGGCCGTCTCCCAGGCGTCATAACTGGAGCGATGACCGCGAGCGAATATCATCGCATTGATCGATGATGACCCGCCGAGCCCAACGGCCGCGCGCCAGGATCGTCGACGTCCCGGTGGCGGCCTGCGTGACGGTGGTCTCACCCCAGTTCGCCGGGCTGTCGAGCAGAGCAGGCCAGGCAGGCGGCAAGCGCACGAGCTCGAGGGGTTGGGCGGTGCCGGCCTCCAACAGGAGCACCCGCGTGCGGGCGTTTTCCGAGAGCCGCGATGCGATCACGCAACCGGCCGTCCCGGCCCCCACGACAATGAAGTCATAACTGTCCGCCTTGGATCTCACGGATTCGACTCCCCCACCCTTCGACATGAATATGCGGCTGATGCCGCACAGTGAAGCTAGCCGTTTCTGTCAACACCGTTTGAAAAGCGCCGATGCTAAGGTCGCGCCCAATGCGAGCACGATTTTTGGACCTTACTCGGACCACTCATTTCTCCTGTCCGAGGAGGTGATCCGGTATCTGCTGGCCCTTGGGGGTTTCGCATCACCGTGATCAAGCCACGAGACGGGCGCTGAAGGCTTGACCGCCCCGCCCGCAGCCGGTCAAGCCTTCAGCGCTATCGAATGGGGCGGCCGGTGACGGCCGCCAGTGTCCGCTTACGCGGATCCGTCTGGGATGATCTTCCTAGCTGCCGATCGTGAACGTCTCCACCACGACGGTGGATGTCAAAGTCAATGAGCCGCTCACGATTCCCGGGGCTTTCCCCTTCACGAGGAACGCGATCAGGGTCACCTTCTTGCCCTTGCCGAACGCGCCAGCCTTACCGACCTCCCAGTCGGCGACCAACTCGTTGTGGCCGTGGCTCCTGGCGACGTCGACCAGCTGGAACACGCCGGCCAGGTTCGCGAGGGGCCCGCCCGCCTTCTTCGGGGTGGAGGACAGGAGGACGACGAGGCCGGGCGCGAACGGGCTCGGGTGGCCGATGCCGGGCGGCGGGGTCGAAAGGATCCCCGGCTTGTAGCCGTGTGCCGCCGACAGCCAGGTGTTGCCGAAGGCGTTGCGCGCCACCGCCGCGAGGTCGATGTTGAACACGCCGCCGGAGCCGGCGACGTCGCCCGGACTCGGGGTGACCGCGACGAGATCGATCGACGAGTTGGCCTTATAGCGCGGAGCGCTGGGGTGCGATGGGCTGCTGCTCGACGCGAGCGCAGGTGCCGCGGTCGCGGAGCCCAGCGCGGCGACCGTGGTCAGGATGATCGCGACTCGCGCCGCGCGTCCGCGCGTTCTGCCTCGCCAGCCACGCTGGCGCCCATTGAGTTCGTTGCTCGGCATGACAGTTCCTTCACGTGTGTCGGTTGCACCGATTCGGCGATACCTTGCGTCACGACGCTAGAACCGCGCCGTCAACGAAAAATCAACGCGCATTAAATAAAATATTGATTGCCTGGTCAGACGTGCGCATCTTGAAAGGCTGAATCCGCCTCGGAAGAGGCTGAATCCGCCTCGCGAGAATCGCAGCAGCCCGCGGGTCGTCACGCGGGTGCACGTCCACGCCTACAGGGGTAAACGCCGTGCCGACACTATGATGCAGTATCCAACGCCTCCGCACATCCATATTCTCGCCGTTGCTTAATTAAGCAGGATTGCCGTGTGAGGCCGCTGCTCGTACGCTGTGCTGCTGGCGGCTGATTCTGGGCCTGGTGAGCGCAGGTGCAAAATCGCTGTACGGGGGGCTCTGCACGGGGCTTGAGGAGCGGGACTTGCCGTCATCCAGCTGGTTTACCGTTCTCGGTGCCGTACGCGCGTGGCGAAGCGGCACAGAGCTGGACGTGGGCCCGGCACAGCAGCGTGCGGTGCTGGCCGCGTTGTTGCTTCGCCATGGCACGCCGGTCTTCGCCGCGGACATGATCGACGCGCTGTGGGACGAGGACGTGCCGGGCTCGGCAGCCGGCACTGTCCGCACCTACATCTCGCGGCTGCGCCGGATCCTCGGGGAAGGCGCCGCGGCCGGCCCGGTGATCCGGTCGGTGGCCGGGGGCTACCAGCTGGACCTGTCCGCCGACGAACTCGACCTCACCGTTTTCCGGCGTCACATGGCCGACGCGGAGCGGGCCCGCCAGGCCGGGGATACCGGGGGACGGGTGAAGGAGCTGGTCCGCGGGCTTGAGTTGTGGCGTGGCACTGCGCTGGCCGGGCTGCCCGGCCCGTTCGCTGCACGGCAGCGCGCGAACCTGGAACGGCTTCGCGCGTCAACCGAAGCGACGCGGTTGCGCGCGGAGCTGGATCTGGGTGAGCTGGACCGCGTGCTGCCCGAACTCGCCGCGCTGGCCGACGAGCACCCGCTGGACGAACGATTCCGTGAGCTGCTGATCCTCGGGCTGTACCGCGCCGGCCGCCAGGCCGACGCGCTGGCCACCTATGAGGACACCAGATCCGTGCTGGCCGGTGAGCTGGGTATCGATCCGGGGCCCGCGCTGCAGACCTTGCATGAACGAGTCCTGCGCGGCGACCCCGGCCTGATGCCCGCGATGCCTGTGATACGGAGCGGTGGGAAAGACACCGAGCCAGGCCTGCGCCCAGAAAACGAGCCGAGCGCTGAGGCGCTGGCCGTCAAGGTGGCGCAACTGCCGCCGGACTTGCGCTCATTCAGCGGGCGGTCTGCTCAACTGCGCCAAGTGGATGCACTGCTAGCGGAACCTGGTCCGCGTCACGGGCCCCTGATTGTGCTGGTGACGGGCACGGCCGGGGTCGGCAAGACAGCTTTCGCCATCCACTGGGCCCATCAGATCGCGGGACGCTATCCCGATGGGCAGCTTTACCTGAACCTGCGCGGCTTCGGCCCCGGCGGGATCCCGGTCGCGCCGGACGACGCGGTCGGTATCGCGCTCCAGTCCCTGGGCGTAGCCGCCTCCCGGTTGCCTGCTCATCCTGACGCCCAATGTGTCCTGTACCGCAGCATGCTGGCGGGTCGGCGGATGCTCCTGTTGCTGGACAACGCTCGCCATGCGGATCAGGTCCGTCCTCTGCTGGCCGGAGGACGTGACTGTGTCGTCATCGTCACCAGCCGGATGCGGCTGACCGGCATTGTGGCCGAGTATGCGGCCCGCCTGGTTACCCTCGACGTGTTCAGCGACGCCGAGTCACATGAGATGCTGGCCACGCGGCTCGGGCTGCGGCGGCTGGCAGCAGAACCCGATGATGTCGGCGTCATCATCGATCGGTGCGCCGGGCTGCCGCTTGCCTTGGCGGTCGCCGCCGCCGCCCGGCCGACGTTCTCCATGGCTGACATCGCCGCCGATCTGCGCACCAGCAGGCGCCGTCTGGACGAATTCGGGAACGGAGACCCAGCCGTTGATGTAAGGACCGTGTTTTCCTGGTCCTACAACGGGCTGGCGCCGGCCGCCGCATCGATGTTCCGCCTGCTCGCACTCCACCCTGGCCAGGACATCACTGCCGCCTCGGCGGCGAGCCTGGCCGGGCTGCCGTCGCGCGAGGCGCGCGGCGTGCTGGACGAACTCGCTGATGCCGCGCTGCTGGCCGAGCCGGTCCGGGGCCGCTATTGCTGGCACGACCTGCTGCGCGCGTACGCCGAGGAAGTCTGTTCGGCGGTCGACGGTGACGATATGCGGCGTGCGGCCGGCCGGCGCCTGCTCGCCTATTACACCCACAGCGCTCATGCCGCCGCGGCGGTGCTTAATCCGCACCAGCACCGGATCGAGCCGCCGCCGGCGCCGCCACATGTCGCCGTCAACGCGCCCACCACGTATGCCGAGGCTCTGGCCTGGACCTCCACGGAGCATGCGAACATCATGGCGGTCGCGGCGTACGCGGAAGCTACCGGATTGCAACGGGAGGTCTTCGATCTCGCGTCCGCGACTGAGACCTTCCATATTCGCGCAAACCGGTGGCAGGACCGGATTGCCATCCAGCGGCTCGCGCTGGCCGCGGCAGAGAAGCTGGGTGACCTCAACCTGATCACCGCCTCGCAAGAAAAACTCGGCAAAGCCTACGCTGCCCGGGGGCATCGCGCCCATGCCGAAGCTCACCTTGGCCGGGCTCTGGAGACCTACCGTGCGCGGGAGGAGTGGTCACGCGCGGCCAGCTGCTGCGGTTCTCTCGGGGTCATGGCCGACCAACTCGGCAACTTCCCGCAGGCGATCGAATACTACGAAGCGGCGATTGAGATGGGCATCAAGACAGGCGACAAAGTCGTGGTCGCTTTGGTGATGAACAACCTGGGTTGCACCTACCACGCAATGGGTGAGCATGACCGGGCGATCGAACTCTGCTCACAGGCGCTTGACCGTAAGCATTCAGGTCTGTTGCGCTGTGTTATGTCCTATTGCGTTGTGTGACTGACGGCAGACCGGGTCGTGCTCATGCGGGGATCGGCGGCATCCAGGGGTTTCCGGTGAGGGCGTCGCGGATGGCGGTCATGACGTCGGCACCGTGCTTGCGGGCGGTGTCGAGGTAGCCGCGGATGGCGTAGCGGTTTCGGGTGGCGGTCTCGGAGCGGAGCCGGCCGGAGATCTTCTGCTGGGTTTTCGACGGGCGCAGGTCGCGCTCGGCCTGGTTGGAGGTCGGCGGGATCCGGGTGTCGGTCAGGAACCGCAGCACGTCGTCCTCGCGGTCCCGGAGGCATTCCAGCAGGCTGCGGCCGGGTTTCTGCTTCGCCTTCGGGCCGGGCACCGGGCGGACCTGCGCCAGGCCGACGCGGACCGCGTTCCGGAAGAGGACCAGGTCAGCGGCCATGTCGTCGCCAGGGACGGCGGCCAGGCCCTTGTCCCGGGCGGTGTTCGCGGCGTGGATCAGGCCGCGCAGCGCGTCCATCGCCTGGCCGGGCCAGATCGCGTCCGGGTACGACTGCGCGGCGTCCTCCAGGTCGCGCAGGATGTGCTGGGCGCAGAGCTGGTGCAGGACGCCGGCGATCGCGTCGTAGTTCTGATACCGGTCGTGCGCCAGGACCGCGGCGGACAGGTCCGGGAACACGAACGCGTCGAAGCTCTTCATGGACCGGTCGCCGAGGAAGAAGCAGGTCAGCAGGCTCGTGCACGCGACAAGCAGGTACTTCTTGCGGGTCTTCGGGCCTGGGCCGACCCGGATGGGGGTCTCGTCGGCGCACAGCACTGACGCGGTGATGACCAGGGCGCGGATCAGCATGTTGGCCCAGCGCACGGCTTTCGCGGCGCGGGCGATCATGGAGTGGACGAACCCGTCCGACGGGCGGGCCCCCGTCAGCGCCTCGACGATCCCAGCGCAGCGTTCCACCGGGATGTGGTGCATGACCAGCAGGAACACGCACCAGGCCTGCAGGCTCGGCCCGTAGGTCACGGTGCCGGCCTCCCCTGCCCCGGGCGGCTGCGCCGCGGCGTGGACCCTGCCGCAGCGGCACGCCACCGCGTGCCCGTCGTACTGCGTGACCGTCGCGGTGACCGCCGGGGTGTCGATCACCTGGTGCGACGCCGTGACGCCGAGGTCGTCCGCGTCCGCGAGGTCCCGGCCGCAGCCGCAGGCGCCTTCCGGGAACAGGTCTTCCGTCCTGCCCGGGTTCTCGCTCCAGGCCAGGTGCGCGCCCGGAGCGCCGGGCTGCCCGCCCTGCTTCCTCTTCCCGCCGCCGCGCTTCTGCCCCGGCTCCGGCGCCTTCCTGCCGGGCAGGTCATCGGCCGACGGCGGCATCCCCGAGTTCCCGGAGTTCCGCGACACGGCGCGCTCAAGTCTCGCCAGCCGCTCCGCAATGTCCGCGACCTGCGCCGTCAGCTCGGCGTTGCGCGCCTCAAGGTCGCAGTTCCGCGTTTCCAGGACCTCAATCAGCACGCCCTGAACCTCCGCCAGCACGGCGAGGTCATCATCAGGCACGGCCGCGGGCACGCCAGCCATCATCCCCGCACCCGGCACCCGCCGGAACGAAAACCCCCCGCCCGAGCCGCAAACGTGACCTCAGCCAGCGCAAACACGTCGTTGACTAAAACCCCAGCAAGGGGACCTGAATGTTTACGCTTGACCATCTGGAGAAAGCAAGCGACCCTTACGGCGCGGCACAGGCCCGCGACAGCCTTGCCCATGCCTACCATGGGCTCGGGCGGCACGATCTCGCTCTCTCCTACGCTCAGCAGGCCGCGGACACCTTCGTCGAACTGGCGACACCTGTTCCCGGCGGCCGCGGCGCTATGCCTGCTCGGCGAGGCACACGAGGCAGGCGGCAATCTGACGGATGCCCGGACTACCTGGCAGCAAGCCATCCAGATTCTCAGCACAGTCGACCAGCCAGAAGCTGACCGGGCCCGCGACCTGCTGGAATCCCACCTCAAGGGCAGCGGTGGCGAAGCGGCTATTTGAGCTCGCCGCTTGCCGAATGGCCCGAGGATTCTCCGGCACGCCCTTGGCCGGCTGAAGACGTACCTGCTTGCGGTATCTTTCGCGGTGGCTGCCGCCAGGCGACGGCGGGAAGGGGAGCGGACCGGTGCTGAAGACGAGCGGCTCGCTGCTGGTGGCGGGGACCACGTCCGACGCCGGGAAGTCCGTGCTCACCGCGGGGATCTGCCGCTGGCTCGCGCGCCAGGGCGTGCGGGTCGCGCCGTTCAAGGCGCAGAACATGTCCAATAACTCGATGGTCGCGCCGGACGGGGCCGAGATCGGGCGGGCGCAGGCGATGCAGGCGGCCGCGGCCGGGATACCGGCCGAGGCGGCGATGAACCCGGTGCTGCTCAAGCCGGGCAGCGACCTGCGCAGCCAGCTGGTGGTGCTGGGCCGCGCGGTCGGCGAGGCGAGCGCGCTGCGGGTACTGGGGAGCGGGTGAGGGCCGGGCCCGGCTGCTTGCCACCGTGCTCGAGGCGTACGACGACCTGCGGTCCCGGTTCGACGTGGTCATCTGCGAGGGCGCCGGGTCCCCGGCCGAGATCAACCTGCGCCGCAACGACATCGTCAACATGGGCCTGGCCCGGGCCCGGGGACTGCCGGTGATCGTGGTCGGCGACATCGACCGGGGCGGCGTCTTCGCCGCCCTCTACGGCACCCTGGCGCTGCTCGACGCCGCCGATCAGTCCCTCCTCAGCGGCTTCGTCATCAACAAGTTCCGCGGCCATCGCGAGCTGCTCGCCCCGGCCCTGACCCAGGTCAAAGCGCTGACCGGCCGTCCGGTGCTCGGGGTGGTGCCGTACCTGGACGGGATCTGGATCGACGCCGAGGACGCCGTCGCGACCGAGCGCCCGTACGCCGCGCAGCCGCCGGCGGGGGCGGGGGAGGGGCGGCTGCGGGTGGGGGAGGGGCGGCTGCGGGTGGGGGAGATACTGCGGGTCGCGGTGATCCGGCTGCCCCGGATCTCCAACTTCACCGACATCGACGCGCTCGCGCTCGAGCCAGGCGTCGCCGTCCGCTTCGTCAGCACTCCCGCCGAGATCGCCGAGGCCGATCTCGTGGTCGTGCCTGGCACCCGGGCCACCGTCGCCGACCTGGGCTGGCTCCGCCGCCAGGGCCTGGACGTCGCGCTCGAGCGCCGGGCGGCGGCAGGCAGGCCCATCCTGGCGATCTGCGGCGGCTACCAGATGCTCGGCACCGACATTGACGACGACGTCGAGAGCAGGTCAGGCGCCGTGGCCGGCCTGCGCCTGCTGCCGGTGGCGACGAGGTTCGCGGCCGGCAAGACGCTCGGCCGCCCGGTCGGCTTCGGGCCGTCGGCCCCGGTCGTCGGCTATGAGATCCATCACGGCCAGGTCGAAGTCCGCGGCGGCGAGCCGTGGTTCACCAGCGAGCCGGGCGGCGGCGGCACGCCGCTCGACGGCTGCCGGTCCGGCGCGGTCGCGGGCACGCTGTGGCACGGGATCCTGGAGAACGACGAGTTCCGCCGGGCGTACCTGCATCGAGGTCGCCCGCCTGGCCGGCCGCGACTTCATCCCGGCGCCTGATACCTCGTTCGCCGCCGCCCGGCAGGCGCAGTTCGACACGCTAGCCGACGCCGTCGAACAGCACCTCGACACCGGCGCCCTGCTGCGGCTGATCGAACACGGGCCGACCCCCGGCCTGCCCACCCTGCGGCCGGGCCTGCTGTGAAGACCAGAACCGCCCGCGCGGCGGACTGGCCGCTGGCGGGCGGCATCGTGGCCGGCGTCCTCGCCGACGCGCTGCTCGGCGATCCACGCCGCGGCCATCCGGTTGCCCTGTTCGGGCAGGCGGCAACGCGCATCGAGCGGCGCCTGTACGCCGACGACAAGACCAGGGGCGCGGCCTTCACCGCCTGCTGCGAGGCGCTGGCGATCGCGCCGGCGCTGGCCGCCGCGAGGCTATTCGGGCACCGCCCGGTTGCCCGATTGGCCTGCGCCGGGACCGTCACCTGGGC
The DNA here is from genome assembly GCA_963705835.1 of uncultured Actinomycetes bacterium. Lineage (GTDB taxonomy): Bacteria > Actinomycetota > Actinomycetes > Streptosporangiales > Streptosporangiaceae > Palsa-504. The sequence goes on from CAVPLC010000082.1 coordinate 76,674, forward strand.
GGTTACGGGCGCCAGATCGCTCACCGTCGAGGCCGCGCGGATCCAGCGCGCGCTGCTGGCGGGCGACCTGCCGGGGGCCCGCAGGCTGCTGCCGAACCTCTGCGGGCGTGATCCCGCGCGGCTGGATGAGGCGGGGATCGCCCGGGCGGTGGTGGAATCGGTGGCGGAGAACTGCAGCGACGCCATCGTCGCCCCGCTGCTGTGGGGAGCGCTGGCCGGGCCGCCCGGCCTGGCCGGCTACCGGGCCGCCAACACCCTCGATGCCATGGTCGGGCACCGCTCGCCCCGGTACGAGCGGTTCGGCTGGGCGTCCGCGCGCCTGGATGACGTGGCCAACTGGGCGCCCGCGCGCGTCACCGCGCTGCTGGCGGCGGCGTGCGCCCCGGTCGTGGGCGGCCGCCCGGCGGCAACCTGGCGGATCGCGCTGCAGTACGGGCCAGCGCATCCGAGCCCGAACGCCGGCTGGTGCGAGGCCGCCTTCGCCGGCGCGCTCGGCCTTCGCCTGGGCGGCCCGCTCAGCTATTCAGGTCGGCCCGAGCGCCGGCCCGAACTCGGCACCGGGCGCCCGCCCGAGCTGGCCGACATCGCCCGCGCCAACCGGCTGTGCCGGTCAGTCGCCGCCGCCGCGACGGCCCTCGCGGCGTCCCTGGTGTGCACGGCCATTCAAGATGAGGATGAAGGCGTCATCTGCGGTGAGCATGTGCGGGTGTGAGTAAGGCCCCGTCGGCGTCAGCCGGCGGGGCCTTGGTGTGCGGGGTGGCGCGGTGGTGGTCAGTCTGACGTGATCTCGCTGACTGCGGTGCGGGCGGACTGCTCGTCGATGATGTTCTTGCGGTCGGCCATCGCGGCGACGAGCGCCTGGGTGGCGATGTTGTTGACGGCCCGCGGCAGGCCCCGGGCGGCGTCGTGGACGAGGGCCATGGCGTCGTCGCTGAACAGGGTGTCGGATCGCCCGGCGAGCTTCAGGTGGTGGGTGATGTAGTCCGATGTCTGCGCGGGCGTCATGGCGGGCATCGCGTACCTCAGTCCGATCCGCTGGTCGAGGGCTGCCAGCACGCCCAGGCGCAGCATTCTCCTGAGCGTGGGCTGGCCGATGAGCAGGCAGGCGAGCGGGCTGGCGGCGTCCATCTCCGCGTTGGTCAGGAGCCTGATGGCCTCCAGGTGGGTATGGCCCAGCAGGTGGGCCTCGTCGACGACCAGCAGGGGAAGCCTGCCGCGCTCGCCGCGCTCTGCGGCGATGAGGGCGGCGGCCTGGGCGGCGAGCACGGCCGATCCGTGGGCGGGCCGTCCGCCGAGTGCCGTCACGATGTGGTGGTGGATTCCTCTCGTGCCCGTCGTCGGGTCGGGCAGGTAGATGAGGGTGTGGCGGGTCTGGTCGAGCGCGGTGACGGCGGCGCGGGCGGCGGCCGTCTTCCCGGAGCCGACTTCGCCCGTGATGACGCCCAGCGCCCGCTCGCGGGCGCACCAGGTGATGCGGGCGACGGCCTCGGAGTGGGCGGGGTAGCGGTGCAGCATGGACGGGGCGAGGTCCTTGCCGAACGGGGTCCGGGTGAACCCGTAGTGGTTCTTCAGGTCGATCATCAGTCCTCCAGGGTGGTGATGCCGGCCGCGGCGGCCAGCGCGGCGGTGTCGGCCGCCTCGCGGGCCCGGGCGGCGGCGGCGCGGGCGGCCCGGGCGTCTTCGGGCTCCAGCCGCCTGCCTCGCGCTCGGCGGCGATGCGCTCCAGGACGGCGGCTTTGGCGGTGAGGTAGGCGGCGGTCTCGGCGGGGCCGGCCGCCGGGTCGGCTGACAGGCGGGCGGCCCAGGCGAGGACGTCGCTGACCTGCGCGGCCGGGACGGCGGTCACCGGCCGCCCTCCGCCGTGTCCTGGTCCTGGCCGTCCTCGCCGGCGGCGAGGGCGTCGTAGCGGATCCGGTCCCGGCGGGCGGCTTCCTCGTGCTCGGCCCGGATCAGGCCGAGGTAGTCGATCCCGGTCGGCGCCGGCGGGACATCCGGCTGCTCCGGCCTCGCCTTCGGGTGGGAGTGACGGCCGGTCTCCTGCGGCACCGCGGTGCCGTGCGGCCTGCCCGTTCCAGCGGACCTCCAGGACCGACATGTCAAAGGGGTCGAAGACGCACTCGATCTTCCGGCCGGCCAGGGACAGGTCGCTGACCTGGTAAAGGACACCGAACAGGCTGAGCGTGGCGTCCTTGCGGACGATCCGGTGCTCGGACCACAAGAACGCCTCCCGCAGCCGGTCGGGATCCGGGACCGGGAACGGCGCCCCGGCCAGCCAGCGTTCCATCGGCGGCTGGCCGGTCTCCGAATGAGGCCGGGCGTGGTAGACCCGCTCGCACCAGGCGGTGAACAGCCGGTTCAGCTCCGCCAGGCTCGCCACCCCGGAGCCGTCGCCGATCTCGACCAGGAACTCCTCCCGGACAGTCCGGAAGAAGCGCTCAATTTTCCCCCTGCCTTCCGGCCGGCCGGGCGCGCTGTGCGTGATCTTGATCCCCAGCCTCGCCGCCGCCCGGTTCACCGCCGCATCGACGAAGGCAGAGCCGTTATCGGTATATATCCGGGCAGGGACGCCGCGGGCGGCCAGCGCCGGGCGCAGCGCGGCCGCCAGCCGGACGGTGTCCTCGAAATAGCCCCAGCGGGCGGCCATCACGGCTCGCGAGTGGTCGTCGATGAAGCAGAACAGGTACGCCTTCCGGCCGCCGATCCGCGGCCCGTGCAGGGCGTCTTATGCGGACCCCGTTTTTATGCCGACAACCGCCGCGGAATGCTAATGAGCCGGTATTGGCCTGGTCATAAGTCGGCATAATCACGTGCCTTTCCCGTTCGCCGCTCCCTATTGTCTCTCCGTGTCGAAGCAGTCGCAGAGGGGGAAGATCGTGAGTGAACTGTCGAAGGTGGCGCTATCGGGGCCGCTGGAGAGATACGCGGAAGGATTCGCGGACGACCTGGCCAGGCAGGGTTACGCGGCCAGCGTGGTGGTGATCCACGTGCGCCGGCTGGCGCACGTGAGCCGGTGGCTGGGGGCCAGGGGGCTGGACGCTTCCGCGCTGGACGAGGCGGCCGGGGAAGCGTTCCTCGCGGACCGGCGGGCGGCGGGGCGCTCGCTCCTGCTGCGGATCGGGTCGCTGGCGCCGCTGCTGGAGTACCTGAGCGGCATCGGGGCGGCCCCGGCCCCCGGGCCGGTCCCGCCGGCCATGCCGGCGGATGCCCTGCTCGCCCGGTATGCCGGCGTACCTGGCCACCGAACGGGGCCTGTCCGCGAAGACGATCGCCCGCAACGTGATGGCGCTCCGCCCGTTCCTGGCGGGCCTGGCCCGCGAGGAGCAGCCTGACCTGGGACTGGGCCGGGCTGACCGCCAGGGAGGTCATGGACTTCGTCGTCGGCCAGTCCCGGCAGCGTCCCGGCACGGTGCCTCACCTGGTGACGGCCCTGCGGTCCCTGCTGCGGTTCCTGCACGTCGGCGGCGTCACCGCGGCGGGCCTCGCGGACGCGGTCCCGGCGGCGGCCGGGCGGAAGCTGGCCGGCCTGCCGAAGGCGCTGCCCGCGGGGCAGGTGGCCGCGATGCTGGCGTCCTGCGACCAGGGCACGGCCCTGGGCCGCCGTGACCTGGCGGTCCTGACGGTGCTGTCCCGCCTCGGGCTGCGCGCCGGCGAGGTCGCGGGCCTGCGGCTGGAGGACATCGACTGGCACCGCGGCGAGGTCACCGTCACCGGCAAGGGCAGCCGGACCGAGCGGCTCCCGCTGCCCGCCGACGTCGGGACCGCGATCGTCGCCTACCTGCAAGACGGCCGGCCCCGCAGCGGCCACCGGGAAGTGTTCCTCTGCGACAGGGGCCCGCACCGCGGGATGAGCCGCGGAGCGGTGACCAACGTGGCGGCCCGGGCCGCCCGCAAGGCCGGGCTCGGCACCGTCCACGCGCACCGCCTGCGCCACAGTGCCGCCGTGGCCATGCTGGACGCCGGCGGGTCGCTCGCCGAGATCGGCCAGGTCCTCCGGCACAGCCACGCGCTCACCACCGCCATCTACGCGAAAGCCGACGTCACGGCACTGCGCGCCGTGGCACGGCCCTGGCCCGGGCAGGAGGCGGCCGCGTGAGCCCGCTGAGAGAAGCGCTGGCCGGCTACCTGAGCGTCCGCCGGGCGCTCGGGTTCAGGCTGGACCGGGCCGAGAAGCTGATCGGCCAGTTCCTCGACTACCTGGAAGAACGGCAGGCCGGCGTGGTCACCATCGACCACGCGGTCGCCTGGGCGACCGCCCCGGCCGGGGCAGCGTCCTGGTGGCACGCGCTGCGCCTGTCGGCGGTCCGCCCGTTCGCGTCCTGGCTGCACTCCCTCGACGACGCCCACGAGGTTCCCCCGGCAGGGCTCATCCCGCACGGGTCGCATCGCGCGGTCCCGTACCTGTATTCCGCCGACGAGATCGGCGCCCTGCTCACGGCGGCCGGCTGCCTGCCCCAGCCGGTCAGCGCGGCCACCTACCCGGCCCTAATCGGGCTGCTGGCGGCGACCGGCGCCCGGGTCGGGGAACTGCTCGCCCTGGACAACGGCGACTTGGACGCCGACCACGGCATCCTGACCGTCCGCAACGGCAAGTCCGGAAAACAGCGGCTGCTCCCGCTCGACCCGACCACCACGGCAGCACTGCTGCGATACCAGCAGGAACGGGACCGGCTGCTCCCGCACCGGGCCGGTGACGTCCTGCTCGTGTCCTGCGTCGGCACGCGGCTGGACTATCCCCGGGTCCAGAAAGCGTTCCGCCGCATCGCCGCCGACGCCGGAATCACCGCCCGGTCCGCGGCATGCCGGCCAAGAATTCATGATCTGAGGCACGGCTTTGCGGTCAGCAGCCTCCTGGACTGGTACCGCCGCGGGGACGACGTCCAGGCCATGCTGCCCCGCCTGTCCACGTATCTGGGACATACCGATCCCCGGCATACCTACTGGTACTTGTCGGCCGCGCCGGAACTGCTGGCCCTGGCCGCCGAGCGGCTCGAAAACCACCCGGGAGGCATCGCGTGAGCACCCTCGCCCCGACCCTGCAGGCGTTCTTCACCGACCGGCTGATCCGGCAGCGCCACGCCAGCGGCCACACGATCGCCGCCTACCGCGACACGTTCAAGCTCCTGCTGGCCTTCGCCGAGCAGCAGACGGGCAGCGCCCCGTCGCGGCTGCGGGTCGCCGACCTGGACGCCCCGCTGGTCAGCGCGTTCCTCGACCACCTGGAAACGGTGCGGGGCAACGGCGTCCGCACCCGCAACGCCCGGCTGGCCGCCGTCCACTCCCTGTTCCGCTACGCCGCGCTCCGCCATCCCGAGGACTCAGCCGTCATCCAGCGGGTCCTGGCCATCCCGCCCAAACGGTTCGACCGCACGATCATCACCTACCTCAGCGAGAAGGAGACCGACGCGCTGCTCGCCGCCCCCGACCAGTCCACCCGGACCGGCCGCCGCGACCACGCGATGCTCGCCACGGCCATCCAGACCGGCCTGCGCGCCTCCGAACTGGTCGCCCTGCAGGTGAACGACGTGCACCTGGGCACCGGAGCCCACGTCAGCTGCCTGGGGAAAGGCCGCAAGCAGAGAATCACCCCGCTGACCGCCAGCACCGTCACCGTTCTAAAGAACTGGCTGGAAGAACGCGCCGACCTGCCTGGCCCGCTGTTCCCCGCCCGCACCGGCACCCCGCTGAGCCGCGACGCGCTGGAAAGGCGCCTGGCCAAGCACGCGGCGGCCGCCGCAAAGGCGTGCCCGACGCTCGCGGAGAAGAAAATATCGCCTCACGTCATGCGTCATACGGCGGCCATGCGCTTGCTGGAAGCCGGCGTCGACACCACCGTGATCGCCCTCTGGCTAGGCCACGAGTCGGTCGTCACCACTCAGGTCTACATTCACGCCGACCTCGCGCTCAAAGAACGGGCGATCGCCAGGACCGCCCCCAAAGACGCGCCACCAGGACGATACCAGCCGTCCGACGCCGTCATCGCGTTCCTCGACAGCCTTTGATTATGCCGGGCAAGAGAACGCCACCGTCAACCGCTGCGGCCATTCCGCAGCGGTTGTCGGCATAAAAACGGGGTCCGCATAAGACGCCTTATGGCGAATTCGCCATAAGGCGTCGCCGGTCCACATCTCGTTCGGCGCCGCGCACTCGAAACGCCCGAAGACCTCCGGCGGCGTCCCGTCCGGGCGGGTGCGGAGCTCCAGCGTCTCGAAGTGCCGCTGCAGCGTCCGCACCGACGGCGACCAGCCGCACGACTTCTCCAGGATCCGCCGCACCTGGGCGGCGGTCCGGGCCGGCCTTCTCCCGCTTCAGCCCTGCGGCCATGTCCAGCACGGCCGCGTCCGTGCGGGGCGTGACCTGCCGCGCCGGCGGGGCCAGCGCCGCGAACCCGCCCTCGCGCCAGGCCCGGATCCACCGGTCGACCGTGCCGCGCGACACCGCCACCGGGTCGCCGAACGGCCCCTCATGCGCCCGCGACGCGATCTCGCGGACCATCCGGCCGCGCTGCCGCGTGCTCAGGCCCGGGTCGGCGGCCTCCCGGATCAGCCGGTAACGGAACAGCGCCACCTGCTCGGCCCGCGCCGCCCGCTTGCGCTCCTCTTCAGCCCCGTTCATGGGCTCCCTCCTCAGTGAAAACACCAGAAATCAGGCGTCACCGAGGATCCCGGCTCAGCGGGCCGCCGCCCAGAGCCAGCTCGCGTTGCCCCGTCCGGCCGGCCACGACGGGGCCAGCAGCAGCCCGCACGTCACCGCCGCCGCCAGCTCCCACCGCGCCACGCCGCTCACGCCGGGCAGCAGCACGGCGGCGGCGGCCGCCGCCGCGACCGCGGCGACCGCGTCCGCCGCCGGCGACCCGGCCGGAGCCGGAAGAGGCGGATCGGTCACCAGCGACGCCGCCAGCGACGTGAACCGCTCCCGCACCCGGCCCGCGTTCCGCCCCAGCGCCCGCAGCCACCCCCGCACCGTCGATTCCGGCCGCCCGAGCAGCCCTGCGATCGCCCGGTGCCCTGACCCCGCGGCCTTAGCCTCCAGCGCCCGGCCGATCACCGCCCCCGCATCCGCCCGCCTCGACAGCAGCTGCGCAGGCAGGAGAACATGCGTCGCACGGCAGCCCCGGCACCGCGACCGCCGCGGCGTCACCAGCACGTCGTCTCCGCCCAGCTGCCGGACCGGGCGCGTAACCGCGTTCCCCCACCGCCCGAGCACCCCGCCGCACGACGGGCACGCCAGCTCCCCGTCCCCCAGCTGCCGCTCGACTACATCCCTGTCACCGTTTACCGTGAGCACGACGCCTCCAAGCGTCAGCCCGCGGCCTTCCCCGGTTACCTCGCCAAAGATCACACGGGGAGGGCCGCACCCATTCCCGACGTGATCACCGTGCCGTCGCACACCAAAAAGGACAACCCCGAAGGGCTGCCCTCACCACATCCGCAACCTCAGCGACGCCAACCCGCACCTACGTCGTCATCTCGAATGACCGTGGACACCTGGCCCTGTGAGCCACGCCAACGACCCCAATCGGACCCCGTCGACTGCGCCAACCACACCAGTCCACGATGTCGAGGGCGGAATTTGAGCCCCGAATTCAAGCCGATGCCAGATAACAGCAAGAAGCGTGATCGCTGAAGATCGCCTGGCAGAAATGTTTGTCTTTTGCGTCACGGGCACGACGCAAAAGACAAACATTTATTTGATCTTGGCCAGCGTATGGTCGGCGACGGCTTCAGCCGTGACCCCGCCCGCATCCGTCGACGGATAACAGCAAGAAGCGGCGCGAGCCGCAGCCTGCCAAGGGCAGGGGCAGGGCAGGGGCAAACCGAATCCTTCACCGGCTCTCATGATGCCGCTGCACCGTGATCGGCTAGCGCGTCGCGGAGCACTGTCGCCCACTCGCCGGTCGCGTCGAGATGCGCGTCGTGCGAGCCGGAGCTCAGCGTCACGTGTCGCGTATGCGGCCTCGCGGCCACGAATTCGGCCTGCTCATCGGCTGAGAACATGCCGTCGGCGGCGAACACCGCAGTCGTCGGCACCGCGAGGCTGCGCCAGCGCTCCCATTGCTGCTCGACCACGCCCGCCATGACAGCCTGCATGACGTCAGCCTCGAACGGCGGGACCAGGCCGCCGCCCTTTCCCGGCTCCAGGTGGTCTGCCCAGGATCGGGACATTGCGCTGTCGCCGAGGAACTCCACGGCGTCCGACCGGGATGCGAACGGCAGCGGCCACGACCGGAACCAGTGTCCGAGGCGTCCCGGATCGGTGCCGCCCGCGACGGTCGCCTCGAGCACGACGAGCCGCTCGACCAGCTCCGGAAGGGCGGCGGCGGCCAGGATCGCGGTGTGGCCGCCCATCGACTGGCCCACCAGCGTGACCGGCTGACCGGGCGATACGTGACGGACAAGGGCGGCGACGTCGTCCACGAAAGCGGCCCGTGACACGTCGTCAGGCACCCGCGTGCTGGCTCCGTGCCCGCGCAGGTCGGGAAGCACGAACCTGAACGGGCCGCCGACCGCGTCGGCGGTGGCGATGAACTCATCGCCCGTCCCGGCCAGGCCGTGCAAGGCCACGATCACGGGCCCGCCCGCGTTGTTGTCCAGGTAGCTGAGACGAACCTGGCCGCGGGCGACCTCGTTTCGCCGGAACTCGCTCACGACGCCACGGTACCGGCGGCAGGATCGATTCAGGTGGGCAGGCGGCGGGGATCGGGTGGGCGGTGAGGTGGAACCACGGTTCGTTCAAAGGAAGGATTGGAGATCTTTTCTTCTGAACGGACCGTGGTTCCACCCGAATGGCCCGATGAAACGGCCGGCCGACGAGTCGTGACCCACGGCATCCGTGGGTACACCCTGGGTGATCACCGCTCGGGGGTGCGGATGACTGGATCACGCGCGGCCGGACGGCCATCGTGAACGTTCTTCAGGGGCTTAACGATCTGGTAGCGGTCGCGGTGGTGGCCGCGCTCACGCCGCTGGTGGTCGCCCTGCTGCCGGGACCGAGGATTCCGCAGGTCGTCATCTTCCTGGTGGGCGGCGTCCTGATCGGCCCGCACGTCCTCGGCCTGGCCGAGACGGGCAGTATCCAGCTGCTGTCCGATGTGGGCCTGGGGTTCCTGTTCCTGCTGGCCGGCTACGAGCTGGACCCGCTGCTGCTGCGGGAGCGGCCGGGGCGGCTGGCGATCACCGGCTGGCTGATGTCGGCGGTGATCTCCGTGGCAGTGACGGCGCTCCTGTACTCAGCGGGCTACATCAAGGACTTCGTGCCCGTCGGGCTGGCGCTGACCACCACCGCCCTGGGCACGCTGCTGCCCATCCTGCGGGACAACGGCATGCTCGGCGGCCGGTTCGGCCGGCATATGTTCGCCGCCGGCGCCGTCGGTGAGCTCTTCCCCATCGTGATCATCGCCGTGTTCCTCACCAAGCGGGGTCATTTCATCGCGCTGGCCTCGGTCGTGGGGGTGGGAGTGCTCGCTCTCATCTTGTCCACGATCCCGTGGCTGGCCAGCAGCGCCACGGTGCGGCGGATCATCCGGGAGGGCCAGGACGCGACCGGGCAGATCACCTTGCGCTGGGCCGTGGTGCTGCTGTTCTCGCTGCTCGCCGTCGCGGCCCGGTTCGGGCTCGACGTCGTGCTTGGGGCCTTGCTGGCCGGGATCGTGCTGCGGATCTGGACCCGCAGGCTCAACCTGGACACCGAGAGCCTTGAGCGAAAGTTCGACGCGGTCGGGTACGGGATCTTCATCCCGATCTTCTTCATCGCGTCGGGGATGGGCATCGACCTGAAGGCGATCAGCCAGGACCCGCTGCGGGTGCTTGCTCTCTTCGTCCTGCTGCTGGTCGTCCGCGGGCTGCCGTCGATGCTGGTGTACCGGCATGACCTTAAACCCCGGCAGCGGGTGGAGATGACGTTCATCACGGCGACCTCGCTGCCGCTGCTCATCGCCCTGGCCGACATCGGCCAGCAGGACGGGGTCATGCTCCCGGCCACCGCCGCCGCCCTGGTCGGCGCGGGCGTGCTGTCGGTCTTGATCTATCCGCTCATCGCTGTCGGGCTGTTCCGCAGCCGCGATAAGGCTCCGGTGCAGCCCGACAGCCTCGATGAGGCGCCGGCCTCGTAACGACTGGTCGGGTGGGGCGGCGGGCCTGCGGTAGGGACGCGCGAGCGGCCAGTGCCGGTCCTCGAGCACGGTCGCGGCGTCGAACTGCCCGCCGATCTGGATCAGCCGGGCGACCAGGCCGGTCCACCCGGTCTGGTGCGAGGCGCCGAGCCCGGCCCCGTTGTCACCGTGGAAATACTCGTGGAAGAGGATGAGGTCCCGCCAGTGCGGGTCTTCCTGGAACTGCGTGATCCCGCCGTACACGGGACGGTTCCCGTCGCGGTCCCGCAGGAAGGTGGACGCGAGCCGCCGCGACAGCTCCTGGGCCACCTCGAACAGCGTCATCATCGTCCCCGAGCCGGTCGGGCATTCGACCGTCAGGCTGTCGCCGTAGTACCGGTAGTGCTGGATCAGCGCCCGGATCAGCAGGAAGTTGATCGGGAACCAGACCGGCCCGCGCCAGTTGGAGTTGCCGCCGAACATTCCGCTGGTCGACTCGGCGGGCTCGTACTGCACCCGGTGCTCGACGCCGTGCACGTCGAAGACGTAGGGATGGTCCAGGTGCCAGCGCGAGATCGACCGGATTCCGTGCGGGCCGAGGAAGCGGTCCTCGTCCAGCATCCGGGCCAGGATGCGCCGCAGCTTCTCCTCGTTGACCAGGGACAGCAGGCGCCGGCCGTTCACCCCGGGCGCGAGCGGGTCGGCGATCGTGGTCAGCAGGTCCCGGTTGCGGTCGAGGAAGGCGGCCACCCGCTGGGCGACCTCCGGATGACGCTCGATGACGTCCGCCTCGATGACGGTGGCGGCGCAGATCGGCAGCAGGCCCACCAGGGAGCGCACCTTGAGCCGGGTGCCGCTGCCGTCGGGCAGGCGCAGCACGTCGTAGAAGAAGCCGTCCTCCTCGTCCCACATCTCGTCGGGGTTCTCGCCGATCGGGTCGGTGGCGGCGGCGATCCAGAAGAAGCGCTCGACGAACTTGAGCACGAACTGCTCGTAGTTGTCGTCATGCTCCATCAGCGCCAGGCCATCTCGAGCATGTTCTGGCTGAACATCGCCATCCAGGCGGTGCCGTCGGCCTGCTCGAGGTGGCCGCCGGTGGGCAGCGCGGCGCTGCGGTCGAACACGCCGATGTTGTCGAGGCCGAGGAACCCGCCCTCGTACACGTTGTGCCCGGACGGGTCCTTGAGGTTCACCCACCAGGTGAAGTTCAGCAGCAGCCGGGAGAAGCTCTTCTCCATGAACGGCAGGTCGACCTCGCCCAGGCCGGCCTCCAGGTTCTGCAGGAACAGCGCCGCGAACGCGTGCACCGGCGGGTTCACGTCGCCGAAGTTCCACTCGTAGGCCGGCATCTGCCCGGTCGGGTGCAGGTAGCCCTGCGACAGCATCAGGTCGATCTGGCCCTTGGCGAACTCCGGGTCGACCATGGCGAGCGGAATGCAGTGGAACGCCAGGTCCCACGCCGCGTACCAGGGGTACTCCCACTTGTCGGGCATGGACACCACGTCGTGGTTGAACATGTGGAACCAGGACTCGTTGCGGGTGCCGCGCCGGGCCGGCGCCCGCAGCGGGTGCAGGCCGCGCTCGCGCAGCCACAGGTCCACGTCGAAGAAGTAGCACTGCTTGGACCAGAGCATCCCGGCCAGCGCCTGCCGCATCACGGCCTTGGCGTCGTCGGTGACCGACGGCGGGGTGATCGACTGGTAGAACTCGTCCGCTTCCGCCCGGCGCGCGTCGATCAGCTCGTCGGCGCCGGCGAACGGCGCCGTGAGCTGCTCCGGGCCCTGCCGGGTGAGGCGCACCAGCATCGACGCCTGGCCGCCGCCCGGCACCTGGAGCCGGACGTGCGCGGCGGCCTTGGTCCCCTCGCCGTCGGGATTGACGGTGTCCGCGCCGTGCAGGACGTGGTCGCCGATGCCGTCCTTGGGGAAGCGCGGGCTCTGCTCGGCGCCGAACACGCGGGCCGTGTTCGTCTCGTTCTCGCAGAAGAGCAGCTCGGCCTCGGGCCGGCGTAGAGGTAGAAGACGCCGGTCTGGTGATCGTCGGCGCGCACCACCGGCTGGGCCGCGTCGGCCCGGGCGAGCCGCGGCTTGGGCTCGTCGGCCCCCCATGACCAGGTGTTGCGGAACCACAGGGTGGGCAGCAGGTGGAGCACGGCGTCGCGGGCGGAGCGGTTGTGCACGGTGACCCGGCAGAGGATGTCCTCCGGCGACGCCTTCGCGTGCTCCACCTCGACGTCGAAGTAGTCGCCGGCGTCGAAGATGCCGGTGTCGAGCAGTTCGTACTCGAACTCCTGCCGTGACCGTTCCTGATTGACGGCGGCCAGCTCGTGGTAGGGAAACTCGCCCTGCGGGTACTTGTACAGATAGCGCTGGTAGCTGTGGGTCGGGACGTTGTCGACGTAGAAGTAGTACTCCTTGACGTCCTCGCCGTGATTGCCCTCGGCGTTGGTCAGGCCGAACAGCCGCTCCTTGAGGATCGGGTCGCGCTCGTTCCACAGCGCCAGCGCCAGGCACAGCCGCTGCTTGTCATCGCTGATCCCGGCGATCCCGTCCTCGCCCCACCGGTAGGCGCGCGAGCGCGCCTGATCGTGGGTGAAGTACGACCAGGCGTCGCCGCCGTCGCTGTAGTCCTCGCGGACCGTCCCCCACTGACGTTCGCTCAGGTACGGCCCCCACGCGCGCCAGGGCGTCCCCGCCCGCGCCTCTCGCAGCCGCCGCTCCTCGGCCGTCAGCGAGCCCGGCTCATCTGATGCGCCCCCATCGAACACCGTCATATCCTTCCCCCGTCGGATAAGCCCTCTTGAGAGTGTGCCATTGGGCGATGGCGGGGCCGACGGCGGACCTCACTGTCAGTGATGTATCGCTGCTCTCAGTGTTCTAGCGGCCGTCCGCCGCGCGCGCGTAGGCGGCCCCGCCGTCAACCGGGATGACCGCGCCGGTGACGTACCGTCCAGCGCGCGAGGAGAGGTAGATCACGGCGCCCGCCACGTCGTCGGGCTCGCCGATGCGGCCGAGCGGTATGCGCCCGGCCACGGCAGCCCGGGCGGCCGGATCGTCAAGGACGAACGCCATCATCTTGCTGTCGAACGGTCCCGGGGCGAGGGCGTTGACCGTGATCGGGTCCCCGGCCAACTGGTGCGCCAGATGCCGGGTGAGCATGTGCACGCCGGCCTTGGTCGTGCTGTAGGCGTAGTTCTCCGTGGCCGGGATCGTCAGCCCGTCGATCGACCCGATGTTGACGACGCGCCCGGGATCGGCGACGCTGGCCGCCGCCCGCAGCAGCGGCAGGCTCCGCACGGTCAGCTCGAACATGGCCTTGACGTTGATGTTCCAGAGCTTGTCGAACGCCTCGAGCGGGTACTCCTCGAGCGGCGCGCCCCAGGTCGCGCCGGCGTTGTTGACCAGGATGTGCAGCCGCTCCTCGCGCGCCTCGACGACCTCCAGGAGCTGATCGACGCCGCCCGGCGCGCCCAGGTTGGCCGGCACCGAGACGCACTCGCCGAAGGCGGAGAGCTCGGCCGCCCTGGCGTCGCACTCCGCCTGCTTGCGGGCGCTGATGTAAACCCGGCACCCGGCCCGCACCAGCCCCGACGCGATCATCGCGCCGATGCCCCGCGACCCGCCGGTGACCACCGCCACCTTGCCCCGCACGGAGAACAGCGACGAGGTGCCGCCGTCGGGTGAGTTGTCTCCGCTCGTGGTCATCAGCGTCCTTCCAGTCAGGCGCGGCGTCGTCGCCGGGCCGGTGGGACACCGATCATAGGGCCTGCCGGGCCGGGCTCCTAGGCCAGGCGAACCTGGTCTGTCCCGTCCGCCCCGGCCTTGGCGCTGACGATGGCGGCGACGTGGCTCGCGATCAGGGGCGCCTGATCTTCCTGCGGGAAGTGCTTTCCGGGAATGCGGATCAGCGAGTCCAGCTGCGCTGCGCGGCGGGCTTTCTCGCCGTAGGTGGCAACCGGCATCGCCGGGTCGTCGGTGGCCCAGATAACCTGCACCGGCCGCGAATGATCGCCGACCACGCCTCGGTACAGCGCCTGCTTGGCCGGGCTCTGGTCGGTGCTGCGCATGACCCGCAGGAACGCCCGCCCATCGTCGTCGCCGCGCATCAGCTCCAGGTAGGCGTCGAGCTCGGCGCCGCTGGCCTGGGTGGTATCCCCGATCCCCTGCCGGTGCATGAGCGAGCGGAACAGCGCGCGGCTCATCCCCGCTTTCCATAGTTCGCCGATGACCGGCATCCGGAAGGGGCGCATCGACCACGGCGGCCGGGACTCGCTCACGTCGACCACGGTGTTCAGCAGGGTCAGCGACAGGACCTGGGCGGGTCGCGCCGCCGCCAGCTCGAAGCCGATCGGCCCGCCGACGTCGTGGACGACCAGGTGGAACCGGTCCAGACGCAGAGCGTCGACGGCGTCGACGCTGAACCGGCCGAGGCCGGCCCAGCTGTAGTCGAAGTCTCGCGGCCGGTCGGCGAAGCCGAACCCCGGCAGGTCCCAGGCGATCGCGCGGATGCCGCAGCCGGCCAGTCCGGGCAGGAGCTTGCGGTAGGTGAACGATGCGCCCAACATGCCGTGGACGAAGACGACAGGGGGACCGGCCCCCTCCTCGCGCACGAAACTCCGCACGCCGCCGACCGTGAACGGCCGCCCGGCGGCCTGGTGCGCTGCCAGTACCTGACGGGTCTGCTGGCGGGATGATCCTCGCCGGCTCAGTGTCCTGGCCTGTGCGCTCGACTGCATGCTTCCTCTTCCCGGCCGGCCCGGCGCCAGGCTGCCTTCGGTGCCTTGCGGACAGCTCCGAGTCTCGGGCCCGGCGCCTCAGCTGGTCCATGACCTGACAGGTCGTGGACCCCGGCGCAGCTGCCCTGCTAGCGTCCCGTCATGGCAACCACCGGCGTATCTGGCCGGCCAGACGCTGCGGGCCTGGCGGCTCCGCCGTCGGCTGTCGCAGCTTGAGCTCGCGTCCAGGTCCGGGGTTTCCACCCGCCACCTGGGCTGCGTGGAGACCGGCAAGGCGAACGCGAGCCGGCAGTTGCTGCTCTACCTGGCCGACGAGCTTGACGTGCCGCTCCGCGACCGCAACGAGCTGCTGCTGGCGGCCGGCTACGCACCGCGCTACCCGCACCAGCCACTGGACGGTCAGCGGCTGCACGCCGCCCGGACCGCGCTCACGAAGCTGCTCTCCGGCCACGAGCCCTACCCGGCCGTCGTGATGGACCGGCACTGGAACGTCGTCGAGCGCAACCGCACTGCGGCCGCGCTCATCACCGGGGTCTCCGCTGAGCTCGCCCAGCCGCCCGTCAACCTCCTGCGCCTCTCGCTGCACCCTCGCGGCCTGGCACCGCAGATCGTCAACCTGGCGGAATGGAGCGCCCACCTGATCGGCCGGCTGCGCAGGCAGATCGCCGTGAGCGACGATCCCTTCCTCGTCAGCCTGGCGCGTGAGGTCAGCCAGTATCCCGGCGTCGGCGGCGTCGGCGTCGGCGGCGGAGAGACCGAGCCTGCGGGCGACGAGATCTTCGTCCACTTGCGGCTCCGGCGCGCCGGGACCGAGCTCCGCCTCCTGAACACGCTGACCACTTTCGGCGCGCCCCGCGATGTCACCCTGGCCGAACTCGTCCTCGAAGCCTTCTACCCGGCCGACCCCGCAACCGCCGACGCCCTGCGGGCGCTCCAGACAGTGCCCATGATCGGCGGTTAGAGCGTCTGCACGTCGTCGGCGACCTTGAACGGCGCGCCGGTGGACTCGCGCAGCTTTTCCACGTCGCCGTCGGCGGGCATCGCGATCAGCACCAGCCCGTCGTCGGTCACGTCGAACACGGCCAGGTTGGTGATGATCTGGTCGACCACGCCGCGCCCGGTCAGCGGCAGCGAGCACTCGGTGACGATCTTGGGGGTGCCGTCCTTGGCCACGTGCTCGGTGATCACCAGCACCCGGCGCGCGCCCGCGACCAGGTCCATCGCCCCGCCCATGCCCTTGACGACCTTGCCCGGGATCGCCCAGTTGGCCAGGTCGCCGTCGGCCGACACCTCCATCGCGCCGAGGATTCGGTGTCCGACGTGCCCGCCGCGGATCATCGCGGAACGAGGTGGCGGAGTCGAAGCAGCTCCCGCCGGGCGCGATCGTGACCGGTGGCTTGCCCGCGTTGATGAGGTCGGCGTCCTCCTCGCCGGCTAGAGGGAACTCGCCCATCCCGAGCAGGCCGTTCTGCTGTGCAAGATCACCCACGCCGGGGCGGAGGTGGTTGGCGACCAGCGTGGGGATGCCGATGCCGAGGTTCACGTACTCGCCGTCGCGCAGGTCGCGAGCGGCGATGGCCGCCATCTCGTCACGCGTCCACATGTCAGGCCCCCTGTTCCCGCGCCGCGGCCGGCTGCCGGACGGTGTGCTTCTCGATCGGCTTGCGGGCCGGGTCCGCCTGGACCAGTCGGTGCACGAAGATCCCCGGGGTCATCACCGAGTCCGGCTCGATGTAGGTTCCCTCGAGGATGATCTCGGCCTCGACGATCGTGGTCCGCCCCGACATCGCGGCCAGGGGGTTGAAGTTCTGCGAGGTGTAGCGGTAGCGCAGGTTGCCCTCGGCGTCGGCGGTGTGCGCGTGCACCAGGCCGACGTCGGCCACGATCGCCCGCTCGAGCACGCAGTGCTTGCCGTCGAACTCGGCCGTCGGCTTGCCCTCGGCCGCCGGGGTGCCGAACCCGGTCGGGGTGTAGAAGGCGGGGATGCCCGCCCCGCCCGCCCGCAGCCGCTCGGCCAGCGTGCCCTGCGGGGTGAGGTCGACCTCGATCTCGCCGTCGAGGTACTGCTGGGCGAAGAGCTTGTTCTCGCCCACGTAGGAGGCGATCACCTTGCGGACCTGCTTGGACTCCAGCAGGAGGCCGAGGCCGAAGCCGTCGGTCCCCATGTTGTTGGAGACGATCGTCAGGTCGCGGGCGCCGGTGTCGCGCAGCGCGTCGATGAGACCGAAGGGGTTGCCCGACAGCCCGAAGCCGCCGACCGCGATCGTCATCCCGTCTGCCACAACGTCGTGCAGCGCCTCGTAGGCGCTGGACCTGAACTTGGTCATCTGGGTTCCCTGAACAATCGCTGCCACCTGATCATCAGTCCATTATTAAGGTCAAATGCACCATTAAGGTCAAATGCATCGTACGGAACGCACGCGTGGCTTCGCCCGGCCGCCCCGTTACTGCCCCAGCAGCTAAAGCTGAATGCATCGTTCTCTTGAAACGTTCGCCTCTAGCGGAGTAGGTTGGCCCCATGACCGTGTCCCCACCGCCGCCGCCCGCCGCCGATGAGCTGCGCGGTGCCGGCCTGCGGGTCACGGCCGTGCGCGTCGCGCTGCTCGAGACCGTCCGGCACGGGGACCACCTCGGGGTGGAGGGGGTCGCGGCCGGGGTGCGCGAGCGCGTGGGCCACGTGTCCCTGCAGGCGGTGTACGAGGCTCTGCACGCGCTGACCGCGGCCGGGCTGGTGCGCCGCATCGAGCCGGCCGGCGGCCCGCCCCGGTACGAGGGGCGGGTCGGGGACAACCATCACCACCTGGTCTGCCGGTCCTGCGGCGCCGTCGCCGACGTCGACTGCGCCGTCGGCGAGGCGCCTTGCCTGACTCCCGTCGGACGACCGCGGCTTCACTCTCAGTGAGGCCGAAGTGATCTACTGGGGCCTATGCGCCGACTGTTCCGCCCGCAGTACCTGAGCACCTGAAGTACCTGAGCACCATGAAGTTCTGAGCACAAGCATCCGAGTAGCCGGAAGGATTCTCATGGCCGAGAACGACCACGACCCAGTAATCACCGACGCCGACACCCCGGAGGCCGCGGAACGGACCGACAGGCGCGAGCGCGGAGGGGACTGCCCGGTCGCGCACGGCCGCGTGCACCCCACCCAGGGCGACGCGAACAGCCAGTGGTGGCCGAACCGGCTCAACCTGAAGATCCTCGCCAAGAACCCGGCCGTGATCGACCCGAACGGCGCCGACTTCGACTACGCGGCGGAGTTCAACACCCTCGACCTGGCGGCCGTCAAGGCCGACATCGCCGCGGTGCTGACCGACTCCAAGGACTGGTGGCCGGCCGACTTCGGCAACTACGCGGCCGCTGATGATCCGGATGGCGTGGCACAGCGCGGGCACCTACCGGGTGCACGACGGCCGCGGCGGCGCCGGCGCCGGCCAGCAGCGCTTCGCGCCGCTGAACAGCTGGCCCGACAACGTCAGCCTGGACAAGGCCCGCCGCCTGCTCTGGCCGGTCAAGAAGAAGTACGGCAAGAAGATCTCCTGGGCCGACCTGCTCGTCCTCACCGGCAACGTCGCGCTCGAGACGATGGGCTTGCCGACCTTCGGCTTCGGCGGCGGCCGGGTGGACACCTGGGAGCCGGAGGACGACGTCTACTGGGGCCCGGAGACCGTGTGGCTGGACGACGAGCGCTACACCGGCGACCGTGAGCTGCAGGAGCCCCTGGGCGCGGTCCAGATGGGCCTCATCTACGTCAACCCCGAGGGCCCCAACGGCAACCCGGACCCGCTGGCCGCGGCGCGCGACATCCGCGAGACGTTCGGCCGGATGGCGATGAACGACGAGGAGACCGTCGCGCTGATCGCCGGCGGCCACACCTTCGGCAAGACCCACGGCGCCGGCCCGGCGGAGCCGAACGTCGGCCCCGACCCCGAGGCCGCGCCGCTCGAGCAGCAGGGCCTCGGCTGGAAGTCGAGCTACCGCACCGGCGTCGGCCGGGACGCGATCACCAGCGGGCTCGAGGTCACCTGGACCAACCACCCGACCCGCTGGGACAACGAGTTCTTCGACATCCTCTTCGGCTACGAGTGGGAGCTGTTCAAGTCGCCGTCGGATGCCAACCAGTGGCGGCCGAAGGGCGGCGCGGGGCCGGCACGGTGCCCGAGGCGGACGGTAACGGCACCCGCGAGCCGCGGATGCTCACCACCGACCTCTCGCTGCGCTTCGACCCGATTTACGAGCCGATCTCGCGCCGCGTGCTGGCCAAAGGATCTCCACTGTGCCGTCTTCATTGATCACTGTTAACGGATGTTCAAACTGGGCGACGATCGCGAGGGGCGGGCCCTGGTTGCCGATCTTGACTTCGGTCAAGAGGCTCCGCAGCGACTGCGTCTTCGGGGCTGGCACAGATCGCACCAGCAATGGGAGTAAGCGCGAGCATTTGCTGAACTTCAGTCATGGCCGCGCCGACCCGGGAAACGAGGTACATCTTCGGAGTCTTAATCATTAGAAGATGATGTCCGAAGCGCCAGCGGCCATTTGGAAGAGCTTGTTGAATAGCTCAGGCTTCTCGCTGGGCCGGATGATGCACTGGCAGAACTGGCAGATCAGGAAGTTCTCGACGTCTGGGCCGCTGCCTTTAACGAATACCGCACGACAGCTGCCGTCTCTACGGAGGTGACTGCAAGTGTCCTGCATGAACTTCTTGTTGGCGGCTTCTTGCTTGCTCGCTTCGGCGTTGGCTCTGCGAGCTTCCCGCGCCTGCTCTTCTTCACGAATCTCTTTATCGGTGATGACAGGCTTCCGAGCTTCCGCGATTACGGTTGCCAGGATGTCCTTCAGTTGGTCTGCCGAAATGCCGGCCTTAACATCAGACATTGTTGCTCCTTAGTTTTTGACGGTTTGAAGTTGCTTGTGCCAGAGGCCGCTACGCTGGCCATTGGCGTCTCCGAAGACTCTTACGACTTCGTTGAATGACACGACTTTGTTCACGATTAGACTGAGTAGCACAGAGCGCCATCCGCGGAGGCCGCCGGCTGCTTCCTCTGTGGGAAGGCCATGTTCGTCGGTCTTGATGGCGCTGAATTCTGGCAGCATGCCTTTGATGAAGCCGCCGACGTAGTCCCAGCACGGTTCGATCTCGCTAGGCTTCTGCCGCCAGACATGGATGGCAATGGCGTTTGGATAGCCGCCGTCGTGGATCCACATGCGGTCGGGCACCCTGAGCAGTTCGAGCTTTCGCACAAAGGACTGCCAATCCATGGGCTGTCCGAGGGCCATGTCCTGGTTCTCGAGGAGGGCCTGTTCGGGCAGCTTGTGCTTCGAGAACAGTTTGAGGTTGTCCTCTTTGATCTTGGCGAGGTTCTCTTTGGGATCGAGACGAAGATCCCCCAACTCATGGCGATCAGGTTGAATCAGCACGGTAGCCTTTAGAAAACTTTGGAGTAGGAGTTGCCGTGGCCGTCGGTGGCCGAGGTATTACGCGTGATGCCATAGGCGCCGGAGTTGCCAGTGATGGTGGCAACCTTCACATGCAGACTGTTGGAATAGACTTCCAGGCTTCCGCCGACTGCGACACCGGTGAGGCTTTTGGCATTAGATGGGTCGTTAGACAACCAGATCTCGCCGTTTGCTTTGACAATGAGGAATAAACGATTCATGGACATAACTCTCCTGCGGATGATTGAGAAAAAGTGGGGCCGCACTTCTCAATACGGCCCCGTGGAACTATCCGATCGAGGATTCGACGCGGACCCGGCGGATGCCAGGGGTGTTACCCGTTCTACGGCTGACGCCGAAGAAGAAGTTGTAGCTGGCAGCAGCCGCGATGACTCCACCCGGATCCAAGGAGTTCGAGCCAGCGGGGAACTTGCTGACCTTCACGCCGAAGTTCTTTTGACCCAGTTGGGTCTTTCCGAGCGAGCTAGCGAAGATGCCGTCCTTCCCAATCACATAGGCCGAATAGCCGATGTGGGTGGTGGACTGCCACGCTGCGAACTGAGTCAAGGAGTTCGACTGGAACCACTCAACCCCGCCCACGTTTCCGATGCGCTGCGACGGGCCTACGCCAGTCTGCAGTTTCGGAGCGTTTGCGTCCGTGTACTTCATGATGTCGATGAAGCCACCCGCTGCGCTGTCGTTGATCAAGTCAAAGGCGGGCAGGGAGTGGATGACACCGAAGTACAGGCCATTGGCCTTCGGGAGGGTGTTCACGGATTGCAGGGACTGAGCGCAGCGTCGTGAGATCGCGGCGGTCATGTAGGCTGCCATCGTTGATGTCGATCGTGGCCGCGGCGGTGCTGTTGGCAGTTCCGTCGAGTTCGGCGTTGATCAGGGTGTCAACGGTGAGGGCGCCACGATAGGCCAGACGTTCAGAGCCTTCCGTGACGGTGTCGCTGATCATGGTCAGCACAACCTTGTCGGAGAAGCTGACATAGTCAACGTACTGCGACAGGTTGATGGTGCGGACGTTCTGGGTCAGGGTCTGACCAGCGGCCGGGGTGCCTTCCGTGACGGGCGTGGTGTTCGCGGCCATCGCGGAGTAATCGAAGATTTGCATCGCTACGCCGGACGCGATCGGGCATCTGTTTCTGTTCGCAGCCGTAGTAGAGGAAGAGGGTGGATTCGAGTGCCGTGATCGCTTTGCGATCGTAGAACACTGTGGGATAGGCGGCCAGTCCGCTAGCGAGGACTGACGCTGCTGTGGGTAGAGCCATGGGAGTTTCTCCTAATTGTGATTACGCTCCTCGAACCGACGCGTTATAGGCAGCCTGCATTGCTTCCAACTGCTCCATCGGCATCGCTTCCAGGTCGGCAAGTGTGAGTTCGGTTTTCTGACCCGATGAGGCTGAACGCCCCCTCGAGGAAAGTCCGCTCCCTGCCTTGCGCTGGGTCACAACAGTCCTGGGCTCCGCTTCCGCAATCCGCGTATCGGGGTCGTCCTGTTTGTTGGCAGCACCGTTACTTGCAGGTTTGGCTTCGAGCAATCCGCTCCCCGACAAATCTGCAAAAGCTTTTTTGAAGTTCTCCGTGGTGCGCTCCATTTTGTAGGTCTGGAGGTAGCGGGTCATCCGTTCGCCGTTCCGCGGGTTCGCGAAATAATCGGGCGTGGCGTTGACAAATTCCACGGCGGCTTGTTCGCTGGATTGGTTCGATTCCAACTGCTCAAGCTTCGCTTGCTTCTTCTTAAACTCTTCGATGGGCATGCCCACCATTGACTCGAACACGCTCTTCAATACCTTCGAGGGTTTCGAGGTCAGTTCCTGCGCCAGCAAAAATTCCTGCTCTGGCGTCAATTCTTCTTTCGCCGCTTCGGCTTTCTTGACCGCGGACAATTCACGGATCTTGCGCGTAGCGTGCAGCTGCGCGTTGGCCAGCTTGTCGATCAGTTCGTCGTAGCTGCCGCCCTCGAAGACTTGAACGCCGGCTCCGTCGCCAAGGTCGATCTCGCGGCGGTAGACAACCTCTTCTGGCTCGTCTTCCACAGCAGGCGTAACTTCCGCCGCTTTGGCAGGCTCTTCTACTTTTTGTTCTTCCGGTTGTGCTACTTGGTTTGCGAGCTTTTCGAAGTCTTCTAGGCTCATGCTCTCGAGGTCTTCAACGCTTAATTCTTTTGCTGGCAATTTGTTCTCCTGTGTGGCCAATCCGGCCTTTAGAAAGAAACTGGTTGGAAGTCGTCGACGTCGCTCTCAATCCGAGAACCACCGGCGACCCTTGTATTGAATTCTTTTACGAAGCGTCTAGCTGCGCGTGCCTCGCGTTGTAGGCCGACGATCTTGGACTCGTCGTCACAGTCCATAGCTTCTGCCGAGAAGTCGCGCACAATACTTTCCATGACTTCGAGGGCGACTCGCCAGCCTGCGCTGTTCATCGTGGCTTGCAGTTCGTGGGCTCTTAAAAGATCTCTGTTCACTTAGCTCCTTGTGCGGGCTGCGCTGGGCTGCTGCCGATCAGGCTCTGCACCGCGAGTGGTTCGAGTTGGTTGGCTTGTTTGGACTCGTCGAGGATGTGCTTCACGACTTGTACGCCGGCACGGACAGTACCTTTGTGCTCCTCGAGGTCCAGTGCATTCTGGTGGTCCTGCGCGCCCTGCTGCGCTTTGGCTTGTGCGGCCTGGGCGCCGGGTTGCAGCTGCATGTACCGCTGGATGTCCTGCGGAGTGGCGTCGACCTGGCGAGTCTTGCACGTCAGCCACAGCACGGTGAGGAAGCCGCCGGTGTTGGGGAACTGGAGCGCCCCGATGAACGGGATCCTCACGCCGGTCACGACCGCCCCACCCTCGACGACGATCACCGCCGCGATGATCTGGCCGACGAGCTTGCCGAGCGCGGGGAGCTCGCGGATGTCGTCGATCGCTCCGACGATCGTGATCACCGCTGCGCCGACGAGGATCGCCCAGGTACGGGCGGTCCCCCCTGAGGCACCCTTCGCGATATGCAGGCTGGGGGGGAGCCCGATCGTCTCGGGCATCCAGATCGCCGCCGCCACGAGCACGCCCACGAAGATCGCCAGACCGCCGAGGACGGGCGTGGTCCGCTCGGCCAGCCCCCGCTCGCTCGGCCGCGCCACCGCGCCCACGCGGAGCGCCAACCGCCCGGCCAGCGGCGTCAGCACGGTGGCCAGTCCCATCGCCACCAGGAAGGCATAGACCGCGTCCAGGTGTGACAGATGTGACAGGTGTGACATTCAGCGGGAAGGATGGCAGCCGGGAGGGCGGCGGGTGTGGCGTGCCGTTGCGCGGCAGTACGCCCGCGCCCCGCAAGGCCGGGGCGAGAAACCAGTCACATAGTCCGTTTTTTCGACCCGGCCCGGGTCCGGGCGACCGCCGCGCGTCGTGCGCAGCCCCAAGCGCGGCGCACGAGGCGCCTGAGAGCCCCTAGCCGTGGCCCGCGACCGCGTGCGGGACGTACGGCTCCTCGAGCCGGCGAGATCTCCTCGTCGCTCAGCGACAGCTGCTCGGCGCGCGAGGGCGTCCTCGAGGTGAGCGGGCTTGGTCGCCCCCACGATCGGCGCCGTCACGCCGGGCTTGTGCAGAAGCCACGCGAGCGCCACCTGCGCCGGTGGATCGCCGCGCTCTGCCGCGACCTCCGCCAGGCGGTCGATCACGTCGAAGTCCACCTCCGGCTTATACAGATAGTCCGCGAAGCCGTCGGTCTCGGCACGGGCGGTCTTCTTCTCCCCCTCGCGCGTTCGATTGCCGGCGAGTAACCCCCGAGCCAGCGGACTCCAGGGGATCACCCCGATGCGCTGGTCCAGGCACTGGGGGATCATCTCGCGCTCCTCCTCGCGATAGATCAGGTTGTAGTGGTTCTGCATCGAGACAAAGCGCGTCGCGGCGACGTGCTGGGCCTTGGCGAACTGCCACGCAAACATGCTGCTCGCCCCGATGTAGCGAGCCTTCCCGGCCTTGACCACATCGTGGAGCGCGGCCATCGTCTCGTCGATCGGCGTGCTCGAGTCCCAGCGGTGGATCTGGTAGAGGTTGACGTAATCGACGCCGAGGCGCTCGAGCGATGCATCAATCGAGGCCATGATGTGCTTGCGGGAGAGGCCCCATCCGTTCTGGCCGGGCATCGTCGGCATGAACACCTTTGTCGCGAGGACGTACTCCTCGCGCATCCCGAACAGCTTCGATAACAGGCGCCCCGTGATCCGCTCGCTTTCCCCTCCGTTATACGCGTCCGCGGTGTCGAAGAAGGTCACGCCCCCGTCGATCGCCTGGCGGACGATCGGTTCGGCCTCTTCCTCCGGGAGCGCCCACAGCCGGCTCTCGTGCGGGCCGAAGCTCATCATCCCGAGGCAGATTCGGGACACGCGCAGCCCGGTGCCCCCGAGGTTGAAGTACTCCACTACTAAACCGCGGCCGGCGTGCCGAGCGTCGCGTACAACGGGTACCGCTCGGCGATCTGGGCCGCGCGCTCGGCGAGCTCGCCGCGCCGAGCATCGAAGTCCTCGGCCGTGAGCGCCTCGGCGATCAGCCGCCCGACCTCGGTGAAGTCCTCGACGCCGAGGCCGCGGGTGGCGAGCGCCGGGGTTCCGATCCGCAGCCCGCTGGAGACGGCCGGCGGCCGCGGGTCGAACGGAACCGCGTTCCGATTGACGGTGATCCCCACCTCGGCGAGCCGATCCTCGGCCTGCTTTCCATCGAGCGAGAACTCGCGCAGGTCGCAGAGCACGAGGTGCACGTCGGTCCCACCGGTGAGCACGCTCACGCCGTGGCCGGCTCCGAGCAACTGCTCGGCGAGCGCCCTGGCCCCGGCGAGGGTTCGCTCCTGACGCTCCCGGAAGAGTTCGGACGCGGCGATCCGGAGCGCCACCGCCTTGCCCGCGATGATGTGCTCGAGCGGACCGCCCTGCTGACCGGGAAAGACGGCCGAGTCGATCTTCTTGGCGAGCTCCTCGGTGCACAGGATGAGCCGCCGCGCCCGCCGCCGATCGTCTTGTGGATCGTGGTCGTCGTCACGTGCGCGTGAGGAACCGGATTGGGGTGAAGCCCCGCCGCCACCAGGCCGGCGAAGTGCGCCATGTCGACGACGAGGTAGGCGTTGACCGAATCCGCTATCTCGCGGAAGCGCTTGAAGTCGAGAACGCGGGGATACGCGGACCAGCCGGCCAGGATCACCTTCGGCCGGCGCTCCTCGGCGAGTCGCTGCACCTCGTCCATGTCGATCAGGCTCGTCTCACGATCGACCTGGTAGGCAGCAATGTCATACAGACGCCCTGAGAAGTTGATCTTCATCCCGTGCGTGAGGTGCCCGCCGTGGGCGAGCTCCATGCCCATCAAGGTGTCGCCCGGCGCCATCAGCGCGTGATACGCAGCGGCGTTGGCCTGCGCTCCGGAGTGCGGCTGGACGTTGGCGTGCTCGGCCCCGAAGAGCTCCTTGGCGCGGTCGATCGCGAGCTGCTCGGCGATGTCGACGAACTCGCAGCCTCCGTAGTAACGCCGTCCTGGATAGCCCTCGGCGTACTTGTTCGTCAGAACCGAGCCCTGGCACTCGAGGACCGCGAGCGGCACGAAGTTCTCCGACGCGATCATCTCGAGCGTGCGCTGCTGGCGGTCGAGCTCCCGCGCGAGGACCTCGGCGATGTCCGGATCTACCTCGGCCAGCGGCCGGTTGAAGTAGTCGGCGGGCAGATCGGTGCTCACATCCGCCGACGATATCAGTGGTGGTGGCCGCCTCGGGCGTCTCGGGGGCGGCTGCCTGAGGGGCGCGAGCGCGGACTCGCAAGACCCGGCCGACTCCGTAGTCTCCGAGCGGATCATGGATGCCCGAATCGACCTGATCACGCTCGCGGTCGATGATCTCGACCGGGCTCTGGCCTTCTACCGGGAGGGTCTCGGCCTCGAGTCGCCGGGCATTGTGGGTACCCAGTGGGAAGGCGACGAGACGACGCCCGCGGGGGCGGTCGTGATGTTTGAGCTAGGCGGCGGAATGAAGCTGGCGCTCTATCCGCGCTCTGAGCTTGCGAAGGACGCGGCGGTCGCCCTCGAGCCGCCCAAGTCGGCGGGGTTCAGCATCGGGCAGCTCGTGGCCAGCCGCGCCGAGGTTGACGATGTGCTGAGCAGCGCTCAAGCCGCCGGGGCGACGATCACCGACGAGGGGCACGAGCGTCCCTGGGGCATCTACTCCGGATACTTCCGTGATCCCGACGGCCATCTCTGGGAGATCATCTGGAACCCGCCCGCGGGGGCGGGCTAGCGGCCCATACCGGCCTGGCCATGAGAAAGCCGGCGGGTCGCCGTTCAGGCGACCCACCGGTGGAATTCCTCGTTAGGCCGCCTTCTTACAGGCTGCCAACGCCTGGTTCTTGATCGACGACGGCGTCCCGCTCGGCAGGTTCGCGTCCACGATCTCCTTGCAGACCTCTGACGCGATCTTCTTGGCACCCGACAGGTTGCCGGCGCCAGCCTGGTCACACAACTTCGTGAGATGGGCCTTGAGGGTTGACGAGAGCGACGCGGTCGAGTTGATCCGAGACTTACAGGCCGACACCGCGGCCACCACGGCCGGGTTGCTGGAGGAGCTGCTGCCGCCGCTGGCGGTGGTGCTCCCGGCGGCGCTCGTCCCGGTTCCTCCGGCGCTGGATGTCGACGCGGGCGGCGAGGACGACGGCTTTGAGCTGCTTCCACAGCCCGCGGCCAGTCCGCCGGTCACGCCGAGAACGAGTACGAGCGACAGGGTTTTGCGAATCATCGGTCCCTCCTTCAGTTGGGATCGTTTTTCCTACGTGGCGGCCCCCCTTTCCACCCGTCGGGCCGCACGAGCGAGCGCCCAGCGTACTCAGAGTTGAGCGATTCTGCGGCTCAAAAATCGCATTTCGGGTTCAGAACGTGTTAGCTCGAGCGCCCGATCGTAGGCGGCGCGGGCCTCCTCGAGCCGGTTCAGACGCCGAAGTAGCTCGCCCCTCGTCGAGTGCAAATAGGGGTAGTCGGTGAGCTCGAGCCCGTTGACGATCCCGAGCGCCGCCTCGGTTGCCCCCGTCTGGCGAGCGCCACCGCACGGTTGAGCTCGACGACGGGCGAGCTCGTGATCTCGGCGAGGCGGCCGTAGAGCTCGACCACCTCGGGCCAATCGATCGACTCGTCGGACTGGAGCGACGCTATCGCCGCCTGAAGTAGATATGGGCCACGGCCGCGGAGCGCGATCGCCTGGTCAAGCAGTTCCTCGACCGGCGGCGAGCTCGTGTTCGGTCCTACAGCGATCGGTCCTGCTTCTCGAGCAGCACGATCGTCACCGGTCGAACCGAGCCTCGCGCCGAGAATGGTGGACCGCATCGGCGCCAACAGCCCGCGTACCTCGGGTTCGTCGGCATCAGCGAGGCGAGCACGCCTCCGAGGCGGATGGCCTCGGCCTCGAGATCGACCCGGCCGCTGTAGCCCTCGTTGTAGATCAGGTAGATGACCGCCAGGACCGCCGCCAGACGGTCGGGCAGGAGGTGGTCGGCGGGCACCACGAACGGGATCCCTGCCTCGCGGGATCTTGAGCTTGGCTCTGGAGAGCCGCCGCTTCATCGTCTCCTCGGAGACCAGGAACGCCCGGGCTATCTGCTCGGTCGAGAGCCCGCCGAGGGCCCTCAATGTCAGCGCGACCTGCGCCTCCGTGGCGAGTGCCGGGTGGCAGCACGTGAACATCAGCTCGAGGCGCTCGTCCTCGATCACAGGGGTCATCGATCTTTCATCCATCGTCGCCTCGGGAACCTCGAGCTCGCGAGTCTTCTGCGCCAGCGTCCGCTCCCGGCGGATCCGATCGATCGCTCGGTTGCGCGCGGTGACGATCAGCCAGGCGGCCGGGTTCGCCGGCGCGCCCTCAGGCGGCCAGCGCTCGGCGGCAATCGCAAACGCCTCCTGAGCGGCGTCCTCGGCACGGTCAAAATCGCCGAGGAAGCCGATCAGCGAGGCGAGTACCCGAGCCCACTCCTCGGCGGAAGACGTGCTCGAGAGGCTGCAGCGCTAGCGCTCCACCACCGGCCGAACCTCGACCGACCCGCGGTTTCGTGCGGCCGGAATCCGCGCGGCCGCCGCGATCGCCTCGTCGAGATTGCCGGCATCGAGGATGTAGTAACCGCCGAACACCTCCTTGGTGTCCGCAAACGGCCCATCGGTTGTGAGCGTGCTGCCGGTGGCCGAGTCCACGCGAACGGTCGTCGCGGTCTCGACGCCCTGGAGCTGTCCGCTGGCGGCGACGCGCGGATCCTGAGCGAACGCCATGTACTCGCGCGTATCAGCCTCGCGCTCCTCCTCCGTGCGCGCATCCCACGAGCCGGGCTCGGTGTAGACCAACAGTGCGTATTTCATCTCGACCTCCTTGGCGGTCTCCGGGCCCAGTCTGCTGGGTGGAGTAGGGAATTGAACATCTGTGAGACGAACGGGGACGCCGCGAGGGGACATGCGCGCCTAACCTCCATCCAGAACGCTCCGCAACTCGTCCTCGCGCGTCGTTCCCACGCGCGTGCACCATGATTACCCTCGTTCCTCGTAGGCGCGCAGATCGACGACCGTTCACGGCGTGCCGGGAAGCTCGCCGCCGTCGATCGCGAGATCGACGTCCCGGAGGATTTCCCCGGGTACTTCGTCGAGTCGCCGGGGGTCGGAGCCCCCGGCCAGGTTGGCGCTCGACTGAAGCGCCGGCCGCCGCACCCCGGCAGCCCACCCCAGCCGCGGGACCCTGATCCCGAGCGACGCCGGATCCTCCCCACACGCCAGCGGAAAGCGGCCCGAGGGGTTGGGGACCAGGAGCGTCAGGCGCGCTGGGAGGAGGCCGCGCATCGCCGCGCGGGTTCGCCCGCCCACCTCGGGCAGTGCCTCCAGCGCGCTCTCGAGGTCGAAGAACATCACCGCGGAGGACTTTCCGAGCGGTCGGTTCTTGAGCCGATACAGCCTCTCCACCGCGCCGGCATTGAGGGGGTCGCACGCGAGCCCGTAGACGGTGTCCGCTGGAAACACCGCGACTCCCCCGTCGGCGAGACAGCGCTCGAACGCGACGGCGTCGGTCACGAGCTCGGACGGCGACCGACGAGCACGCGATCGTGACCGGCGAGGTCGCGCACGCGCTTCACCGATTCGAAGCCCGCGCCGTGCAGCAGCGAGTCGACGGCGGCGGCCGGTCGTAGCCGACCTCCAGCGCGACCACTGCGACGCGGTCGA
>CAVPLC010000083.1:0-119078 GCA_963705835.1 uncultured Actinomycetes bacterium
TTCGACGGCCGGACCGGCGAGCCCTTCAAGGACCCGATCGCGGTCGGCTACATCTACATCCTGAAGCTGCTCCACCTGGTGGACGACAAGATCCACGCGCGGAGCACCGGCCCGTACTCGATGATCACCCAGCAGCCGCTGGGCGGCAAGGCGCAGTTCGGCGGTCAGCGCTTCGGTGAGATGGAGGTCTGGGCCCTGGAGGCGTACGGCGCCGCCTACGCCCTGCAGGAGCTGCTGACCATCAAGTCCGACGACGTGCTCGGCCGGGTCAAGGTGTACGAGGCCATCGTCAAGGGAGAGAACGTCCCCGAACCGGGGATCCCGGAATCATTCAAGGTGCTGATCAAGGAAATGCAGTCTTTGTGCCTCAACGTAGAGGTGCTGTCCAGCGACGGAGCCGCGATCGAGATGCGCGACACCGACGAGGACGTGTTCCGTGCGGCCGAGGAACTCGGCATCGACCTGTCCCGGCGCGAGCCGAGCAGCGTCGAAGAGGTCTGATCGAGAAGGGGGATACACACAATGCTTGACGTCAACTTCTTCGACGATCTACGCATCGGCCTCGCCACCGCCGAGGACATCAGGCAGTGGTCGCACGGTGAGGTAAAGAAGCCGGAGACCATCAACTACCGCACGCTCAAGCCGGAAAAGGACGGGCTCTTCTGCGAGAAGATCTTCGGTCCGACCCGGGACTGGGAGTGCTACTGCGGCAAGTACAAGCGGGTCAGGTTCAAGGGCATCATCTGCGAGCGCTGCGGCGTGGAAGTCACCCGCGCCAAGGTGCGGCGCGAGCGGATGGGCCACATCGAGCTGGCCGCGCCGGTCACGCACATCTGGTACTTCAAGGGCGTGCCGAGCCGGCTGGGCTACCTGCTCGACCTGGCGCCGAAGGACCTGGAGAAGGTCATCTACTTCGCCGCCTACATGATCACCTACGTGGACGACGACGCGCGGGCGCGCGACCTGCCGTCCCTCGAGGCGAAGATCAGCGTGGAGCGCGGCCAGCTCGAGCAGCGCCGTGACGCCGACGTCGAGGCCCGCCAGGCCAAGCTCGAGGCCGACCTGGCCGAGCTGGAGGCCCAGGGCGCCAAGAGCGACGCGAAGCGCAAGCTGCGCGAGTCCTCCGACCGCGAGTGCAAGCAGATCAGGGACCGCGCGGGCAAGGAGCTCGACCGCCTGGACGAGGTCTGGACCAGGTTCAAGAACCTCAAGGTCCAGGACCTCGAGGGCGACGAGATGCTCTACCGCGACATGCGGGACCGGTTCGGCCGGTACTTCCGCGGCGGCATGGGCGCCCAGGCCATCCAGGACCGGCTGGCCAGCTTCGACCTGGAGGCCGAGGCGCAGAACCTGCGCGACACCATCAGGACGGGCAAGGGCCAGAAGAAGGCCCGCGCGCTCAAGCGCCTCAAGGTCGTCAGCGCGTTCCTGAACACCAGGAACAGCCCCATGGGCATGGTCCTGGACTGCATCCCGGTGATCCCGCCGGACCTGCGGCCCATGGTCCAGCTCGACGGCGGCCGGTTCGCCACGAGTGACCTGAACGACCTGTACCGCCGGGTGATCAACCGGAACAACCGGCTCAAGCGGCTGCTCGACCTGGGCGCGCCCGAGATCATCGTGAACAACGAGAAGCGGATGCTCCAGGAGGCCGTGGACAGCCTGTTCGACAACGGCCGCCGCGGCCGCCCGGTCACCGGCCCCGGCAACCGGCCCCTGAAGTCCCTGTCCGACATGCTGAAGGGCAAGCAGGGAAGGTTCCGCCAGAACCTGCTCGGCAAGCGCGTCGACTACTCCGGCCGCAGCGTCATCGTGGTCGGCCCGCAGCTCAAGCTGCACCAGTGCGGCCTGCCCAAGCAGATGGCCCTGGAGCTGTTCAAGCCGTTCGTGATGAAGCGGCTGGTGGATCTCAACCACGCGCAGAACATCAAGTCCGCCAAGCGGATGGTGGAACGCGCCCGGCCGGTGGTGTGGGACGTGCTCGAGGAGGTCATCACCGAGCACCCGGTGCTGCTGAACCGGGCACCGACCCTGCACCGCCTGGGCATCCAGGCCTTCGAGCCGCAGCTGGTCGAGGGCAAGGCGATCCAGATCCACCCGCTGGTCTGCACCGCGTTCAACGCGGACTTCGACGGCGACCAGATGGCGGTGCACCTGCCGCTGTCCGCCGAGGCGCAGGCCGAGGCGCGGATCCTGATGCTGTCCACCAACAACATCCTCAAGCCCGCCGACGGCAAGCCGGTGACCATGCCCACCCAGGACATGATCATCGGGCTGTACTGCCTGACCCGGGAGGCCGAGGACGCGGTCGGCACGGGCCGCGCGTTCTCCTCGCTGGCCGAGGCGCTGATGGCCTACGACGCGGGTGAGCTCGACCTGCAGGCCCGGATCGAGATCCGGCTGCACGGGATCATCCCGCCCGCGGGCACGGAGCTGGCCGAGGACGCCGACGAGGGCGCCCCGGTCCGGCTCAGCACCACGCTGGGCCGGTGCATCTTCAACGAGACGCTGCCCGACGACTTCCCGTTCGTGAACTACGAAGTCGGCAAGAAGCAGCTGACCGTGATCGTCAACTCGCTCGCGGAGTCCTACCCGAAGGTGGAGGTGGCGGCGGCCCTTGACAACCTCAAGGACGCGGGCTTCCACTGGGCCACCCGGGCGGGCGTGACGATCGCCATCGAGGACGTGGTGGCGCCGCCGAACAAGGCGGCGATCCTGGAGTCCTACGAGCGCCGCGCCGACAAGGTGCAGCGGGAGTACGACCGCGGCCTGATCACCGACGACGAGCGCCGTCAGGAGCTCATCGAGATCTGGACGCACGCGACGGCCGACGTCGCGCAGGACATGGAGGCGGCCTTCCCCGCGACCAACTCGGTCTGGATGATGGTCAACTCCGGCGCCCGCGGTAACCCGATGCAGGTGCGGCAGATCGCCGGCATGCGAGGCCTGGTCTCCAACCCGAAGGGCGAGACCATCCCGCGTCCGATCAAGTCCAGCTTCCGCGAGGGGCTGTCGGTGGTGGAGTACTTCATCTCCACGCACGGGGCCCGCAAGGGCCTGGCCGACACCGCGCTCCGCACGGCGGACTCCGGGTACCTCACCCGCCGCCTGGTGGACGTGGCGCAGGACGTGATCGTCCGCGAGGAGGACTGCGGCACCGACCGCGCGTTCAGCATGCGGATCGCGGAGAAGGACGCCGAAGGCCACCTGCGCAAGCTGCCGAACATCGAGAACACCGGCACCGGGCGGACCGTGGCCGAGGACATCGAGATCGACGGCGTGATCGTGGCCAAGATCGGGGACGACACCACCGAGCTGATGCTCGACCGGCTGGTCGAGGCCGGGGTGGAGGCCATCCGCACGTACAGCGTGCTGGTCTGCGAGGCCAAGATCGGCGTCTGCGGCAAGTGCTACGGGCGCTCGCTGGCCAGCGGCAAGCGGGTGGACGTCGGCGAGGCCGTGGGCATCGTCGCCGCCCAGTCCATCGGTGAGCCGGGTACCCAGCTGACCATGCGGACCTTCCACACCGGCGGTGTGGCGGGCCAGGACATCACCCACGGCCTGCCGCGCATCCAGGAGCTGTTCGAGGCCCGCATCCCCAAGGGCATGGCGCCGATCAGCGAGTACGAGGGCCGGGTCAGGATCGAGGAGACCGAGAAGACCAGGAAGATCGTCATCGTCCCGGACGACGGCTCCGAGGAGATGGCCTACCCGGTCCCGATGCGCTCCCGGCTGCTGGTCAGCGACGGCGGCCACGTCGCCGTGGGGCAGCAGCTGATCGCGGGCGCGGTCAACCCGCACGAGGTGCTGCGCATCCTCGGCGGGCGGGAGGTGCAGCGGCACCTCGTGCACGAGGTGCAGGAGGTGTACCGGTCGCAGGGTGTCTCGATCCACGACAAGCACATCGAGATCATCATCCGGCAGATGCTCAAGCGGGTGAACGTGCTCGAGTCCGGCGACACCGAGCTGCTGCCCGGCGAGCTGGTCGAGCGGCCTCGGTTCGAGGAGGTCAACCGCGCCGTGGTGAACGACGGCGGCACGTCGGCCTCCGGCCGCGCCGTGCTGATGGGCATCACCAAGGCGTCGCTGGCCACCGAGTCGTGGCTGTCGGCGGCCTCCTTCCAGGAGACCACCCGGGTGCTGACCGACGCGGCGATCCACGCCAAGTCGGACTCGCTGCTCGGGCTGAAGGAGAACGTCATCATCGGCAAGCTCATCCCGGCCGGCACCGGAATGCAGGTGTACCGGAACATCCGGGTCGAGCCCACCGACGACGCCCGCTCCTCGGCCTTCCCGCCCGGCGCCTACACCGAGCCGGAGGACTACGCCTTCGGCCAGGGCTCCGGCGAGGCCGTCCCGCTGGAGGAGTACGACTTCGGCTCCTACAACAGGTAGGTAACTGCCAGGCCCAGTCACGGGCTGGCGGCCGGTTCCAACCTGGCCGCCAGCCCGTCTCCTTATATATGTGCCGAACGGTTCGTGGTTCCCCGCTCCGGCCCCGCGATCCGCTTGCCCCGGGCCGAACGGACCGTGGCTCCCCGCTCCGGCCCTCGCCCCAGTCCCGCTCTGGGTCCCGCAACGGCCCCACAGCAAGGTGAAACCGGGATTCCACCTGCCTCTAGCAAGGTGAAACCGAGGATTCACCTCCTTCGCCGCGGGATTAAACGGCGCGGGTCTCTTGTTGAGAACAGTGCGAGCAATGGGTACGAGCATCCACGCTCCCGGGGGACCGGGTTGGGTGGACGCTCGATTTTGCTTGAGAGTTGTGTCATGGTAAGTTCTTCATTCGTGTCCGTGTTCGCATGGGCACGTAAGCATGCCAGCTGACGGCCAGGTCAAGGGCTGACGGTCTCGCCAGACCGGGTCCGGATGGCCGACTAGCTGGTAGCGTGGGTTTCTATCTCCCGGTAGTCGGCTCATTACGAGCCGCTGACTCCTGGTCAGGGCGACACACCCGACCTCGGGGGTCGGCGGAGAGAAGAAAAGCCCAGGCCAGGCGGGTTCTAGAGGCCCCTTAACCGGGGGCGTTCGGAACGCTTAGAGACCTCGAAGGCTAGCTAGCAAACGAACGTGACGGGGCTCGCGTGTGAGCGCGGGCCGGAACGACGGAAAGACGGAGACGCGGTTGCCCACCATCCAGCAGCTGGTCCGCAAGGGCCGCCAGGACAAGGTAGCGAAGAACAAGACGCCGGCGCTCAAGGAGAGCCCGCAGCGCCGCGGCGTCTGCACGCGTGTCTACACGACGACGCCCAAGAAGCCGAACTCGGCGCTCCGTAAGGTCGCCCGTGTCCGGCTGACCAGCCAGATCGAGGTCACCGCGTACATCCCCGGGGTCGGGCACAACCTCCAGGAGCACTCGATCGTGCTGGTCCGCGGCGGCCGCGTGCGCGACCTGCCCGGGGTCCGCTACAAGATCATCCGTGGCTCCCTGGACACCCAGGGCGTCCGCAACCGCAAGCAGGCCCGCAGCCGGTACGGAGCGAAGAAGGAGAAGAGCTGAGATGCCTCGCAAGGGTCCCGCGACAAAGCGGCAGCTTGTCACCGATCCGGTCTACGGCTCGCCGCTGGTCACCGCGCTCGCCAACAAGGTGCTCAAGGAGGGCAAGCGGTCGCTTGCCGAGCACATCGTCTACGGGGCACTCGAGGGGTGCCGGGAGAAGACGGGCAACGACCCGGTGATCACCCTCAAGCGCGCACTGGACAACGTCAAGCCGACCCTGGAGGTCAAGAGCCGCCGGGTGGGCGGCGCCACCTACCAGGTGCCGGTCGAGGTCCGCGCCTCCCGCAGCACGACGCTCGCGCTGCGCTGGATCGTGGCCTACGCCAGGAACCGCAGGGAGAAGACGATGACCGAGCGGCTCATGAACGAGCTGCTCGACGCGAGCAACGGCCTCGGCGCCAGCGTGAAGCGGCGCGAGGACACCCACAAGATGGCGGAGTCCAACAAGGCCTTCGCCCACTACCGCTGGTAACCGCAAGGCTAACCAGAACCGAGACTTACGAGAACGAGGATTTAAAAGTGGCCACCCAGACCGCCGTAGACCTCGCCAAGGTCCGCAACATCGGGATCATGGCGCATATCGACGCGGGCAAAACGACGACCACCGAGCGGATCCTGTTCTACACCGGCATCAACTACAAGATCGGTGAGGTCCATGAGGGCGCAGCCACCATGGACTGGATGGAGCAGGAGCAGGAGCGCGGCATCACCATCACGTCTGCCGCCACCACCACGAGCTGGCTCGGCCACACCATCAACATCATCGACACGCCGGGTCACGTGGACTTCACCGTCGAGGTCGAGCGCTCGCTGCGCGTCCTCGACGGCGCCGTCGCGGTCTTCGATGCCGTGGCGGGCGTGGAGCCGCAGTCCGAGACGGTGTGGCGGCAGGCCGACCGGTACGGCGTGCCGCGGATCTGCTTCGTCAACAAGATGGACCGGGTCGGCGCCGAGTTCCACCGCTGCGTGGACATGATCACCGACCGGCTCGGCGCGACGCCGCTGGTCATCCAGCTCCCCTGGGGCGTGGAGTCCGACTTCCGCGGCGTGATCGACCTGGTCCGGATGCGCGCGCTGCAGTGGCAGACCGAGGGCAAGGGCGACAAGTACGACATCGTGGCGATCCCCGATGCCCACGAGGAGGCCGCGCGCGAGTGGCGCGACCGGCTGCTCGAGACGATCGCCGAGAACGACGACGAGATGATGGAGCTGTACCTGGAGGGCACCGAGCCGTCCGAAGAGCAGCTCATCGCCGCCATCCGCCGGGCGACCATCGCCGGCGCGCTGACCCCGGTGCTGTGCGGGACCGCGTTCAAGAACAAGGGCGTCCAGCCGATGCTCGACGCGATCGTGGAGTACCTGCCGAGCCCGATCGACATCCCGTCGGTCAAGGGCCACGCGGTGGGCGACGAGGACACGGTCATCGAGCGGCAGCCCGACCCCGAGGCGCCGTTCGCGGCGCTCGCGTTCAAGATCATGTCGGACCAGCACCTCGGCAAGCTGACCTACATCCGCATCTACTCCGGCACCCTGGAGTCGGGCAGCACCGTGCTGAACTCGATCAAGGGCCGGCGGGAGCGGATCGGCAAGATCTACCAGATGCACGCGAACAAGCGCGAGGAGCGCCCGTTCGCGGTGGCCGGGCAGATCGTCGCGGTGATGGGCCTGAAGGACACCACCACCGGCGACACGCTGAGCGCGATGAACGCGCCGGTCATCCTGGAGTCGATGACGTTCCCGGCGCCGGTGATCAACGTCGCCATCGAGCCGCGGACCAAGAGCGACCAGGAGAAGCTGGGCACCGCGATCCAGCGGCTGGCCGAGGAGGACCCGACCTTCCAGGTCAGGACCGACGAGGAAACCGGCCAGACGATCATCTCCGGCATGGGCGAACTGCACCTCGAGGTGCTGGTGGACCGCATGCGCCGCGAGTTCAAGGTCGAGGCGAACATCGGCCGCCCGCAGGTCGCCTACCGGGAGACCGTCACCCGCAAGGTCGAGAAGGTCGAGTACACGCACAAGAAGCAGACCGGTGGTTCCGGCCAGTACGGGCGCGTGCTCATCAACCTCGAGCCGACCGGCGGCGACGGTGGCGGGTACGAGTTCGAGAACAAGGTGACCGGAGGCCGGATCCCCAGGGAGTACATCCCCTCGGTGGACGCCGGCTGCCAGGAAGCCGCCGAGTTCGGCGTCCTGGCCGGCTACCCGATGGTCGACGTCAAGGTGACGCTGATCGACGGCGCGTACCACGAGGTGGACTCGTCCGAGCTCGCCTTCAAGATCGCCGGTTCGATGGCGTTCAAGAAGGCGGCCACCCAGGCGAACCCCGTGCTGCTCGAGCCGGTCATGGCCGTAGAGGTCAGGACGCCGGAGGAGTACATGGGCGACGTCATCGGCGACCTGAACAGCCGCCGTGGCCAGATCCAGGCCATGGAGGAACGATCCGGGGCCAGGGCAGTCAAGGCACTTGTCCCGCTGTCGGAGATGTTCGGCTACGTGGGCGACCTGCGGAGCCGGACGCAGGGCCGGGCGGATTACAGCATGCAGTTCGATTCGTATGCCGAGGTCCCGCCCAGCATCGCCAAGGAGATCATCGCCAAGGCGCGAGGCGAGTAGCCAGCAGTAAGTACGGACCTATCCCCGGGTCCCAGCCCGGGGATAGATCGCAACCAACGAGGAGAAACCAGTGGCGAAGGCCAAGTTCCAGCGGACTAAGCCGCACGTCAACATCGGCACCATCGGGCACATCGACCACGGCAAGACCACACTGACCGCGGCGATCACCAAGGTGCTGCACGACAAGATGCCGGACGTCAACCCGTTCACCCCCTTCGACCAGATCGACAACGCGAAGGAGGAGAAGGAGCGCGGCATCACCATCTCGATCTCCCATGTCGAGTACCAGACCGAGAAGCGGCACTACGCGCACGTGGACTGCCCGGGTCACGCGGACTACATCAAGAACATGATCACGGGTGCCGCGCAGATGGACGGTGCCATCCTCGTGGTCGCCGCGACCGACGGCCCGATGCCGCAGACCCGCGAGCACGTGCTGCTCGCCCGCCAGGTCGGCGTGCCCTACATCGTGGTCGCGCTGAACAAGGCGGACATGGTGGACGACGAGGAGATCCTCGAGCTCGTCGAGCTCGAGGTCCGCGAGCTGCTCACCGAGTACGAGTTCCCCGGCGACGACGTGCCGGTCATCCGGGTTTCGGCGCTGAAGGCGCTGGAGGGCGACGAGGAGTGGGGCGAGAAGGTCCTCGAGCTCCTGACCGCGTGCGACGACGCGATCCCCGAGCCGGTCCGCGAGGTCGACAAGCCGTTCCTGATGCCGGTCGAGGACGTGTTCTCGATCACCGGCCGCGGCACCGTGGTGACCGGCCGGATCGAGCGCGGCACCATCCACACCAGCGAGACCGTCGAGATCATCGGGATCAAGGAGAAGGCGCAGTCCACCGTCGTCACCGGCGTGGAGATGTTCCGCAAGATCCTCGACGACGGCCAGGCCGGCGACAACGTGGGCCTGCTGCTGCGCGGTATCAAGCGCGAGGAGGTGGAGCGCGGCCAGGTGGTCATCAAGCCGGGCAGCAACACCCCGCACACCGAGTTCGAGGGCCAGGTCTACATCCTGTCCAAGGACGAGGGCGGTCGGCACACGCCGTTCTTCAACAACTACCGTCCGCAGTTCTACTTCCGGACCACCGACGTGACCGGCGTGGTGAACCTGCCCGAGGGCACCGAGATGGTCATGCCGGGCGACCGGACCGACATGCACATCGACCTGATCCAGCCGATCGCCATGGAGGAAGGCCTCCGGTTCGCGATCCGCGAGGGCGGCCGCACCGTCGGCGCCGGCCGGGTCACGAAGATCATCAAGTAACCGTCGCATCCGGCGGCCGGGACCGCGAGGCTCCGGCCGCCGGATCGCGTAACACGTACGTACAGCGGACTGGCACTAAGCGAAGGACACCGAGGCCAAACATGGCGGGACAGAAGATCCGCATCCGGCTCAAGGCATATGACCACGAGGTCATCGACAGCTCGGCGCGGAAGATCGTCGACACCGTGACGCGTACCGGCGCGCGGGTGGCCGGCCCGGTGCCGCTGCCTACCGAGAAGAACGTGTACTGCGTCATCCGCTCTCCGCACAAGTACAAGGACTCACGCGAGCACTTCGAGATGCGGACGCACAAGCGGCTGATCGACATCATCGACCCCACGCCGAAGACGGTGGACTCGCTGATGCGGCTCGACCTGCCGGCCGGCGTCGACATCGAGATCAAGCTCTGAGGAACGCACCGACCATGGGCAAGCAGATCAAAGGGATCCTGGGCACCAAGCTTGGCATGACCCAGGTCTTCAACGACGCCGGGCAGATCGTGCCGGTCACGGTCGTCCAGGCCGGGCCGTGCGTGGTGACCGCCGTGCGCACCCCCGACAGCGACGGGTACTCCGCCGTGCAACTCGGCTTCGGCGAGATCGATCCGCGCAAGGTGACCAAGCCGGTCAGCGGCGTGTTCGAGAAGGCCGGCCTGACGCCGCGCCGGTACCTGGCCGAGCTGCGCACCGACGACGCGTCGGAGTACACGCTCGGGCAGGAGGTCACCGCCGAGGTGTTCGCCAGCGGGCAGCACGTCGACGTGACCGGCAAGAGCAAGGGCAAGGGCACCGCGGGCGTCATGAAGCGGCACGGCTTCAAGGGCCTCGGCGCCGCGCACGGCACCCAGCGCAAGCACCGCTCGCCCGGCTCCATCGGAGCCTGCGCGACCCCGGGCCGGGTGTTCAAGGGCCTGCGGATGGCGGGCCGGATGGGCGGCGTGCGCACCACCGTGCAGTCGCTCACCGTGCACGCGGTCGACGCCGAGCGCGGGCTGCTCCTGATCAAGGGCGCCGTGCCCGGCCCGAGCGGCCGCGTCGTCCTGGTCCGCAGCGCGGCCAGGACCCTACCAGAGCCGGGGAGTGAGGCCCGATGACCGCCGTCAGCGTCATCTCGCCGTCAGGCACCAGCGACAAGACCGTAGAGCTGCCCGAGGAGATCTTCGCGGCCAAGGTGAACGTGCCGCTGATCCACCAGGTCGTGGTGGCCCAGCAGGCCGCGGCCCGGCAGGGCACGCACGCCGCCAAGACCCGCGGCCAGGTCCGCGGCGGCGGCAAGAAGCCGTACCGGCAGAAGGGCACGGGGCGCGCCAGGCAAGGCTCGATCCGAGCTCCGCAGTATGCGGGCGGCGGCGTCGCGCACGGCCCGGTGCCGCGCTCCTACGCGCAGCGGACGCCGAAGAAGATGAAGGCCGCGGCCCTGCGCGGTGCGCTGTCCGACCGGCTCAGCCACGGCCGCGTGCAGGTGGTCAGCGGCTTCGTGGACGGCGACGTGCCCAGGACCAAGGACGCCGTGGCCGTGCTGGCCGGGGCCGTTTCCTCGGCTGGCGGCTCGCTGGGCCGGCCGGTGCTCGTGGTCGCGCACCGCGACGACGAGATCACCTGGAAGTCCCTGCGGAACGTGCCGCGCGTGCACGTCCTGGCCGAGGACCAGCTCAACACCTACGACGTGCTGGCCAGCGACCACGTGGTCTTCACCGAGCAGGCGCTGGAGGCGTTCGTCTCCAGGTCCAGGAGGGGGGCTGACCAGTGAGCCGTGACAACAACCCGAGGGACATCCTGCTGCGGCCGGTGGTCTCGGAGAAGAGCTACGGGCTGCTCGACGAGGGCAAGTACACCTTCGTCGTCGCCCCCGGCGCCAACAAGACCGAGATCAGGCTGGCCGTCGAGGCCGTGTTCGGGGTCAAGGTGACCGGCGTCAACACCGTGAACCGCCCGGGCAAGCGCCGGCGCACGCGGTACGGCTGGGGTAAGCGGTCGGACACCAAGCGGGCGATCGTGACCCTCGCCGCGGGCGACCGGATCGACATTTTCGGGGCTTAAGGGAGACTCGACGAGCAATGGCTATCCGTAAGTACAAGCCGACCACGCCGGGCCGGCGCGGCGCGAGCGGCTCCGACTTCGCCGAGGTCACCCGGAGCGAGCCGGAGAAGTCGCTGGTCCGCCCGCTGCACTCGCGCGGCGGCCGGAACGTGCACGGCGTTGTCACCGCCAGGCACCAGGGCGGCGGCCACAAGCGGGCCTACCGCCTGATCGACTTCCGGCGTGCGGACAAGGACGGCGTGCCGGCCAAGGTCGCGCACATCGAGTACGACCCGAACCGGACCGCGCGGATCGCGCTGCTGCACTACGCGGACGGCGAGAAGCGCTACATCATCTGCCCGCAGGGCCTGTCCGCCGGGGACAGCGTGGAGAGCGGTCCCGGCGCGGACATCAAGCCGGGGAACTCGCTGCCGCTGCGCAGCATCCCGACGGGCACCGTGGTGCACGCCATCGAGCTGCGGCCCGGCGGCGGGGCGAAGATCGCCCGGTCGGCCGGGGCGGGCGTGCAGCTGCTGGCCAAGGAGGGCGGCTACGCCCAGCTGCGGATGCCGTCCGGCGAGATCCGCCGGGTCGACGCGACCTGCCGGGCCACGGTGGGCGAGGTGGGCAACGCCGAGCAGGGCAACGTCAAGCTCGGCAAGGCCGGCCGCAACCGGTGGAAGGGCCGCCGCCCCTCCGTGCGCGGCGTAGCCATGAACCCCGTGGACCACCCGCTTGGCGGCGGTGAGGGCAAGAGCTCCGGCGGACGCCACCCGGTCAGCCCGTGGGGCCAGCCGGAAGGCCGGACCCGGCGGGCGCACAAGCCGAGTGACCGGCTGATAAGCCGTCGCCGCGGCAGGAACAAGCGGTAGGAGCACTACGCGATGCCTCGTAGCCTTAAGAAGGGCCCCTTCGTGGACGACCACCTGATGAAAAAGGTGGACGTGCAGAACGACAAGGGGACGAAGACCGTCATCAGGACCTGGTCCAGGCGTTCCATGATCGTGCCGGCCATGCTCGGCCACACGATCGCCGTCCACGACGGCAGGAAGCACATCCCGGTGTTCATCACCGAGTCGATGGTGGGCCACAAGCTCGGCGAGTTCGCGCCCACGCGGACTTTCCGCTCTCACGTCAAGGACGACCGGCGCAGCCGCCGATAGGAGAACGAGTGATGGAAGCCAGGGCAATGGCGCGGTACGTCCGCGTCACGCCGCGGAAGGCCCGCCGGGTGGTGGACCTGATCCGCGGGCTGCCCGCTGAGGAGGCACAGGCCGTGCTCGCCTTCGCGCCGCAGTCGGCCAGCGACCCGGTCGGCAAGGTGCTCGCCAGCGCGATCGCCAACGCGGACGCCAGCGGCGGGCGCGGGGACCGGGGCATGCTGTGGGTGCGCCGGGCCTGGGTCGACGAGGGCCCGACGCTCAAGCGCTTCAGGCCGCGTGCCCAGGGGCGCGGTTACCGCGTCCTGAAGCGCACCAGCCACATCACGGTCATCGTCTCCGACGACACCGAGGGAGGGACTCGCTAGTGGGACAGAAGGTGAACCCGCACGGGTTCCGGCTCGGCATCACCACGGACTTCAAGAGCCGCTGGTACGCCGACAAGCTGTACAAGGAATACGTCGCCGAGGACGTGGCGATCCGGCGGCTGCTGCAGCGCGGCATGGAGCGGGCCGGCATCTCCAAGGTGGAGATCGAGCGGACCAGGGACCGGGTCCGGGTGGACATCCACACCGCCCGACCGGGGATCGTCATCGGGCGGCGCGGTGCCGAAGCTGACCGTATCCGCGGCGACCTTGAGAAGCTGACCAACAAGCAGATCCAGCTGAACATCCTCGAGGTGAAGAACCCCGAGATCGACGCGCAGCTGGTGGCTCAGGGCGTCGCCGAGCAGCTGTCCAGCCGGGTGTCGTTCCGGCGGGCCATGCGCAAGGCGATCCAGAGCGCCATGAAGGGCGGCGCCAAGGGGATCAGGGTGCAGTGCTCAGGGCGCCTGGGCGGAGCCGAGATGTCCCGGAGCGAGTTTTACCGCGAGGGCCGGGTGCCGCTGCACACGCTGCGCGCGGACATCGACTACGGCTTCTACGAGGCGCGCACGACGTTCGGCCGGATCGGCGTGAAGGTCTGGATCTACAAGGGCGAGGCGCCGACCAGCCGGGCCGGGCGCGAGGCCCAGCAGGCCGCGCTGCGCGCCGCTGCCCAGCAGCGGACCCAGCGCCCGCGCGAGCCGCAGCGCCGCCGCAACCGGGCCGAAACCGCGGCCGCGGGCGAGGAGGGCTGAGGACATGCTCATACCGCGCAGGGTTAAGCACCGCAAGCAGCACCGGCCGCACCGGACCGGCAACGCCACCGGCGGAACCCACGTGTCGTTCGGCGAGTACGGGATCCAGGCCCTCGAGCACGCGTACGTGACCAACCGGCAGATCGAGGCCGCCCGTATCGCCATGACCCGGCACATCCGCCGCGGCGGGAAGGTGTGGATCAACATCTACCCGGACCGCCCGCTGACCAAGAAGCCGGCCGAGACCCGCATGGGGTCCGGCAAGGGCTCGCCGGAGTGGTGGATCGCCAACGTGAAGCCGGGCCGGGTCATGTTCGAGCTGTCCGGGGTCGCCGAGCCGGTGGCCAGGGAGGCGCTGCGCCGCGCGATCCACAAGCTCCCCATGAAGTGCCGGGTGGTCAAGCGAGAGTTGAGTGAGGGCTGATGGCTAGCGGCCTGACCGCGCAGCTGCGCGTGTCCACCGAGGAAGAACTGCACGCCAAGCTGGCCGAGGCCAAGGAAGAGCTGTTCAACCTGCGCTTCCAGGGCGCCACCGGGCAGCTGGAAAGCCACGGCAGGCTGCGCGCGGTCCGCAAGGAGATCGCCCGCATCTACACGGTGATGCGCGAGCGCGAGCTCGGGATCATCACCCTGGTCGAGGAATCTGGCGAGCCGGAGGATCTCGAGCCGGAGACGCCGGCGGCGGCTGCCGTCGACGACGCTGGCACCGATGACGCCGCCGAGGACACCGAAGCCGAGGAGGCGGACGAGTGAGCGAGAACGCGACGACGCGCGGCTACCGCAAGGCGCGGGAAGGCTACGTGGTCAGCGACAAGATGGACAAGACCGTCGTGGTCGAGGTCCAGGACCACGTCAAGCACCCCAAGTACGGCAAGATCTTGCGCCGCACCAAGAAGTACAAGGCGCACGACGCCGCCAACGCCTGCGGCGTCGGCGACCGTGTGCTGTTGATGGAGACCCGGCCGCTGTCGGCGACCAAGCGCTGGCGGGTGGCCGAGATCCTGGAGAAGGCTAAATAGGAGCAGATCCGCCTGGCTCCGATGCCCGGCGTGAGATAGCAGGAGTTGACGTGATCCAGCAGGAGTCGCGGCTTAAGGTCGCCGACAACACGGGTGCCAAGGAGATCCTCTGCATCCGCGTGCTCGGCGGCAGCGGCCGGCGATACGCGGGCATCGGTGACGTCATCGTGGCGACGGTGAAGGATGCCCTTCCCGGCGCCGGCGTGAAGAAGGGCGATGTCGTCAAGGCGGTCGTGGTGCGCACCCGCAAGGAGCGCCGCCGAGGCGACGGCTCCTACATCCGGTTCGACGAGAACGCCGCGGTGCTGATCAGGGACGGCGGAGACCCGCGCGGTACCCGCATCTTCGGCCCCGTCGGCCGTGAGCTGCGCGAGAAGCGGTTCATGC
The DNA here is from genome assembly GCA_963705835.1 of uncultured Actinomycetes bacterium. GTDB lineage: Bacteria > Actinomycetota > Actinomycetes > Streptosporangiales > Streptosporangiaceae > Palsa-504. Next base: position 15,085 of record CAVPLC010000083.1, read on the forward strand.
GGATCATCTCGCTGGCCCCGGAGGTGCTCTAGATGAAGATCAAGAAGGGCGATCACGTGGTCGTCGTGGCCGGCCGCGACCGCGGCCGTACCGGCCTGGTGATCGCGGCCTACCCCGACCGGGGCAAGGTGCTCGTCCAGGGCGTCAACGTGGTCAAGAAGAACAAGAAGGTCAACTACCAGGGCAGGCGCGGTGCCAAGGAAGGCGGCATCACGCACGAGGAAGCGCCGATCGACGTGAGCAACGTCCAGCTGGCCGATCCGGACAGCAAGCAGCCCGCCCGGGTTGGCTACCGGTTCGACGACGACGGCCGGAAGGTCCGCGTCGTCCGGCCTAGCGGGAAGGACATCTGATGGCGACCGAAGCGCCGCCCGTGCCGCGGCTCAAGGAGCGCTACCGCAACGAGATCGCGCCGGCGCTCCGCGAGGAGTTCGGCTACGGCAACGTGATGCAGATCCCGGGGCTGACCAAGATCGTGGTGAACATGGGCGTGGGCGAGGCGGCCAGGGACGCGAAGCTCATCGAGGGAGCCGTGCGCGACCTGTCCACGATCACCGGGCAGCGGCCCGCGGTGGCCCGGGCCAAGAAGTCCGTGGCCCAGTTCAAGCTGCGCGAGGGCATGCCCATCGGCGCGCACACCACGCTGCGCGGCGACCGCATGTGGGAGTTCCTCGACCGCCTGCTCACCATCGCGCTGCCCCGGATCCGCGACTTCCGCGGCCTGTCCGACCGGCAGTTCGACGGTCAAGGGAACTACACGTTCGGACTGACCGAGCAGGTCATGTTCCATGAGATCGACCCGGACAAGGTGGACAGGCAGCGGGGCATGGACATCACCCTCGTCACCACCGCAACCAACGATGCCGAAGGCCGCTCCCTGCTGCGGCGGCTCGGCTTTCCCTTCAGGGAGGGGTGACAATGGCGAAGAAGGCGCTGGTCGTCAAGCAGAAGCGGACGCCGAAGTTCAAGGTACGCGGCTACACGCGGTGCACCCGCTGCGGGCGGCCGCGGGCCGTCTACCAAAGGTTCGGCCTATGCCGGATCTGCCTCCGCACCATGGCGCACCGCGGCGAACTGCCCGGTATCACCAAGTCCAGCTGGTAACGACATAAGAACGAGCACACCGCAGGTCCCCTCGGGGGGTCTGGGGGGTCGCCCCCCCAGATGTCACAGGGCGGAAACCGCGGTGAGGAAGGCCTGTTGGCCATGACGATGACCGACCCGATCGCAGACATGCTGACGCGTCTGCGGAACGCGAACTCGGCGTACCACGACACGGTGGGCATGCCGTACTCCAAGATCAAGTCCCACATCGCCGAGATCCTCCAGCAGGAGGGCTACATCGCCTCCTGGCGCGTGGAAGACGCCGAGGTCGGCAAGAACCTGGTGATCACCCTCAAGTTCGGCAACGCGCGCGAGCGCTCCATCGCCGGCATCAAGCGGGTGTCCAAGCCGGGGCTGCGCGTCTACGCGAAAAAGGACGAACTGCCCCGGGTGCTCGGCGGCCTCGGCGTGGCCATCATCTCCACCTCCGGTGGGCTGCTGACCGACAAGCAAGCCAAGAAGCGCGGCGTGGGCGGGGAAGTCCTCGCCTACGTCTGGTAAGGGAGGAGCTGCTATGTCAAGGATCGGGCGGCTCCCCGTGACCATCCCCGGCGGGGTCCAGGTCACCGTGGACGGGCGAGAGGTCACCGTGCAGGGCCCCAGGGGCACGCTGTCGCACACCGTGGCCGACCCCATCGACGTCGTCCGCGAGGACGGGGTCATCAGGGTGACCCGGCCGAACGACGAGGGACCGGTGCGCGCGCTGCACGGCCTGTCCCGCACGCTGATCGCCAACATGGTCACCGGCGTCACCGACGGCTATAGCAAGACGCTGGAGATCGTCGGCGTCGGCTACCGGGTGCAGGCCAAGGGGCAGGACCTGGAGTTCTCCCTCGGGTACAGCCACCCCGTGGTCATCACCCCCCCGGACGGCATCACCTTCCGGGTCGAGGCGCCCACCAGGTTTGTCGTGGAGGGCATCGACAAGCAGCAGGTGGGCGAGATAGCCGCGCAAATCCGCAAGCTCCGTAAGCCGGACCCCTACAAGGGCAAGGGCGTGCGGTATCAGGGCGAGCAGATCCGCCGCAAGGTCGGGAAGGCTGGTAAGTAAGACATGGCTGGTACCAAGACCAGGTTGCACGCACGCGTCACCGGGCGGGTGCGGTCTCGCACGCAGCTGTCCGCAGCCGCACGCACGCGCCGCCACCTGCGGGTACGCAAGAAGGTCACCGGCAGCGCGAGCAGGCCGCGGCTGGTCGTCAACCGGTCGGCCCGGCACATGTTCGCGCAGATCGTCGACGACAGCGCGGGCCGCACGCTGGCGGCCGCGTCCACCCTGGACGCGGCGATCCGCACGGCCGGGGGCGACAAGACGGCCAAGGCGCGCCAGGTCGGCGAGCTGCTCGCGCAGCGCGCCGCCCAGGCCGGCATCGCGGCCGTGGTGTTCGACCGTGGCGGCTACCGCTACCACGGCCGCATCGCGGCGCTCGCCGACGGCGCCAGGGAAGCCGGCCTGCAACTATGAGCCCTGCAACGATGAGCAAGACAACCGTCAGCACTGCAGCAACTGTGCAGCCTGCTGAACGTTATACAGAGATAGAGATGAGGAAGGGCTAATGCCAGGAGCTCCGCGGCGCGGTGGCGGCGGCGAGCGGCGCGAGCGCCGTGAGGACCGGCGCGGCAGCGCGGCCGATAAGCAAGCTGCCTACCTTGAGCACGTGGTCACCATCAACCGCGTGGCCAAGGTCGTCAAGGGCGGCCGCCGCTTCAGCTTCACCGCGCTGGTGGTGGTGGGCGACGGCAACGGGATGGTCGGCGTCGGGTACGGCAAGGCCAAGGAGGTCCCGGCCGCCATCGCCAAGGGCGTCGAAGAGGCCAAGAAGCACTTCTTCCGCGTGCCGCGGATCGGCAGCACGATCCCGCACACGGTGCAGGGCGAGGAAGCGGCCGGGGTGGTGCTGCTGAAGCCGGCCAGCCCGGGAACCGGCGTCATCGCCGGCGGCCCGGTCCGCGCCGTGCTCGAGTGCGCCGGCATCAGCGACGTGCTGTCACGCTCGCTCGGCTCGTCGAACCCGATCAACGTGGTGCACGCGACCGTGGCCGCGCTGAAGAGCCTGAACCGGCCCGAGGAGATCGCGGCCAAGCGCGGCCTGCCGATCGAGGACGTGGCGCCCGCGGCCATGCTGCGCGCGCGCGCGGCCGCCGGGACCGGGGCGTAAATGTCGCGCGAAGCGCGTGCGGGGGGTGCGGGGGGGTCGTCCCCCCCGGAGTCATAGAGAGGGACCGATGGCACAGTTGAAGGTGACCCAGATCAAGTCGAAGATCGGCGGGAACAGCGCGCAGCGCAATTCGCTGCGCTCGCTCGGGCTGCGCCGGATCGGCCAGGTGGTCGTCATGCCGGATCGCCCGGAGTTCCGGGGCATGATCAAGACCGTGCGCCACCTGGTAACGGTGGAGGAAGTGGACTAGATGCCGGAGATGGACACGGACGGACAGAGCGGCCGCGGGCTCAAGCTGCATCACCTGCGGCCGGCCCCCGGAGCGCACAAGGCCAAGACGCGGGTCGGCCGCGGTGAGGCGTCCAAGGGCAAGACCGCGGGTCGCGGCACCAAGGGCACCAAGGCGCGGACCCAGGTCCACCTGGGCTTCGAGGGCGGCCAGATGCCGCTGCACCGCAGGGTCCCGAAGCTGAAGGGCTTCTCCAACGCGGGATTCCGCACCACCTACCAGGTCGTGAACACCGGCAGGCTGGCTCAGCTGTACCCCGAGGGCGGCGACGTGACGCCGGAGAACCTGGTCGCCAAGGGCGCGGCCCGCCGGGGTGAGCTGATCAAGGTGCTCGGCACCGGCGACCTCTCGGTGGCCCTGCGGGTTACCGCGCACGCGTTCTCCGCCACGGCCGCGCAGAAGATCGAGCGGGCCGGCGGCACCGTCACCGAGCTCACTTAGCCAGCTCACTTAGCCAGGGAGACAACCCATGGCCTGCCGGGTAAACTACGTGGACTGCCCGATCAACCGAACCGAGGACTGCGCATGCTGACGGCCTTCGTGCGGGCGTTCCAGACGCCGGACCTTCGCAAGAAGATGCTGGTCACGCTGGGCCTCATCGCATTGTTCCGGTTGGGCGCCTCGCTGCCGACGCCCGGCATCGACGAGAAGAACGTGGCGTTCTGCTCGAACTACGCGACCTCAAGCAGCAGCTCCGCGGCGGGCGTCCTGGCCATCGTCAACCTGCTCAGCGGCCAGGCGCTGCTGCACCTGTCGGTGTTCGCGCTGGGCATCATGCCCTACATCACCGCCAGCATCATCCTGCAGCTGCTCACGGTCGTGATCCCGCGCCTCGAGACGCTGAAGCAGGAGGGCCAGGCCGGCCAGGCCAGGATCACCCAGTACACCAGGTACCTCACCGTGGGCCTGGCGATCCTCCAGTCCACCGGCTACGTCGAGCTGGCCCGGTCGGGCACGCTGTTCAACGGATGCGGCACCGCGACCAACAACCCGATCATCCCGAACGGCGGCGTCTTCAACATCGCCACGATGGTCATCACGATGGTGGCGGGCACCACGGTCATCATGTGGATGGGCGAGCTGATCACCGACCGCGGGGTCGGGAACGGTATGTCGGTGCTGATCTTCACCACGGTGATCTCGGTCATCCCCGGCGAGATCCTGGCCATCTACCGGGACAAGTCGTTCTTCTACGCCGCCGTGGCGGTGATCGTGGTGATCGCCATCGTGGCGTTCATCGTGTTCATGGAACAGGCCCAGCGCCGCATCCCCGTCCAGTACGCCAAGCGGATGGTCGGACGGCGGATGTACGGCGGCACCTCGACCTACATCCCGATGAAGGTCAACCAGGCCGGCGTCATCCCGGTCATCTTCGCCTCGTCGCTGCTGTACATCCCGACGCTCGGCGCCCAGCTGTTCGGCAGCCAGACCCACCCGCAGGGCTGGGTGAGCTGGGTCGACCGCTACCTCGCGCAGGGCACCTCGAGCAGCCTGCAAACCGGCGGCATCTACATGCTCGCCTTCTTCGTGCTGATCATCGGGTTCACCTACTTCTACGTGTCGATCACCTTCAACCCGACCGAGGTGGCCGACAACATGAAGAAGTACGGCGGGTTCATCCCCGGCATCCGGCCCGGGCGGCCGACCGCTGAGTACCTCAGCTACGTGCTCAGCAGGCTCACCGCGCCTGGCTCGACGTACCTCGGCATAGTCGCGCTGTTCCCCCTGGTCGCGCTCACCTCCATCGGGGTCGGCCAGCAGTTCCCGTTCAGCGGGGTCAGCCTGCTGATCATGGTCGGCGTCGGGCTTGACACCGTCAAGCAGATCGAGAGCCAGCTGCAGCAGCGAAACTATGAGGGTTTCTTGCGATAGTGCGCATCGTCCTCGTCGGGCCCCCCGGTGCGGGCAAGGGGACACAGGCCCAGTTCATAGCTTCGCACCTGGCGATCCCGAGGATCTCGACAGGTGATATTTTCCGGTACAACGTCACCAGCAACACCGAACTGGGCCGCAAGGCCAGGGAGTACATGGAACGCGGTGACCTGGTCCCGGACGAGGTCACGGTGGCGATGGTCAGGGACAGGCTCGGCGAGGACGACGCGCAGGAGGGGTTCCTGCTCGACGGGTTCCCGAGGAACGTGCCGCAGGCCGAGACCCTGAAGAAGATGCTCGCGGAGTGGGACGCGCGGCTGAGCGTGGTGCTCGAGCTGGTGGTGGACGAGGACGAGGTGGTGCGGCGGCTGTCGGGGCGCAGGACCTGCCGCCGGTGCGAGCGGGTCTGGCACGTCCTGTACGACCCCCCGGCCCGCGACGGCATCTGTGACGACTGCGGCGGCGAGCTGTTCCAGCGCGACGACGACTCCGAGGAGACCATCAGGCACCGGCTCGAGGTCTACGCCGAGCAGACCTCCCCGCTCATCTCGTTCTACGCCGACGAGAACCTCCTGATCGGCATCGACGCGACCGGCCCGGTGGAGGAGATCACCAGCCGGGCGCTGGCCGCCCTCCGTCCGTTCGTGCGCTGAGAGCCGGTATGTGGCCGCGGCCCGGGATGAGCATCGAGCTCAAGACGCCCGATCAAGTCAAACTGATGCGCGAGGCCGGCCTCGTGGTCGCGCACACGCTGCGGACCGTGGCGGCGGCGGTCCGGCCCGGCGTCAGCACCGGCGAGCTCGACACGCTCGCCGAGCGCGAGATACGGGCGGCCGGAGCCACCCCGTCGTTCAAGGGCTACCACGGGTATCCCGCCACCATCTGCGCCTCGGTGAACTCCGAGATCGTGCACGGCATCCCGCAGCCCGGCCCGGTACCTGCGGGACGGGGACATCGTCTCGATCGACTGCGGGGCCATCGTCCGCGGATGGCACGGGGACGCGGCCGTCACGGTGGGCGTGGGCACCATCTCCGCCGAGCATGCCGCGCTGCTTGACGCGTGCGAGACCGCGCTGTGGCGCGGGCTGGCCCGGGCGCGGCCCGGTGGCAGGCTCGGTGACATCTCCCACGCCGTGGAGACCAGCATCCGGGCGACGGGCGACTACGGCGTGGTCCAGGAGTACACCGGGCACGGCATCGGCACCGCGATGCACATGGACCCGCCGGTGCCCAACTACGGACGGGCCGGCCGCGGGCCGCGGCTGCGCGCCGGCATGGCGCTGGCCATCGAGCCGATGGTGATGCTCGGCGGCCCGGAGACGGTGCTGCTCGACGACGGCTGGACGGTCGTCACCGCCGACGGGAGCTGGGCCGCGCACTTCGAGCACACGGTCGCGATCACCAGCGACGGACCGTGGGTGCTGACCGCCGAGGACGGCGGCGAATCCCGGCTAGGCGATACTAGAGACAGGGACTCTGCCAGCGTTCCGCCGATCTAGGAAGAAGGCGCCCGGTGCCTGGTGACCCGCGGATCCGCGCCTCGGACGCGGATCGCGACCGCACGGCGGCGCTGCTGCGCGAGCACCATGCCGCGGGCAGGCTGACGGCCGAGGAGTTCAACGACCGCATGGACGCCGCGCTCGACGCCAAGACGCTGGGTGAGCTCGACGAGCTCCTGGAGGACCTGCCCGCTATCGACCTGTACCGGCTGCCGCATGAGTCGATGCGGCGGGCCGCGGCGCTGCCGCACCACTCGCTGGTGCCGAGCGACCCGGGCGGCACGGTGAGCCCGGTCAGGTTCTCGCCCGGCACGATAGCGCTGGGGGTCTGGGGCGCGGTCACCGCGGCGCTCGTCGCGATCTGGGCCGTCGCGGCGGTGATCGGCGGCGGTACCTGGTTCCCGTGGTGGGCGCTGGTCGCGATCCCGTGGATCTGGGCGGTGATCCGCCGGGCGCAGCGTCCCAGGGAATAGAGGCTGCGGGCCCGAATGTGTCTTACACGTGGGCGGTTCGCGTTGGCGCTGCAGGTCGAGTAAACTCAGCTCCGGCCCATTCCGCTGGGTTCCTCGTGGCTTGCGCCCGGGGGGCTCGCGTATGCGAGCACGTACTAACCCTTCGGAGCCCTTCCGGTTATCTCGTCCCGCTGTCCAAGCCAGCGCGGGCGCGGGCCAGGCGGGGCAGGCTTGCCGCCCGGGCGAGTACGGCCAGGTCCAAGGGGACCAAACCGCGCCTCGGCGCGGACCACACCATAGAACGAAGCGCGGAGGACATGCCCAAGAAAGACGGCGCCATCGAGATTGAAGGCACGGTTGTCGAGTCACTCCCGAATGCCTTCTTCCGGGTGGAGCTGGACAACGGGCACAAGGTTCTCGCTCATATCAGCGGGAAAATGCGGATGCACTACATCCGCATCCTGCCCGACGACCGGGTTGTCGTGGAGCTCAGCCCCTACGACCTCAGCCGCGGGCGGATCGTGTACCGGTACAAGTAACCGCCCTGAACAACCCAGAGCACTAGACGAATCAGACTACGTGGAGACAGCACCGTGAAGGTCAAGCCGAGCGTCAAGAAGATCTGCAGCAAGTGCCGGATCATCCGCCGGCACGGCCGCGTCATGGTCATCTGCACCGACCCGAGGCACAAGCAGCGCCAGGGCTGACGTGCAGCGAAAGACGCACACCTAAAGACGCGCACCGCAGGCCGCCAGTCATGGCGGCCAACCCCCGGACGGAGGCCGGGGCCATGTCCGGGCAGGGCATGGGGCGGCGCGAAGGACCTCCGTGAGACAAGAAGGAGCACTGCCCGCACATGGCCAGGCTTTCCGGAGTCGACCTGCCCCGCGATAAGCGGGTTGAGGTCGCGCTCACTTACATCTACGGCATCGGCCGCACCCGGGCCCTGCAGACGCTGCAGGCCACCGGGGTCAACGGAGATACCAGGGTCAGCAGCCTCACCGACGACGACCTGCTGAGGCTCCGCGACTGGATCGACGCGACCTACCAGGTCGAAGGTGACCTGCGCCGCGAGGTCCAGGCCGACATCAGGCGCAAGATCGAGATCGGCTCCTACCAGGGAATCCGCCACCGCCGCGGGCTCCCCGTGCACGGGCAGCGGACCCAGACCAACGCGCGTACCCGCAAGGGCAAGAAGAAGACGGTCGCCGGCAAGAAGAAGGCCGGCAAGAAGTAATGAGTAGTCCATCCGGACCGATCACCTCGAAGGAAGCAGATGCCGCCTAGGAGCCGTCAGCAGGCCGCCGCCAAGAAGGTGCGGCGCAAGGAGCGGAAGAACGTCGCTCACGGGCACGCCCACATCAGGAGCACGTTCAACAACACGATCATCTCGATCACCGACCCGACCGGCAACGTGATCTCGTGGGCCTCCGCGGGTCAGGTCGGGTTCAAGGGATCGCGTAAGTCGACCCCGTACGCCGCCCAGATGGCGGCGGAGGCCGCGGCACGCCGCGCCATGGAGCACGGCATGCGCAAGGTCGACGTCTTCGTCAAGGGCCCGGGCTCGGGCCGGGAGACCGCCATCCGGTCGCTGCAGGCGACCGGGCTGGAGGTCGGCTCGATCCAGGACATGACCCCCGTTCCGCACAATGGCTGCCGGCCGCCCAAGCGGCGCCGGGTCTGACCAGGAGATAGCGACAGATGGCTCGATACACAGGCCCGGACTGCAAGCTGTGCCGCCGGGAGAAGACCAAGCTCTTCCTGAAGGGCGCCAAGTGCGACTCGCCGAAGTGCCCGATCGAGATCCGGCCGTACCCGCCGGGTGAGCACGGCAGGAACCGGCCGAAGGAAGGCGACTACCTCCAGCAGATCAGGGAGAAGCAGAAGGCGCGCCGGATCTACGGCATCCTCGAGCGGCAGTTCCACGGCTACTACGAGGAGGCGGCCCGTAAGCACGGCCGCACCGGCGAGACCATGCTCCAGCTGCTCGAGCGCCGCCTGGACAACGTGGTGTTCCGGGCCGGCTTCGCCAAGAGCCGTGACATGGCCCGCCAGCTGGTCCGCCACGGGCACTTCACGGTGAACGGCAAGAAGGTCGACATCCCGTCCTACCGGGTGAGCGAGAACGACATCGTCGAGGTGATCCCCAAGTTCCTCGAGATGACGCCGTTCGTCATCGCGCGGGCCGAGGCCGGCGAGCGCATCGTGCCGGCCTGGCTCGAGGTCGTTCCCGACAAGATGCGCATCCTCGTGCACGCGCTGCCGGTCCGGGCCCAGATCGACACCCAGGTCCAGGAACAGCTCATCGTCGAGTACTACTCGAAGTAATCCGACGGGCCTCGACGGCCCGCCGGGGTTGCCCCGGGCTGCCCCCGGCCCGCAGGGGTCCCGGGGGTGGGGCGCCCCCCAAGGTGGCGGGGTCACCGGCGGGGTCGCCCCCCGGGGAAAACACCGACGTCATATAGCGGGCGTCGCGGAAAGGAAAGTATCCATGCTCATCGCTCAGCGCCCCTCGCTCGCCGAGGAGCAGGTAGACGAGTTCAGGTCCAGGTTCATCATCGAGCCGCTGGAGCCGGGTTTCGGCTACACCATCGGCAACTCGCTCCGGCGCACGCTGCTGTCCTCCATCCCCGGCGCCGCCATCACCAGCATCAGGATCGAGGGCGTCCTGCACGAGTTCTCCACCGTGCCGGGCGTGAAGGAAGACGTGACGGACATCATCCTGAACCTGAAGGAACTGGTGGTGTCCTCCGAGCACGACGAGCCCGTGGTGATGTACCTGCGCAAGCAGGGCCCGGGCGAGGTGTCCGCGGCCGACATCGCGCCGCCGGCCGGCGTCGAGGTGCACAACCCGGAGCTGCACATCGCCACCCTGAACGCCAAGGGCAAGCTCGAGATGGAGCTGACCGTCGAGCGCGGCCGCGGCTACGTCTCGGCGACGCAGAACAAGCAGCCGGGCCAGGAGATCGGCCGGGTGCCGATCGACTCGATCTACTCACCGGTGCTCCGGGTGACCTACAAGGTGGAAGCCACCCGCGTCGAGCAGCGCACCGACTTCGACCGGCTCATCCTGGACGTGGAGACCAAGCCCAGCATGCGGCCGAGGGACGCCGTGGCCAGCGCGGGTAAGACCCTGGTCGAGCTGTTCGGGCTGGCCCGGGAGCTCAACGTGGATGCCGAGGGCATCGACATCGGCCCGTCGCCCACGGACGCCGCGCTCGCGGCCGACCTGGCCCTGCCGATCGAGGACCTCAACCTCACCGTCCGGTCCTACAACTGCCTCAAGCGCGAGGGCATTCACACGGTCGGCGAGCTGGTCGGCCGCAGCGAACAGGATCTGCTCGACATCAGGAACTTCGGCGCCAAGTCGATCGAGGAAGTCAAGCAGAAGCTCATCGACATGGGCCTGTCGCTCAAGGACTCGCCCCCCGGATTCGACCCGAGCAGCGCGGTCGGCACCTACGGGGACGACGACGAGAGCTACGTCGAGACCGAGCAGTACTAACGGCGCCGTGGCGCCCGCCACGGATATCCCTGGGAGGGTCATTCAGAAACCGGTTAGCGAGTACGGGCCTTTTAGGCCCGTACGAGCGGCCGGTGCTAACTTACGGCGAGGACCGTCGCGGGAATCTGAATGACCCGAGCTTTGAATATGGCAGAGAGAGGTCCGTATGCCCACCCCCACCAAGGGGCACCGCCTGGGCGGCAGCCCGGCCCACGAGCGGCACATCCTGGCCAATCTGGCCACCGCGCTGTTCCAGCACGGCCGGATCGTCACCACCGAGGCCAAGGCCCGCAGGCTGCGGCCGGTAGCCGAACGGCTGATCACCTTCGCCAAGCGCGGCGACCTGCATGCCCGCCGTCACGTGCTGACCGTGGTCACCGACAAGGGCGTGGTGCACCAGCTGTTCACCGAGATCGCCCCGGAGTTCTCCGAACGCGACGGCGGCTACACCCGCATCACCAAGATCGGCCCGCGCAAGGGCGACAACGCGGCGATGGCGGTGATCGAGCTGGTCCGCGGCGAGCCCGTCGCGGCCAAGCCGCGCCGTCGCACCCGCCGGGCCGAGGCACCTGCGGCTGCGGCGACCGCCGCGGAGCCGGAGGCCGCTGCCGTGGCGACGGATGAGGCCCTCGAGGCCGACGACGACGTGACCGATGCCGCCGAGGACGACGAGGACGAGGCCGACGACGAGGATGCGGACGAAGCCGACGTCGTCGACGAAGCCGACGAGGACGAGGACGGCGACGAGACCGAGGACGCCGGCCGGGGCGCCTAGTCCGTGACCGGCTGAGGTGGACTCGGAGCACGAACCCGGGACCGTTCGGATAAGAATTGATCTTTCTTACGACGGTTCAGGGTTTTCCGGGTGGGCCGCACAGCCCGGCAGGCGCACCGTCGAGGCGGATCCTGGCGGCCGCGCTCGGCCAGGTGCTGCGGCTGCCCGGCCCGCCGGGCCTGACCGTGGCCGGGCGCACCGACGCCGGGGTGCACGCGCGCGGGCAGGTCGTGCACGCGGACGTGCCCGCGGGCGCCTGGGCGCCCGTGGCCGGCCGGGAACGAGGCCCGGTAGCCAGGCTGGCCAGCGTGCTGCCGCCCGACGTCCGGGTGCACGGCGCGGACGTCGCGCCCGACGGGTTCGACGCCCGGTTCTCCGCGCTGTGGCGGCGCTACTCCTACCGCGTGTGCGACGACCCGGCCCGCGCGGATCCGCTGCGCAGGCACGAGACGCTGTGGTTCTTCCGGCGGCTGGACGTGGCCGCCATGAACGAGGCGGCGCGCCCGGTCCTGGGCGAGCACGATTTCGCCGCGTTCTGCCGCCGCAGGCCGGGGGCGACCACCATCAGGACGCTGCGCCGCCTGGAATGCCAGCGCGACGGGGACGGCATCGCGGTCGCGACGGTGGTGGCGGACGCGTTCTGCCACAACATGGTGCGATCCCTGGTCGGCGCGCTGCTCGCCGTGGGCGAGGGCCGGCGCCCGCCGGGCTGGCCAGCCGCGGTCCTGGCCGCCGCGGTCCGCGATCCCGCGGTCCGGGTCATGCCGCCGCACGGGCTGTGCCTGGAAGAGGTCGGCTACCCGCCCCCCGGTGACCTGGCCGCGCGAGCCGCCGACACCCGAAAGCCCGCGAGCTCCGCGCGGCGACGAGCTTACTTGGTTCCCACCATCCTGGTGCTGAGGTTGATGTTGGCGCTGCCGGTGACCAGGTTGGCCGCGAACTGCTCGAGAGCCTGCCGCTGGGCCGACGTCGACGGCGACTTCAGGCTGGTGAACTCGGCCCACATCAAGATCAGGTAGTGGCCCTTGATCTCCGCCTGCACGACTCCGGTCCCGGTCCCCAGCTTGCTCGTGGGGCCCTTCTGCGAGCTGAGCGGCGCGAGGATCTGCTGCGGCCCGGTGGCGTGGCCGGCGGCCTCGGCCGCGCCGGACGTGCTCAGGTTGGCCACCCCGACCGTGCCCATCATCGTGCCGTCGCCCGATATGTAGCTGGCCCGCAGCAGCTGGGTGCAGTGACCCGACTGCAGCGCCGCCTGAAGCTGGGATCCGTACACCGCCAGCGTGCAGTCCTTGGTCACGCTGGCCGCGGTCCGCGTGTACGAGGCGCCGTTGAGCGTGAACCGCGGCGGGTAGAGCCCGGTGAGGGTCAACGGTGCGGGATCCTCGGCCCTGGTCCCGATGTGCTGCCAGGTACCGAGGGCCTTGTCGAAGCTCGGCGATCCCGGGGCGTTGGTCGGCAGCCGGAGCGTGGAGGGCACCGGCGCGTTCACGCGCGGCTCGTAGAAGTACTTGTACCCGACGAAGCCGCCGGCCGCGATGACCGCGACCGTGGCCAGGGCCAGCCACGCGGCCCGGCCCCGCGTCCTGGGCGCCGCGGTCTTGGATGCCACGGTCCTGGCGCCGTGGCGCCTGGTCACCGGCGTCATCTCGTCCTCGCGCCGCGTCCGGCGTGCCGCCATCGGGCTCGAACGCCTCCTGGGGCGGCTCAGGGGGACCCGGAGGAGCGGGGTTGACCGGAGGGAATCCGCGCACCGGCGTCCGGCCCAGGGCCGCCTGCGCGCCGCTGCCGGGACCCATCACCTGCTGCGGCCCGCTGCCCAGGAGCTGCTGCGCGCCGCTGCCCGGACTCATCGCGTGGCGTGGCGCCGTGCCCTGACCGGGATCCGGCTCGTACCCAGGATCGTCAGACGACCAGGACGCCTGGTGCCGGGCGCCGGTGGCCGAGCGGGTGCGCCTCGCGCCCTGATAATCCATACGACGAGGGTAGCGTCCAGGTCAGTGCCGGGGACGTCGCTTTGGCATCACCGGCTGAGTCGGAGTATGCTGCATTGGCGTCATGCGCTATGGGCATGCACGCTGCGTTCCGCCCGGCACGCGCGCTCTGCTGTTAAAGAATGGCGCGGCGCGGCGCACTGGCAATGTACCCGGCTAGCAGTGCACCCCAGCTAGCAGTGCACCCCAGCGGCCACGACCAGCAGGCGCGGGCCGCAGACGACCACGATACATACGCAAAGGCTCAGGACTGTGCGCACTTTCAGCCCGAAGGACAGTGACATCACGCGTCGCTGGCATGTCATCGACGCGTCCGACGTGGTGCTCGGCCGCCTGGCCAGCCAGGTGGCGGTGCTGCTGCGCGGCAAGCACAAGCCGGTCTTCGCGCCGCACGTGGACACCGGCGATTTCGTCATCGTGGTCAACGCGGCGAAGGTCGCGCTGTCCGGCAGCAAGCTGGAGCAGAAGCACGCCTACCGGCACTCCGGCTACCCGGGCGGCCTGCGCGCGGTTTCCTACGCGAGCCTGATGGCCAGCAACCCCGAGCGCGCGGTGGAGAAGGCGGTCAGGGGGATGCTGCCGAAGAACACGCTCGGCCGTAAGACGCTGCGCAAGCTCAAGGTGTACGCGGGCCCGGATCACCCGCACCAGGCCCAGCAGCCCCAGCCTTTCCAGATCACGCAGATCGAGCAGTAGTAAAAGACAGCAGACAGGAAGCACGAGGAACTGACCGTGGCTGAGCCCACAGGCGCGACCAACACCGGCGTCGAGGACGACGCGGACTACGCGGAGTACGCCGACGACGAGTACGGCGCGGACGGCGCGGACGCGCCGTCGGAGTACACGACAGAGACCGCCCAGGACGCCCCGGGGCGGGCCGTCGTACGGCGCCCGGTCGTGACCGGTCACGCGTCGGGCACGGGCCGCCGCAAGGAGGCCATCGCCAGGGTCCGCATCCTCCCCGGTTCGGGTCAGTGGCAGATCAACGGCCGGTCGCTCGACGTGTACTTCCCCAACAAGGTGCACCAGCAGCTCGTCAACGAGCCGTTCGTGACCCTGGGCGCGGAGAACAAGTTCGACGTGGTGGCCCGGATCACCGGCGGCGGCGTCACCGGGCAGGCGGGCGCGCTGCGCCTCGGCGTGACTCGCGCGCTGACCCTGGTGGACCCGGAGAACCGCCCGGCGCTGAAGAAGGCCGGGTTCCTCACCAGGGACGCCCGGGTCAAGGAGCGCAAGAAGTACGGCCTGAAGAAGGCCCGGAAGGCGCCTCAGTACTCCAAGCGGTAACGCTGCCGCACGCCAGCGCACACCAGGACGGCAACGAGCGCGGGAGCGACATGGGTGAAGCGGGTCAGCGCGGCCGACTGTTCGGTACCGACGGCGTCCGGGGGGTCGCTGGTCACGACCTGACCGCCTCCCTGGCCATGGACCTGTCCGTGGCCGCCGCGGCCGTCCTTCTCGGCTCGGGCCCCCCCACCGCTGTGGTGGGCCGCGATCCGCGCGCCTCCGGTGAGTTCCTCGAGGCGGCCGTGGTGGCCGGCCTGGCCGGCGCGGGTATCCACGTGCTCCGGCTCGGGGTCGTCCCGACGCCCGGCGTGGCCTACCTGACCAGAGCGCTGGGCGCCGCGTTCGGCGTGGTCATCTCCGCGAGCCACAATCCGGCCCAGGACAACGGGATCAAGTTCTTCGGCCGCGGCGGCGTCAAGCTACCGGACGCCGTCGAGGACCAGATCGAGGACCGGCTCAGCCAGGGCCCCGCCCCCGGCGCCAGCACGTCGTTCGGCCGGGTCAGCGACGCCGGCGCCGAGCAGGAACGGTACCTGGACTACCTGCTCTCCACGCTGCCCGGCCCGAGGGCGCTGGCGGGCCTGCGGGTGGTGGCCGACTGCGCGCACGGGGCGGCGTACCGCATCGCGCCGCAGGCGCTGCGCCGGGCGGGCGCGGAGGTCATCGCGATCGGCGCCGAGCCCGACGGCCTGAACATCAACGCGGGCTACGGCTCGACCTGCCTGGGCACGCTGGCGGCGGCGGTCGTCGAGCACGGCGCGGACGCGGGCGTGGCCTACGACGGCGACGCCGACCGGTGCCTGGCGGTCGACGCGGACGGGCAGCTGCTCGACGGGGATCACATCCTGGCCGTGCTCGCGACCGAGCTGAAGGAATCGGGCCGGCTGGCTCGCGACGCGGTGGTCGTCACCGTGATGTCCAACCAGGGTTTCCACGTGGCCATGCGCGAGGCCGGCATCGAGGTGATCGAGACCCCGGTCGGGGACAAGTACGTGTCCGCGGCCATGCGGGACGGCGGGTACGTGCTCGGCGGCGAGCAGTCCGGGCACATCATCCTGCTCGAGCACGCCACGACCGGCGACGGGATCCTGACCAGCCTGCAGCTGCTCGCCTCGGTGAACCGCCGCGGGATGCCGATGGCGGCGGTGGCCAAGATGATGCGCAAGTACCCCCAGGTCCTGGTCAACGTGCCCGGCGACGCCTCGCGGCTCGGACCGCGGGTCGACGCCGCGGTCCTGCGGGCGCAGACCCAGCTCGGCGAGGCCGGCCGGGTCCTGGTGCGGCCGAGCGGCACCGAGCCCGCGATCCGGCTCATGGTCCAGGCCGCGGACGCGGACCTGGCCGAGCAGGTCATCGGCCAGCTCGCGGACGAGATCCGGCTGGCCCTCGCCGGCCGGTAGACCATGCGATACGCCTACCAGGTCGCCGCGGTGCGCACCGCCGAGCGCGCCCTGATGGACCTGGTGCCAGAGGGCGCCCTGATGCAGCGGGCCGCCGCCGGGCTCGCGTCGGCCTGCGCGTCCCTGCTGGCCACCCAGCCCGGGCACGTCTACGGGGCCCGGGTGGTCGTGCTGGCCGGCAGCGGAGACAACGGCGGGGACGCGCTGTACGCCGGCGCGCTGCTCGCCCGCCGCGGCGCGGCCGTCACCGCGATCGCGGCCGCACCCAAGATCCACGAGGGCGGCCGGACCGAGCTGCGCGCCGCGGGCGCCCGCGTGACCGACGGCCCGCAAGACGCCGCCGACCTGATCGCCGGGGCCGACCTGATCGTCGACGGCCTGCTGGGCATCGGCGGCCGCGGCGGCCTGCGGGAGCCCTTCGCCGGCCTGGCCCGGCTGACCGAGCAGGCCCGGCAGGGCGGCGCGACCGTGGTCGCCGTCGACCTGCCGAGCGGCATCGACGCCGACACCGGAGCCGTGCCAGGCCCCGCGGTGCGCGCCGACGTCACGGTGACGTTCGGCACCATCAAGCCCGGCCTGCTGATCGACCCCGGCGCCGGGTACGCGGGCGCCGTCGAGCTCGTCGACATCGGCCTGCGGCCGCACCTGGCCGGCGAGCCCGCCGCCATCGCCCCGCAGCGGGACGACATCGCGCGCGGCTGCCCCGGCCCGGGCGCGAGTCGGACAAGTACCGCCGGGGCGTGGTCGGCCTGCTCGCGGGCAGCGACCGGTTCGCGGGCGCGGCCGTGCTGGCCACCGGCGGGGCGGTGCGCGGCGGGGCCGGGATGGTGCGGGTGGCGACCGAGGACGTGCCCGCCGCCGCGGTGCGGCAGGCGTGGCCGGAGGCGGTGCTCACCGTGCACCCCGACCAGGGCGACTGGGATCTCGGCGCGGTGGGCCGGGTCCAGGCCTGGGTCGCGGGTCCGGGCATGGGCACCGGCCAGGACGCGGCGGCACGGCTCGCCGCGGTGCTGGCCACCGGGCTGCCGGTGCTGGTCGACGCGGACGGGCTGACCATCGTGAGCCAGACCCCGGGCCTGCTGCCGCGCCAGGCGCCGACGCTGATCACGCCGCACGCCGGGGAGCTGGGCCGGCTGCTCGGCACCGACCCGGCCGACGTCGAGGCGCGTCGCCTCGAGCACGCCCGCCGGGCGGCCGACGAGCTCGGCGTCACCGTGCTGCTCAAGGGCTCGACCACGGTGATCGCGCGGCCGGGTGACCCGACCGTCCTGGTGAACCCGACCGGGACGCCGTGGCTGGCCACGGCGGGCACGGGTGACGTGCTGTCCGGGCTGGCCGGCGCGCTGCTCGCGCAGGGCCTGGAGCCGGCCTGGGCCGGCGCGGCCGCCGCCTACCTGCACGGCATGGCCGCCCGGCTGGCCGCGGCCCGGGGGCCCTACGGCCCATCGGAGGCCCCGATCGGGGCCTCCGATGTGGTCAGGTCGCTGCCGGACGCCTTCCGGAGCCTGGCCGCTCCCTTATGAGCCTGATCAGCAGGGGTTGTTCGCCAGCGTCTGGTGGAAGTCCTCGAACTTGTACTGGACCGCCGGCTGCCCGTTGGTCACGACCGGGTAGAACAGCTTGAGCAGGTTCTTGTACTCGGTGACCGACGAACCCCCGAAGGAATTCGTGGTGCCCAGCATGTGCGCGCCGCCTTCCCGCCAGGTGCAGAACGGGCCGAACCCCGACGTGGTGAAGATCGGGTAGAACTGCGCCCCCGGCGGCGGGTTCACGCAGCCCACGCCGCTACTCGGGTCGCAGTACGGCCCGGGGCCGCCCACGTTGGCGTACTCGGTGCGCGGCATGTCCGCCTCGAACGCCACCTGCGAGTAGCGCCCGAACCCGTTGAACCGCGGGCTGGTCAGCGTGATCGGCTGCGCGTCGAAGAGGAACTGGTGGAACAGCGACCCGGTGCCCGGCCAGTTGTTGGCGTACTCGGGACCGTCGAAGTCGTTGTCGGTCCCGAGGCACCCGCTGATCGGCACCCGCGTACTCTGCGAGGCGGCGAAGCACCCGACGTCGTCGTTGTCCAGGGTGCCGTTCTTCTCGGTGACCCCGGCCGCGGTGCAGGCGCCGCTCGTGGGATCCGCGGTCGCGCAGTACTCGAAGTGCCCGATCTCGTCGGAGAACGCCACGTTGTAGGAGTGCGCCGCCCACGGCACGCGGGTATCCGGGCTCGAGGTGGAGTACATCGGGTGGAACGCGTACGGCGTCACGCTGCACGCCGTGGCGGAGGGCTGGTAGTTGACCTGGGCGAAGCCGTTGGCCGGGCTCGCGGTCATCGAGCCCGAAGTGTGCGCGGTCAGGTCATCGACGATGATGCGCAGGCCGTCTGACGTGTCGGACATGCGCACGCTGAGCGCGTCGCCCGACTTCATGAACAGGTCCTTCGTCGGGTCGGGCGTGTAGGTCGCCAGGGTGGCGTCCTTCGGGTTGGCCGGGGCCTGGGCCACGCCGTTCTTGGTGATAAACGCGAAGTTCACGTACTCCAAGCCCACCGTGTTAAGGCACGTGGCGTTGTTGTTCACGCCTGCAGGGTTGGAGCTGTAGCTGTCGATGTTCAGCGCGGCGCACCACTGCCTGGCGTCGCAGCTGTTGCCCGCGGGCCACGACACCCAGCCGGGCGGATAGAACTGCATCTCCATGAACGCGGTACCCGGGTGCTTGCCGATGAACTGCGGGGAGGCCGGATCCGGGCTGTTGAAGATGTTGGCGTCGGTGTCTGCGGCGCAGTTGGTGGTGAAGTTGGGGAACGACTGGGAGTCGCACATCGCCATGCCCACCCAGAACGCCGGGTGAAGCTGGAAGTTGTCGGTGCCTCCCGTGCCGTTCTGCTTGGGCGGTACCGGCGGGTCCTTGGGCAGCCGCAGCACGTAGCTGTCGTTGTTACCCGAGCCTGCCTGGTGGCTGTAGAACAGCAGCGACGGCTCGTCGTGGCCGACGTAGCTGCCGTTGTAGCCGGACGGCCCGTACGCGTTGGACACGTCGGCGCAGTCCGCGCCGTGCGAGACGGCGCTGCACAGACCCCACTTCAGCGAGTTCTGGGCCGGCTGGGCCTGCGACGCGACGGCCGAACCGGGCACCGCGGCCATGGCCGCAGCCAGGAGCGCGGCGGCCGGGAGGATCACTCCGATGCGCCATTGCTTCCACCGCATGATTGTTGAGTCCTTCCTGTGCGTTTGACGGACATCCGCTCTAGTCTGGCCGTCATTCTCTGCCATGAAAAGAGCTAAGATGTAACCATTTGACGGACAAACCGGGATATTTACGTTCTAACACGTGTATTTTTGAGCAGGGTCGGCACATGCGGTCCGGGCCGGTAGCTTTATTCGTCATGGACAGGCAGGCGCGCGTCGATCTCGCGACGATCACCGCGAACGTGGCCGCGCTGTGCGAGCTCGTGCGCGGCAGCCAGGTGATGGCCGTGGTCAAGCAGGACGCCTACGGTCACGGCCTGGTGCCCTGCGCGCGGGCCGCGCTGGCCGGGGGCGCCCGCTGGCTCGGCGTCGCGCACGTGCCCGAGGCCCTGGCGCTGCGGCAGGCCGGGATCACCGCGCCGCTGCTGTGCCTGATGGGCGTGCCCGGGCACGCGCACGAGGACGCGATCCGGGCCGACGTCGACCTGACCGCCGGCTCGACCGGGCTGCTCAGGTGGATCGCGGCGGCGGCCACCCGGTCCGGCCCGCCCGCCCGGGTGCACCTGGAGGCCGACACCGGGCTGAGCCGCGGCGGCGCCACCCGCGCGGACTGGACCGCGCTGGTCGACGCCGCTCTGGCGGCCCAGGCCGCCGGCCTGATCCAGGTGGTCGGCCTGTGGTCCCACTTCGC
The DNA here is from genome assembly GCA_963705835.1 of uncultured Actinomycetes bacterium. GTDB lineage: Bacteria > Actinomycetota > Actinomycetes > Streptosporangiales > Streptosporangiaceae > Palsa-504. Next base: position 35,285 of record CAVPLC010000083.1, read on the forward strand.
CTGCGCCGACCTGCCCGGGCACCCGTCGGTGGCCGCCCAGCTCGCCGCGTTCGCCGACGCCGTGGACGACGCGGAGAAGGCGGGCCTCACGCCGGAGATCAGGCACATCGCCAACACCGCCGCCGCGCTGACCGTGCCGGAATCCCGGCTCGACCTGGTGCGCTTCGGCGGCGCCGTGTACGGCCTGTCCACCCTGCCGGGCGGCGCGCCGTCGTGGCTGCGGCCGGCGATGTCCCTGCGCGCCCGGCTGGCCCTGGTCAAGCGGGTGCCGCCGGGCTCGGGTGTCTCCTACGGCTACCGGTACGTCACGGAAAGGGAGACCACGCTCGGCCTGGTGCCGCTCGGCTACGCCGACGGCGTGCCCCGCGGGGCCGCCGGCCTGCCGCTGGTGAGCGCGCGCGGCCGCCGCTGGCCGATCGCGGGCACGGTGTGCATGGATCAGTTCGTCGTCGACTTCGGCGACGAGCCGGTGGCCGCCGGCGAGGAGGTCGTCCTGTTCGGCCCGGGGGAGGACGGCGAGGCCACCGCGCAGGAGTGGGGCGAGGCGCTCGGCACCATCTCCTATGAGATCGCCACCGGCATCGGGGCCCGGGTTCCGCGGAGTTATCCGGGCGGTCTTGAATGATTTTTTTTCCGAACGGGCAGTGGTGCGCGCCCTCGGACCTGCGCATCGCCACCCACGCGGCCATGCAGGACCTCGGGCGCGAACTGGCCGCGCAACTGCGCGCCGGAGACCTGGTGGTCTTGACCGGGCCGCTGGGCGCGGGCAAGACCACGCTCGTGCAGGGGATCGGCGAGGGTCTGCGGGTCCGCGGCCCCGTCACCTCTCCCACCTTCGTGATCGCGCGGGTCCACCCTCCGCTGGCCGGATCCGGGCCCTCGCTCGTGCACGCCGACGCCTACCGCCTCGGCAGCGTCGCCGAGGTGGACGACCTGGACCTGGACGCGGACATCGCCAGCGCCGTCACGGTCGTGGAGTGGGGCGAAGGCCTGGCCGAAGGCCTCGCCGAGGACCGGCTGGAGATCGCGATTCAGCCCGACCCCGACGGCGACGCACGCACCGTCCGGCTCACCGGTCATGGCGCTCGGTGGCATACGGCGCTCACCGGCTGCGCAGATCGTTTATAGTTCCGCTGTACTGATCCCCGGTTCGCCTATCGCGCCGTTACGTACCGTATCCCTCTCCGGAGGCGTTCCGTGCCCGAGCAGGAATTCCAGGACCCGCCGCCGTGGGCTGACCTGCCACCGGTCGGTCCGGCACGGCCGCAGCCCGCCGCCGGTGCCCGTCACGGCGGCCGGGCGAGCGCCGAATACCCCATGGGATCCTGGCAGACCGAGCCCTCCGACGTGCCATTCGACGGGCCGCGGCAGGAGGACGACGGGGAACGGCCGCCGTCGTGGGCCGGGCCGGACGCCGATGACGAACAGCCGTCCCCCGCGCCGCCGCGCGCCCCGGGCGGGCGGGCCCTGCGGGCCGCGGCACGCAGGCGGCGGCGGTTGCTGGTCATGCTGGCGGGCCTGGTGGTGGCGGCCGGGGCGGTGACCGCCGTGGTGCTGCTCGCGGCGGGCGGGCCGGGTCCGGCGTCGGTCGTGCCGGGCACGCTGATCACCACGTTCCAGCGCGGTGAGCTCCAGCAGGTGCCGGACGCCTGTGGCTCGGTCCCGTCGGCCACCGTCCAGCACTACCTGCCGGGCAAGGTCAAGGTGGCGTCCCCGCTGCCGGTAGACGGCGCCGCCGAGTCGGCCTGCAACTGGACCGTCGACCAGGCCCCGGTCTACCGGCTGCTCCAGCTCAACCTGCTCGCCTACGCGCCGAACGGCCTGGCCAGCGGCAATGGCAGCGCTACCTTCGCCGCGATCGACGCGTACGATTCCGCGCTGGCGGGCATGCAGGACCCGCCGGCGCATTCGGCCGAGCCGCGCGCGATCGTCACCACGCTCCCCGGCCTGGGGGACGAGGCCTTCAGCGCCACGCAGGTGTTCCGGCGCGGCGGGGCGGTCACCGACGTGGCCACCGTGGTCATCCGCTACCACAACGTGGTGGTGACGGCGACGGTGAACGGGCTGCAGCACTCCAACCGCGGCAACTACGGGCCGGTCTCGGCGTCCCAGCTGTCTTCGGCCGCCCTGGCCTTCGCGCAGTCGGCCGAGGCCGCATTGCACTAGGTCGCAGCCACTAGGCTGTTCGACGTGCTGGTGCTGGGGTTTGACACGGCGACGCCCGCGGTGAGCGTGGCCCTGCATGACGGGGAACGCGTCCTCTCGCAGGCGTGTACCACCGACGCCCGGCGGCACTCCGAGCTGCTCGCGCCCATGATCGCGAAGGTGATGGCCGACGCGGGCGCGTCGCGCGCTGATCTCACCGACATCGCCGTGGGGGTGGGGCCAGGGCCCTATACCGGGCTGCGGGTGGGCGTGGTGACCGCCCGCGTCCTCGGGTCCGTGCTCGGCATCCCCGTGCACGGCGTGTGCTCCCTGGACGTGATCGCTGTCCGCGGTGCGGCGGCCGGGCGGGAGTTCGCGGTGGCTACCGACGCCCGGCGCCAGGAGGTCTACTGGGCCCGGTACGACGCGGCCGGCCGGCGGACGGACGGCCCGCACGTGGGCCGGGCCGGCTCGATCGAGGGCGCCGCGGGCCTGGCCGTGGCGGGCGCCGGCGGGCTCCTCTACCCGGAGGCGTTCGGCGAGGTGATCGGGCCCGCGTACCCGGACGCCGCGACGCTGTGCGGGATCGTCGCGGGCCGGCCCGCGGGGGCGGCGCTGCTCCCGCCGGAGCCGCTGTACCTGCGGCGGCCGGACGCCAGGGAGCCCGGGCCGCCCAAGCGGGTCACGCCGTCATGAAGGCCCCGTCATGAAAGCACGGCAGGCCGACGCCCCGCAGATCCGGCTGCGGGACATGAGCAAGACGGACATGCCCCGGATCATGGCGCTGGAGCACGAGCTGTTCCCCGAGGACGCGTGGACGCAGGAGATGTTCGCGGGGGAGTTCGCGCAGCCGCCCTCGCGCCGGCTCTACCTGGTGGCCGAGGAGGGGGACGCGCTGATCGGGTACGCGGGGATGATGTTCACCGGCGGATCCCAGGCCGACGTGGTGACGCTGGCCGTGGACCCCGCGCACTGGGGCCAGGGCACGGGCACGGCCCTGCTCTGCGCGCTGGTCGACGAGGCGGCCAGGCGCGGGTACACCGAGGTCCTGCTCGAGGTGCGGGAGGACAATCCGCGGGCGCGGCGGCTCTACCTGCGGCACGGTTTCACCGAGATCGGGATCCGGCGCGGGTACTACCAGCCCTCCGGGGTCGACGCCGTGGTCATGCGGAAGGCGCTGACCTCATGAGCACCGCTCCCCTGGTCCTCGGCATCGAGACCTCCTGCGATGAGACCGGTGTCGGCCTGGTGCGCGGGCACGAGCTGCTCGCGGACGCGGTCGCCTCCAGCGTGGACGAGCACGCGAGGTTCGGCGGCGTGGTGCCCGAGGTGGCCAGCCGGGCGCACCTGGAGGCGATGGTCCCGACCTTCGACCGCGCGCTGGCCACCGCGGGCGTGCGGGCCGGCCAGATCGACGCGATCGCCGTCACCGCGGGCCCGGGGCTGGCCGGCGCGCTGCTCGTCGGGGTGGCCGCGGCCAAGGCGTACGCGTTCGGGCTCGGCAAGCCGCTGTACGGGGTGAATCACCTGGCCGCGCACATCGCGGTCGACCAGCTGGAGCACGGCCCGCTGCCCTCGCCGGCCGTGGCCCTGCTGGTGTCGGGCGGGCATTCCTCGCTGCTGCTGGTCACGGACGTGGCCAAGGAAGTGGTCCCGCTCGGCGCGACCATCGACGACGCGGCCGGCGAGGCGTACGACAAGGTGGCCCGGGTCCTCGGCATGCCGTTCCCCGGCGGCCCGCCGATCGACAAGGCGGCCCGTGACGGCGATCCGGCCGCGATCAGCTTCCCGCGCGGCAAGTACCACGACGGCACCCTGGACTTCTCGTTCGCGGGCCTGAAGACGGCGGTGGCGCGCTGGGTGGAAGCACGGCAGGCGGCCGGGGAGCCGGTGCCCACCGCCGACGTCGCGGCCTCCTTCCAGGAAGCCGTGGCCGACGTGCTCACCCGCAAGGCGGTGCAGGCCTGCCAGCAGCACGACGTCGCCGACCTGATCGTCGGCGGCGGCGTGGCGGCCAACTCCCGGCTCCGCTCGCTGGCCGCGCAGCGGTGCGAGGCCGCGGGCATCAGGCTGCGGGTACCCAGGCCCGGGCTGTGCACCGACAACGGCGCCATGGTCGCCGCGCTGGGCACCGAGCTTCTCGCCCGAGGCGTCTCCCCGTCCCCCCTCGACCTGCCCGCGGACTCCTCCCTCCCCGTAACCGACGTAGTCGTCCGCTAAAGCGCCGCCCAGCCCTCCGCGCCCCGGGCGTTTACATAGACGGTGCCGGTTACCAGCGGCCGTAGTGGATGACGTCGTGGGCGGGGCGGCGGCGGGCCCGCAGGTCGCGGGGGGCGGGCTCGGCGTCGTGGCCGATGGCGATGGCCCCGATGGGCTCGTGATCCTCCGGTACGCCGAACGCCTCGCGGAACGGCGCCACGGCTTCGGGCACGATGCCGAAGTACAGCGCGGCCAGGCCCTCGTCGACCACCGTCAGCAGGATCAGCAGGGCGGCCATGCCGGTGTCGATGTGCCAGAACGGCACCGGCCAGCGCTTCTCGTCCCGGTCGGTCCAGCCCTTGTCGGGCAGCGCGTAGCGGTCCAGGTAGACCCGCTTGCTCGACATCGGCACGATGACCAGCGGTGCGGCCGCCACGGGTTCGGCCGCCGCCACGCCCGCGACGGGCCAGAACCGCTTCAGGTCCTCCGGATCGGTGAGCACCAGGAAGGCCTGGCCCTGGGAGAATCCGGCGGACGGGCCGCGGGCGGCGTTGTGCAGGATCCGGTCGAGGCTTTCGGCGGAGACGGGTTCGTCGGTGAACCGGCGCACCATGTGCCGGTGCCGGACGACCTCGGTGAACTCCACGGCTCGCGCTAGGCCTGGTCGGCCCGTTCCGGCCGGCGCAGCACGCGCCACAGGAGCCTGCCCAGCAGCGCGAGCCCCACCGCGGCCACGGCCACCGGGATGGCGCGCTTGAGGATCGCGGGGCCGACCAGCCTGACCAGGTTGAGGGAATCGTCCTGCGAGTCCGCGGGCGCGGGAGCCGGAGCGGTCGTGCTGGCCACCGGCCGGCGGCCGTGAGCGCTCGCCCCGTCCACGCTCGCGCCGTCCACGCTGGCCTCGTCCATGGCGGCCGCCGGCCGCCGCGGCGTCCCCGTCGGCCGCGGCCGTGTCGGCACCGCTGTCCGGGCCCGCCGCGCCCTGGTCGGAGATCATCTGGGCCAGGTTCGCCGCGAACTGGTCCACCAGCTTGCCGCCGACCTCCACCATCACCCCGCGGCCGAACTGCGCCGGCGGCCGGTCACGTTCATCGTGGTGTGCATGGTGACCTCGGTGCCGTTCCCGGAGGCCTGCGGGGCCAGCGACGCCTTGACGGTGGCCGACGCGGTGCCCGCGCCGCGGGTCTCCTTGCCGGAGGCCTCCATGACTATCACCCGCGTCTCGGAGTCGCGCTCGGTGAACTTCGCGGTCCCGCGGTAGGTCAGCGACACCGGGCCGACCTTGACCTTGATCCGCCCGTTGATCACGTCGCCGTCGACCTCGTCGACGGTGGCGCCGGGCATGCAGGGCGCGATCCGCTGCACGTCGAGCAGGACATCCCAGGCCTGGTCGGGCGGAACGGGCACGGTGAAGGAGTTGTCGAGCTCCATGGCCATCGGTACGTCACTTCTCTCTGTGCGTCTCGCGAAGCCTGATTCGATCTGTGAATTATGCCCGTATCGGCTTGCGGCGGCAAAGACGCCCGCCTGCGCGACCAGGGCCGCGCAGGCGGGCAAAGATGAACCTAGCGGACCCCGGCGGCTTCGGCGAGCGCCCGGCCGGTGAGCACCCGGGCCAGGTGCCGGCGGTAGTCCGAGGCCGCGCGCAGGTCATCGGGCGGGTCGGTACCCTCGTCGGCGTTCGCCGCGGCCGCGGCCAGCGCCGCGCGGGACGCCTCCGCCCCGGCGGCCGCGGCCTCCGCGGCCCGCGCCCGCACCGGGACCGTGCCCATGTTGGTGAGCCCGATCCTGGCCTCGGCCACGTGACCGTCGTCCCTGCGGGCCAGGGCCGCCACGCCCACGATGGCCCAGGCCTGCGCGGTCGGCTGGAACTTCTCGTAGTGGTAGCCCCAGGCGGGGCCGAGCTTGGGCACCCGGATGGCGGTCAGGATCTCGGTCGGCTCCAGCGCGGTGGTGAGGTAATCCACGAAGAAGTCGCCCGCGGCGATCTCCCGCTCCCCGCCCGGCGACCTGCCGGTCGCGATCAGCGTGGCGTCCAGCGCGCACATCACCGCGGGCAGGTCGCCGGCCGGGTCGGCGTGCGCGAGCGAGCCGCCGATGGTGCCCCGGTGCCGGACCGCCGGGTCGGCCACGGTGGCCGCGGTCTCGGCGATCAGCCCGCAGTGCTCGCGGACGAGCGGATCGCGGATCAGCGAGTAGTGCGTGGTCATGGCGCCGATCAGCAGCTCGTCGCCGAGATCCCGGACGCCCACGAGCTCGTCGAGCCCGCCGATGTCGACCAGCAGGTCGGGATAGGCGAGCCGCAGCCGCAGCAGCGGCAGCAGGCTCTGCCCGCCCGCGATCACCTTGGCGTCGTCGCCGCCGTCGGCCAGGGCCTCCACCGCGGAAGCCAGCGACGAGGGCCGCACGTAGTCGAACTTCGCGGGGATCATCGCGCGCCTCCGTTTGCCTCGTTGATGGCCCGCCAGACCCGCTGGGACGTGCACGGCATCTCGACGTCGGTGACGCCGAGATGGCGCAGCGGCATCGACGACCGCGTTGACCACGGCCGGCGTGGACGCGATCGTGCCGGCCTCGCCGACCCCCTTGACCCCGAGCGGGTTGGTCGTCGACGGCGTCTGCGTCCGGTCGGTCACGAACGTCGGCAGGTCGGCCGCCGACGGCACCAGGTAGTCCGCCAGCGTCGTGGTCAGCAGGTTGCCTTCGGCGTCGTAGGCGGCCTCCTCGTACAGCGCCTGCCCGATGCCCTGGGCGATGCCGCCGTGCACCTGGCCTTCGACGATGACCGGGTTGACCACCACGCCCACGTCGTCCACGGCCACGTACGAGCGGATCTTCACCTGCCCGGTCTCGGTGTCGACCTCCACGGCGCACAGGTGCGTGCCGTGCGGGAAGGAGAAGTTGTTCGGGTCGTAGGTGGACTCGGAGTCCAGCGACGGCTCGACGCCGTCCGGCAGGTTGTGCGCCGCGAACGTGGCCAGCGCGATCTCGGCGATCGAGCGGCCCTGTTCCGGGTCGCCGCGCACCGACCACCGGCCCGGCGTCCACTCCAGGTCGTCCGCCGACACCTCGAGCAGGCCGGCCGCGATCGTCTTGGCCTTCTCGACCACCTTGTCGCACGCGCCGACCACGGCGATGCCGCCGACCGTCAGCGAGCGCGACCCGTAGGTGTCCATGCCCTTCGGCGAGACCAGGGTGTCGCCGTGCAGCACCCGGATGTCCTCGAACGGCACGCCCAGCCGGTCGGCCACGATCTGGCTCCAGGCCGTCTCGTGCCCCTGGCCGTGCGCGCTGGACCCGGTGACCACCTCCACCTTGCCGGTGGGCAGCATCCGGACCGCGGCGTGCTCCCAGCCGCCCGCGCCGTAGGCGAGCGAGCCGAGGACCCGCGACGGCGCCAGCCCGCACATCTCGGTGAAGGTCGAGATGCCGATGCCCAGCTGGACCGGGTCGCCGGACGCGCGCCGGTCGGCCTGCTCCTTGCGCAGGTCGTCGTAGCCGAACAGCTCGACCGCCCTGGCCGTGGCCGCCTCGTAGTTGCCGCTGTCGTAGGTGAGCGTGGCGATCGTGGTGTACGGGAACTCCTCGTGCGTGATCCAGTTCCGCTTGCGCAGCTCCAGCGGGTCCACGCCGAGCTCGGCCGCCAGGTCGTCCATGATGTGCTCGATGGCGAAGGTCGCCTCCGGCCGCCCGGCGCCGCGGTAGGCGTCGGTGGGCGTCTTGGTGGTGAACACGCCCGTGCACACGAACGAGTAGGCGTCCATCTTGTAGATCGCCGGGAACATGAACGCGCCGAGCAGCGGCACGCCGGGCGTGACCAGCATCAGGTAGGCGCCCATGTCGGCGAGCAGGTCCACCGACAGCCCGCGCAGCCGGCCGTCGCTGTCCGCCGCGACCTTGATCCGCTGGATCTGGTCCCGGCCGTGGTGCACGGCCAGGTTGCCCTCGCTGCGTGACTCGGTCCACTTCACCGGCCGGCCGATCTTGCGCGCGAGCAGCACGGCCAGGAACTCCTCGGCGGTGACCTGGAGCTTGGACCCGAACCCGCCGCCCACGTCCGGCGCGATCACCCGGATGTTCTGCTCGGGGATGCCGAGCACCGCGGCGATCAGGAACCGGAGCACGTGCGGGATCTGGGTGGCGGACCACAGCGTGATCTCATCGCCCACCATCGCGGCGACCGTGGCCCGGGGTTCCATCGCCTCGGGGATCAGCCGCTGCTGCCGGTAGGTCCGCTCGACCACCACCGGCGCGTCGCGGAACGCCGCGTCGATGTCGCCCTGGGCGAAGGGCCACACGAAGGACTTGTTGCCCGCCTCGTGCACCTTCGGCGAGCCCTCGGCGAGCGCGGCCTCCATGTCCAGCACGGCAGGCAGCTGCTCGTACTCGACGTCGATCAGCTCCAGCGCGTCCGCCGCGGCGTACCGGTCGCGCGCGACCACGCAGGCCACGATCTCGCCGACGTACCGGACCTCTTCGATGGCCATCGGCGGGTGCGCCGGGATGACGATGTCCGGGGTCACCGGCCAGGCGCAGGGCAGGCTGCCCTGCTCGTCGGCGAAGTCGGCGCCGGAGAACGCGGCGATGACGCCGGGCGCGCCCCGGGCCCCGGACACGTCTACCGAGACGATCCGCGCGTGCGCCATCGGGCTGCGCAGGTACGCGACGTGCACGAGCCCGGGCAGGACGATGTTGTCGGTCCAGTTGGTCTGCCCGGTCACCAGCCGGGCGTCCTCCTTGCGGGCCCGCGGCCTGCCGATCTCGGTGGTGACCGTCATGACGACGCTCCTTCCGAGGCGGCGCGCATAACCGCGCGGACGATGTTCTGGTAGCCGGTGCAACGGCACAGGTTGCCCTCGAGGCCCTCACGGACCTCCTGCTCGTTCGGGTGCGGGTTGTCCCGCAGCAGGTCGGCCGCGGCCAGGATCATGCCGGGCGTGCAGTACCCGCACTGCAGCGCGTGCTCTTCGTGGAAGGCCCGCTGCAGCGGGTGCCATTCGCCGTTCGCGAGCCCCTGGATCGTGGTGATCTCGCCCCCGTCGGCCTGTACCGCGAGCACTGCGCAGCTCTTCGCGGACAGCCCGTTCATCAGCACCGTGCAGGCGCCGCAGTTGGAGGTATCGCAGCCGACGGGCGTTCCTGTCCGCCCCGCCACCTCGCGCAGATAATGAACGAGCAGCATACGGGGCTCGACGTCATCGTCGTACCGCACGCCGTCGATAGTCATGCTGACCTTGGTCATCCGGCCTCCTCGCCGACCTACCTGGGCAGATGCTCTGCTGGTCCCCCAGGCCCACCCTACGAGCCAAACCTAGGACGCCCCCGCGCTCAGCACCAGCCCCAGCCGGTTGCACGCGTCGCGGCGCGGTCCTGGTGCCTGGCACGATCCGAACGCACACTGGTGCCGCCGCACAGGTCGCCATCAGCGTTGGAACAATGTGACTAGACCTGCAGACGCCGGCCGCCGCCGCGCGTCTCACAATGCGACTCGCAAAAAATTTCCGCGCGCCGCCGCCGCGTCCGGCGCGCCCGGCCGTCCGCCCACGGGAGTCAGCGGGGTTACCGGGCCGCGGGCGTGCGCTCCTCGCAGGCCCAGGGCGAGCCGTAGTCGCTGAGCAGGTCGAGGAACGGCCGTGGCGGCAGCGCCTCGGGACCGAGGACGCCCGTGCCGGACCAGGCGCCCGCGTCGATCAGCTCGAGCGCGACCACCGGGTTGACCGCGGTCTGCCAGACCACCGCCTGCGAGCCGTACTCGGCCATCGACCAGGCGTTGTCGACCACGTGGTACAGGTACACCTCGCGCGGCCCGCCGCCGGTCCCAATGCCGGTCACCCAGGTGCCCGCGCAGGTCAGGCCGCTCATCTTGTCCCCGAGGGTGGCCGGGTCCGGCAGGCAGGCGGCCACCACGTCGCGCGGCGACACGCTGGCCTCGCCGACCCGCACCGGGTCCGTCCGGTCCAGGCCGAGCTTGTGCAGGGTGCGCAGCACGCCGATGAATTCCGAACCCAGTCCGTACTTGAACGTGACCCGCTGCGCCCGGATCCACCTCGGAATCAGCAGCACCTCCTCGTGCTCCACGTTCACGCACTCGACCGGGCCGATGCCGGCCGGGAAGGTGAACGTCTCGGGCTCGCTGAAGGGCTCGGTGGTGAACCACCCGCGGCCGCGTTCCCAGATCACCGGCGGGTTCAGGCACTCCTCGATCGTGGTCCAGATGGAGAACGTGGGGGCGAAGTCGTACCCGGCGACCCGGAGGTTCGCGCCGTCCCGCACGCCGATCTCGGCGATCTCGCCGAACAGCTCGTCGGCGGCGTGCCGGGCGAACACGTCGGACAGCCCCGGCTCCACCCCGATCCCCACCAGCGCGAGCCTTCCCGACCGCTCCCACTCATCCGCCAGCGCAAACTGGTCGTCGCCGAGCTTGACACCGGTGCTGCGGTACGGGGCATCCTGATCAGGATGGGATAGCGACATCGCCATGTCCAGGTAATGGGTGCCGGCCTGGAGCGCGGCGCGGAACAGCGGCATCACGAAGCGTGGATCGGTGGCGTTCATGAGCGCGTCGCAGCGGCGCTGGGTGAGCAGCTCGGTCACGGCCCGCTCGTCGCGCGCGTCCAGCCGCACCGCCTCGTACGTGTCGCTGGCGGCCGCGGCGTGCTGCGCCCGGGCCAGGCTGTAGTCGGCGATGATCAGCTCAGCGAAGCGACGGCGGGCAGCGATCCGGGCCAGCGCCGTGCCGACCCCGCCCGCGCCTACCAGGAGTATCCGCATGGTGCTGATTCTAGGTTCAAATCGGGTCCTGGGAGATGGGACCAGTTGCTATATATAGCTGTTACAACGGATATCGTTGTCGAGGCGCACGTTTTGTGCTAGAACCGTAGCGTTAGGGGTGCTGATTTCGTGGTCACGCCCCGCCTCTCCAGGAGGGTGAGACATGGCCACCGCCGAGCACGCCGTAGAACAGCAAGAACAGCCGCTCGATAAGGGCCTCAAGGCCGGCGCCCTCGGGCTGGTCTCCACCACGATCATCGCGACAGCCTCGGTCGCCCCCGCCTACAGCCTGGCGGCGACGCTGGGGCTCGTGGTCGCGGCGGTCGGGCTGCAGTCCCCGGCCGTCGCCGTGCTGGCGTTCGTGCCGATGCTGTTCACCTCGATCGGCTACAGCGAGCTGAACAAGGCCGACCCGGACTGCGGCACCACGTTCACCTGGGCGACCCGGGCGTTCGGGCCGCGGACCGGCTGGGCCGGCGGCTGGGGGATCATCGCGGCCGACATCCTCGTCATGGCCAGCCTGGCCCAGGTCGCGGGGCAGTACGTGTTCTTCCTGGTCGCCGGCCCGAACAGCAGCATCGGCAAGAACCCGGCCAGCGGCTGGGTCTTGCTGGTCGGGTTCGCGTGGATCATCGTGATGACCTACATCTGCTACCGGGGCATCGAGGTGTCCGCGAACTTCCAGAAGGTGCTGCTGTCTATCGAGCTGGTCATGCTGCTGGTGCTGTCCGTCGTCGCGCTGGTCAAGGTCGGGCAGGGTCATGCCGGGTCGATCCACCCGGCCCTGTCCTGGTTCAACCCGTTCAACGTGAAGAGCTTCAGCACGTTCACCGAAGGCATCATCCTGATGGTGTTCATCTACTGGGGCTGGGACACCGGCGTGGCCGTGAACGAGGAGACCAAGGACCGCAACAAGACCCCGGGCCGGGCCGCAATCCTCTCCACCCTCATCCTGCTGGTGACGTATGCGCTGGTCATCACCTCCATCCAGGCCTTCGCGGGGATCGGCACCACGGGCAACGGACTGGGCAACACAGCCAACATCGGCGACGTGCTCTCGGTCCAGGGCAACGCGATATTCGGCGGATCCGGCATCGGCCCGACCTTCCTGCGGCTGCTCTTCCTGATGATCCTCAGCTCGGCGGCCGCCTCGACCCAGACGACGATCCTGCCCACCGCGAGGACCACGCTGTCGATGGCGGTCTACAAGGCCATCCCGCGGTCGTTCGCGAAGATTCACCCGCGCTACCTGACGCCGACCGTGTCCACGATCGTGATGGGCGCCATCTCGATCGTGGTGTACGGGGTGATGAACTACCTAGGGCACGGCAATCTCGTGATCCTCGACGCGTTCTCGGCGATCGGGCTCTACATCGCCTTCTACTACGGGCTCACCGGCTTCGCCTGCGCCTGGTACTACCGCCGCAACCTGACCAGCAGCGCGCGCAACCTGTTGATGCAGGGCATCCTGCCGGTGACCGGCGGGCTCATCCTGTTCTTCCTCGGCGGCTGGACCGTCTGGCTGGATTACGACGTCAACACGCTGTATAGCTACACGATGTTTACGGTTCCCGGCCTTCACTGGCAGGTCGGCGGCGCGTTCGTGATCGTCGTCCTGTCGATTGTCGCCGGGGTGATCTTCTTCATCTACTGCCGTATGACCGGCCGGGCGTTCTTCAAGAAGCAGACCCTCACCCGGGCCACCCCCACCCTGGTCCCGGACGAGTAGCCGACCTGGCGGCTTTGCGGGTCGGCCCGGCTAGGATGGCGGACGTGCCCGACGACGCCGACATCGCCCGGATCCTGGCCATCACCGCCCATCCCGACGACGTGGACTTCGGTGCCGCGGCGACGGTCGCGACGTGGACGGACGCGGGCATCGAGGTCACCTACTGCGTGGTGACCGACGGCGACGCGGGCGGGCAGGACGAGGACTTCCCGCGCGCCGAGATGCCCGCGCTGCGCCGCGCCGAGCAGGTCGCCGCGGCCAAGTGCGTGGGCGTGCACGACGTGCGCTTCCTCGGCTACCCGGACGGCCGCGTCGAGGCCACCCTCGACCTGCGCCGGGACCTGGCCCGGGTGATCAGGCAGGTCCGCCCCGACCGGGTGGTCTGCCCGAGCCCGGAGCGGAACTACGCGCGGATTCCCGCCAGCCACCCCGATCACCGCGCGGTCGGCTCGGCGGCCCTGGATGCGGTGTACCCGGACGCCCGCAACCCGTTCGCGTTCCCCGAGCTGCGCGAGCGTGAGGGCCTGGCCGCCTGGACCGTCCGCGAGGTCTGGATCTCCGGGTCCCCGTCACCGACGCGCTTCGTCGACGTGACCGCCACGTTTCCAAGGAAGATCGCCGCGCTGCGCGCTCACGAGAGCCAGACCGGGCACATGGACGATCTCGAGGAACGCCTGAGAGGCTGGCTCACCCGCAACGCCGAACTGGCCGGTCTCCCCGAAGGCCGCCTGGCCGAGGCCTTCCAGGTCCTGGAAACGGCGTGAGCTTCGGGATCAGGTCTCGGCGAGGATCTGGCTGAGGATCTTGACCGTGTTGCCCGCGGGCTCGGCCTGCAGGCAGAGCTGCTCCATGACCTCGAGGTAGCTGTCTACCTCTGACGCCTTGTCCAGGTACAGCGCGCTGGTCAGCTGCTCGATGTACACCACGTCGTGCAGGTCAGGCTCGGCGAACCGCAGGATCGTGAACGGGCCGCCCATGGCCGAATGCGGTCCGGCGGTGAACGGCAGGATCTGCAGGGTGACCGAGGGGTGCTCGGCCATCACCACGAGGTGCTCGAGCTGCTTGCGGACGACCTCCCGGCCGCCGACCGGGCGGCGCAGCGCGCCCTCGTCGACGACCGCCCACAGCTGCGGCGGGTTCGGGCCGCCGAGAACCTCCTGGCGGCTGACCCTCAGCTCGGCCCGGCGGCTCACGTCGTCTTCGCTGACCGCCGCGCCCTGGCGGATCAGGGCGCGGGCGTACTCCTCGGTCTGCAGCAGCCCGGGGACGAACTGGACCTCGTAGGTGCGGATGACCGACGCCGCGGCCTCGAGACCCACGTACGGCTCCAGCCAGGTGGGCAGGATGTCGGAGTAGGCGTGCCACCATCCGGGAGTGTTCGCCTCCCGGGCCAGGTTCAGCAGGGCCGCGCGCTCTTCGCCGTCGATGACGCCGTACAGGGTGAGCAGGTCGCCGACGTCCCGCTCCTTGAAGCCGACCCGGCCGTGCTCCATCCGGCTGATCTTGGAATGCGAGCCGCGGATGGCCTCGGCAGCCTGTTCGGCGCTGATCCCGCGCGACTCACGGAGCCGGTGCAGCTGCCCGCCGAGCACGAGGCGCTGGACGGTGGGCCCGCCCGCGCGCGTGCCGAAAATACTCGGCGGAACATCCCAGGCCGAGTCTTCAGACGAGACCATCGGCACTCCTCGCATCGTTACACCCTGAGCCTGGCGGGGTTGGACCAGTCTCCCATGTGATCTCACGCCTGCGGAAGAGGGTTCCGTGACAATTCAACAGAAGTCCTGATCTCTCCGTGTTCTCGCAGGTCGCAAGCGTCACGTTTGTCAGTCTGTTATTGACGGGTCGCCGCACGCCGACCGGTAGCTGTGCTACTGGCGAGTAAGCTGCTCCACTTAGCTCAGTATGTGGTCAAATTCGCCATCCTTGGCTCCTGCCAGGAATGCGGTGATCTCCGCCTGAGTGTAGACCAGGACGGGGCCGACCGGAAAACGCGAGTTCCGCATGGCGATCTCGCCGCTCGGCAGTGCGGCCAGTTCCACGCAGGCTCCGTTGGGGTTACTGTGCTGGCTCTTCTGCCAGCGGACTTCTCCGAGCTCGCCTGCTGGCATGCCGTTGTACATCGTGACCATCCCTAATCCCCTTCCGACAGTCTCAACGCTCCAGGGCCCCGAAAATTCACTCGCTGTAATCTACAGTTAGCAAGTGGTGAGCAAGTTCCTGAATGCATTTCAACTGTCTGCTGACCCCCGTGCGTCTATCCGGAGACATGTGCACAAAGCGAATGAACGTGCATCTGGTCTTGCATTTGCACAATATATCAGGCAGCATGTCCGTAGGCACGCAGTTAACACCTTGATGGGTAAGGGTTCTGCCCAATGACATGCAGGAAGCTGTTGCGTTGGCGTATCTGAGTGTCGCGACCGGTAGCGGGGATGACGACGAAGACCCAGGCATCCCGTGGCCGCCGGTACCGGACGGCATGCCGCGGCTGCTGCCGGTGCCATCTGCGTGGTGGGAGACTCCCGCGGTGACGTCGCGGGCCCTGAGCGCCCGGCCGGAAGAGGCCAGGACCGCCCGGCAGTTCGTCCGCGAGCTGCTGACCTGCTGGGGCCTTGAAGCGCTAGCGGACGACGCGGAGATGATCGTCGACGAGCTGGTGGTCAACGCGGTGCTGCACGGCACCCGGGCGGGCCTGACGCACGGCAGCCCCGGCGCCGGGATGACGGTGCTGCGCCTGTGCATGCTCCGGCGGGCGGGCGAGGTCATGCTGGCCGTCGTCGACCCCGGGAACGAGACGCCGGTCCCGCGTAAGCCCGACTGGGCCGGGGAGAGCGGCCGCGGCCTGCAGATCGTCGGCGCCCTCAGCCACGTGTGGGGCTGGAGCCCCATCGCCGGCCACGGCAAGGCCGTCTGGGCCGTGCTACGCGATCCCTGACACCTGCTCCTCGGGCGCGGTCACCAGGACGTGCTCGACCAGCGTGATCAGCACGTGCTTGGCCGATTCCTTGCTGCGCGCGTCGCAGAGGACGATCGGCATGCCGGGGTCCAGGTCCAGAGCGAGCCTGACGTCCTCGGTGTCGTAACGGCGGGCACCGTCGAAGCAGTTCAGCGCCACGATGAACGGTATGGCCCGGCGCTCGAAGTAGTCGATGGCGGGGAAGCTGTCGGCCAGCCGCCGGGTGTCGGCCAGGACCACCGCGCCGAGCGCCCCGATGGCGAGTTCGTCCCACATGAACCAGAACCGCTGCTGGCCCGGCGTGCCGAACAGGTAGAGCACGAGGTCGCTGCGCAGGCTGATCCGGCCGAAGTCCATCGCCACGGTCGTCGTGGTCTTGCCCTCCACGCCGGTCGTGCTGTCCGTGCGGAGGCTGCCCTCGGTGAGGGGCTCTTCGGTGCGTAGCGGCCTGATCTCGCTGACCGCTCCGACCAGCGTGGTCTTGCCCACCCCGAACCCTCCGGCCAGGAGGATCTTGATGGCGCGATACTGGGTCGAGCGTACGACGTTCCCTGCGGCGGGATCAGAGGCCCCGTAGTCCATTGAGCACCTCCCTGAGAGTGTGCTTATCGATCCGCTCGGCCATGACGATCGGGGTACCGATCGCGACCAGGCCCAGTTCCCGCAGGTCGGCGAGGATGATCCGGACCACTCCCAGCGGGAGGTCAACGTCGGAGGCGATGTCCGCCACGGTCGTCGGCATCCGGGCCAGCTGGAGCACGCTGATGTGTTCCGGCGCCAGCGCGGCCGGGTCGGTGAAGGAGCGGGTCGCCCTGACCGTGGCGACCAGATCGAACGATTCGCCGGTGTGCCTGGTCCGGCCCTGGGTCAGCGCGTACGGCCGGACCACCGGCCCGGCTTCGGCGTCCAGCCACCGCTCATCGTTGGACGGCATGGACCTAATCCCAGCCGCTCATGGCGGTCGCGCGCGTGTTGACCCGGATATGCTCCCCGGACCGCCTGACCAGGACGGCCATCTCGTAGGCGACCAGGCCGAGATCGGCGCCCGGCCCGGTGATGACGGCCAGGCACGTTCCGCTGCCGGCCGCGGTCACGAGCAGGAATCCCGATTCCATCTCGATGACGGTCTGCCGGACCGCGCCGCCGCCGAAATGCCGGCTCGTGCCGCGCGCGAGGGACTGGAACCCGGCGGCCAGCGCGGCCAGGTGCTCCGCGTCGTCGCGCGCCAGCGTCTGCGACGCGCCGAGCGTCATGCCGTCCTGGGACAAGATGACGGCCTTGGTGATGTGCGCGACCCGTCGCACGAGATCATCGAGCAGCCAGTCGAGCTGGCCGGCTCGGCCCACCGGGCCGGTCTCAGGTTCCATCCGATTGCCCCCGTGACTCGTCCGCTGCTGGCTCGGTGTCCTTGCGCCCCTCCTGCCAGCCGCGCTGGAGCGCGGACATGGTTTGGCGGATCTCGGCCGGTGTCGGCCCGCTGGCCGGGCCCGCGCTGGCGGCGGCCGAGGTCGCGCGCTGCGGCGGGTTGGCGCGCAGCTGGGGCGCCAGGCTGGCCTGCCTGACCCGTCGCGGCAGCCCCTTCACGTCCGCGCGCGGGGGCCCCGGATCGGCGTCGGGCACCACCGGAAGCGGCCCGGTCTGGCGGGACAGCTCCCAGGGCGGAGCGGACGGCTTGGCGGCGCGGGGCGAGGCCACCGGCGTCATCGGGGTGGTAGGCCCGGCCGGGCCCACCGGGCCGGGCGCCCCGAGGTCGGTCCATCCGGGGAACGGGGCGGGCTGGCCCGGATACGGCGCGGAACGGGCGTCCGGGACGGCCGCCTCCTCGGGGTGGCGCCTGGGCAGCTCATCGGGCCCCGGCCCGGTCCCGCGGTTCGCCGCGCCGCGCGGGCCCGCGTGGTGCGTGCCGCGGATGAGGCCCTCGGGCGTGCTTCCCTGCGACCGCCGCAGCGGGCCGGAGATGCGCAGGCCGGGGGTGTCGGGCAAACCTGGCGCGCCGGCTTCGGGCACGCCCCGCAGGGTGAGCCGTCCGGGCGGGCCCGCCGGCTCATCGGCGGCGTGGTTGCCGTTGCCGTTGGTGGCCCGCCCGGACGCCGGGCCCCCGGGGCCACCGGGGCCATGGGCGCCATCCCGATCGCGGCGTGCTCGCCGGGCAGTCCGGCCCGGAACGCCTCTTCGGTCACCACCAGGTGACGCGGGATGAGCACGATCGCCGCCGTGCCGCCGTAGGGGGACGCCTTCAGGGTCACCCGGATGCCGTGCCGCTTGGCCAGCTGGCTGACGACGAACAGCCCGAGCTGCTCGCTGTCGGACGGGTTGAACTCCGGCGGGCTGGACAGCCGCTCGTTGAGCTCGGCGATCCGCGGCGTGCTCATGCCCAGCCCGCGGTCCTCGACCTCGATCGCGAACCCGTTGGCGACCGTGTCCCCGGACACCCGGACCGACGTGTACGGCGGCGACAGCGTGGTGGCGTTCTCGATGAGCTCGGCCAGCAGGTGGATGACGTCGGCCACGGCCGAGCCGGCCAGCGCGGCCTGGCTCCGGGTCGCGACGGAGACCCGGGCGTAGTCCTCGACCTCGGCGATGGCGCCGCGCATGACGTCGACCATCCGGACCGGGCTGCTCCAGCCCCGGCCGGGCGGCGCGCCGGCCAGGATGACCAGGCCCTCCGCGTGGCGGCGCATGCGGGTGGTCAGGTGGTCCAGGCGGAACAGGTCATCGAGCGCCTCGGGGTCGGTGGCCCGCCGTTCCATCTGGTCCAGCAGGGTGAGCTGGCGGTGCAGCAGCGACTGGCTGCGCCGGGCCAGGCTGCGGAACACGTCGTTGAGCCCTCGCCGCAGCTTGGCCTCGTCCACCGCGGCCCGGATGGCGGTCTGGCGGACGAGGCCGAAGGCCTGGCCGACCCGGCCGATCTCGTCCCCGCCCACCCGCAACGGCGGTGCCTCGGTGGCCACGTCCACGTCATCGCCCCGCCGCAGCCGCGTGATCACGTCCGGCAGCTGGTCCTCGGCCAGGGTGAGCGCGGAGGTCTCGAGCCCGCGCAGGCGGCGGATGATGCTGCGCCCGACCAGGGTGGTCACCAGGATGGTGACCAGCAGCCCGAGCAGCGCGATGCCGCTGGTGACGGCGACCCTGACCCACGCCGCGTGGCTGTTGCGGTGATCGGCCACGACGATGGCGTTGACGACCGCGACGCCTCCCTTGAACTCGTCCTGCAGCAGCGTGCCGGCCAGGTGCTGCCACCCGGCCAGGTTGACCGGCAGCTTGGCCACGGGAGTGCCCGCGGCGATCGCCTTCTCGATGCCGGCCAGGTCCTGCTGCATGGGCCCGGACCCGGCCTGCGCGGCGTTGTAGGTGGCCAGGTTGGCCGAGCCCAGGAGGGAATCCGCGTACTGCGACTCGGCCTGCCTGGCCGCGGCGATGTCCGTGAACGCGACGCGGTTTTTGGCCGTTATCTTCTTGCCGGCCAGCATGCCGGCCAGCAGCGCGTCCTCCTGGGAGAGCTGCTCCCTGGCCTGCACGGCGGCGATCAGCCCGATGGCCGGGGGCAGCTGGTCGGTGACCACCACGCTCTCTGTCTGGTCCAGGAACAGCTTGACCTGGGCCGTGATGCCCTGACTGTAGAAGCCCAGCGCGTCCAGCGGGGTGATGAGCCGCGCCCGGACCGCCTTGCGCAGGGTCGGGAGCTGGTTCAGGCCGCTGACCATGGCGCTGACATCCTTGTTCCCTCCGGCCGTCTCGGTGCCGGTGGTGCCCTGGGAGGTCATGGCCTTGATGAACGTCGGCTTGGCCTTGTCCGTCGCCGCGGTCGCCGCGTCGTACGCCTGCCCGTTGGCCGCGGTGGGCTGGGACAGGTAGATCACCGCGGCGGCGCGCTCGGCCTCGATGAACTCGCCGAAGGTCGCCGCCGGTATCGCGGTCGCGTTGACCAGGTTGGGGGCCCGGTCCAGGCTGATGGCGTTGTTGATGGAGGTGCCCGCCACGTAGGCGAGCAGCCCGACCATGGCGACCAGCGGGATCGCCACCAGGAGATAGATACGGAGCCGAATGGACCGGCCGCGCGATCCCATGACACTCCTACGTCTAAAAGAGGCGTCGGTATGCGGGGGCCCCCCGGTCGCATCCAACTAACGGTCAAGGGGGCCAGAATAGCCCATAACAGGCATCGGCCGGAGGCGAAGAACGATAATGCGGTGGCTTGGCGCTTCGCCGGTTGCTGTCATCGCGTCCTTGCCCGTCGCTGCCCTTTGGGGCCCAACGGGATGTGGTTTTCGCGCCACGCTAGGTACCGCTCGCGCGTGCGCGGGTGTCCTGTCCGAGACGGGTCTCGAGCAGAAGTACGAATCCGTACTTTAGAGGTATTTCGGGTCACTGTAGACCCGCGGCCGATACCAGGCAAGGGGAATCCCCTCCGGTACCGACCGTTCACCGCTCCGCACGCCCCGCGTTGTCGGTGCGACCGCCTACGCTATGGAGGTGGCCGCCCTCGCGATAGACGCCCTCCTCGACGGACTCAATCCGCAGCAGCGCGCCGCCGTCGTGCACGAGGGCGGGCCGTTGCTCATCGTCGCGGGTGCGGGGTCGGGGAAGACCCGCGTGCTCACGCACAGGATCGCCTACCTGCTCGCGGCGCGCGACGTGGCGCCGCAGGAGATCCTGGCCATCACCTTCACCAACAAGGCGGCCGGCGAGATGGCGACGCGCGTGGCCGCCCTGGTGGGCCCGCGGTCCAGGTCCATGTGGGTGATGACCTTCCACTCGGCCTGCGTGCGCATCCTGCGCCGGGAGGCGAAGCGGTTCGGCTACCCTTCGTCGTTCTCCATCTACGACCAGGCGGATTCCCAGCGCCTGATGACCCTCACCTGCCGTGAGCTCGAGCTCGACACCAAGCAGTTCCCGCCGAAGATGATGGCGGCCCAGGTGTCGAACCTGAAGAACGAGCTGATCGATCACGAGACGTTCGCGGCCCGCGCGCAGACCGCCAGGGAAAAGGCGCTGGCCGAGGCCTATACGGAGTACCAGAGCCGGCTGTTCGCAGCGGGGGCGATGGATTTCGATGACCTGATCATGGTCACGGTCAACCTGTTCCAGGCCCTGCCGGACGTGGCCGAGCAGTACCGCCGCCGATTCCGGCATGTGCTTGTCGACGAATACCAGGACACCAATCACGCACAGTACGTCCTGGTCCGCGAACTGGTCTCGGGTGGTGGCCCTCTTTTTCTTCCCGAACGGGCGATGGTGAGGGCGCGGCGCAATCCCTCACGCCCTCCGAGCTCTACCCCTGCGGGGGGACGACCCCCCTGGTACCCCCCGAATTGTGCGTGGTGGGCGACGCCGACCAGTCGATATACGCCTTCCGCGGCGCGACCATTCGCAACATCGAGGAGTTCGAGCAGGATTACCCGGACGCCACCGTCATCCTGCTGGAGCAGAACTACCGGTCCACGCAGAACATCCTGGCCGCCGCCAACGCCGTGGTCTCGGTGAACCAGGGCCGCAAGCCGAAGAACCTGTGGTCGGACGCGGGGGCGGGCCCGCCGATCGTCGGCTACGTGGCCGACAACGAGCACGACGAGGCCGCGTTCGTGGCCGAGGAGGTGGACCGGCTCGCCGACGCGGGCCTGGCCAAGCCGGGTCAGGTGGCGGTCTTCTACCGGACCAACGCCCAGTCCCGTGTCTTCGAGGAAGTGTTCATCCGGGTCGGGCTGCCCTACCGCGTGGTCGGCGGGGTCCGGTTCTACGAGCGCCGCGAGGTCCGCGACCTGCTGGCCTACCTGCGGCTGACCGCCAACCCGGCCGACGAGGTGTCGCTGCGCCGGGTACTGAACGTGCCCAAGCGCGGCATCGGCGACCGGGCCGAGGAGTACGTGGCCGCCTACGCGGCGCGGGAGCGCATCACCTTCGCCCAGGCGCTGGCCCGCCCGGCCGACGTGCCGGGACTGCCCGCCCGTTCGGCCGCGGCGATCGAGGCGTTCAACGCCCTCCTCGATGGCCTCCGGGCCGAGAACGGCCCGGTGGCCGACCTGGCCGAGGCGGTGCTGGACCGCACCGGATACACCGACGCGCTGGAATCCTCCTCCGACCTGCAGGACGCCAGCCGGATCGAGAACCTGAAGGAACTGGTGTCGGTGGCCCGCGAGTTCGACGGCTCGCACGACGAGGGGACGCTGGCCGAGTTCCTCGAGCAGGTGTCCCTGGTCGCCGACGCCGACGAGATCCCCGAAGGGGAGGAGCACGGCGGCCTGGTGACGATGATGACGCTGCACACGGCCAAGGGCCTGGAGTTTCCCGTGGTGTTCCTCACCGGGCTGGAAGAAGAGGTGTTCCCGCACCAGCGGTCGCTGACCAACGCCAAGGAACTGGAAGAAGAACGCAGGCTCGCCTACGTCGGCATCACCCGGGCCGAGCAGCGGCTGTACCTGACCCGCGCCGTGGCCAGGAACTGGTACGGCCGGCCGTCCTTCCACAAGCAGTCGCGGTTCCTGGCCGAGATACCGGCGAGCCTGATCGAGTGGCGCCGTGACGAGACGGCGGCGAGGTCCTCGATCGCTCCCGCCCAGGAGCGGATGGCAAGGCTCCCGGGCACCCGGTCACCGGGGAACCGCCCGATCCCGTCGCTGTCGCCGGGGGACATGGTCACCCACGACAAGTTCGGGCTCGGCACCGTGGTCTCCACCGACGGCTACGGCGACCAGGCCGAGGCCAAGATCGACTTCGGCGGCGACTACGGGGTCAAGCACCTCGTCCTGCGCTACGCCCCGCTGGAAAAGTTGTAGGGCCCGGACCCGGGCTGCCGGTCATAAGGCCCGGACCCGGGCTGCCGGGGTCCATAGGGCGATCCGCCACGCCGGTCCCCGGATCGCCCGTCCCGTGCCTCCGGGTAGGACCCGTAGTGCTGGCCCCCGGAGAACTGGCCCCCGTTGAACTGGTCCCCGGAGAACTGGCCCGGGTGCGGCCCGCCGCGCTGGTCTGGCCCGGCAGATCCCTGGGGCCGCGGGCCTTGCCTGGGTGGCGACGGCCGCGGCGCGACGTATCCCCCAGATCCCCGGGTCCCCAGATCCCACGGGTCCCCCAGACCCCACGGGCCCCCCCGGCAGATCTTGCCGGCTACTCAGAGGCGGCGCGGCCCCACGCGTCCCTCGGGTCCCCCGGTCCTCGGTTGTCCCGTACTCGTCGCGGCCTCGCCGCGACCGGCGCGAGGTCCCGTCCCCCGGCCGGTCGGGGACGGCCGGGCCGCGCCCGCCGCGCTTCTCCAGGTACCAGCGGGCCGTGATCACCGCGATGGCGAGCACGGTGGCCAGCGCCATCAGGAAGAACCCGTCGGCGATCCACTGGGTCGCCCCGATGACCAGCGCTGTCTTGGATGTCGAGCGGTTGTAGACGATCCCCGCGACGAGCGCGGCGATCAGGTAGGAGATCGCCGGGACCGGGAAGATCAGCCGGCCCGCCCGCGGCCGGACGGTCAGCGCGGCGGCGACGGTGCCGATCACGATGCACCCGCCGAGGACCTGGCCGGGCTGGGCCCGGGTCGCGATGGTGGCGCCGGCCCCGAGCACCGCGCTGCCTGCGATGATGCCGACCCCGGCTCCGCCCCGCAGCGACCCCCAGCGGCCAGGGCGTGACCTGCGAGAACCCCGCGGCGGCCGGCCGCGCTGCCGATCGGGTTGGGCCGGCAGCCGGCGTGTCGAATCCCTCGGGTCACCGTTAGCCGGAGCGCTCGGCGTAGGCTCGAACCTGGGCGTTCTGAGCGCGCCCGTCGGCATCCGGGGGTCGCGGTCTCGCGGCCCGGGCTCGCCGCCGTACGGCCTGCTCGGGTGTGCATCGCGCCACTGCGGGTTGCCCATATGTGCTTTGGATGTTAGCCGTTGCGCACTGGTAACGAGACCATGAAGGTAGGCTTCGACCCGACGGTAACGATCTAGGCCTGGGACACCTGAGGAAAGATGCGATGGTGAGGACAGGTGCGCCGCCGCCGCTGTGGGGGGCCGCCGGGAAGGCGGGATACGTCCTGAGCTGCGTCGGCGCGGCGCTCGTGCTGGCGATCAGCGGTTTTTCCTACTTCGTGATCAAGAACGTGGACGCCATCGGCGGGTCGCACGCGATCGTCAGCGGCCCGTCCATCGGCGCGCAGAACATCCTGCTGATGGGGCTGGAGAGCCGGACCGACTGGCAGGGCAACATCCTGCCGGACGACGTGCTGAAGGCGCTGCACGCGTGCAACGCGGCGGAGATCGCGGCCGGCTGCGGCGGCAACGCCACGAACACGCTGATCCTTATCCATGTCTTCGCGAACGGGGGGAAGGCGGTCGGCTTCTCCATCCCGCGTGACGACTGGGTCACGTTCCCGACCCCGTACGACGGGCAGTCCCAGGGCAAGATCGACCAGGCCTACGGCTTCGCCCTGGCCGCCGAGGAGAACCAGGTCAAGGCGCAGGACCCGACCATCAGCCAGAGCCAGCTCGCCTTCGACGGCAACGAGGCCGGCCGGGCGGCCGCGGTGGCCAGCGTGGAGCTGCTCACCGGGGTGCACATCGACCACTTCGCCGAGCTGAACCTGGACGGGTTCTACGAGCTGGCCAAGGCCGTCGGCGGCGTGGAGGTCTGCCTCATCCACCCGGTCCCGTACGACCCGTATTCCGGCTTCTCCGCCGCCAAGGCCGGATACCAGCACCTGAGCGCCAGGAGGGCGCTGGCCTTCGTCCGCCAGCGGCACGGCCTGACCAACGGCGACTTCGACCGCACCAAGCGCCAGCAGGCGGTCATCGACTCGGTCACCAAGCAGCTGCGCAGCCACGGCGTGCTGGGCGACCTGACCAAGCTGAACGACCTGCTGTCGGTGGCCAAGCAGTACCTGATCACCGACGCCGGCTGGAACCTGCTCGACTTCATCTCCCAGATGCGGGGGCTCAGCCTCGGCAACGTCACGTTCCGCACCCTGCCGGAAGTGGCGCCCATCACCATCGACGGCCAGGACGCCAACGAGATCAACCCGGCCCAGATCCAGCAGATCGTGCAGGACGCGTTCTACCCGGCGCCCGGTACCTCCTCCTCGTCGGCTCCCAAGCCCAAGGACACGCAGAGCCCCAGCCAGGTCACGGTGGACGTGTACAACGGCGGCAACACCCCGGGGCTCGCCGGGCAGGTATCGGCCGCGCTGGTCAAGGACGGCTACAAGGCCGGAAAGGTCGCAAACGCGAGCAGCCCGCTGACCACGACCGAGGTCACGTACGGAACGGGCGCGTCGGCCAGCGCCGGCACGATCGCGTCGATGTTCAGCGTGACCGCGACGGCGAGCACGACGGTCGCGGCCGGTCACGTCGAGGTCCTGCTCGGCGCGAACGCCGTCCTCCCCACGGCCACCCCATCGCCCTCCGCCTCGGTGGCGCCCACCCCGACCACCGGTCCGCAGGGCGGCGCGGTCACCGCGAAGAACGGCATCCCCTGCGTGAACTGACCGTGCTGGCCTCTCTTTCTGGGGGGACCCATCCCCCCAGACCCCCCTTGGGAGGGACGACCCCCCTGGACCCCCTGGGCCCCCCGGCTCGGCCCGGCACGGTGCTCCTGCGGCTACGCTTAGCGGCATGGGCAAGATCCGGGTGATCGTCGCGAAGGTCGGGCTCGACGGCCATGACCGCGGGGCAAAGGTGGTGGCCCGGGCGCTGCGCGACGCCGGGGTCGAGGTCATCTACACCGGGCTGCACCAGACCCCGGAGCAGATCGTGGCCGCCGCGATCCAGGAGGACGTGGACGCGGTCGGCCTGTCCATTCTTTCCGGGGCGCACATGACGCTGTTCCGCCGCGTGATCGACCTGCTGGCCGAGCGCGGCGCCTCGGACATCGTGGTGTTCGGCGGCGGCATCATCCCCGACGAGGACATCGAGGAGCTGACCCGGATGGGCGTGGCCAAGATCTTCACGCCGGGCGCGCCCACCACCGACATCGTCGCCTGGGTCCGTGCCGAACTCGGCCACGAGGTCGCCGAGAGCCAGGCCTGAAGCGCGAGCCCCGCGGTCGTGGCCGGCCAGCTGGACCGGCCCGGCCAGGTAGTCCAGCAGCACGGTCTTGCCCATACCCTGGTCACCGTGCACCACCAGGGCCTGGCTCTGGCCGGCCTGGACGGCGTCGACGAGCCGGTCCAGCAGGTCGCGTTCGCTGCGCCGGTCCGTCAGCCCGGCCGTGAGTCGGCGGGTCATCGCGCCACCACCGTAACCTGGCCGGCAAGGCCGGGTAAACCGGCCCCAAGTACGGCAAACCGGTCGCCCCGCCGCGGGGGTTTCGGGCCAGCGGACCAGGGGACAGGACAAGGGTCGTTCACGGGCGTGCCGGGCCGCCGAGGCGTGCGAGGGTGGACGCCAGGAGGTCACCGCCGCTGGACCCCTGGATGACCGTGCAGACGGCGGCCAGAGCGCTGGGTAACTGACGGAGGAACCGGATGGCGGATCCGCACAAGAAGAGCAGCGTGGTGATCGTCGGGGCGGGTTTCGCCGGCTTCCACGCCGCGCGGGAACTGTCCCGGCTCATCGGCACCGCGACCGAGATCGGAATTGACATCTCTCGCGGCGATCAGCGCCGAGTCCGTTCCCCTCGACGTGAACCAACCACGAGCCTGATGCCTTGCCCGCCCACGTTAAGGAGCCAGGAGTGAAAGCTAAGGTCATCGAGGACGCCGACGTCGTCACCTACATCGTGGTGTGCGACCCGGGCGACGAGGCGGTTTCCGTGCTGACGCAGTTCGCGCGGGCCGAGCGGCTGGAAGCCGCGCAGATCACCGCGGTCGGCGCGTTCGAGCGCGCGACCGTCGGCTGGTTCGACCGCGAGGCCAGGGATTACCGCCGCATCGTGGTGGACGAGCAGTGCGAACTGCTGTCGCTGGTCGGCGACGTCGCCGAGGGCCAGGACGGGCCCATCGTGCACGTGCACGCCGTGCTCGGCCTGTCCGACGGGACGACACGCGGGGGGCACCTGCTCGAGGGGCGGGTGTTCCCGACGCTGGAGGCCATCGTGACCGAGACCCCGGCGGAGTTGCGGAAGATAATGCGCCCCGATATCGGGATCGCGCTCATCGACCTGGACCAGTCCGAGTCGTGACCCGGCCCACGGCGCTCTCTCCTTCTAGGCCCTCTACCGAGAACAAGGGCTCGCCGAGAAATGCGGTGTCTATCTCGAGGCCAAGACCGGGGCCCGTAGGGGCAGAACCTCGGCCGTGGACCGACCGAGGTTGGTACCCGGCGACGTGACCGTCGGTCCAGTCGTTCATGAACGACGTCATCAACAGGCTCTCCGGACGGGTGCTGGCCGCGAGGTGGCTGACCGCAGCCGTGATCAGGTCGCCACCCCACATGTCTTCCACCGAAACCATGAGGTTCAGCTCCTGCATCACGTCACGCATCAGCGCGGCGCCGGTAATACCGCCGACCCGGCTGATCTTGATGTTGATCGAGGAGACGCCGGCCGAGCGCTTGGCCTCGTAGACGTCGGACAAGGTGACGATCGACTCGTCCAGAACGAGCGGAAGCTTGCTGTCGCGCGAAGCGAGCACGCAGTCCTCGGTCGTCCGGCACGGCTGCTCGATGAAGACGGGAAGATCGGCCATGGAGTTCATCGCGATGCGTGCGTCGAGCAGACTCCAGCCGCCGTTCGAATCGGCGATGACGATCGCGTCGTCGGTCACCGTCTTCACGACGGCCCGGGTGCGGGCCGCATCGTCGCGCGGGTTGTTGCCGACTTTCAGCTGGAACCGCTTGATCCCCGCCGAGATGCGGCGCTCGACAAAGGATGCCATCGACTCCGGCGAGCCCAGCGGCACGGCCTCGTAGACGGGAAAGTCCTTCTGGAGCACGCCGCCGAGGAGCGCGGCGATCGGCAATCCGGCCACTTTGCCGCGCAGGTCCCAGCAGGCGATGTCGACGGCGCTCTTGGCGT
This sequence comes from uncultured Actinomycetes bacterium, assembly GCA_963705835.1. Lineage (GTDB taxonomy): Bacteria > Actinomycetota > Actinomycetes > Streptosporangiales > Streptosporangiaceae > Palsa-504. Next base: position 63,004 of record CAVPLC010000083.1, read on the forward strand.
ACTGGTGCCCCATGAGCGTCGCGTCCATGGTGCGCCGGAAGCCGGAGACGTTCGTCGGGTCGAGCCCCAGGAGATGGGGGGCCAGGAACCGCAATGCGGTGCGAACGCCCTCGGCGAACGTGGGCAGGTAGGTCGACCCGAGGGGCGTGATCTCGCCCCATCCGTCCATGCCCTCGTCGGTTCGCAGCCGTACGAGCGTGCCGATTTGCGACGCCGCGGCGCGACCGCCTGACATGACGTATTCGCCGTGCGCATACCTGAGCTCATAGCCGAAGCAGTCGAGCCCGACGAGCTTCAACGCATGATCCTGTCTTTTCTTTTATGGCTACGCCACCCATCACGATCAGCGGGCTGCGCCCCCGTCATGATCAAGAACGGATGCTACCGCCGATATGTCACCGCCAGGAAGCAGCCAACTGATATCCCGGAGGCGCCGTCCGCGTCGATGATCGACGCCTTCGCCCGATCGAGCCGATCGGCAACGTCAAGCTCGTCGACCTTCAGGTCCGTGCCGGTGCCGGTCCGCGCCCGGCAAGCTGGCTGAGCGCTGCTCGACCAGGAGCGTTAGGCTGGCCGGGATGATCCTGATCCAGGCCATCCGGAACGCGATGGTAAGTGACCTCGTGGTGCGAAATGTTACGGACCCGGCCGCCGCCCAGGGAGAGCGCCTGTGACCATGCGTCGCCGTGAGCATGCTCGGCGGCATCCGCACCGAGGATGCCCGCGCGCCGCGCTGGCGGGAGGTGGACCCTGATGCCGGTACGGTGGCTGTCGACCGATCGGTACGGCGCACCGGAGACCAAGACGGACAAGCCGCGGCGCTGGCAAGATCTTGATCGCTCGGACAATTAGGCTGATGAGCAGCGGAAATAGTAGGGGCTAAGAGTGGACCTGTTTGAGTACGAGGCGAAGGAACTTTTCGCCGAATACGGCGTTCCTGTCCAGGCCGGCCAGGTCGCCCATACGGCCGAGGAAGCACGCCTGATCGCGGCGCGGTACGCCGCGCAGGGCCACCCGCTCGTGGTAGTGAAGGCGCAGGTGAAGACGGGCGGGCGCGGCAAGGCAGGCGGAGTGAAGCTGGCCGAAGGCCCCGACGAGGCCTACGCCAAGGCCAGTCAGATCCTCGGCATGGACATCAAGGGCCACACGGTCCACACCGTGCTGATCGCCCAGGCCAGCGACATCGCCGCCGAGTATTACCTGTCGTTCCTGCTGGACCGGGCGAATCGCACCTTCCTGTCTATCTGCTCGGTCCAGGGCGGCATGGAAATCGAGGAGGTCGCGCACACCAGCCCGGAGGCGGTGGCCCGGATTCCGGTGTCGCCGCTGACCGGCGTCGACCACGCCAAGGCGGCGGAGATCATCGCGGCGGGCCGCATCCCGGCCGAGGCCGCGGAAGGCGCGGCGCTGCTGGCCGAGCGGCTCTGGGCCATGTTCACCGACGAGGACGCCACGCTGGCCGAGATCAACCCGATGGCCCTGACCAAGGACGGCGAGGTGCTGGCGGTCGACGGCAAGGTGACGCTGGACGACAACGCGGCGTTCCGGCAGGAGCACGCCAGGTTCAACGATCTCAGCAGCACCGACCCGATCGAGGCCAGGGCGAAGGAAAAGCACCTCAACTACGTCAAGCTCGAGGGCGAGGTCGGCATCATCGGCAACGGGGCCGGCCTGGTGATGTCCACCCTGGACGTGGTCGCCTACGCGGGCCAGCAGTTCGGCGGGATCAAGCCGGCCAACTTCCTGGACATCGGCGGCGGGGCATCCGCCGAGGTGATGGCGAACGGCCTGGAGATCGTGCTGTCCGACCCGAGCGTGCGCTCCGTCCTGGTCAACGTGTTCGGCGGGATCACCTCCTGTGACGCGGTGGCCAACGGGATCGTCTCGGCGGTGGCCATGCTGGAATCGCGGGGTGAGCACGTGGACCGCCCGGTGGTCGTCCGACTCGACGGGAACAACGCCGCCGAGGGCAGGCGCATCCTGTCCGATGCGGCAATCCCCGTGGTCGAGCAGGTGGGGACGATGGACGGCGCGGCCCGCCGGGCCGCCGAACTGGCAGCGAAGGGAGCATGAGGTGGCCATCTTCCTGACCGGCCAGAGCCGGGTCATGATCCAGGGCATCACCGGCTCCGAGGGCCGCAGGCACGGCGCGCGCATGCTGGCCGCGGGCACCACGGTCGTCGGCGGCACCAATCCCCGCAAGGCGGGCCAGACCATCGAGCTGAACGACCGGCAGGTCCCGGTCTTCGGCACGGTCGCCGACACCATGGCCGCCACCGGGGCCGACGTCTCGGTGGTGTTCGTTCCCGCGTCCGGCACCAAGGGCGCGGTGATCGAGGCGATCGAGGCCCGCATCCCGCTGTGCATCGTGATCACCGAGGGCGTCCCCGTGCACGACACCGCCGAGTTCTGGGCGCGGGCCTCCGCAGACGGGAACCAGACCCGGATCGTCGGGCCCAACTGCCCGGGCGTCGCCTCCCCCGGCAAGTCCAACGCCGGCATCATCCCCGCCGACATCACCACCGAGGGCCGGATCGGCCTGGTCTCCAAGTCGGGCACGCTGACCTACCAGATGATGTACGAGCTGCGCGACATCGGCTTCTCCACCGCCGTCGGCATCGGCGGCGACCCGGTGATCGGGACCACGCACATCGACTGCCTCCAGGCGTTCCAGGAAGACCCGGAGACCGACGCCATCGTGATGATCGGGGAGATCGGCGGCGACGCCGAGGAGCGCGCCGGCGCCTTCATCGAGCAGTACGTGACCAAACCGGTGGTCGGGTACGTGGCCGGCTTCACCGCGCCGGAGGGCAAGACGATGGGACACGCCGGCGCGATCATCTCCGGTTCCTCCGGCACCGCCCAGGCCAAGAAGGAAGCACTGGAGAAGGCCGGCGTCCGCGTGGGCAAGACCCCGAGTGAGACCGCCGCTCTCGTCCGCGAGGTCATGCGGTCCCGCTAGGGCCCTACTCTCTAAACACGCCCCTGGGCGTCTCGGACGGGCTGGTAGGTGAGGAACGCGAGGCTGTCACCGACCGCCCGGGCGTGGATGAGGCGCATGGGTTTCTTGGCGCTGGTTTCGCCGAAGAGGCGCTCGCCGGCCCCGAGCACGACCGGGTGGATCATCAGCCGCAGCTCGTCGACGAGGTCGTGCTCCATCAGCGTGGGCACGAGCCGGAAGCTCGCGGCGACGACGATGTCCCCGGCCAGCTGCTGCCTCAGCTTGGTGACCTCGCTCACCACGTCGCCCTTCAGGACCGTCGAGTTGTTCCACGCCGGATCTTCGAGGGTCGAGGACACGACGTACTTGGGCTTGCTGTTCAGCCTGTCCGCAAGGGCGCCGGTCCGGGCTGGCCACCGCGCGGCGAGGAACTCATAGCTGCGCCGGCCCAGCAGCATGGCCTCGGTTTCCAGCGCCTCGTCAAGCATGACCACGGCCCGCTCTGCGCGATCGTTGTCCCCGACCTCGCCGAACCAGCCGCCGCGCTGGAAGCCCTCCTCACCGGTCGGGTCCTGGACGACTCCGTCGAGCGAGACGTTCTCGCTGATGATGATCTTTCCCATGTCGGTTCTCCCTTGCTGGTGTCCTCAGCTACCACCGATGCAGGCCCCGCAGCGCCGGGAAACTGGGCGGCCGCCGGCCGCCCAGTTCGCCCCCCGGCCGGCGTCCGTATCAAGATGCAAGTGCGATAAGGCGCGAGAGATGAGGCGATCGTGGAACTCGTACAGCCGACCTGATCTCACGGGCGAGGGCCGGGGACGGCGACGCGTTCCGGGTGCAGCCCGAGCCGTACCGCCGGGAGTTGCAGGCCTGTACGCCCTCGCCTCACCCTCACCGCCGACCGGATCTGCCCTCCCGACGCAGGAGCAATACCCGAAGCTCGAGGAGAACCTGGCCGCGGCCGGCCGCGCCGACTTCACCGGCGTAGAACTGGCCGCCCTCGACCGGGGTCCCGTGACGATCCCTCACGGTCATCGCCGGTGACGATCCGTCACGTATGCGCCAGGTCCGGCCGGCAGCCTCCGCCTTATCCGGGCCTGGCGGGAGGTCCGTGGCTGCGGAAGACTTTGGTGCCGTCGGGGCTGCGGGCGGTGGTGGTGCCGTCCGGGTGCAGGGTGACGGTCCAGCCCCACTGGTGGATGGCAACGTGATGGTGGAACCAGCAAAAAAGCGCGCAATCCCACACCGAGGTGGGGCCGCCGTCGGCCTGGTGGGTCAGGTGGTGCACCTCACACGCCGCCGCGGGCTGGTCGCAGCCGCCGGCCCAGCGGCAGTGCTGGTCGCGCAGGATGACCGCGCGGCGGATCGCGGCCGGGATGTCCGCGCTGCGGCCGACATCCAGCGGCAGCGAGGGCCCGGCCAGCCGGGCGCCGAGCTGGTTGCGGCGCAGGAAGGAGGCCAGGCCGCCGGGGCCGGAGACCAGGTTCGACGGCCCGGCCGATGATCGCGTGCTGGAGCATCTCCCGGGCCTGCCCGCCGGGTTCCGGGCCGGGCGGGCCGGGGTCATCGGCGGCGGCCGCGGCCTGCCCGGGCTCGGGCGCGGGGCCGGGCGGACGGCTCTGACGGCTCTGCCCGGCAGCGGGGACCGGATCGGTCCCGTGCCCGGGCGCGGAGCCGGGCTGGGGCTGGCCGGGCTGGGGCTGGCCGGGCTGGTGGTCCAGCCGGTCCAGCAGCACGCACAGCTTCACCAGCTCGTCCAGGACGGTGACGTCGACCTCGCCGGTGACCACGGGGATCACCGAGGCGTCGCAGGTCATGCCCCGGGCCGCCGGGCCGTCCAGCCACGCGCCGCCGTCGCTGCCGGTGACCGACGCGGCGGCGCGGTGGGCGGCCCAGCGGGCGCGGACGGCGGTGATCCATTCGTCTTGCAGGACCGACCCGCCGTCCATCGCCCGCAGCTCGGGCAGCGACACGTGCACCATGGCTTTGACGGGCTGCCCGGCCCGGTCCGGGAGCAGCCCGGCGGCGACGAGGCGGGTCATGGCTTCTTCGAGCGCGTCGTGGTAGCGCTGCTCCCGGGTCCGGGTGTCCTCGGCTCCTCGCGGGGCGGACAGCGACTCCAGCACCGCGGTGACCACGGCGGCGCATTCGGGGGTGAGGTCGCCGTTGATCAGGCCGGCGCCGTAAATGGTGGTCTGGACGGTGACCTTGCGGTCCTCGAAACGCGGCTGGTCGTCGTCCGGGGTGTCTTGGAGGGAGCGGGCGTAGATCTCGGCGGCCAGCTCGGCCAGGTCCTGCTGCCGGGCCCCGGCCCGGGCCGCGGCGATCAGGATCTGGTCGGCGGCGTCCCGGCAGTCCCGCGGGATCTTGCCGGTCCACCGGCAGATGGTGGCGGCCATCGAGTCGGTGAGCACGTCGCCCTCGGCCAGCGCCGCGATGACCCGGGGGTGGCCGTCCACCCGGCGGGACCAGGCCAGGTGGGCGCGGGCGGCGGCCCTGGTGATGCGGGTCTGGTGGATCAGCCAGGAGGTGGGGCTGTAGTCCGCGTCGGCGGTGTAGCCGCGGGCGGCGGTGAACGCGGCCAGGACCCGGGCCCGGGTCGCGGTGCTGATCGCGTCGTGCTGCTCCTGGGCCCGCAGGTACTCGGCCTGGGCCTGGGGGGTCATCGCGGCGGGGTCGGCGGCGGCCAGGTAGTCCTGCGCGGCGCGCGCCATGGCCATCGCCTCGCTCATGCTGGCGAAAGCGGGGGCGGGGGCGGGGGCGCTCACCGGGGTCACCTCCGTGGCAGGTGCGTGCGGGACCGGGCCGGGGCTCAAGAGGCCGGGGCGGCAGCTCTGCTGGGGGCGCGAGGAACGGGCCTGGACGAGGGTCAGGCGGGCCCGTTCGGAAGAATTAGATCTTATGATCTCTTGTTCGAGTTTAACCCAACCCGCTGACATTTTCAGGGAACGACACGCCGGGCGCCGACTGCCGACCGAGCAGGCCTGCGGCGCGGAGCACGGGGATCACGTGGCGGGTCAGGGCGGGAGCGAGGAGGGGCTCATAAGCGTCGGTCCCGGTGGTCCAGGCCAGGGCGGCCAGCTCGGCGGCGGGGCGGGGAACCTGGACCAGGCGGGCGGTGAAGACCGTCATCCGCATGGGCACGCGTTCCAGGGCCGACAACTCGTCCACATCGGCTAGGAGAGTTACCTCCGCGGGGAGTACGCCGAGTTCCTCGTCCAGCTCGCGGATCAGGGTCTGCCGCGGGCTCTCCCCCGGCTCGGGCTTGCCGCCCGGGAGATAGAAGACATCGGGGGCCGCCTTCTTGCTGACCACCAGCAGCCGGCCGTCCTGGACGACCGCCGCCGCCACGACCAGCAACAGTGCCATTCGCCCACGGTAGCCGACCTCAGTCGACGACGGCGCCCGCGCTGATGTTGACCTCGGTAGCGGTCCAGCCGGAGGCGAGGAGGACCGCGACGCTGGCGACCTGGTTCGGGGTGGGCCCGCGATGCAGCATGGTTGTGGTCACGGCAGGCGACACCTGTCCGAGACAGCACATTGAATCGTTTCATCACAACTGCGGGCGGCGCGCCTGCTTGGGACGGGGGACGATGGTTGCCAGGATCGGGTTTGTGAGTGTTTCTGCCCAAGCCCGGCCGTCTCCAGATCCCCAGGATCGCGAGGCCGTCGGTTCACAGGAACACTCAGGTCCTGAGCCGGGGCTCAAGGCTCGTCCCGCGCGCCCGCTCGTCGTCACGGGCGGCATCGCCGCGTGCGCCGCGGCGGCCAGCGGGCTGGCGGTGCTGACCACGCTGACCGCGATCGGCTGGATCACCGCGCCGCACGTGGGCATCGGCAGCGGGCTGAGCGGCGCGCTGCGTACCGCCGCCCTGCTCTGGCTGGTCGCGCATCATGTCGGCTTCACGGTCCACGGCGCCGGCCGGATCGGAATGCTCCCGCTGGGGCTGGTGCTGATCCCCGGTGCGCTGCTCGCCCTGGCCGGGCGATGGGTGGTGCACGCCGGAGCGGTCACCCGGCTGCGGCACGTCGGGTACGCCGCCGTGGCGCTCGCGCTGCCCTACACCCTGCTGGCCGGGGCGCTGGCGGTGGCGAGCAGGACGGCGCAGGCCGCGCCTTCGCTCGTCCAGGCGGTGATCGCTTCGTTCCTGCTCGCCCTGGTGGCGGGCGGGCTTGGTGCGGCCCGCGCGCTCGCACCTTGGTCGCGGCTGGCCGGGCTGATGCCTCCCAGGCCCCGGTCGATCGTGCTCGGCATGCTGGGTTCGGCTGCCATCCTGGTCGCCGCGGGCGCGGTGCTGGCCGGCGGATCTCTGCTGGCGCACCTGCCGGAGGTCCGGGCGGCCAGCGATGCGCTCGCCCCCGGTCTGACCGGCGCGGCGCTGCTCCTGCTGGCCCAGCTGGCTTACGTTCCGAACGCGATCATCTGGGCCGTCGCCTATGCGCTCGGTCCCGGATTCGCGTTCGGCGCCGGCACCGTCGTCGCTCCCACCGGCTCGGCGCTCGGCGCGGTCCCCGCGTTCCCGATGCTCGCGGCCCTGCCGTCAGGCGCGAGGGCGGCCGGCCCGGGCTGGGTACCGATCGCGGTGCTCGCGGTTCCCTACCTGGCGGGCGTGTTCGGCGGGATCGTGACCGTGCGCATCACTCCCACGCCGACCATCGAGGCGGCTCCGCTGTGGGGCTTCGTGACCGGCGCGGCCACCGGCGTCCTGGCCGGACTGGCGGCGGCGTTCTCGGGCGGCCCGCTCGGCGACGGCCGCCTCGCCAAGGTGGGCCCGTCCGGCTGGCAGGTCGGCCTGGTCGCCGTGCTGGAGATCGGCGTGACGGCGGCGCTGACCGCAGGCACCGTGAACTGGCTGATCCTGCGCCGGTCCGCCCGGCGCAAGACCGCGGACGGGCCTGTATCGGAGAGGAGCGCCGCGCCTGCGTCGGCGGGCATGGTCGACGAGACCGACGATGCCGGCGGTCACCGGATCTACGTCAACCCGTGGGCCGCGTACGACACCGAGGATCAGGACTGGTGACGAGGTGACCCCTCGCGTGTCCGCTGGGCAGGCCCGCGCCTGCGGGCCGTTTCCCGGATGACCCTTACCGGCCGCCCTGCAGCACGCTGATCTCCCCGCCGACCGAGTTGGTGAACTGGGTGTGGCACGCTTGCTGGGCGACGACCGTATTCGCGCTGCTCATGCAGCTGTAGTAGGTGCTGAGCTGGGGCCAGAACACCGCCAGCACCAGCAGCCACAACGCGCTGAACGCGAGCCCGAACCCGCCCAGCACGATCCCGCTGACCGCTCCGCGCGGCCGGGCCGTGCCACCGCGGCGCGCCCGCCGGGCCGCTCCGGCGCCGAGCCAGATCGCGACCGCGGCGAACAGCAGGGTCAGAACGGCCACGTACACGCCGCGGCGCAGGTTGCCGAGCCCGAGTGCCAGGCCGAGCAGGCTGAGCAGGCCCAGCGTGAGCGCCGCGAGGGCGCGCTGACGCAAGGCAGGATCCGGCGGTGGCAACTGCCGGGCCGGCAGCATCCCTCGAGGTTGCGTGCCGCGCCCGCCAGGTGGCTGATATCTGGCCATCGGCTTCTATTCTGCCCCCTCCGCTGAGTACCCGGTCATGTGCCTTAAGGTGTCCGCATGCTCGCACGGCTGGTGGTGCTCGTCTCGGGCGAGGGCACCAACCTTCAGGCCTTGATCGACGCGTGCCGCGACGCGGACTACGGGGCCCGGGTGGTGGCGGTCGGCGCGGACCGTGGCAAGATCACCGCGCTGGCGCGGGCCGACCGGGCCGGCATCCCGTCCTTTACCGTGCGGGTGGCGGACTACCCCGCTCGTGAGCAGTGGGACGCCGCGCTCGCGGACGCATGCGCAGGCCACGCACCCGACCTGATCGTCCTCGCCGGGTTCATGAAGCTCGTCGGCCGGGCGTTCCTCGGCTCCTTCGGCGGCCGGTGCGTGAACACGCACCCGGCGCTGCTACCGTCGTTTCCCGGGGCGCACGGCGTGCGCGATGCGCTGGCCCACGGGGTAAAGGTCACCGGCTGCACCGTTTTCATCGTCGACGAGGGCGTCGACGCCGGGCCGATCGTGGCGCAGGCCTGTGTGCCCGTAGACGACGATGACGACGAGGCGACCCTGCACGAGCGGATCAAGGTGACCGAACGGGCGCTGCTCGTCAGCACGGTGGGCAGGATGGTCCGCGAAGGCTGGTCCGTCCGGGGCAGGAAGGTGAGGATCGGCCAGTGAGGGAGGCACCGTGACCAGGATCCCGATCAGGCGGGCGCTGATCAGCGTCTACGACAAGACCGGCCTGGAAGATCTGGCCTCCGGGCTCCACGCGGGCGGCGTCGAGCTCGTGTCCACCGGCAGCACCGCGGCCAGGATCGCGGCGGCCGGGATCCCGGTCACCCGCGTGGAGGAGCTCACCGGGTTTCCCGAGTGCCTGGACGGCCGGGTGAAGACGCTGCACCCCCGGGTGCACGCGGGACTGCTCGCGGACGCCGCGAACGCCGAGCACGCGACCCAGCTGGCGCAGCTCGGCGTCGAGCCGTTCCAGTTGCTGGTGTCGAACCTGTACCCGTTCGAGGCGACGGTCGCGTCCGGCGCTTCACCGGAGCAGTGCGTGGAGCAGATCGACATCGGCGGCCCGGCGATGGTCCGGGCCGCGGCCAAGAACCACGGCTCGGTAGCCGTCATCGTGGAGCCGTCCCGGTACGCCGACGTGCTCGCGGCCCTGGCCGAGGGCGGTTTCACGCTGGACCAGCGCCGCGCCCTGGCCGCCGAGGCGTTCGCGCACACCGCCGCCTACGACATCGCCGTCGCGTCCTGGTTCGCGGCCACCGGCGCACCGGATGAAACCGCGCGCGACAGCGGATGGCCGAAGGTGGCGGGCGCCCTGTGGCGGCGCGCCGACGTGCTGCGTTACGGCGAGAATCCGCACCAGCGCGCGGCCCTGTACGCCCGGCCCGGGCCTGGTGAGGGCATCGCCGCCGCGGAGCTTCTGCACGGCAAGGCCATGTCCTACAACAACTACGTGGATGCGGACGCGGCCCGGCGTGCCGCGTACGACTTCGCCGAACCCTGCGTCGCCATCATCAAGCACTCCAACCCGTGCGGCATCGCCGTCGGCGCCGACCTCGCCGAGGCGCACGCGAAGGCGCACGCCTGCGACCCGGCCTCGGCCTTCGGCGGCGTGATAGCGGCCAACGGGCCGGTGACCGCGGAGCTGGCCCGGCAGATCGCCGACGTCTTCACCGAGGTCGTGATCGCGCCCGGCTTCGACGCCGAGGCACTGGACATCCTGTCCGCGAGCAAGAACGTCCGGCTGCTCCGCTGCGCCCCGCCCGCGGCCGCGGCCCTTGTCTGGGGGGGATCCCCCCCCAGACCCCCGGGGTATGGGAGTGGCGCCCGGTGACCGGCGGGATCTTGCTGCAGTCTGCCGACCGCGTCGCCGAGCCCGGCGATGATCCGGCGAACTGGGAGCTCAAGGCGGGCGAACCGGCCGGCCCCGCCGAGCTGGCCGACCTCGCCTTCGCGTGGAAGGCGTGTCGTTCGGTCAAATCGAACGCCATCCTGCTTGCGTCCGGCGGCGCCTCGGTCGGTGTCGGCATGGGCCAGGTCAACCGGGTGGACTCGGCCCGGCTGGCGGTGATGCGCGCCGGGGCCCGCGCCGCGGGCTCGGTCGCGGCCAGCGACGCGTACTTCCCGTTCCCCGACGGCTTCGAGATCCTCGCCGAGGCCGGCGTGCGCGCCGTGGCCGAGCCGGGCGGCTCGATCCGCGACCACCTGACCGTCACCGCCGCCCAGGCGGCGGGCGTCACGCTCTACTTCACCGGCGTCCGCCACTTCTATCACTGATCCCGGGGGATGAGGAGTGACCGCACAGGTAGCTGGCCCCATGCCGGGCGGTGGCGGCCCCAAAGCCTCTTACAGGCTTCCCTCGGGACGTCCCAGGACGTGGACCGACCAGCCGGCGTCGCTCCACAATTGCGCGTCCAGGCAGCACCGCGCGTCGATGATCACCCGCCTGGCCACCACGCGGGCGAGCGCGGCGGGATCGATGGCCTGGTAGTCCGACCACTCGGTGAGATGGAGCACGAGATCGGCGCCTTCGGCCACCTCGGATACCGACGGCGCGTACCGCAGGTCCGGCCGCACCTTGGCCGCGTTGGGCATGGCCACGGGGTCATGGACGGACACGATCGCGCCCTGCGCCGCGAGGCCGGCGCAGACGGCGAGGCTGGCGGAATCCCGGATGTCGTCGCTGTTGGGCTTGAAGGCCACGCCGAGCACGGCCACCCGCTTGCCGGCTAGCCCGCCTCCGGCGGTTTCCCTGGCCAGGGCCACGACCCGGTCCCGTCGTCCCTGGTTGATGGCGTCTACGGTGGTCAGCAGGCTGACCACCGAATCGACTCCGAGCGAGGTGGCGGTGGCGCGGAACGCGCGTACGTCCTTGGGCAGACAGCCGCCGCCGAAGCCGAGCCCCGGCGACAGGAACCTCCGGCCGATCCTCGCGTCGTGTCCGAGGGCCTCAGCCAGCGGAATCACGTCCGCGCCGGCCTGCTCGCAGACTTCGGCCATGGCGTTGATGAAGGAGATCTTGGTCGCCAGGAACGCGTTCGCCGCCACCTTGACCAGCTCAGCCGTCTCCAGGTCCATCACGAGCAGCGGGATTCCCGCGGCCAGCGGCGTGGCGTAGACCTCGCGCAGCAGGGCCTCGGCCCGCCCGGACGTCGCGCCCAGCACGATCCGGTCCGGGGTCAGGCTGTCCTGCACCGCGAAGCCCTCCCGGAGGAACTCCGGATTCCAGGCCAGTTCGACCTCCCGGCCGGCCGGTGCCATCGCCTGCACCCGGTTCATCACCTGCCGTGCCGTCCCGACCGGGACCGTGGACTTGCCCACGATCAGGCAGCCCGAGGCCAGGTGCGGCGCCAGCGCGTCGGCCGCGGCATAGACGAAGCTCAGGTCGGCATGGCCCGCTTCGCCCTCGGGCGTTCCCACGCAGAGGAAGTGGATATCGCCGAAGTCCGCGATCTCAGCGAACGACATGGTGAACCGGAGCCTGCCCGCGTCGAGGTTCTTGCGCAGCAGCGGTTCCAGGCCGGGTTCGAAGAACGGGGCCTCGCCGTTCGCGGCTTTCCCGATCTTCTCTTCGTCCACGTCGATCGCCAGCACGTCGTGGCCGAGATCCGCCAGGCAGACGGCATGCGTCAGGCCGAGATATCCGGTCCCGATGACGGTGACCCGAGGCAAGTCAAGACTCCTCCCGTTGAACGTCCCCTGACGATTCCCGTTGAACGTCCCCCAACGATACTCACTCGCGTCCCTAGAGAGCGCCGATGTGCGGTAGCGCGTCGCTGACCGGGAGGGAAACACCATTCGCTACCAGTGAGTAACATAGACCCGGCGAACCCGGTGCCGGGCGGCGTCAGGCGGTTTGGCAGGCTGTAGGCGAGCAACGAAGGAGGTCGGTGTCGTTCATGAACATCGTCGTCTGTGTCAAGCAGGTGCCCGATACCGCGGCCGAGCGCAAGCTCAGGCCCGCGGACGCCACGCTGGACCGTGCGTCGGTGGACGGGCTCATCAACGAGATTGACGAGTACGCCATCGAGGAGGGCCTGCTGATCGCCGAGGCGCAGCGCGAGGCGGGCCACGACGCAGAGGTCACCATCTTGACCATGGGCCCGGAGAAGGCCGCCGAATCGATCCGCAAGGCGCTCTCCATGGGCGCGGACCAGGCCGTGCATCTGCTGGACGACGGGCTGGCCGGCTCCGATGCCATGTCGACCTCCTACGCGCTCGCCCAGGTACTCCGCGAAACCGGCTTCGACCTGGTCATCTGCGGCTCGGAATCGACCGACGCGCGGATGGGAGTGATGGCCGCGATGCTGGCCGAGCGACTGGACGTGCCGCAGGTCTCGCTGGCCAGCAAGGTGGACATCGACGGGTCGGTGATCCGCATCCGCCGGGTCTCCGACGACGGTTATCACGAGGTAGAGTCCTCGCTCCCCGCGGTCATCAGCGTGGTCGAGAAGATCAACGAACCGCGCTACCCGTCCTTCAAGGGAATCATGGCGGCGAAGAAGAAGCCGGTCCGGACGCTCAGCCTGGCCGACGCCGGGATCGACCCGGCCGCGGTGGGGCTCGCGGGATCGGCCACCGAGGTCATCGATTTCGCGCAGCGGCCGCCGCGGCAGGCGGGCGTGATCGTCAAGGACGAAGGCGATGGCGGCGTCAAGGTCGCCGACTTCCTCGCCGCGCAGAAGTTCATCTGAAAGGGCGACATGGCTGAGATCCTGGTGCTCGCGGAGCACACCGGCGGCGAGGTGAAGAAGGTCACCGGCGAGCTGATCACGCTGGCGCGCAGGTTCGGCGAACCCTCCGTGGTGTGGACCGGACCCGGTGCCGAGGAGGGGCGGCGGCGCTGCGCGGAGTTCGGCGCGGACCGCGTCTACGTGGCCGGCGACCCGGTCTTCGACGACTACGTGGTGGTGCCGACCGCCGCGCTGCTGGCCCAGCTGGTCAGGGAGAAGTCACCCGCGCTCGTCCTGGTGGCCGGCACGGCCGAGGGCAAGGAGGTCGCGGGCCGGCTCGCGGTCAAGATCGATTCCGGCGTGCTCACCGACGCGGTGGACCTGACGTCGGACCAGGACGGGAACCCGGTCGCCGAGCAGTCGATCTTCGGCGGCGCGACGACCGTCCACTCGCGGGTGCGGCACGGGACCCCGATCGTGGCCGTGCGGCCGAACGCGGTGGCGCCCGAGCCCGCGCCCGGCGCGGCGGAGCTGTCCCCGGTGTCCCTGGCCGGTGAGGTCACGGGGGCCAAGGTGATCAGCCGGGTCGTCGCCGAGCGCGGCGAGCGCCCTGACCTGACCGAGGCGTCCATCGTGGTGTCGGGCGGCCGCGGCACCGGCGGCGCCGAAGGCTTCGGCGTCATCGAGCAGCTCGCGGACGCGCTGGGCGCGGCCGTGGGCGCGTCGCGCGCGGTGACCGACGCCGGCTGGTACCCGCACCAGTTCCAGGTCGGCCAGACCGGCAAGACCGTCTCGCCGCAGCTGTACATGGCGATCGGCATCTCCGGTGCGATCCAGCACCGGGCCGGCATGCAGACCTCCAAGACGATCGTCGCCGTCAACAAGGACCCGGAGGCGCCGATCTTCGAGCTGGCCGACTTCGGGGTGGTCGGTGACCTGTTCAAGGTGGTTCCGCAGCTCCTCGACGAGATCGCCAAGCGCAAGCAGCTCTGACCCGGCACTGAGCCAGCACGCGATTTCACCCGTTACATCTGTATCGTCGCCCCGGCTAGGCTGTACGCAGCTATGACATCGCAGAGCAGCAGGTCCGCGTACCTGGATCACGCGGCGACCACGCCGATGCGGCCCGAAGCGATCGCCGCGATGACCGAGGAGCTCGCCCGGCTCGGCAACCCTTCATCGCTGCACACGGCGGGCAGGCGTGCCCGCCGGGTGGTGGAGGAGTCAAGGGAGCAGCTGGCCGAGGTATTCGGGGCCAGGCCGAGCGAGGTGGTCTTCACCAGCGGCGGGACCGAGGCGGACAACCTCGCCGTCAAGGGCCTGTACTGGGCCTGCCGCGACGGCTCGCGCCGCCGGGTGCTGACCACCGCGGTCGAGCATCACGCGGTGCTCGACTCGGTCCGCTGGCTGGAGGAAACCCAGGGCGCCGAGGCCGTCTGGGTAGGCGTGGATCCCGACGGCGGGGTCCGCCCCGAGGCGCTGCGCGCCGCCATCTCCCAGGCTGCCGGACAGGTAGCGGTGGTCAGCGTGATGTGGGCGAACAATGAGGTCGGCACGATCCAGCCGGTCCGCGAGCTCGCCGCCGTGGCGCACGAGTACGGCATCGCGTTCCACACCGACGCGGTCCAGGCCGCCGCGCAGCTGCCGGTCGACTTCGCGGCCAGCGGGGCGGACGCGCTCACCGTCAGCGGGCACAAGCTCGGCGGCCCGGTAGGAGTCGGGGCGCTGATCCTGGCCCGCGGCGCCGAGCCCGTCCCGGTGCTGCACGGCGGTGGGCAGGAGCGGGATATCCGCTCCGGCACCCTCGATACGCCCGCGATCAGGGCGTTCGCGGTGGCGGCCGAGGTCTGCGCGCAGAACCTGGACGACGAGGCCAAGCGGCTGACCGCACTGCGGGACGACCTGGTACGCCAGGTGCTCGCCGTCGTGCCCGATGCCGTGCTCAACGGTCCGCGTTCGGGAGAGCGGAGGCTGCCGGGGAACGCGCACTTCTCCTTCCCCGGCTGCGAAGGCGACGCCCTGCTCATGCTCCTCGACGCGAACGGCATCGCCTGCTCCACCGGCTCCGCGTGCACCGCCGGCGTGGCCGAGCCCAGCCACGTCCTGCTCGCCATGGGCGCCGACGATTCACGCGCCCGCGGCTCGCTGCGCTTCTCGCTCGGCCACACCTCCACCCAGGACGAGGTGGACACTCTGGCCGCCGTGATCGGCGAGGTCGTCGACCGCGCCCGGCGGGCCACCGCGGCCCGCTGACCGCGCCCGACTCGCGGGGTTAGGAGTATCGATGGCAAACCCGATGTACCGGCAGATCGCCGAGGACCTGCGCGAGCAGATCGAGTCGGGACAGCTCCAGCCCGGCCAGCAGCTGCGGACCGAGACGGAGATGCGAGAGCACTACGAGGCCTCGCGGAACACCGTACGCGACGCGATCAAATGGCTCATCAACCTCGGCCTCGTTGAGGCCAGACCGGGTCAAGGCACCTTCGTCGTTCAGAAGATCGACCCGTTCGTCACCACGCTGTCGAGTTACCGGACCGAGTCCGGCGGCGGTGAGGGCACGAGCTACACGACTGAGGTGAACGAACGGAACAGGAAGTCTTCCACTAGCCCCGTCCAGGTGGAGATTCAGGAAGCCTCCGCCTACCTATCCGCCGTATTGCAGATCAGGGAAGACACCGAGGTCATCGGCCGGCACGAGCGGCGCTTCATCGATGGCATCCCCTGGTCGATGCAGACCTCTTTCTACCCTATGGAGTTTGCGGATCGGGGCGCTGAGCGGCTCAGGAGCGCCCGGAATATCGAGGAAGGAACCGTCCGGTACCTGGCCGATACCCTTCACATCCGCCAGGCCGGCTACCGGGACTGGATCAACGTGCGCCCGCCGTACCCCGCTGAGGCAGACTTCTTCACGCTGCCTTCGGACGGCCGGACTGTGGTTTACGAGATATGGAGAACCGCGTTCGACCAGGCAGGTAAACCCATGCGGGCCACGGTCACCGTCTATCCAGCGGACCGGAATCAGTTCATCTTGAATATCGGAGAAGTGCCCCGCACCATTTCCAGTTAGACCCGTAGGACGGATCAACGGCAGGACGCACCCGCCGTTCCGGCTGCGGCTAGAACGGTGACCGGCGGCGCGTAGCCTTGAGGCGATGAGCGAACTGAAGGTGCTCGCGGCGATGTCGGGCGGGGTTGACTCCGCGACGGCCGCGGCCCGGGCGGTGGACGCGGGTCACGAGGTGACCGGCGTCCATCTGGCGCTGTCCGCCAACCCGAAGTCCTACCGGACCGGCGCCCGCGGCTGCTGCACGCTGGAGGACGCGCGGGACGCGCGGCGGGCCGCCGACGTGATCGGCATCCCGTTCTACGTCTGGGACATGGCCGAGCGGTTTCACCGCGACGTGGTCGAGGACTTCGTTGCGGAGTACGCCGCGGGGCGCACCCCGAACCCCTGCCTGCGCTGCAACGAGAAGATCAAGTTCGCCGCGGTGCTAGACCGAGCGCTGGCGCTCGGGTTCGACGCGGTCTGCACCGGCCACTACGCCCGGATCATCGATGGCACGCTGCGCCGCGCCGCCGACCCCGCCAAGGACCAGTCCTACGTGCTGGCCGTGCTCACCTCGGCTCAGCTCAGCCACGTCATGTTCCCCCTCGGCGACACGCCGAAGGCTCAGGTCCGCGCCGAGGCGGCCCGGCGCGGACTGGCGGTGGCGGACAAGCCCGACAGCCACGACGTCTGCTTCATCGCCGACGGTGACACCAAGAGCTTCCTGGCCCGGCACCTCGGCCAGGCGCCAGGGCCGATCGTCGACGAGTCCGGCGTCGTCCTCGGCCAGCACGACGGGACCTACGCCTTCACCGTCGGCCAGCGCCGCGGCCTGCGCGTGGGTCAGCCGGCCGGTGACGGGCGCCCGCGCTACGTGCTGGACATCGAGCCCGTCACCCGCACGGTCACCGTCGGATCCGCCGAGGCACTCGAGGTCAGCGAGATCGCCGCGGAGCGGCCGGTCTGGACCGGCTGTCCGCCCCTGGTGACCCCACGGGACAGCCTCGTGCAGCTACGCGCCCACGGCGACGTGCACGCCTGCACGGCCTGGCTGGAAGCGGACGTCCTGCGCATTCGCCTCCAGCACCCGGCCCGCGGCGTGGCCAAGGGCCAGGCCGCCGTCCTCTACGACGGCAATGCGGTTCTCGGCAGCGCGACAATCGCAAGCACCTCAGCCGTGACTCAGCTGGCCAGCGTCCCCTGAACACCGCGGCTGCTAGTCCGGGCCGAACAGGTGGCGGTTTAGTTCGGCAGGGCGAGTCGATTCTGGGCAGGACCTGGTATAGAAGTTCATGACGGCCACGATCCGCATGTCCGACTCCGATGCCAGAGCACGCGCATAGTGCGGATACCGCCGCCCGTCGAAGAAAATCATGTGTCCTGCGTGGGGCCGGATCACCGCGCAGTCCCGCTCTACCGAGTCCACGTCCGCCACGGCCGGATCATGCGCGAAGACGAGTTCACCGCCCGAACCGGCCAGATGATCGGTGCAGAACAGAAGACCCGTCAGCGGATTGGAATCAACGTGACATTCGAAGCGCATCCCGGTTCCCCGCTGAACGTTCAAGACGATCCCGTATCGGTCGTCGAGGGCCGGAGCGACGGGTTCAGCGCACGTGGCCTGCGCTAGCTCCAGAAAAGAGCTTCGGTAGAACTTGTGCAACCAGGGCAGGTTCCGGCGTACGTCGCCGGCGTGCATCCGGCCGCGTGAAATATGCGAGACGTCCGCCGCCTCACGAGACAAGATCGGCGTACGCGGGAACTTCCGGAACTCAGCCTCAGCAGCGGCTACGCCGATATCGTGCTGCCAGTTCCTGGGAAGCCGACTGGTCAGGTCGAAGGTCGCCCAGCGGAAACCTACGGACATGACCAAGCCTCCGAGGACAACCCGACGTGTACATACTTTCTGGTTCAAGCCCAGGAGCGGCGTCACCGGCCGTTTCGCGCCCCACCGGCTGATCAGCCGACGCGGGGTCGTAGTGCTCGTACCAGTACTGCGTAAAAAGACGACAGTGACGCATCGCCATGACACCTCCTTGCTGGGCCTGGACGTCAGTGCTCACCTCAGCTTGTGACGGAGCTACGCGAGCACAGCGCGACGGATGCAAGCCTCTAAGGTGCCGCCGTGGTGAAATCAGCTATCCCCTCTGTCGAGTATCGGATACAAACGGCTCCCTCGTCACGTTTGAGCCTGTTCGTCGGTGCCATGCGCTAGCTCTCGCAGGACCGGTATCCACGCGGTGATCAGGGCAGTTGCCCGCCTATCCAGTGACGAGGCTGTTCCGGAGGTAAGGAAACCGTATCTCCATGGTAACTGACCACGTTGTGGCGGGCGGAATGAAGCGGCATGATTCCTCGGTCGGGTCAGCTATGCCAACGAGAGAGTAAGCAGGTTGCCGAGCTCCGGCTGGCCGTTGGCCCGCGACTCGTCAGCAGACAGTGTGAACTGCGGGACTCGGGGCCTCCTGATCGCTGACACTGGTTTCTGGAAGAGCGCACCGGATGGATAGGAGCGGTCGGTGCAGAAACCGCAGCGCTCGAATTCTCTCTTCACGTAGTAGTCATGCAGCCCATGGTTGGTACTCCATACGTCGATCCTGATCCACTTGGCGCCGTATAGAAGCTGCCCACGCAGGCCAGCCCAGTCGATCAACTCTGCCCCCAGCCCCAAGCCGGCGTAGTTCCTAGCGGTGATCAGCCGATGTGCATAGACGGCCCGTTCGGAGAGATCGCACGCGCATGCTGGTTTTGACCAGACGGCAATGTTAGCCCTGGTTGCGATCGTGACCGTGGCCGCGGGAATGTCTCCATCCCAGACGATCCATGTTTTCCCATGTCTCAGTCCAGCGAGGAGCCTTTGATCACGTGCTTCGCGATCCGGCCACGGTTTTGCCCACTGGTCAGTGCCCTTGCCTGCCCGTAGCCACTCGGTGGCTTCATCGACCAGCCTGCGAACCTCGTGCAGCGCGTCCGGCGTCGCAAGACGTAGCGCAAACGGATGTCTTCCCACCGATACATAATCACCCGTATCCGGCATATTCGGTACCGCTGAAAGTATACAAAAACCCGGCTCGACCGCCACTTTGACATGCGTATCGAGCTTCAGGACCCGTTGGCCTGGCTAAACGCCGACCGGGCGAAGCATGAGCTGGCCAGGACTTTGGCGTTTCCCGACCTCGGCTGGGTCGAATCTTTGCCGAGTGAAGTGGGAAGTCTGGTTCCAGCAACCTCCTAATTCCCTGCCTTATCATGGTTAGCGCCGGCTGATCGCGTCTCACGGTCACCCTTTGTGGCATCACGTATCGCGCGGATCGGGGCACGCGTGACAGACATGGCGTCTCCTGCCGGAGGCGGGTTCGCTGGGCATCGACCGTTGACCGACCAACTTTGCCGTCGGCGCTGCATGTGACAGCCAGCGCCGACGGCTCACCGTGCGATCCGGCTCCGGTCCGAGCATGAGCCGAGCCGGATGCGCCGTACCGTAACGACGGCGTCAGAAGACCACGACGCCCGTGAAGGGGTCGTAGTGCTCGTACCGGTACTGGTTGGAGGGACGTGCGTGAAATTTAGCCACAGCACACTCCTCCTTTCTGACCCTTCATTCGGGTCCGAGTAGTGCTACCAATGTTACTCATGTTACTGGCGTCACTATTCCGGTACGAGGGTTCGCCAGGTACCGGGAGAGATCGCCGTCCAGTCGCCGCCGCGCAGTGACATCGGCGCCGAAAGGCCTGTGTTAGGGCAATGAGTCCCCGTTCCAATCAATCAACGCAAAGGCGGGGAACCTTGCCACATTATCAACAACGACTAAGAATGCTTGATACCGACGCATCGTAATCCGGGGTGATGCGAAAGAGCATCGTGGCCATTCCGTGCTAAGTACCGGGATGTATCTTCCCAACGTCGACAACGAACTGATTCCGATCCGCGGGAAATATGCTAACAGTAAGTCGCATGGGCGTGCCCGTCTGATCAAACGCCGTTTCGAATATTTCGAAAACTGCGACCCGCCCGTCTTGCGGCAAACTAAAGAAGAACGCTTCCGTTGTGTCTGGCGCTCGCACCTTGATCCAATCGCGGTACGCAACCTGGCGTAGGCCAAGGGCCTCGAGTAGGTATCGCACGGTTCCTTCCGCGATGTTATCGGCTTCAAGGAGCCGGTCGGCTCCCTGAGCGGCCAGTCCCCTCGGATAGTAGGAGGTCTGCATCGACCACGGGCTCTCGTCGATGAAGCGTTTTTGATGTCGGCTGATCACCTGAGTGCCTTCAGGAAGCTGCAACTCGGCTGCGATCGGTCCCGACGCCTTCTGGATCTCGACCTGAGGATCGGTGCTGGAGAACTTCCTCTTCTGGCCCTCGCCAACAGATTTGTCGATCTCGCCATAGCTGCCCTCGCCGGGCACCACCACCGTATCGCCGCCAGGGTTCTTCGGATCGGCAGTGAGAGTGGTAAGGAACGGGGTGATCTTCCGCGTCACGAAGGTGCCCTGACCCGGCCGCGTTTCGACGAGGCCGAGGTTCATCAGCCACTTGATCGCGTCACGGACCGTGTTCCGCGACGCGCCGTGTTCCTCACGCAGCTCGAGCTCGGTGGGCAGCTGTTGGCCGGGCTGGAGCCTTCCCGACTCGATCTGCTCACGCAGATCCTCGGCGATCTGCCGGTACATGGGGTTCGCCATCAACTCGCCTCGCTACCTATCCTGCCCGCGTCCAGAGTGATCCGGCTTGTCCGGATCATCCGGGCCATCCAACTGATCGGAATATTTCACCAATATTGGGTTTACATCCCGCCCAACCGCGGTAACACTGGTCCTAGGTACCAAAGGTTGGGATGGCTCAGATGACTCAGATCACAGGGTACATAGGATCCATCCCCGCTGTCCAGCTGCTCGGTGATAACGGTATGGCCCCAGAGAGCAGAACGGTCGGACTCAACCGGACGTACCGTACGACACGTTCAGATCGTGGACATACGGGGACACCGAGGCCCACGAGCACCCAGGCCGGCCGGAGCACCTGGCCAGACCTGGACCAGAGGAAGTGGGACCGCGGAAGGAACTCCGCGGCACAGAAGTGCTGGAGGCCATCATGGCCGATGTCGTAGCATTCGCCGCGCTAGCCGTCTTCGTGCTGGGCGCCATCATGACAGTCCTGGTCGTGGCCGCGTGGGCGATCAGGCACGAGGACAAGAAGCTCACCCTGACGAGCAAGGCCCCCAACCGTCTGCTCAGCGGGATCCGCCGGATCATGGGAGTGGGCCAACGTGACGTGGATGCGGAGCTGGCGCGGTTGCTGAACGCGGAGCTGATCCGACGGTAACGCGCCGCGACTCGGGGGAGACGACGCCCGCTGCCAGCCGGCAGCGGGCGTCATCACGTTGGGGTCGGGTCCGGCGGTCGGCCTGTCTCATTTGGCGCACCGGAAATCGGAAGATCGGGCACGTATCACGTTTCTTGCCCCGCAAGATGCGGGTACCTATTGGATAGGTTGGGATGGCCCGGATAGCCCGGTTCATCCGAGCCGTCGGGCTCCTTGGTTACATCAGAATGTGTCAGCTTGTTCTGAAGGACCAGATCACCTGGCCGAACCCGGTGTCTCCGATGAGCCGCAGTGTGACCGTAGGCGTGGCGACACGTCGACGAGGGGTGGAGGCAATGTCATGGTGGTCGTGGCGATCGTACTGGTGACCTTCTTCGGTGCTGGCATCGTGTTCGGCCTGAACTGGATCTACTCCAGGTCAGTTCGCCGCGTGCCGGAGCCGCCGACCGCGGCGGCCCACGAGCGGGTGGACGAGGATTCCGCGTACCAGGTGGGGCCTTACCGCCACTGAACCTGGTCCGGGCCTGGTCCGCCGGTGACGGTGGCCTGGCCTAAGCTCAGGCTGTGCAGGACTATAGCCCACCTGGGGCAGGCAGGTTGCCGTTTCCGTGGGCGCCCGGGAGCGCCACCGGTATCGGGTCGATGCCGGGGACGGACCCGGCCGAGGCGATGCGGGTCATCGCGGGGGAACTGCCCGATTTCCCGCATCTGCCCGAGCTGCCGGACCGCGGGCCGGGGGCCGATCTCACCGGGCGGACCGCGGCGCTGCTGATCGACATCCCGGCCGAGGTCACCCCGCGCGGCTGGCGGCTGTCCGAACGATCGGGCCGCGATCTCATCCGGGCCAGGTCGATGCTCTCCTCCGACCTGGACGTGCTGGAGGAGGTGCTGGACGGCTTCGGCGGGCCGCTGAAGATCCAGCTGTGCGGGCCGTGGACGCTCGCCGCCACCCTGGAGCTGACGCGGACGATGAACGTGGCCCTGTCCGACCCCGGCGCGGTGGCCGACCTGACCGCCTCGCTGGCCGAGGGCGCGGCCGCGCACGTCGCCGAGGTCGCCAAGCGCGTGCCGGGGGCGACTCTGGTCGTGCAGTTCGACGAGCCCATGCTGCCGGCCGTACTTGAGGGCCTGGTGCCGACCGCGAGCGGGCTGTCGCGGCTGGCCGCGGTCGAGGCCGACACCGCGCGGGACCGGCTGAGCCAGGTGCTCGCGGGCACCCCCGCGTACACGCTGGTGCACTGCTGCGCCACCGACGTTCCGTTCGGAATAATAAGAAGTGGCAGGAGCGAACGGGCTCGCCTTTGACCTCAGCCAGCTACGGCGGGGGGAGGAGGACGGGGTGGCCGAGGCGGCCGAGGCCGGCATGGGGGTGCTGACGGGGGCGATCTCGACGGTGGCGGCCCACGCGGGCGGAGCCCGCCAGACGGCAGAGCCGGGCGGGGCCCGGGAGACGGCCGAACGGGCCATCCGGCTGTGGCAAAGACTAGGCCTTCCGCTTTCCACGGTGGCCGAACAAACCGTGGTCACGCCGGCCTGCGGCCTGGCCGGAGCGTCCCCGGCGCTAGGCCAGGGAGACGCTGGCCCGATGCCGGGAGGCGGCCGCCATGCTGCCGGAGCTGATCGAGGAGACAGGGGGGAGCCAGCATGAGTGACGACGCAGGCACGACCGGGGAGGCGCCCGAAGCCGCGCCGCCGGAGGCGAGGCGACGGCACGCGGACCTGAGCCTGGACATCACCGAGGCCGATCACCGGTACTACGTCCTGGACTCGCCGACGATCTCCGATATCGAGTACGACACCAAGATGCGCGAGCTGCGCGCGCTTGAGGAGCAGTACCCGGACCTGCGGACGCCCGATTCGCCCACCCAGACCGTCCACGGGACGGTATCCACGCTGTTCACCCCGGTCGAGCACCTGGAGCGGCTGCTCAGCCTGGACAACGTGTTCACCGACGAGGACCTGGGCGGCTGGGCGGACCGGGTCGCGCGGCTCGGCGGCGCCGGCCCGTACCTGTGCGAGCTGAAGATCGACGGGCTGGCGATCGACCTGGTCTACCGCGACGGGGCGCTGGTCAAGGCGGCCACCCGGGGCGACGGGCGGACCGGGGAGGACGTCACGCCGAACATCCGGACCATCGCCTCCATCCCGGCTCGGCTCAAGGGCGGCGGGACATCCGGCCACGCTCGAGGTCCGAGGTGAGGTGTTCATGCCGGTCGAGGCGTTCGGGAAGCTGAACGAGTCGCTGCTCGACGCGGGCAAGCCCGCCTTCGCCAACCCGCGCAACTCCGCCGCCGGGTCGCTGCGGCAGAAGGACCCCCGGATCACCGCCTCCCGTGCGCTCGACGCCATCGTCCACGGCATCGGCCGCGTGGAGGGTTCGGGGGCTGAGGCCGGTGACAACGGAATCAGCGGAGAAGCCGCCGGCCCGGGCGAGGAGGGGCACCTGGAGGGCGCGCCGGACACGCAGTCGGGCTGGTACGAGCGGCTGCGCGGCTGGGGCCTGCCGGTCAGCGGCCTGTACAAGGTCGTCCCGGACATGGCCGGGGTCCGCGAGTACATCGCCTACTACGCCGAGCACCGGCACGATCCCCAAGGCCCGCCGTACGAGATCGACGGCGTGGTGGTCAAGGTCGACCAGATCGCGCTGCAGCAGGTGCTCGGGTCGACGAGCCGGGCGCCGAGATGGGCCATCGCCTTCAAGTACCCGCCGGAGGAGGTCACCACCCGGCTGCGCGACATCCAGGTCAACGTCGGGCGCACCGGGCGGGTCACCCCGTTCGCGGTGATGGAGCCGGTCAAGGTCAGCGGGTCCACGGTGGACCGGGCCACCTTGCACAACGCGGACGAGGTCAAGCGCAAGGGCGTGCTCATCGGCGACATGGTGATCCTGCGCAAGGCCGGCGATGTCATCCCCGAGGTTCTCGGCCCGGTCGCCGACCTGCGAAAGGGCGACGAGCGCGAGTTCGAGTTCCCCACGTCGTGCCCGGCCTGCGGTACCGCGCTGGCCCGCGACGAGGGCGAGGTCGACTGGCGCTGCCCGAACGCGAGGTCCTGCCCGGCCCAGCTCCGCGAGCGCCTGTTCCACCTGGCCGGGCGCGGGGCCTTCGACATCGAGGTGCTCGGTTACGAGGCGGTCAGCGCGCTGCTCGACTGCGGCCTGGTCACCGACGAGGGCGACGTGTTCGCGCTCACCGCCGAGCGGCTGCAGACCTGCCCGTTCTTCGTGGTCAAGCAGGGCACGCTGAGCGCTAACGCCGTCCGGCTGCTGGACAACCTGGCCGAGGCTCGGACCAGGCCGCTGTGGCGGATCCTCGTCGCGCTGTCGATCCGGCACGTCGGGCCGACGGCGGCCCGGGCGCTGGCCGCCGAGTTCGGCTCGCTGGACGCGATCGAGGCGGCCAGCGCGGACGCGCTCGCCGCGGTGGACGGGGTCGGGCCGACGATCGCGGCGTCGCTGCGCGACTGGTTCGCCGTGGACTGGCACCGGGCGATCGTGGACAAGTGGCGCGGACGCCGGAGTGCGGCTGGCGGACCCGGACTTCGACCCGAACCGGGCCGCGGCCCGGCTGCTGGCGGGCGTATCCGTGGTGATCACCGGCACGCTCGCCGGGATGACCAGGGACGAGGCCGGCGAGGCCGTCCGCGCCGCGGGCGGCAAGGTGACCTCCTCGGTGTCGAAGAAGACCGACTTCGTGGTGGCCGGCGAGAACGCCGGCTCCAAGTACGACAAGGCCGTCGAACTGGGCGTCCCGATCCTGGACGAGATTGCCTTCCGCGTTCTCCTGGATCAGGGCCGCGAGGCGGCAACCGCGAGGGCGTCGGCGGGTAGTGCGAGTTAGCCGGGCTGGGTGAACCGGGCACTGGGTTCGCCTTCCAGCCTGCCCGCCGGGAGCTTCCTGCCGCAGATCGCGAGCAGGAGCTCCTGGGCGGTGCCGGTCAGCGGCGTGCCGGAGCCCAGGGCCCAGTCCATGTCGGTGGCGCGGAACTCGATCCCGGCCAGGTCGGTGCCGAAGAACCTGACCGACTTGTCGGCCGTGCTGGCCGGCAGGACCAGCCGCAGCCGCTCCTCGGGGATCGGCCGGACGAAGCCGAGCGGCACCGCGATGTCCAGGCCGTGGATCACGTCGTGGGCCAGGGCCCCCGCGAAGCCGCCCCCCGGCGGCTTCCAGGGATGGCCGATGTTGGACCTGACCGCCTCGGTCAGGTCAGCCGGCGACAGGCCGGCCGCGTCGCGCCTGGCCAGCCGGTCGGCCATCTCGTTGAACCGGCCGCGGGATTTCACGAGCTCCAGCATGAACCGCCGTCCGCCGTACCGGAACGGCATCGTGACGTGCGCCACGACCTCCCGTACCCGCCAGCCTGCGCACAGGCTCGGCTCGTCCCACCTGGGCGCGGGCAGTTCGCCGAGCATGTCCGCAAGTTCGGCGCGCTGGGCCGCGATCATGTCCCTGATGTCGTCCATCGCTGTCACGTTTCCTTCTCTCAAAGAGGGCTTACGTGCACGCGACGAACGGGAACCCGCTCAGATGGACCTTTTGATCAGCCGCTCGTTTCCTCGAGCCTGCGGCGCAGGAACCGGCGTTCGGTGTCCGTGCTGGCCAGCGCCAGGGCCTCGCGGTACGCGCCGGCCGCCTCCGGCATCCGGCCCAGCCGCCGCAGGAAGTCGGCCCTGGTCGCGGGCAGCAGGTGGTAGCCGGCCAGCTTCCCGGATGCTTCCAGGGCTTCGACCAGCGGCAGCCCGGCGGCGGGCCCGCTGGCCATGCCCACCGCCACGGCGTGGTTCAGCTCCACCACCGGCGTGGGCAGGGACCGCAAGAGCTGCTCGTACAGGACCGCGATCTGCGCCCAGTCGGTGTCGGCCGCGGTGCGCGCCGTCGCGTGGCACGCGGCGATGGCCGCCTGCACCTGGTACGGGCCCGGCTGTCCCCGGCGCAGCGCGCCGTCCAGGACCGAAATGCCCTCGCCGATCTCGGCGCGGTCCCACATCCCGCGATCCTGGTCGTCGAGGGTCACCAGGTCCCCGTGGGCGTCGATCCGCGCGGGCCTGCGCGCGTCGGTCAGCAGCATCAGCGCCAGCAGGCCGGTCGCCTCGGCCTCGTCCGGCATCAGCGAAGCGAGCACCCGGGCCAGCCGGATGGCCTCCGCGCACAGGTTCTGGCGGACCAGGTTGGCGCCTGCCGTGGCCGAGTAACCCTCGTTGAACAGCAGGTACAGCACCCCCAGCACGCCCGGGACGCGTTCGGGCAGCAGGTGTGCCGGAGGCACCCGGTAGGGGATCCTCGCGTTCTGAATCTTCTGCTTGGCCCTGACCAGCCGCTTGGCCATGGTCGGCTCGCTGGCCAGGAACGCCCGGGCGATCTCCGCCGTGGTCAGCCCGGCCAGCGTCCGCAGGGTCAGCGCGACCCGGGCCTCCAGCGACAGCGCCGGGTGGCAGCAGGTGAACATCAGCCGCAGCCGGTCATCGGGTACGCCGCTCTCGTCGGTCCCGCCGGCCGCCGGACCCGGCTGGTACGACGGCTCGTCTGTCATGGCGGCCACCTCCCGGAGTTTGGCGGCGCCGACGGCCCGGCGGCGCAGCACGTCGATGGCCCGGTTGCGCGCCGCCGTCGTCAGCCACGCGCCCGGCTTGCCCGGTATCCCGTCTCGCGGCCAGCGCTGCAGCGCCATGGCGAACGCGTCCTGCGCGCACTCCTCCGCGAGGTCCCAGTCACCGGTGGTCCGGATCAGCGTCGCGACCACCCGGCCCCACTCGTCGCGGAACGCCGCGTCAACCGCGGCCCTGACGTCGGCGGGCATGGCTACAGGAGCTCCCGGACCTCGATCGAGCCGTAGCCCGCCGCCGGGTGCCTGGCGGCGGCCTGGACCGCCTCATCCAGGTCCGCGCACTCGATGATGCACATCCCGGCGATCTGCTCCTTGGTCTCGGCGAACGGTCCGTCGGACAGCAGCAGCTGACGCCGGCGCACCCGGACCGTCTTGGCCTGATCCGGCGGCCTGAGCCCGCCGGTGAGCCGCAGCATGCCGCGCTCTTCCATGTCCTGCGTCCAGCCGCCGCAGCCTTCGTCGGCATGGGCCGCGGCCGACTCGTCACCGCAGATCAGCAGCAGGTACTTCACGGATTCTCCTGTCTCCCGCACCAACGACGAACGGGCCGGGCCGGAATGGACGTTGCACGACCACGGTAACGGCCCTTATTGGTTACGGCCCGCCTCCAGTACGCGCTCTGCTTTCCCCAACCCACCCTAGGATGGCGTGCATGTCCATCACCCGTGACGAGGTCGCGCACCTGGCGCGACTGGCGAGAATAGCGCTCAAGCCCGAGGAACTCGACCATCTCGCGCCCCAGCTGGATCAGATCATTACGGCGGTCGCGCAGGTCCAGGAGGTCGCCGCCGAGGGCATCCCGCCGACCTCGCACGCGACCGGCCTGACCAACGTGTACCGCGATGACGTGCCGTGGCCGTGCCTCACGCCCGAATCCGCCCTCGACCAGGCGCCCGCGGTCGAGCTGCAGCGGTTCAAGGTGCCGCGCATCCTGGGGGAGGAGTGAGCAGATGACCCGCGAACTCACCCGCATGACCGCGGCCGAGCTGTCGGCCGCGCTGGCCGCCGGACAGGTGTCCGCGACCGAGGTCACCCGGGCGCACCTGGACCGGATCGCCGCCGTGGACGATCGTGTGCACGCCTTCCTGCACGTCGCGGCGGACAGCGCGCTGGCCCAGGCCGCCGTGGTCGACGACGAGCGCCGGCAGGGCGTGCGGCGAGGCCCGCTGGCCGGCGTCCCGATCGCGGTCAAGGACCTGTTCGCCACGGTCGGCATGCCGACGACCTGCGGCTCGCGCATCCTGGAGGGCTGGCACCCGCCGTACGACGCGACGATCACCAGGCGGCTGAGGCAGGCCGGCGCGGTCATCCTCGGCAAGACCAACATGGACGAGTTCGCCATGGGCTCGTCCACGGAGAACTCCGCGTTCGGCCCGAGCCGCAACCCGTGGGACCTGGACAAGGTCCCTGGCGGCTCGTCCGGGGGCTCGTCGGCCGCGGTCGCCGCGTACGAGGCTCCGCTGGCCATCGGCACCGACACCGGCGGCTCGATCCGCCAGCCCGCGGCGGTCTGCGGGATCGTCGGCACCAAGCCGACCTACGGCGGCTCGTCCCGGTACGGCGTGGTGGCCTTCGCGAGCAGCCTGGACACGCCGGGGCCGTTCGGCCGGACCGTGCTCGACGCCGCGCTGCTGCACGAGGCGATGTCCGGGCACGACCCGTGCGATTCCACCTCGATCGACGCGCCGGTGCCGCCGGTGGTGGCGGCGGCGCGCGAGGCGGACGTGAGCGGCATGCGGATCGGCGTGGTGACCGAGCTGAACGGCGAGGGTTACCAGCCGGGCGTGGTCTCCAGGTTCGCCGAGGCGGTCGAGCTGCTCGAGTCGCTGGGCGCCAAGGTCATCGAGGTGTCCTGCCCGCACTTCAGGTACGCGCTGCCCGCCTACTACCTGATCGCGCCCAGCGAGTGCTCGTCCAACCTGGCCAGGTTCGACGCGATGCGCTACGGCCTGCGGGTCGGCGACGACGGCACCAGGGACGCCGAGGAGGTAATGGCGCTGACCCGCGAGGCGGGTTTCGGCGACGAGGTGAAACGGCGCATCATCCTGGGCACCTACGCCCTGTCCAGCGGCTACTACGACGCCTACTACGGCAAGGCCCAGCAGGTGCGCACGCTGATCATCAGGGACTTCGACGAGGCCTTCGGCCAGGTCGACGTGCTGGTGTCGCCGTCGACGCCGACCACCGCCTTCGCCATCGGCGAGCGGGCCGACGACCCGATGGCGATGTACCTGGCCGACCTGTGCACGATCCCGTCCGACCTGGCCGGCAACGCGGCGATCTCGGTGCCGTGCGGGCTGGCGCCGGAGGACGGGCTGCCGGTCGGGCTGCAGGTCATGGCGCCCGCGCTGGCCGACGACCGGATGTACCGGGTGGCCGCCGCCGCCGAGGCGGCGTTCATCGACCGCTGGGGGCACCCGCTGATCGACGAGGCGAGGGGACTGCCAGCCGAAGGAGACAGAGCATGACCACTTCGGACACGCTGGTCCCGTTCGCCGAGGCGATGGAGCGCTACGACCCGGTCATCGGGCTGGAGACGCACGTCGAGCTGGGCACCAGGACCAAGATGTTCTGCGGCTGCACGACCGTCTTCGGGGCCGACCCGAACACCCAGGTGTGCCCGGTCTGCCTGGGCCTGCCCGGGTCGCTGCCGGTGGTGAACCGGACGGCGATCGAGTACACGATCAGGATCGGCCTGGCGCTGAACTGCACGATCGCCACGTGGTGCCGGTTCGCGCGGAAGAACTACTTCTACCCGGACATGCCGAAGAACTTCCAGATCTCCCAGTACGACGAGCCGCTGTGCACGGACGGGTACCTGGACGTGGAGGTCAACGGCACGACCGTGCGGGTCGGCATCGAGCGGGTGCACCTGGAGGAGGACACCGGCAAGTCGCTGCACGTGGGCGGGGCCACCGGGCGGATCCACGGCGCCGACTACTCGCTCGTCGACTACAACCGGGCGGGCATCCCGCTGGTCGAGATCGTGACCAAGCCGATCGAGGGGACCGGCGCGGCCGCGCCCGAGGTCGCCCGCGCCTACGTGACCGAGCTGCGGGACCTGGTCCGGGCCCTGGGCGTCTCCGACGTGCGGATGGAAGAGGGCTCGCTGCGCGCCGACGTGAACACCTCGCTGTCGCCGCGCGGCTCGGGCCGCTGGGGGACGCGCACCGAGACCAAGAACGTCAACTCACTGCGTTCGGTGGAGCGCGCGGTCCGGTTCGAGATCGAGCGGCAGGCCGCGGTGCTCGACGCCGGCGGTCGGGTCATCCAGGAGACCAGGCACCTCCACGAGGACACCGGGACCACCACGTCCGGGCGGTCCAAGGAAGAGGCCCAGGACTACCGGTACTTCCCCGAGCCCGACCTGGTGCCGGTCGCGCCTTCGGCGCAATGGGTGGCCCAGATCCGGGCCGCGCTGCCCGAGGCGCCCGCCGCGCGGCGGGCCCGGCTGCGCGCCGATTGGGGCCTGTCCGAGGCGGAGATGACCGCGCTGTCCAACGCGGGCGCGCTGGACCTGGTGGCCGATACGGTCGCGGCGGGCGCCTCGCCGTCCGACGCGCGCAAGTGGTGGCTGGGCGAACCGGCCCGCCGGGCCAACGACGAGGGCCTCGAGCTGTCCGGGCTGGCCATCACGCCGGCCCAGGTGGCCCGCGTCGCGGAACTGGTTTCCTCCGGTGTCCTCAACGACCGGCTGGCCCGGGACGTAATCGACGCGGTGCTGGCCGGCGAGGGCACGCCGGACGAGGTGGTGGCGGCCCGCGGCCTGGCCGTGGTCAGCGACGAGGGCGCGCTGATCGCCGCCGTCGACGAGGCGATCGCCGCGAACCCCGACGTGGCCGCCAAGGTCCGCGACGGCAAGGTCGCCGCGGTCGGACCCCTGATCGGCGCGGTCATAAGGGCCACCGGCGGCCAGGCCGACGCCGCCCGCGTCCGCCAGCTGATCCTGGACCGCCTCAGCTAGCCCGGCAAAGCGGAGCGGCGCCAGGCGCCGGGGCCCGGCTGCAGCGGTCGGCGCAGCATCGCGGAGCGATCGGACCACGCGGACCGGGCCGACCCAGAAGCCGGCCCAGAAGTCACCTCACCGGCAGGCGAGCGCGCGCCTGTGATCGCGGTCGACACCAATATCCTCGTCTACGCCCACCGCCGCGACTCGCCGTTCCACGATGCCGCCGCGGCATGCATGCGGGACATCGCCGAGAGCGCACAGCCGTGGGCGATCCCATGGCCATGCCTTCACGAGTTTTTCTCGATCGCGACGCACCCGCGCATCTATGATCCGCCCAGCACGACCGCACAGGCCTGCGCCCAGATAGCCGCCTGGCTCGGATCGCCGTCGCTCGTCCTGATCAGCGAGGGCAGCACGCACTGGGCCACGCTGCGCGGGCTCGTCAGCGAGGGGAAGGTGGCCGGCCCGCTCGTACACGACGCACGGATCGCCGCGCTCTGCCTGGCGCACGGCGTGACCGAGCTGTGGACCCTCAACCGGGACTTCAGCAGGTTCCCCGCCCTCAAGACGCGTAATCCGCTGCGTCTCGGAACTCAATGAAAGTGGCACCCTACCGGAAAGAATCGGTACGGTGTCACACTCATTGGTTCCCGCCCGAGAGGCGCCGGGGCTGGTGGGGCGGGAGAGGTGCAGGGAAGAGCACTCACCCCGGCAGGGCGGAGCGGCGCCAGGCGCCGGGGGCAGGATGCAGCGGGCGGCGCAGCAGCCGGGACCGGTCGGCCCACGCGGACCGGCGCCGACCGGAGGCGAGGGCCGATCACCACAGCGGGAGCGCACCATCAGCACGGCGACCAGGGCCGCGATCTCTTCCGGCGTGGCGTCACCGCGCACCACGCGCAGGGCGGGCCGCGCAAGAGAGCGCTCGTCCTGGCCAGCAGCGGGTCACGATGCTCCGTTCGGTATAAATCAAAGGTCGCTAGCCGCGCGATTTGCCGGTGCCGATGCCGAACTCCCGGTGGACCCGCTCCCAGAACGCGTCCCGCAGCCATTCCCGGGCCTCCTGGTAAGGGCGCAGCGACAGCCCGAGTTCCTTCTCGGCGTCGACCAGCAGCTCCTTGTCGATCACCGGCGGCAGGATGGGGCCCGGCAGCAGGTCGCGGATGTTGTCCCGGCCGCGGGTCAGGATCCACTTCTGGGCGACGTGCTCGCCCGCCTCCTCGACCCGGATCCGGTCCGGCCCGAGGCGCGGCATCGGGCCGGTGTTGGACTGCCAGCCTCCGGACGGCATGACCGGGTGCGCGCCGGTCCTGGAGCCCTGACCGGCAAGACCCTGACCGCGAGACCCTGACTCGCAACACCCTGACTGGCCAGACCCGAGGACCGGGCGTGCCGCTCGCCGAACAGCTGGGCGGGCGACGGCACCGTCGGCGCCGCCCCGAGCGTGCCCAGGCCCACGTCGGAACGTCCCTGCTCGACCGCGACCGGGACCTTGCTGAAGTACGGCCGCAGGAACGAGCCGTCCAGGACGTCGACCGTGTCCGACTCCCAGACCAGCCGCTCGGCCTGGTTGGTGCCGTACGGCGGCTCGATGCCCCACAGGTGCACGCGGACCCCGAAGGCCTGGGCCGCCTCGACCGCGGGCACCATGTCCTCGTCGCCCGCGATGAGCACCGCGTCGGTGATCGCGCGGTGCCGGGCCAGCGCCTCCATGTCCGCCCTGATCTGCGCGTCCACGCCCTTCTGCTGGCCTCGGGCGTTCAGGTTGCCCAGGCGCAGCTTGACCCAGGGCATCTGCGCGATGACCCGCTGGTCGATGGTCGGCACCCGGTCCCGGGCCGCGTCGTACCAGTAGACCCGCAGCAGCTCGCCGCGGATCAGCTCGTCGGCGTGCTTGGTGACCACCTGGATCAGCGGGACCGCGTCGACCCGGAATTCCCGCCGCGAGCTCGTCGCGAACAGCAGTTCGCCTGCCGCGGCATAGATGTAGCCGACGTCCACCATGACCGCGTAGCGGGCCAGGATGGGAAGCGGGGCGGCGAATTCGGTCATCACCTTCGACTCTAGGCCAGCCGGGGCCATGCGCGGGCCACATGTGTCACCTTCGTCGACAGACTGGATCGAATCGACTACTCAGAGTAACATCCCCAACACCAACGCCCCGAGCGTCAACGTCACGGCATCAAGGTCATGGCATCAAGGTCCCGGCATCGACGTCACAGCGGGATGTTGCCGTGCTTCTTGGGCGGCAGGGTCTGGCGCTTGGTGCGCAGCGTGCGCAGCGCGCGGGTGACCGCCGGCCTGGTCTCGGCCGGGCGGATGACCGCGTTGACGTACCCGCGCTCGGCCGCGATGTAGGGGTTGGCCAGGGTGTCCTCGTACTCGGTGATGCGCTGGGTGCGCAGCGCGTCCGGGTCGGCGGCGGCGGCCAGCTCACGGCGGTACAGGATGTTCACCGCGCCCTGCGCGCCCATGACCGCGATCTGGGCGGTGGGCCAGGCCAGGTTGACGTCGCCGCCCAGGTGCTTGGAGCCCATCACGTCGTAGGCGCCGCCGTAGGCCTTCCTGGTGATCACGGTGACCTTGGGCACGGTCGCCTCGGCGTAGGCGTAGATGAGCTTGGCGCCGCGCCGGATGATGCCCCGCCATTCCTGGCTGACGCCGGGCAGGAACCCCGGCACGTCGACGAAGGTCAGGATCGGGATGCTGAACGCGTCGCAGGTCCTGACGAACCGGGCCGCCTTCTCCGACGCGTCGATGTCCAGGCAGCCCGGCGAAGTGCATCGGCTGGTTGGCCACCACGCCGACCGGCGAGCCTTCCACGCGGCCGAAGCCGACCACGATGTTCGGCGCGAAGCCGGCGTGGATCTCCAGGAACTCGCCGTCGTCCAGCACGCGGTTGATCACCTCGTGCATGTCGTAGGGCTGGTTCGGCGAGTCCGGGATGATCGTGTCGAGCTCAGCGTCGGTCTCGGTCATCTCGAGGACGTCCGCGACCGCCGCGCCCGGCGGCCGCCCTGACCCCGAGCACAGGCGGGTCCTCGAGGTTGTTCGAGGGCAGGTAGGACAGCAGGTCCCGGGCGAAGTCGATGCAGTCCTGCTCGTCCCTGGCCTGGTAGTGGGCCACGCCGGACTTGACGCCGTGCGCGTGCGCGCCGCCGAGATCCTCGAACGTCACGTCCTCGCCGGTCACGGTCTTGATCACGTCGGGTCCGGTGATGAACATGTGGCTCGTGCCCTCGACCATGAGCGTGAAGTCGGTGATCGCGGGGGAGTAGACCGCCCCGCCCGCGCACGGGCCCATGATCAGCGATATCTGCGGGATGACGCCCGAGGCCATGACGTTGCGGTAGAAGATCTCCGCGAACAGCCCGAGCGCCACCACTCCCTCCTGGATGCGGGCGCCGCCGCCGTCGTTGATCCCGATGATCGGGCAGCCGGTCTTGAGCGCGTGGTCCATGATCTTGACGATCTTCTCGCCGTAGACCTCGCCGAGCGATCCGCCGAACACCGTGAAGTCCTGGCTGAACACGCACACCGGCCGGCCGTCCACGGTGCCGTACCCGGTGACCACGCCGTCCCCGTAGGGCCGGGTCGCCGCGATGCCGAAGTCGGTGGCCCGGTGCCGGGCCAGCTCGTCGAACTCGGTGAACGAGCCGGGATCGCACAGTAGCTCGATCCGCTCCCTGGCGGTGAGCTTGCCTCGCTCGTGCTGCTTGGCCACGGCCTGCTGGGAGCCGGCGTGCACCGCCTCGTACCGCCGCCGCTCCAGGTCGGCGATCTTGCCCGCGGTCGTGTGCGGGTCGGCTGCGTGATCGGTTTCGGGTCCCAGGCCGGCGGCTTGGTCTGTCATGAGCATCAGGCTAGCTCCCGCCCGCGGATCCGCGAGCCGCCCCGCGGCTCGCCCGCAACCGCGAGCCGCCCCGCGGCGTCTCGGAGGATTATGCTCTGACCGTGAACGAGGATCGGGACCGGGACCGCGCCGGCCTGCCGGAGCCGATGCGGCGCGACGTGCGGCTGCTCGGCGACATCCTCGGCGAGGTCATCCGCGATTCCGACCCGAAGACCGGCCCGGAGCTGCTGGCCGACGTGGAGAGGCTGCGCCACGCGGTCATCGAGGCCCGCCAGGACTCGCGCGCCGGGGACGCGATCGCGGCGCTGGTCGCGTCCTGGGACCTGGACCGGGCCGAGCAGGTGGCCCGCGCCTTCACCGTGTACTTTCACCTGGCCAACCTGGCCGAGGAACATCAGCGCATCCGCCTGCTGCGCGAGCGCGACGCCGGGCGCGAACCGGTGCGCGAGTCGCTCGCCGCCGCCGTGGCCGAGCTGACCCGCGACGCCGGGCGTGCGCACCTCACCGAGCTGCTCGAGGAACTGCGCGTGCACCTCGTGCTGACCGCGCATCCCACCGAGGCGCGCCGCCGCGCCGTGGTGGCGGTGCTGCGCCGGATCAGCGAGCTGATGACCGTCACCAACGACCAGCGGGCCGGGGCCGCCGAGCTCGCCGAGGCGCGGCGCGGGCTGCGCGAGAACGTCGACCTGCTGTGGCGGACCTCCCAGCTGAGGGTGAAGGCCATGGACCCGATCGACGAGGTCAGGACGGTCATGACCGCGTTCGACGAGACGCTGTTCCGGGTGGTGCCCGCCGTGTACCGCGAGCTCGGCCGGGCGGTGGCCGACGCCGACGCCGACGCCGGCGCCCACGCCGCCAGCGAAAACGCGACGCCGCCAGTCCCCGCGTTCCTGCGCTTCGGCAGCTGGGTGGGCGCGGACCGGGACGGAAACCCGTTCGTGACCGCCCAGGTGACCCGCGAGACGGCGACCATCCAGGCCGACCACATCCTGCGCGCGCTGGAGGCCGCCACGACCCGGACCGGCCGCGCGCTGACCCTGCACGAGGCGACCACCCCGCCGTCGGCGGGCCTGCGGCGCGCGCTCGCGGCGGCCTCGGCCGCCCACCCGGAGCTGCTGGCCGAGATCGCGGCCCGGTCGCCGCAGGAGCCGTACCGGACCTACCTGCTGTACGCCGCGCAGCGGATCGGCGCCACCCGGATGCGCCACGCCGACCTGGCCTACCCCGGACCCGCCGAGTTCCTCGCCGACCTGCGCGTCGTCCAGGAGTCGCTGGTCGCGGCCGGGGCTACCCAGCAGGCGTTCGGGGAGCTGCAGAGCCTGATCTGGCAGGCCGAGACGTTCGGTTTCCACCTGGCGGGCCTGGAGGTCAGGCAGCACAGCGAGGTGCACACACGGGTGCTGCGCGACCTGCGCGCCGCCGGCCCGCCCGGCACCGAGCCCGGCACCGCGCCGCGCGCCGCCAGCCCGCCGGAGACAGAGCCGGCGACAGAGCCGGAGCCGGAGCCCGGCACCGAGGAGGTGCTGGCCACCTTCCGGGCCATCGGCTGGATCCAGGACCGGTTCGGCGTCGACGCGTGCCACCGATACGTGGTGAGCTTCACCCGGTCCGCGGACGACATCGCCGCGGTCTACGAGCTGGCCCGCTACGCCGCCGACGGCGGGCGGACCCCGGTGCTCGAACGTCGTCCCGCTGTTCGAGAGCGCGGTCGACCTGGCCAACGCGCCAGACGTGCTGACCGCCATGATCGCGCTGCCCCCGGTCGCCGAACGCCTCGCCGCCACCGGCCGCCACCTGGAGGCCATGCTCGGCTACTCCGACTCGGCCAAGGAACTCGGCCGGCCAGCGCCACCCTGCGGCTGTTCGACGCCCAGTCCAGGCTCGCCGCGTGGGCCGCGGCCCACGGCGTCCGGCTCACCCTGTTCCACGGCCGGGGCGGGGCGCTGGGCCGGGGCGGCGGCCCGGCCGGGCGGGCGGTGCTGGCCCAGGCGCCCGGCTCGGTCAACGGGTCGTTCAAGGTCACCGAGCAGGGCGAGGTGATCTTCGCCCGGTACGGCCAGCCCGCGATCGCCAAACGGCACCTGGAGCAGGTCGGCTCGGCGGTCCTGCTCGCCTCGTCGCAGCGCAGGGCCGAACGGACCGCGGCCGCCGCGGCCAGCTACCGCGGCGTCGCCGACCGGATCGACAAGGCCGCGTGCGCCGCCTTCCGCGGGCTGGTCGAGGCGGACGGGTTCGCCGAGTGGTTCGCCCGCATCAGCCCGCTCGGCGAGATCGGCGGCCTGCGGATCGGCTCCCGCCCGGCCCAGCGCGGCCCCAGTGCGCAGCGACAAACCGCGAACCGCGCCGCCCGCAGGCCATGGACCTGGACGACCTGCGCGCGATCCCGTGGGTGTTCGCCTGGTCGCAGACCCGCGTCAACCTGCCCGGCTGGTTCGGCCTGGGCAGCGGGCTGGCCGCCATCGAGGCCGATCCGGACGGGACCGAGGTCCTGCGCCGCGCGTACCGCGAGTGGCCGCTGTTCGCGGTGCTGTTCGACAACGCGGAGATGAGCCTGGCCAAGACGGACCGGCCGATCGCGGCCCGCTACCTCGCGCTCGGCGGCCGGGACGACCTGACCGCCCTGGTGCTCGCCGAGTACGACCTGACCAAGCGGCTGGTGCTGGCCGTCACCGGCCACGACCGGCTGCTGGCCGACCGGCCGGTGCTGTCCCGCGCGGTGGCGCTGCGCGATCCCTACGTGGACGCGCTGTCCTACCTGCAGCTGCGCGCCCTGGCCGCGCTCCGCGGGCCGGTCCAGGCCAAAGACCGCGACCAGACCGAACGCCTGCTCCTGCTCACCGTCAACGGAGTCGCGGCCGGGCTGCAGAACACCGGCTAGGCTGCCCTTCGTGAGTGAAACGCAATGGCGCACCCACCGGCTCGAGCTCGACGACCAGACGCTGCGCGAATGGGACGGCACCGTGCTCGCCGCGGACGCCGAGGGCATCGTCCTTGACCGGTCGGCGTTCTACCCCGGCGGCGGCGGCCAGCCGCCCGACCACGGCGTGCTGCTGTGGGGCGGCGTGCAGACCCGGATCGCCGGCGCGCGCAAGGGCGACGACCTCTACCTGATCCCGGCCGAGGGCGACCCGCTGCCGCCCGCGGGCACCGCGGTCCGCGGCGCCGTCGAGGACGAGCGCCGGACCGCGCTGATGCGGACGCACTCCGGCCTGCACGTGCTGTGCGGCGTGGTGTTCCGCGACTTCGGGGCGCTGGTCACCGGCGGCAACATGGAGCCGCTGACCGCGAGGATGGACTTCAACCTGCCCGAACTCCCCGAGGGCTTCCGCGACGCGGTCGAGGCGGCGTGCAACGCCGAGGTCCGCGCCGACCGGCGCATCGACGTGCGGGTGCTGCCCCGCGACGAGGCGTTCGCGCTGCCCGACATCATCCGGACCGCCACCAACCTGGTCCCGCCCGAGGTCGAGGAGGTCCGGATCGTGGACATCGTGGGCCTGGACCAGCAGGCCGACGGCGGCACCCACGTCGCCTCCACGAGCCAGGTCGGCCGCATCGAGGTGGTCAAGATCGAGAGCAAGGGCAAGGGCTTCCGCCGCCTGCGCATCAGGGTCGGGGACTAGACGCCGGTGGACCGCAAGCCCCTTGACGCGGCGGCGGTTCAATCGGCGGGCGGGTCAGGCGTCCAACTGAGACCTTCGAATGACTAACTCCGTTCTGCGGTTGGCGCTCTTGGTCGGCGCGATCGGCTTGGTGTGTTTGGTCGACCAAGCGCAGGCCTTCAAGCGGCGGCCCACCGGCTGCGATTAGATCGGAGGCGATTTCGCCGACCCGGCCACGAGCATTTTCCGCAGGGGCGGCTGCCACGGTGGCGGCGGCGGCCATCGCCGTCTCGGCAGGGCAATTCAACAACCTGACGAGGCGCCGAAACTGCTCGATCGCTTTGAGGTACGCGCGCCGCTCAATTACGGCGCCAACACACGCAAGTCGATTGGCGCAAGGATCGAGCGTTTTGAAATCGTCGGCGGGAACCGTTGCCTATGGGCTCGACGGCGGCGGGCAGCTATGGCGCTTCGCTCTTGGCGGTGACAACTCGGCGAAGGTCGCGCAATCCGTCAGTCAATTTCGCGTCACCGAGGCAGGGCGTTACTTTGTGCTGGCAAAGGATGGCACGCTGTGGCGGGCTGAGGCCGATGGGTCTCAGGCGACTTTGCTCGATCACACGGTCGGCGACTTCCAGCCGATTGGAGATCTGGTCTATATCGCCGGGACCGACAAGCGGCTGTGGCGGTTGCATGCCGACGGCAAAGGCCGTGATTTGGTCGACGAGAATGTCGCGGCGTTTCAAGCGACAAATTCCACGGTCGTGTTCGTTCTCGGAACCGACGGAGCGTTGTGGCGCGAGACCGGAGACTTTCGTAATCGCGTCAAGGTCGGGCAACCGATTACCGCGTTCGAATATGTCGCGGACGGCGATACCGCCTATGTTTTGACGCCGGTCATATCTTGTGGCGCCAAAATGCAAAGGATACGCCCCGACAGGTAGACCATGACGTCGCGGCTTTTCACCCGGTGGATGGGAATGTTGTTTATGTCCTCGCGACCGACGGAAGGCTCTGGCAGGAACTGGAGGATCGCTCGCAAGCGGCGTTGGTCGAGGGCGACCTGGCGGTAAAATTGGGCGCCGCGGCCTTTCAGTTTGCCAGCAAGGGTGACGTCGAGGGGCAGGTCGTCTATATGCTGGACCGCAAACACGAATTGTGGGCCGAGACCATGCCGTCGGCGCGGAGCCGCGGCGCAGTGCGCTCACCTTGAAGCGCACCTGGCACGGTCAGGTCGAAGCCGAACCGGCCAGCGTTGAACGCCGATTTTCCGAAAAGCATGCCCTCCGGCGTGATCCGCGGGATCATGCTCCACCAAAAAGCTAAGGCGGCGGGTCCTCCTCGTCTTCATCCTTCAACGGCGTCGGTGCGGGAGGGGCATCGTAGCCCGGATTGAGCGCAGCGAAATCCATCAACCGTTGTGCAAGCCAGAAGCGATGGGTTTCGGCTCAGATCGTCCCCGCAGCACCAGCGCTCTCCTTCTCCCCGCGAGCGGGGAGAAGGTCGGGATGAGGGGACCTCTCGGCTGGGCTTTGACCTCGGGTCAAAATCCGCAGCGCGGTTGCGCCAACGCTCCGCTCAGAATCGTGGAGAGGCCCGCTCACCCCAACCCTCTCCCCGCGCAGCGGGGAGAGGGAGATGCAAGCCTCACAGCGGCGGGTCTTCCTCGTCTTCCCGCTTCAGCGTGATGGCCGCCTCTTCCAGGTCGAGCTCGCGCTCGATGCGGCGGCGGGCTTCGTCGGTGATCTGGCCCTGTTGCAGCAGCCGGTAGATGTATTGGCGCTCGGCGTTGATCAGCTCGGCGCGCAGCGCCAGCGCCGACGCGATAGCCTCCTTGCCGCCGGCATCGCGCGGCAATTGCCGGGCGCGACCTTCTTGCCGCGCTTGCAAGAGGCCAAGCACATTGGGCTCGGTGTCGCCGTCGGCGGCGAGCCGCTCCAGCTCGCTCTCCGCCACTTTCAGTGTTTGCAGCCGCGCCTTGAGCTCGGCCTCGTTCTCGCGTCGGCGCTCCTCGTCGGCGTCGCGCGGCAAGGCCAGCCAGCGCACGATCGACGGCAGCACGACGCCTTCGCCGATCAGCGTGACGACGATGACGCCGAAGGTGACGAAC
This sequence comes from uncultured Actinomycetes bacterium, assembly GCA_963705835.1. GTDB lineage: Bacteria > Actinomycetota > Actinomycetes > Streptosporangiales > Streptosporangiaceae > Palsa-504. The sequence goes on from CAVPLC010000083.1 coordinate 103,663, forward strand.
AGGATGAGGTCGCGGTCCGGGAAACGGCGCGCCGGCGCTCGTGGTCAGCGGCAGCGCCAGCGCCGCCGCCAGCGAGACGACGCCGCGCACGCCGGTGAAGCCGAGCATGAACAGAAATCGCCAGGTCGGCAGCGGATCGCGGCGCGCCAGCGACGGACTGAGCCAGCGCGGCAGATAGGCCGCCGGATAGACCCAGATCAGGCGCGCAACGACGACGACGGCGACGGTGAGCGGCACCGCCAGCGCCAGCTGGTGCAGCAACATCGAATCGCACCGGTCGATCAGCGTGCGCAACTGCATGCCGGTGACCAGGAACAACAAGCCTTCGAGCAGATAAATCAGCAGGTCCCAGAAGAAGATGCCCTGCAGCCGCGTCGCCGCCGGAATGAGCAGCGGCCCGTTCCAGCTCACATAGAGGCCGGCGGCGACCGCCGCCAACACGCCCGAGCCGCCCAGGTGCTGCGGCACCAGAAAGGCGAGGTAGGGCGTCATCAACGACAGCGTGATCTCGACGCGCGGATCGCCCGCCCAGCGGCGCAGCCGCAAGCTCACCCAGCCGACGCCGATGCCGTAGGCGATTTCGCCGATGACGATGAGGGCGAATTCGCCGGCGGCGGTGCCGAACGAGAACAGCGCCGGTGCCGACCGCGGCGACGGCGAAGCGATAGAGGATCAGGGCGGTGGCGTCGTTGGCCAAGCCCTCGCCCTCGAGCACGACGATCAGCCGGCGCGGCAGGCCGAGACGGCGGACGACGGCGAGCGGCGCGACCGCGTCGGTCGGCGACACGATGGCGCCGAGCACGAAGCCGACCGCTAACGGCATGCCGAGCAGATAATGTCCCGCGACCGCGACCGCCGCGGCGGTGAAGACGACCAAGCCGAAAGCGAACAGCGCGATCGGGCGCAGGTTGAACTTGAATTCGCGCCAGCTCATGGCGACGCCGGCCGAATAGATCAGCGGCGGCAGGATGCCGAGCAGCACCAGTTCCGGCGCCAGCTCGATGCGCGGCAGCCCGGGGATCAGCGCCAGCGCGATACCGGCGACGACCAGAAGGATCGACGGCGCGATGTCGAGCCGGCGCGCCACGACGGCGACGACCACCAGGACCGCGAGCAGGAGCAAAATTGTCTGGAGGGTCGCCGCCATGGAGTTGCGCCGTCATTCCGGGGCGCGGCTGAAAAGCCGCGAGCCCGGAATCCATAACCACAGATTATGCGGGATGGGTACTGCGTTCATTCCGGAAAATCCGTGGCTATGGATACCGGACTGCCGCTTCGCGGCATCCGGAATGACAATCGGCTACAAAACAGCTCTGCGGGTCGATGTCGATGTCGAGCTTGATCGAGCCCTTGGGCTTCGGCCCAGCGGCAAGCCATTCGCGTAAGTATGCCGACAGATGAAGCCGCGCGGCGCCTTGACGAGCAATCGCAGCCGATGCCGGCCGCGGACCAGAGCGAGCGGCGCATCGGCGGGGCCGAGCACGCGCACGTCGTCGAGCGGCGGCGCCGCGCGCGCCAGCGCCCGCGCAAAGCTGTGGGGTGTCGTGGCGGTCCTCGCCGGAGACGACGAGGCTCCCGCGAGCCGCCCAACGGCGGATATTCCGCGCGTTGCCGCGCTTCGATCTCGGCGTCGTAGAACGCCTCGCGGTCCTGCGCGATCAGCGCCCGCATCACCGGATGCTCGGGCTGATGGGTTTGCAGATAACCACGGCCGATGCCGGCGTCGCGGCCGGCGCGGCCGACCACCTGATGCAGCAGCTGAAAGGTGCGCTCGGCGGCGCGCGGGTCGCCGTTGCTCAAGCCGAGATCGGCGTCGACGATGCCGACCAGATTGAGCTTGGGAAAATGATGGCCCTTGGCGACCAATTGCGTACCGATGACGATGTCGAAGCGGCCGGCGGCGACGTCGTCGAGCTCCTCGCGCAGGCCGCTCCGACGGTGGCGACGAGATCGGACGACAGCACCAGCACCCGCGCCGCCGGAAACAGCGCGGCGCACTTCTTCCTCCAGGCGTTCGACGCCGGGGCCGATGGCGGCGAACGAATTCGCCGCCTGGCAATGCGGGCATCTGGCGGCTGCGCATGCCGAAGCCGCAATGGTGGCAGCAGCCAGCTGCTTGCGGAAACGGTGATCGACCAGCCAGGCGTCGCAGTTCGGGCAGGAGAAGCGAAAGCCGCAAGCCCGGCACAGCGCGCAGCGGCGCATAGCCGCCCATGTTGGCGGGCCGTCCGGGGAGGATCAGGTTCTGCTCATGACCGAAGAACTGATCGCTTGAAGCCAGACGCGGCCTCCGTTGACCACGGACGCGACGTCCACCGGCTCGGGCGAACGTTTCAGTTTCGTAAGGTCGGGAATCACTTCGCCGTAGACGCGCAGCCGCGCCACGCCGCCATCCGGAAAAATATTCAGGCGCACATGGGTCAGCCTTCCGGCTTGGTGGGCATCAAAAAGATTATGTCCGCCACCCGCCAGCCGTACCTTCGCGAGCAGCGGCTTCCAGTCGTGTTCGGCCGGATCGCCTGCAGCTTTCGCTGGACGGCCTTCAACCGAGGCGCCATCGAGCGAGCAGTGCGCCGGAAAATTTCCGAGGAAATGACTGGTGTCGACATCCACGGTGCGCACCACGCCCGGAAGCCCGAGCCGGATGACGCACCAGTCGTGCCCCGGCGTGCGCTTACGGCGCGACTCCCATCCATCCATCCATTTGCCGCGATCAGTGTACTTGTCCGGCACGAAGACCGGCGCGGCCGCCTTGAGGAGATTTTCCTTGGGCGCGAAGAACTCGTCGCTCGCCGAAAGCGCCTTGCCGCCTACCAATTCGGACGCGAGATCGATCAGGCCCGGAAGCATTGCACACCTTTCGGTTCACCCGGAAACTCTCCGTGATCGTAAACCTTCTCGCCGCGAACGAAAGTCATTTCGACGACGCCTCGAGAGCATCTCACCGGCGTACGGCGTGATGGGATGGCGGTGCTCCAGCCGCGCTGCGTCTACCTGCAACGTTGCGTCCGGATCGAAGACAACTAGATCGGCGTCGTGGCCTTCCCGGATCGCGCCCTTCTTGCGTTCCAGCCCGCCAGCTTGGCGGGCTGCTCGCCCATCCAGCGCGCCACTTGATTGATCGAGAAGCCGCGCCTGCGTGCCTCGGTCCATACCAAAGGGAGCGCCAACTGCAGCGACGCGATGCCGCCCCAAGCTTCGAGAAAGCTTCCATCGCCTCGGGTCTTCATCTCGGGAAGACACGGCGAGTGATCGGTCGCGATCAGATCGATGTCGCCATTTCCGAGGGCCTGCCACAACCGTTCGCGATTCGCGCGCGATCGGATGGGCGGCGCGCACTTATGTAATGTTGCGGCGATCGGCTACGTCTTCGGCGGCGAAGTGCAGGTAGTGCGGGCAGGTTTCGACGGTGATCGGCAGTCCTTCCGCTCGCGCCGCTTGCAACTCGGGCAGTGCTTCCATAGACGACAAGTGCACGATGTGAACCCGGCATCCATATTTGCGGCTCAGGTCGATCATCAGGCGGATCGCTTCCACCTCGGCCGCGTCCGGCCGCGACGCGAGATATGTCGAGTAGCGTTTCCAGTCGCAGCCCGCGGCTTTCAATCGCGGTCGCCTCGTCGATCGGCCCGGGCAGCTCCGCATGGACCAGCAATGGCAGGCCGCTGGCCGCAACCTCCGGCATCGCCGCCTCGAGCTGTGCACGCGTAACCATGGTGAAGCCATCGATGCCCGGATGAACCAGGAAGCATTTGTACCCGAGTACTCCAGCCGACGCCAGCGCTCCGATGTGTGCCTGATTGTCGGCCACCACTCCGCCCCAGAATCCGTAGTCGACCGTGCATTGGCCGCACGCCGCGGATTGCTTCAAGCGGAGATTCGCGACCGTCGTGGTCTCCGGCAGATTATTGAGCGGCATGTCGACCAACGTAGTGTAGCCGCCCGCGGCCGCCGCGCGCGTCGCTGTCCGGAAGCCTTCCCACTCGGTCCGGCCAGGCTCGTTGATGTGCACGTGCGTGTCGACTAAGCCGGGAAGAACGTACTTGTCGCCCACATCGACAACGTCCGCTCCCTCCGTCGCCCGGTCAAACGGCCCGATGGCGATGATCCTGCCATCTCGGATTTCGAGCGACGCCGCATCGATGCGGCTAGGAAAAACAACGCGTCGTGAACGAACTAGAACCAGCGGCTCATGATCACCTTTTGCTCGGTGTAGAACATCACCGCGTCCTTGCCGTGCGCGTGCAGGTCGCCGAAGAAGGAATTCTTCCAGCCGGCGAAGGGGAAGAACGCCATCGGCGCCGCCACTCCCACGTTCACGCCCACCATGCCGACTTCGATTCGCGATGAATACTCGCGCGCCGACTTGCCGCTGTTGGTGAAGATCGATGTGGTGTTGCCGAAGCGCGAACTGTTCACCAGCTCGATGGCGTCGTCGAGCGTCTTCACGCGAATCACCGAGAGCACCGGCCCGAAGATCTCTTCGCGCGCGATGGTCATCTCCGGCGCGCACGTTGTCGAAGATCGTCGGGCCCGACGAAGAAGCCGCCGTTTCGGCCCGCAGTCTCGCGGCCGTCGCAGAGCGGCTTCGCGCCTTCCGCGACACCCTTCTCGATGTAGCCCCACGACGCGCTTGCATGATCGGTGGTGACCAGCGGACCCATGTCGACGCCGGCTGCGAGCCGTCGCCGACCCTCATCGCGCTTGCCTTTTTCACCAGCAGATCGAGCAGCGGATCGGCGACTTCGCCCACCGGAACCAGCACGCTGCCGGCCAGGCATCGCTCGCCGGCCGCGCCGAAGGCCGAGCCGATGATCGCCTCCACGGTCTTTCGCAGATCGGCGTCGGGCATCACGACCAGGTGATTCTTCGCGCCGCCCAGCGCCTGCACGCGCTTGCCTTCGGCGGCCGCGGTCTCATAAATGTACTTCGCCACCGGCGTCGATCCGACGAATGAAACCGCCCTCACCAGCGGATGATGCAGCAGCGCGTCCACCGCCACTTTGTCGCCGTGCATCAGGTTGAAGACGCCCGCCGGCAAGCCCGGCTTCCTGCAGCAGTTCCGCGGTCGCGCGTGGGCGTCAGCGGCACTTTCTCCGACGGCTTCAGGATGAAGGTGTTGCCGCAGGCGATGGCGAACGGGAACATCCACATCGGCACCATGGCCGGGAAGTTGAACGGCGTAATGCCGGCGCAGACGCCGATCGGCTGGCGGATGGCTTGCAATCGATGCCGCGCGGCGACGTCGTTGAGCGAATCGCCCATCATCAGGCTGGGCATGCCGCAGGCCACTTCCACCATCTGGATGGCGCGGCGCACTTCCACCTGCGCGCGTCCTCGAGCGTCTTGCCGTTCTCGCGTGGTCAGGATGCGCGCGATCTCGTCCGCGTGCTTTTCGAGCAGCGTCTTGTAGCGATAGAGCACCTGCACGCGGTCGACCACCGGCACGTCGCGCCATTTCAAGAACGCCTCGTGCGCGGCTCGCGCGGTGCGGTCCACGTCAGCGTCGGTGGCGTAGGGCACTTGCGCGATCACCTCGCCGGTAGCGGGATTGGTGACCGGATCACGTGACCGGCCTTCGGCATTCTCCCACGCGCCATTGACATAGAACGAAACGGTTTGCAGACTGCGATTTCGGTTGCAATCATGATTCCCTCCTATGAATTAGCGGCGCGCGCCGGAACTCGCTGCATCAGCACGACGTATGATGCGCCGGCGACCAAGAATCCGACGAACCAGGCGTAGTCGTACAGCCAGCGCAGCGGCGGAACCACCAGCCCCAGCAGCGCCACGACGATCCCAACGCCAGGCGCCAGCAGCGCGCGGTAGTTGACGCCGCTGTCGTATTCGTACGCGCCGTCGCGCCGGTACAGGTCGTCGACGTTCAGGTCGCGCGCGCCGCACAATGAAATAATCGGCGATCATGACGCCGGCGATCGGCCCCAGCAAGCCCGAGTAGCCGACCAGCCATCCGAAAATGTACGCGCTGAAATCGCCCAGCAGCTTCCACGGCATCATCAGGACGCCGATCACGCCGGTGATGAGTCCGCCGGTGCGGAAGGAAATCAGGCGCGGATTCAGATTCGAAAAATCGTTGGACGGCGAGACCACGTTGGCCGCGACGTTGGTATTCAGCGTCGCGATCAGCAGCGCGACCAGCGCGATGGACGCGACCACCGGTTGATGGAAGCGGCCGAGCAGCGCCACCGGATCCCAGATCGCCTCGCCGAAGAGCACCACCGACGCCGAGGTCACCGCCACGCCGATGAACGAGTAGAGCGTCATCGCGGCCGGCAGACCCAGCGCCTGGCCCAGCATCTGCTCCCTCTGCGATTTGGCGTAGCGCGTGAAGTCCGGAATGTTGAGCGCGACGGTGGCCCAGAATCCGACCATGCCGGTCAGCGATGGAATGAAGAAGTGCAGAAACTCGGCCGTCGTCTTGAACTTGCTGGGCGCGCTCAGCACCGGGCCGAAGCCGCCGGCCTTGCCCGTGATCCACCACAGCAGCAGCAGGCCGATGCCCAGCATGAAGGGCGCGCCGATGCCTTCCAGAAACTTGATGGTCTCGATGCCGCGCCAGATCACGTAGATGTTCAGCGCCCAGAAGGCGAAGAAGCAGATCCAGATGCCGCCGGCGAATCCACTGGCCGCCGGCCACACGATCTGGAGCATCGAGAAGATGGCCTGTCCGCCGATCCAGGTCTGAATGCCGAACCATCCGCAGGCCACCAGCGCGCGCAGCACTGCCGGCACGTTCGCGCCTCGCACGCCGAACGACGCGCGCACGAACACCGGAAACGGAATGCCGTAGTTCGTGCCGGCGTGCGCATTGAGCAGCATCGGGATGAGCACGATCAGGTTGCCGAGCAGGATGGTGCCGATCGCCTGCCACCAGTTCATGCCGCCGGCGATCAGTCCGGACGCCAGCATGTAGGTCGGGATGCAGACGCTCATCGCGACCCAGAGCGACGCGTAGTTGTAGAGGCCCCAGGTGCGTCGCTCGAGTGGGATGGGCGCGAGGTCCTTGTTGAAGAGCGTGGGATCGTGGATGTCGGCCACTCTTCAGGATGATGACATAACAGCCAGTCCGATGAGGTCTAGTAGGTTGTAGATGTGCGCCGGAAGATCGCGCTAATTGCGACCATTCTGGCAGCTTTGTCAACCGAAAAGAAGATGCGATAGTGACCCGCACGTCGCCTCCAACGGTTCTGCTCGCCTTCGAGCTTGATGATGTCACCGGAGAAAGGATTAAGGGTCATCGCCAGCAGAGCGGCGGCGATTTTGGACCGGTCCTTAGCGGGAAACCTTGCGAGTTGCTTTTGCGCCGCTTCCGCGACGATCACTGTCCAGTTCATGGAGCAGTTCAGGCAAAGCTACGAAGCGGCCCCTGGCGATCTGAGCCTCGCCTTTGTTGATGGCGGCCACTTCGGCCTTTGTGGGCTTGTAACGCGGTTCTTCAATCGCCGTGATCGTAATTGTACGCCGAGAAGCCTTAAACCGCAGGCGATCACCCCTTTTGATGCCGGCCCGGCGCTGCACGCTGACCGGTACGATTAATTGATCCTGCTCTTTGCCGATGGATCTCATGTCTCACTTTATTCTACGCCCAGGCCCCACCCCTCGCCGCCCGCTTCAAATTGCCGCAGCCCGCCAACCCAAAAAACCGGCCCGAACCCACGGTGGGATCGTTTTTTTTTGACATACACATCCCATGTGTATATCCTGTGGATGTACTATGAATAAACGGCTCAACATTGTTCTCCCCGAATCGACGGTCCGAACCATTTCCCGCTTAGCCAAGCCGGGCGAGCGGAGCCGCTTCATTGATCGCGCTGTTCGTCACTACGTGGCCACTCAGAGTAACGAGTCTCTCAGGGCACGGTTGGAACGATCCGCCGTTCGCGACCGCGACTTGGACCGCCAGGTCACTGAGGAGTGGTCCGCCGTGGATCAGGAGATATGGCAACGACTCGACCAATCAGAGAAGCAGCGCAAGCCAGTTACCCGAGGCGCGGGGAGATCTTCCTCACGGCGCTCGACCCGACGGTAGGCCGGGAAATCCAAAAAACTCGGCCGGCAGTCATCATTCAAAACGACATTTCCAACCGCTTGACCGATATGACCATCGTGGCCCCGATTACCTCCACCGTGCGATTTCCGCTGAACCCGGTCCACGTCCTTCTTGCTGGGGATCAACGCACTGGCTTGTCGGTGACATCGGTCGCCCTGCTAAACCAGATACGCGCCATAGACCGGAGACGGCTGATCAAACGGCTTGGTGCGATCGATATTGAGACATTAGAGCGGGTAGATGAAGCGATCAAGCTCAGCTTGGGTTTGGTCCGTCTATAGCGCTCCCTACGCCCACGCCCCGCCCCGCGCCGCCCGCTTCAAATATTGCCCGCGCCCCGTCTTTCCCCAGGAATTGGCCGTGATCGACGATCACTTCGCCGCGCGACATCACGGTCCGCGCATTGCCCTTCACGCGAAAGCCTTCGAACATCGAATAATCGACGCGCATGTGATGCGTCTTGGCGCTGATGGTGTGTTCCGCCGCCGGGTCCCAGAGCACGATGTCGGCATCGCTGCCCGGCAGCCAGCACGCCCTTGCGCGGATACATGCCGAAAATGCGCGCGGGCGTGGTCGACACCAGCTCCACAAAGCGATTGAGCGTCAGCTTGCCCTGGTTGACGCCGTGATGATAGATCAACTGCAGCCGATTCTCGATGCCCGGACCGCCGTTCGGAATCTTGGTGAAATCGTCTTTGCCGAGCATCTTCTGGTCCTCGAAGCAGAACGGGCAGTGGTCGGTCGAGACCACCTGCAGATGATCGTGCTTCAGCCCGTCCCACAGCTTCGGCAGATTCTCCTTCTCGCGCAGCGGCGGCGTGAACACGTATTTCGCGCCTTCGAAGTTGGGCCGCTCCAGCTCTTCGATCGACAGCAGCAGGTACTGCGGGCAGGTTTCGGCGAAGGCCGGCACGCCGCGGTCGCGCGCCTCGCGCACCTCGTTCAACGCGTCTTCCGACGACAGATGCACGATGTACACCGGCGCGCCCGCCATCTCCGCCATGGCGATGGCGCGATGCACGGCCTCCGCTTCGGCCGTGGTCGGACGCGTGAGCGCGTGATAGATCGGCGCGGTCTTGCCTTCGGCCAGCGCGCGCTGCGACGATCACGTCGATCACGCCGCCGTTCTCGGCGTGCATGCAGATCAGCGCGCCGTTCTTGGCCGTCCGCGAGAGCGCCGAAAGATGGTGGCGTCGTCCACCATCAGCACGTTCGGATAGGCCATGAACAGCTTGAAGCTGGCCACGCCTTCGCGCACCATGTCGTCCATGTCTTCCAGACCCGCGCCGCCCAGATCGGTGACGATCATGTGCAGCCCGTAGTCGATACAGGCGCGGCCTTCGGCCTTCTTCCACCAGGTGTCCAGCGCGTCGCGCATGCGCGTGCCGCGCGCCTGGATGGCGAAATCGACGATGGTCGTGGTGCCGCCGAATGCCGCCGCGCGCGTGCCGGTCTCGAAATCGTCGCTCGAGGTGGTGCCGCCGAACGGCATGTCGAGATGCGTGTGCGCGTCGATGCCGCCGGGCATCACCAGCAGTCCCGTGGCGTCGATCACGCGATCGGCCGCACTCACGCGGAATGCCCTGGCGCACCTCCTTGATCTTTTCGCCGTCCACCAAAATGTCGGCCGCGAATGCTCGACTCCGCGTTCACCACCGTGCCGTTCCGGATCAGCGTGCTCATCCGCACTGGCTCTCCTTTTCCTAGCGCCGCCGCCCGCTGCTGCCCACGTCTCGGCGCCTTGCCCGTATCCACTTGCTCCATCGTGATGCAGCCATCCACCGGGCACACCAAGCGCGCACAGATTGCAACCGACGCACTCGATCTTCGTCGACTCTGGGAATGCGCGCGAGCGGCGTCGGCATAAGGTCCGTCGCTCGAACCGTTCGCGCCATCCAGCTTCGGGATCGGGCGTGCTCGCGATTCGCCCCCGGCTCTCCGCCTCTACTTGCGCCGGTGTCCTGTGCCCGTTGCCGTTCGCGCTCGCGACCCGGTCCAGATGAATGCACTGGTGCGCGCCATCCCAGCAGGCCGTGTAACAAAGCTCGCAGCCGATGCATTTTTCGGGATGAATCCGCGCCACGATTTTGTAATTCAGGTCGAGGTCCTTCCACTCCACCACGCGCGGCAGGCTGAGCCCGCGAAAATCGTCGATGGTCCGGAATCCCTTCGAGTCCATCCAATTGCTCAAGCCGTCGATCATGTCTTCGACAATGCGAAAGCCGTAGTGCATCGCCGCCGTGCACACCTGCAGCGGTTCCGCGCCCAGCAGGATGAACTCCGCCGCGTCCTGCCAGCCGGAAATTCCGCCGATTCCCGAGACTGGCAGGCGCGATTCTTCATCAGCCGCCGATCTGCTGAATCATGTGCAGCGCGATCGGCTTGACGGCCGGCCCGCAATAACCGCCGTGCGACGATTTCCCGCCGACGTCCGGCCGCGGCGTCAAGCGTATCCAGATCGATCCCGGTGATCGAATTGATGGTGTTGATCGCCGACAGCCCGTCCGCGCCGCCGCGCTTGGCCGCGCGCGCCACCATGCGAATGTCGGAGATGTTGGGCGTCAGCTTCACCAGCACCGGCGTTCGCGCCGCTTCCTTCACCCAGCTCGGTGATCATCTCGCGTATACTCGGGCACCTGTCCCACTGCGCTGCCCATGCCGCGCTCGCTCATCCCGTGCGGGCATCCGAAATTCAGCTCCAGTCCGTCGGCGCCCGCGTCTTCGGACTGCCGCACGATCTCGTGCCAAGCCTCGCGTTTCGATTCCACCATCAGCGATGCGATCACCGCGTGCGGGGATAGCGCTTCTTCACCTCGCTGATCTCGCGCAGGTTCACATCCAGTGGCCGGTCCGTAATCAGCTCGATATTGTTCAGACCCATCATGCGCTGGCGATTCCAATCCACTGACGAGTAGCGCGACGAGACGTTGACGATGGGCTCGCCCAGCGTCTTCCATACCGCGCCGCCCCAGCCGGCATCGAAGGCACGCATCACCTGCTCGCCGCAATTGGCGGGTGGTCCCGACGCCAGCCAGAACGGATTCGGACAGCGAATCCCGCCCGCGAAGACGGTCGTCAGATCAGCCATTTTGCGCCTCCAGCCAACTCACCATTCCCAAGCCCGCTCGTTTTCCTTCCGCCACCGCGTCCACCACTTCCCGCCCGCCATTCACGCAGTCACCACCGGCGTAATATCGTGGATTCGAAGTGCGCCCCGTAGGCGGATCGACCACCACGGTCCCGTCGCGGACTTCGATTCCTCGGAAGCTTCGCAAAAACTCCAGAAATCGCGATTGCCCAACGGCCGGTATCACCATGTCGCACTCAATCCAAACCTTTGAACCCGGTAGCGGCTGCGGTTTGCGGCGTCCCGACGCATCCGGAGCGCCCAGTTCCACGCGTACGCACTCCAGTGCGGCGACCCGGCTTGGATCGGAGGCCGAAGGGCGAATCGCCACCGGCTGCGTCTGAAAGCAGAATTGCACGCCCTCGATCTTGGAGCGCTCGTATTCGAATAGGAACGCCGGCATCTCGCGTTCGCTGCGCCGATACACCATGATGACTTCTTCGGCGCCCAGCCGCTTGGCTGCGTTCGCGGCATCGATCGCAGTGTTGCCGCCGCCAATCACCGCCACTTTGCGACCGACGGGAATAGTCTGCACGGTCTTGTAATCGGCGATGAAACGTAACGCGTCTACAACGCCCACCAGGTCTTCACCCGGAAGATTCATCGGCTCGGTCGGACCCAGTCCGATTGCCAGGAAGATCGCCGCGTATTCCCGCTCCAAATCCTCCAGCGTGATTTCGTGACCCAACGTCACTCCGAATCGAAACTCCACGCCCAGGGACTTGACGAGTTCCACTTCGCGCAGGCTATCAACAGATCGCAGTTTGTACTCAGCTACGCCGTACGTGTTTAGCCCGCCGGCCAGTGGGCGGCTCTCGAAAATCGTCACGCCATAACCGTATTTACGAAGCTCAGCCGCGCAGGCCAGCGATGCCGGACCCGCGCCGATGCAGGCCACCTTCGCCGGCCGGTCGGTCACGGGAGCCCAGCGCAGCTTAGCTCCGTTTCGGTAGAACGAGTCCATGGCGTGGCGCTGCAGCCGTCCGATCTCGATCGGCTGCTTGTTGTACCGGTGCAGCACGCATGCGCCTTCGCACAGGACCTCCACCGGACAAACTCGCGAACAACTCGCGCCCAGAATGTTCGCCTCTAGAATCGTCAGCGCCGACCCGCGCAGATTTTCAGTTGCGATCTTCTTGATGAAGCGCGGCACGTCGATGTGCGTGGGGCACGCGATGCTGCAGGGCGCATCGAAACAATAGAGACAACGATTGGCCTCCACCAGGGCCGCTTGCGGATCGAAGGGCGGGTGAATCTCCGCAAATCTCGCCGCGATATCGGAGCGCACGTTCGACGACATCCCCAGCCTCAAGCCCCCTAATGAAGAATGCGCGGGCTAACAACCCGCGCACCAAATGTTTAGGGCTTTATTATGAACCTTTGGAGTCGCGCAAGGCAACTCGTTCAGAAACTCTTCGGGCGTCTTTGCTTTGAATATCTAGCGCTTCAGTGCGCGGCTACTGGAGTGGCTTTCTTACGAGCAGACCGGCGTTTTTCCACCGGCGGCTGACGGTCGCTCTTCTTAAGAGCGGTGATGGCGATGGCGAGTACGAACTTCTTTTCGCCGTGATCGTCGAATTTGATCACGATGTATTCTTCGGTGCAGGAAAGCACCGAGCCTAGGCCATACTTGGCGTGTTCGATCTGTGCGCCTTGCGCAAAGGGAGGTTTGCTAGCCATAAGGGGGTAGGGCGCCTCAGCGCCTCTAAATATATGGTAACATTTTGGCTTCCTTTTGTCGAATGCGCCGATTTGCCCCTTAGGACGCCGGCCGCTGGAGGGCCATAGCTTATACAACCTTTGGTGGCCAGTGGGGCCCAAGCTGTTATCCGTGTAGGAATTTAGCCGATTCGCCGATTCATCCAATAAGATTCCCATGAAATTTCTGTGCTTAATATTCATGGCCTTTGTGCCGTCGCGGCCACCGTGCCTGATCGCTTCTTGGTGCAATTAGCCGGCGAACCAGCCGCGACTCACGCCGCCCTCGGCCATCGCCCGCGGCGACTGATCCCGCATTTCGCGCCCGCGTATCCGCCCTGAAGGAGCAGCATCTGCAAATGAGAGCGGCTCTCGAAGCGGCCGGCGCCGTGGTGATCGGAGAAACCACTTCACTGACAAATCTGATGATCGTGCGGATTCCGGCTGAGCGCGCCGCCGCTCTTGCCTCCGTTCCAGGCGTAGCGCGAGTACATCCGGTGCGGATGTTCTATCGCACGCTGGACCACGCCCTGCCGCTTGAAAAAGTTCCTGACGCGTGGAACCAGATCGGGGGTCAATCGAGCGCCGGAATCGGAATGATGATCGGCATGATAGATACCGGGATGGATTCGGGACATCCGGCCTTGAATGATCCCACGCTCACTCCACCCAACGGATTTCCGCTTGTCAATCAGGCCTCCGACGTGGCCTACACCAACAACAAGATCATCGTCGCGCGCAGCTATGCCATCAATAGCGACGGAACCAACGCTCCGGCCATCGACACTGACGGACACGGCACCGGCACCTCCACCGTTGTCGCCGGCGCACCCGTGGCTGATCCCATCGGGCCGATTTCCGGAGTTGCTCCAAAGGCTTTCCTTGGCAATTACAAGGTATTTCCCGACGACTCCACAGGCGCACAAGAAGACTGGATCATCAGCGCCATCGACGACGCTTTCACCGACGGCATGAACATCATCAATCTCAGCCTCGGTTCAACACTCGCTTCGCGCCCAGCCGATGATCCTCTAGCACAAGCCGTGGAAACTGCCACCGCAGCGGGCGTGATTGTCACCGTCTCGGCGGGCAACGGTGGTTCTGATCCCAATACCATCGCTTCGCCCGGGGTCGCGCCCGATGCCATTACAGTCGGCAGCACCTGGAACGATCGTGATTTTGCCGGCGCGCTCCAGCCTGCCACGGGACCAGCGCTGGCGGCCTATCCCGGGAGCGGGCCGCATACCACCACGCCGATTTCCGCGCCCCTGATCGACGTCACTCAGTTCGACCCTACCGACCAGGCTTGCGGTTCTCTGCCGCCCAATAGCCTCACTGGAATGATCGCTCTCATCTTTCGCGGCGTTTGCACTTTCGAGACCAAGATCGATAACGCGCAACAGGCCGGTGCGGTGGCGGTGATAGTCTACACTGACGCTGCCAGGCCCGATCGCATTCACCATGAGTGTCGGCGCCGCCAGTCTTCCCGCTGCTTTAGTGAGCTATCAGGATGGGGCGTCGCTCGAACAACAACTGGCTGGCGGCTCATTCCAGGTGACCATTGATTTCAATGTGCAGCCTGTCGCAGTCAGTCCCAATCGCTTGAGTTCCTTCTCCAGCCTAGGTCGAACAGCGATCTAGGGATCAAGCCGGACATGGTTGCCGTTGGTGAACCGGTCAACACCGCCACGCTGAACGCCAGTTTCGTGGTCGAGAGCGGTACCAGTTTTTCGGCTCCGACGGTGGCCGGAGCGGCGGCTCTGCTCGACCGGCCCGGCCGGGTCTCACTGCCAGTCAATACCGAGTCGCTGCTGGTTGATAGCGCGGTTGCCATCGTTCAGGATTCCGGCGGCGCCGCTTACCACTCAACAATCCGGTGCGGGCTTTCTAAACGTCCTGAACGCTCTAAACAGCAACATCACCGTGGCCCCTGCATCCATCAGTTTTGGCGCCAGTCTGCATTCGCCAAACCAGACCAGCAGTCCCCACTTCGGAGGTTCGGTTTTGTTGGGGCCTGCTTGATTGTCATCGGATTGTCTGTCCATTCGCCGGCCGAGCGTACCTCGCCGCCCATCTGTCTGCAAAATCTGACGCGGCGGATATCCAAAAAGCTATTCAGCTGGAGCCATCCAACGCGGAGTATCGCTCGCTGCTCGGTCGATATCTTGCTCTATCCGGCGCGAGTCTCAGACGGGGCTATTTCAAATTTTCGGACAGCTGTGCATCTTAATCCTTACGAGGCGCGGTACTGGCTGGATTTGGCGAGCGCTTATCACGTGGCAGGACGCATTGACGAGCAGACACAAAGCGTTGAACAAGCAGTGGAAGCGGACCCCACAACACCAAATGTCGCGTGGGCGGCAGCCAATACCTTCTTGGTCCAGGGGAATGTCGGCAAGGCACTTCCCTATTTCCGCACGGTCCTGGAGAATGATCCGGATGCGCGGTTGACTGGACGCTTAAGATCTGCTGGCGTGCAACGGGAGACGCGAATCAAATTTTTGACCAAGCTCTGCTCAT
>CAVPLC010000084.1:0-46119 GCA_963705835.1 uncultured Actinomycetes bacterium
CACAGCTCCAGCGGCCGCTGTGGGCCTCCACGTCCGTCAAGGACCCCTCGTTCGGCGACACCATGTACGTCGTCGACCTTGTGGTGGCCGACACGGTGAACACCATGCCCGAGGGCACGATCCGGGCCACGGCTGATCACGGCAAGCTGCTCGGCGACACCGTGCACGGCACCTACGACGAGTCGCGGCAGGTCTTCGCCGATCTGGAGAAGCTCGGCATCGGGTACGACGACGTCGTGCAGGTTCTGGAGGACGAGGGCGTCACGAAGTTCGAGACGTCGTGGACCCAGCTGCTCGACACGATCAGCGCGAAGATGGGACTGGGGTGACGACAGAAATCGAAGGGCTGGCCCCGGCCAGCCCGAGCGTCATCGCGCAAATCGACGCGGCGGCCCAGCCGCGGAACCCGCTGCGCGATCCGCGGGACCGGCGCATCCCCCGGGTGGCCGGGCCGTGCGTGCTCGTCATGTTCGGGGTTACCGGGGACCTGGCCCGCAAGAAGCTGATGCCGGCCGTCTACGACCTGGCCAACCGGGGCCTGCTGCCGCCGGGCTTCTCGTTCGTCGGCTTCGCCCGCCGGGACTGGGCGGACGAGGATTTCGCCCAGGTCACCTACCAGGCGGTGAAGGAGTACGCCCGCACCCCGTTCCGCGACGCGGTGTGGGAGCAGCTCAGCGAGGGCGTCCGGTTCGTGTCCGGTTCGTTCACCGACGACGCGGCGTTCGACGAGCTGGCCGAGTGCGTGCACAAGCTCGATGCCGAGCGGGGCACCGGGGGGAACTACGCGTTCTACCTGTCGATCCCGCCGAACCAGTTCCCCACCGTGGTCCAGCAGCTCAAGCGCAGCGGCCTGTCGGACTCGCACGGCCACGGCTGGCGCCGGGTGGTGATCGAGAAGCCGTTCGGGCACGACCTGGCCAGCGCGCGCGAGCTGAACGCGACGCTGGACGGGGTCTTCCCGCCGCACTCGGTGTTCCGCATCGACCACTATCTCGGCAAGGAGACGGTGCAGAACATCCTCGCGCTGCGCTTCGCCAACGAGATGTACGAGCCGATCTGGAACCGCGGCTACGTGGACCATATCCAGATCACGATGGCCGAGGACATCGGGATCGGCGGCCGGGCCGGGTACTACGACGGCATCGGGGCCGCGCGCGACGTGATCCAGAACCACCTGCTGCAGCTCCTGGCGCTGACCGCCATGGAGGAGCCGGTGGCGTTCGACGCGGACTCGCTGCGGATGGAAAAGGAGAAGGTGCTCTCGGCGGTCCGGCTCCCGGCCGATCTCGCGACCGGCACCGCCCGCGGGCAGTACGCGGCGGGCTGGCAGGGCGGGCGCCAGGTGCGCGGCTTCCTGGACGAGGACGGCATCCCGGCGGATTCGCGGACCGAGACCTACGCCGCGCTGCGCCTCGGCGTCGATACCAGGCGCTGGGCCGGCGTGCCGTTCTACCTGCGGGCGGGCAAGCGGCTGCCGCGCCGCATGACGGAGATCGCGCTGATCTTCCAGCGCGCGCCGCACCTGCCGTTCTCCGCCACCGACACCGAGGAACTCGGCCAGAACGCGCTGGTGATCAGGATCCAGCCGGACGAGGGCATCACGGTCAGGTTCGGCTCGAAGGTACCGGGCACGGCCATGGAGGTCCGCGACGTGAACATGGACTTCGCCTACGGCGAGTCGTTCACCGAATCGAGCCCCGAGGCCTACGAGCGGCTGCTGCTCGACGTGCTGATCGGAGACCCGCCGCTGTTCCCCCGGCAGCAGGAGGTCGAGCTGGGCTGGCGGATCCTGGATCCGGTGGAGGACTTCTGGGCCGCCTACACCAAGCCGGAACAGTATCCGGCGGGTTCAGAGGGTCCGGCGTCGGCCGAGGCGCTGATGGCACGGGACGGCCGCGCCTGGCGGCGCCTGTAGGAGGGGAGGCTGCGATGACGATCGACCTGACCGATACGACGACCGGCGCGATCCACGAGGCGCTCACCCAGGCGCGCCGTCGCATGGGCGGGCCCGCCTCCGGCATGGTGCTGACGCTCATCATCGTCACCGACGAGGCCGAGCAGTACGACGCCGTCCGGGCGGCCAGCCACGCGGGGCGGGAGCATCCCAGCCGGATCCTCGCCGTCATCACCCGCAAGCCGAAGTCAGAATCCCGGCTCGACGCCGAGATCCGGGTGGGCGAGACCGGCCCGGGCGAGACCATCTTGCTCCGCATGTACGGCCCGCTCGGCCAGCACGCCGACTCGGTGGTCGCGCCGCTGCTCGCGCCCGACGTTCCCGTGGTCACCTGGTGGCCGGACGAGGCGCCGCCCTCGCCGAGCGGGGACCGGCTCGGCGCCGTGGCCCAGCGGCGGGTGACCGACGCGGCGGCGAGCGACACGCCCAAGGACATGCTGCTGACCCTGGCCAAGGCCTACCAGCCCGGCGATACCGACCTCAGCTGGACCCGGTCGACGCCGTGGCGGTCGCTGCTCGCCGCCACCCTGGACCAGCCCTACCCGGAGCTGCTCAGCGGCGAGGTCCTGGCCGAGCCCGCCAATCCGACCGCTGACCTGATCGCGGCCTGGCTCGGGCTGCGGCTGGGCATCGAGGTGCAGCGCGGCGAGTCCGGCGGCCCGGGTATCACCGAGGTCAGCTTCGACACGCCGGACGGGAGGGTCGCGATCTCCCGGCCGGACGGCAGGACGGCCACCCTGTCCTGGCCCGGCCGCCCGGAGCGCCGGGTGGCCCTGCACCGGCGCGACACCGACGACCTGGTCGCCGAGGAACTCCGCCGCCTGGAACCGGACGAAGTGTACGGAGAAACGCTTCGCGCTCTGGCCGGTGGTCCCAGCCGGTGAGCGTGCCCGAGATACTGGTGCACCGGGACGCACAGCTGCTCGCCAAGGCGGTGGCCGCGCGCCTGGTCACCCGGCTGGTCGATTCGGTGGCCGCGCGAGGGACCGCGTCGGTGGTGCTGACCGGGGGCGGCATCGGCACCGCGGTGCTGGCCGAGCTGGCCGCCGCCCCGGCCCGGGATGCCATCGACTGGCCTCACCTCGACATCTGGTGGGGAGACGAGCGGTTCGTCCCGGTCGGCGATCCGGAAAGGAACGAGACGGGAGCGCGCTCGGCCCTGCTCGATCACGTGGATGCTGACCCGACCCGGGTGCACCCGATGCCAGGGTCAGACGGCCCGGACGGCGATGATCCCGAGGCCGCGGCGGCCAGGTACGCGTCCTGGCTAGGGTCCGCGACCAGGCCCGAGGACCACGGCCCGGTCCCGGAATTCGACGTGCTGATGCTCGGCATCGGCCCCGAGGCGCACGTCGCGTCGCTGTTCCCCGGCATGCCGGCGCTCTACGACGACCGGCCGGTCGTCGCGGTCCGGGGCTCACCCAAGCCGCCGCCGACCAGGCTGTCGTTCACGCTGCCGTCGATTCAGGCCGCCCGGGAAGTCTGGATCCTGGCCTCGGGCGCCGAGAAGGCAGACGCGATCGCGCTGGCGCTTTCCGACGCCGGGCCGGTGCAGGTTCCTGCGGCCGGGGCACGCGGCAGGCAGCGGACGCTATTCCTGATCGACAGCGCCGCCGCGGCGAAAGTGCCGTCGCAGATTGGCCGGCAGAGCGCGCACTGACGTGCCTGCAGGCCACTGCGCGAACGCCAGGGCCGCGGCCAGGCAGGCCACGGGCGCAGCGGCGAGCACGTAACGGTAGCTGAACCCGGCCGTCACCGGCGGCAGGACGATGAGCAGCGCTCCGACCAGCCAGGGCAGCAGGCCGATGCCGCCCCAGCGGCGCCAGCGCGCGACCAGGCCCGCCGCGCCGATGAGGACGATGATGGCCAGCAGCGTGCCGCGCAGGTATACGTACCGCTGGTATGTCTCGAGGAGCCGTTCCCACGGCTGGACCGCCCTGGTGAACCCGAGCCCGTGGCCGGCGAAGTCCGCTTCCGCGGTATGGATCTGGCGCGCCTGCGTGTCAGTCTGCTGGCAGCCCGCATCGCACCAGGTCTTGCTCGTGCTGTGCGGTTGATGATCGGGGGTGCCCGGTATGTGGTAGGACGTGGCGTACCACGGTATCTGCAGGTTCATCTCCTGCTCGCTGACGAACCGGAAGGTCGGGCCGTTCCCGGCGTAGTCGTTCGGGTCCGGCTGCCGGGTCCAGCCGAACGTGTGCACGATGTCGTCGGTGACCGCGCTCGCGTAGTCCAGCGGCTGAGATTCGATGGCGTGCTCTGCGAACTGCCGGGTCTTGGCGTTCATCGTGGCCGTGAACCGAAGCTCGGGGTCGGGGTCCTTAGGTGACCACTGGAACAGGGGCGTGTACGTGGTCTGCCCGTTGACGGGCAGGTCGTTATCGGACCAGATGTACTCCCCCGCCGGCGGCCGGTCCTTCGGGGGATTGGGGTCGCACAGGAAGCGCACGTCGCCCGGGACGTTCATCTTCGAGCATTCGGCGAAGGTGCTGACCCGGCTGTAGAGGAATGCGCCCGACGACTCGGTCAGCGCATACTGGCCCCACGTGCCGTGGAACCAGATCAGGTACGCGCCGATCGGCACGACGCCCGCCGCCGCTAGAGTCACGAGACGTCGCCAGCCGACGCGCCGGACGAGCATCGCCACCAGGGCCACCACAAGCAGCGGCTCGCCGACCGACCTCACCAGCGTCGCGTACCCGATGAGCAGCCCGCCGACGGCCATGGCCAGGACCGAAGGCCGGTCCGACCAGCACAGGATCACGACCGCTATGGTCACAAGGAACATGAACAGCGGGTCGGCGGTGATCATGTGCTCCAGGTGCAGTTCGTAAGAATCGAACAACACCGGCAGCGCGGCCAGGGCGGCGCCCCACCACGGCAGCCCGCGGTGGCGCAGCAACGCGTAAATGGCCACGCCGACCGCGATCCCCATCGCCGCCTGGAGCAGGGCGATCGGATAGTCACTGTGCAGCGGGAGCAGCAGGTCGAGGAAGAACGGGTAACCGTTCGGCCGGAACCTCGTCCGGGACGTGCGTCACCGCGTCCTGAATGTAGTTGTAGGAGTCGCTGAACCACAGGATCGGCGGATAGCCGAGTACTACCACGATGCGCACCACGATGGCGACGAGCATCACCAGGCCGAACTGCCAGTGCGTGACCGCCGGGCGGATAAGCCGCCTCACCAGCGGGCTTCGCTGCCCCGCAGGCGGCTGCTGACCGGGAACGACCCGATCGCTACCGGTGGTCGCATTCGTCAACGACCGCCTCCCGACTTCTCGAGCCCGCCGGAAATTCACCGGCCCCTTCGCTGATCCCGCAGGCCTCGGGTAATCCAGCACCCCGGCGCGGCTTCTGCCCCGCCGGCTGACGACCCATAGTAGCCGTCGGCTCGCACCAGAATGAGGTTTACCGCGTAATGGCCCGCTCCGGCGTGTTATCCGTCACTCATGGTTACGAGCGCCCACCGTAGCCCACCCGGCAGACCAGAAGGCAGATAAACAGGACAGAAAGTGCGGCGGCGGTGTCCGGAGCTCCGACGGCCGCCTCGATCACGATCCAGACGAACAAAATGGGCAACAGGTGACCGAGCGGACGATCACGCCTGGCCTGGCGCGGCCGGAGCGCGGGGGGCACCGCCTGCTGCCGGGCGGCCTGCCATGGCTGGTTGAGGTCCGCGCCGAGCAGCGGCTGGGCCGGCAGGTCGGCGGTCAGCTCCCGCAGGTCGGCCCGCATCTTCGCGGCGTACGCGGCCGACGTTCGCTCCTCGAATTCGTCAAGCGTCAACCGCCCGTCCGCGTACGCGTCCCGGAGAACGTCTACGACGCTCTCCCGCTCTTGGTCAGACGCGCGGATCGGCCGGTCGGTCATCGGCGGACACCTCTAGAACCTTTCGTGAGTTTACCTTCGACTCTTACCTGGTACAGATCCGGAGCCCTAAGGCTCGCCTCCTTCGAGATTCACGGAACCGTCTACGCAGGGAACAGCCCGCCGACCGTGGCACTGTGGGACGCAACAAAATGGTTACGAAAAGTGAGGGTTTTTGGGTCTCGCCCCGCAACCTACGTCGCGTTACGCTGTTGGCGAACCTTTCATTCTGGTCAGGCTGGGTCAGATGTGACCTGAGAGAGGTTCTGGCGTGAGAGAACAAATGAATCACGCCAGGCACGCAGTTAACGCCGGGCATCCGCCGTCTCGGCTGCCGCCGGGGCACGCCGAGAGCCGGGCGGGCCGTTCCTTCATTAGGAGGGATTCCTTTTGAGCGTCAGCGAAGAACGCACAGTCGAACCCCGTGCCGCCACACCCGCCCCATCCACAGGCATCGCCGATCCGGCCCCGCTCGGGCTCGCCGCCTTTGCCCTCACCACGTTCCTGCTGTCCGCCAAGAACGCCAACTGGATGACCCATGCCACCGGCAACGCGTTCCTCAGCTATGCCTTCGCCTACGGCGGGCTCGCCCAGCTTCTGGCCGGCATGTGGGAGTTCGCTCAACGGGAACGTGTTCGGCGCGACCGCGTTCGTCTACCTACGGCGCCTTCTGGATCGGCCTCGGCCTGTGGGTCCAGCTCGTGGTGCACCCGACGATCGCAGCCACCAAGCGCCGGCCACGCTGAATTCGCACGGTCGCAGCACTCAACCACGACCTCGCGTGGATCTTGCTCGCGTTGTTCATCTTCAACACGTACATGCTGTTCATGAGCACCCAGCTGAATACCGCCGTGTTCGCGGTCTTCCTCACCCTGGGGCTCACCGAGCTCATCTTGTCCATCGGGAACTTCACGCTGGCTCCGCCAGGCGTCGACCTCAACCGCCACCGTCCAGATCGGCGGCTACGTCGGCCTGCTCACCGCGCTCGTCGCCTGGTACACCTCGATGGCAGGCGTCGCCAACGGCATGGGCGGCAAGGATCAAGTTCCCCGTGGGCCCGCCGCTGATCAAGTAGCCACTCCGATCGCGCGAGCGCTGGGGACCGGAGGTACGGCCTGGTCCCCAGCGCTTTTGCGGCCCGGTGAGCCTCGGCCGACCACCGCAGGCGGCCAGGCAGGCGTTGTGCCGGGACGTCCGCAGCACCGGGTTCTGGCCGGATAGCGTTAGGCCGACAGTCCCGGAAGGGAGGGAGCTGCGGGTGCACGAGAAGCAGATCGATCTGTCGGCACAGGTCGCGCGGGTCAAGCGCAGGACACGGCCGTGGAAGTCGATCATCGCCCTGCTGCTCGCGATCGCCGCCGCGGTCATCTCGCACGAGGCCAGCCGTCACTCAGACACCTTCCCCACCAACAGCACGCTGACCAACCAGATCGTCGCGAACGGCACGGCCGCACTGTTCCTCATCCTGGGGTCCACGGCGACGTACGGCCTGGCCAGTAGGTCAAGGCAACTGCTCGAGCCGAGGGCCGGCACGTCGCATTCCGCCATCGTCAGGTACGCCATCTTGATCGTCGGCGGGTTCACGACACTGCTGATCACGCTCTTGCTGTTCGGCGTGCCGGTCGGCCAGATCCTGCTCAGTGGCGCGGTGACCAGCGTGTTCGTCGGCATCGCGGCGCAGCAGGCGCTCGGCAACGTGTTCGCGGGCCTGGTCCTGGTGTTCGCCAGGCCGTTTCAGGTCGGCGAGGCGATCCGGCTCAAGGCCGGCGCCCTCGGCGGCACGCTGGACGGCATCGTGACCGAGATCGGGATCACCTACGTCCGCCTGGACACCGGCGGCAGCGTGATGTCCGTCCCGAACGCCCAGGTGCTCAACGCGGTGATCGGCCCCATCCCGCCGGAAGAGAACGGCAACGGCCAGGCCCCCGTCGTCACCGACGGCAAGTCGGGCACTCCCGGCGGGCCCGAACAGCCGCAGCCCAGCCCTCCGGGACCAGCCTTACCCGCCAGGCCGATCAGCCGGGTACGCCAAAGGGCCGGCGGCTGTCAGCCGCCGGCCCTTTGTCACGCCAACCGGTGCGGAGGTCGCCTCTCGGCGAAAGGCACGACGCGGCTCCAGCCGAACGGTATTCCGCGAAGGCAGTGGGTGCGGCCCGGGGGACACAGCCGCACCGGCCACTTGCTACTAACGCCGCCGGCGTCGTCTGTGTTCCCGCTCCGGAGGCGGGCCGCCGTCATAGGGGAACGACGAGAGGGGCTGGCTCGGCGTCGCGTCCGGATCCTCGTACCTGTCCCTGGAGCCGCTGGCCGCGGGCGGCTGGCGGTACCCGCCTGACCGGCCCGATCCGTCGTCGTAGCCAGGCCCCCCTTGGCCTCCGTGGCTCACGCTGTCGTAGCCGGACCCCTGATAGCCGGAGTTGTCATAGCCCGAGCTGTCGTAACCGGCCCGATCGTAACCGGCCCGATCGTAACCGGCCGGATCGTAACCGGCCCGGTCGTAACCAGCGTTGTCATAACCGGCACCGTTATAACCAGCACCGTTATAACCAGCACCGTTATAACCAGCACCGTTATGACCAGTGCTGTCGTAGCCGCTGCTGTCGTAGCCAGATCCCTGGTAGCCCGCACCCTCGTAGCCACCGCCGTCGCGGCTGGTTCCCTCGTAACCGGGACCCGCCGGGCGGGCACTCTCGTATTGAGCGCTGCCGTACTGAGCGCTGTCGTAGCGGGCCGGCTCGCGCGCCGCCTGGTAGCTGCCGCTCCCCTGGTCGCCGGCGTATCCGTAGCCGCCGTACCCCGGCTCGGGGTAGGCCTGGCGGGACTCGCCCTGGTCGGCATACCCCTGCTCGCGGTACCGGGACGGCTCGGAGTACCCGTAGGAGGACCCGGGCTGACGATAGTCCTGCTCCGTGCGGCCCTGCCCCTGGTAGCCCTGATCCTGATAGCCCTGATCTTGATAGACGTGGTCGCCGTAACCCTGGCCCTGATACGACTGCCCCTCGTATCCCTGGCCGGAGTGGGAAGAACCAGAGTAGGCGGGCTCGGGGTAGGACGGCGTTGCGTAACCCTGCTCGGCGTGGCCGTATCCCTGGTAACCCTGCTCGCCGGGGGCCTGGTAGCCGGAGCTCGGGTACCCCTGGCCCGGCTGGGATCCCTGGATTCCGTAGCCTCCGCGGTCCTGGTAGCCCTGGTCGGGGTACTGGGGCTGGGTGTCATACACGGCCTGATCCGCGTACTGGCCTGACGGCGCGTACTGACCCCGGTCGGCGTACTGGCCCTGCGCCGCGTACTGGCCCTGATCCCCGTACTGGCCCGGCGTCAGGTACTGGTCGCGCTCGGCGTACCCCGGCTCGCGGTACCGGGACTGCTCCGGGTACTGGCCCTGATCCGGATAGCGCGCCTGCTCGGGATACTGGGCCCGCTCGGCGTACTGGCCCTGATCCGGGTTCTGGGGGTTCTGGGGATCTGGGGCTGATCACGGTAACTGCCGCCGGGCGGCAGCGCCGCCCTGGGGGTCGCGCTGCCCAGGATCATCGTGCCGGCCGGATCGTCCCGGAACGCGCGGAAGTCACCCGTGGCCGGGCCCGTGTAATCGGTGCCGGCGTAGCCGGGCAGCGCCCGCAGCCTCGGGTCGGTCGGGGCGCCCGGGAGCTGGGGCCCCAGGCCGGCGGAACCGCGGGGGTCAAGGTGCATGCCACGCTGCAGGGCGTCGATCAGCCTCGGCAGTTCCTCCTGGGGCAGCCGGAACGTGCCCGTGCAGGTACCGCCCTGCCAGATGCTGAAGACAGAGATCCCGGTGTCGGCGTACCAGCTCAGGCGCATGCTGCGGGAGCTGCCGCGCACGTCGAAGAAAACCTCACCGAGCCGGGGCAGTGGTGCTGCGTCCGACGCTGACATGCTGCCCATGGTGGCGTGCTCCCTTCCCTTTGTCCAGTTCGTCACGAACATTGCCAGGCAGGCTAGTCGGACGCTCGCGGGCGCCTGAGGCGAAGCCGGAAATCAGGCGGTGAATTTCGCCACCCCGCGTGCGAGACGACGATCCCGGATGGCATCATTATCGGCGGGCATGCAGCGCCCTGCGCGGCGGTTAACAGGACGGGTGAACCGCGGTGCTGGCGCCAGCCGTTCGGTATAGTGACCGTTTGCTTACGCGATCGCCTTACCTGCGTACGGGAACACCACGTCACCAAGACGCGTTGTATCTTGCAACGGAGGTTCCCGGACAGGACTGGCTCGCGTTCGCGTGTTCACGAGCCTGAAGCTCCACTGTAACGCACGATTTATTGCATCTTGGTTGAGGTGATTGATTTATGTCTCAGGTACGTCGGCAGTCGGCTGTGCTTCCCCGCCCTAACTGGGGTTGGCAGGATGCTGCCGCGTGCCGTGGCGAGGACCTGTTGCTCTTCTTCGGCCCTGATGGCGAGCGCCAGCCGGAGCGGGAGATCAGGGAGCGCAAGGCCAAGGAGGTCTGCGCTGATTGCCCGGTGCGGCTCGAATGCCTGAACTACGCGGTGTCGCGCCCGGAGAAGTACGGCACCTGGGGCGGGCTGAACGAGGACGAGCGCTCGGCCGAGCGCCGTCGCCGCATGCGCCGCGCGAACGCCGCCTGAAACCCCAAAACCCAAGCCCCCAAGGATCCCTCGGGTCCTTCAGGCTCTTTACCTCAACCGGAACCTCACGTCAGCAGGGCCAGCACGTCGGCGTCGCTGAGCTGACCGAAGGCCACGTACCACTCCCCTACGGACGAGAACCGGCCTGGAGTGGCCAAGATGATCACCTGATCGGCTTCCCCCTCCATCGAGGCGGCCGCGGCAGGCGGGGCGACCGGTACCGCAAGGACCAGGCGCGCCGCCTGTGCGGCCCGCAGCGACCGCAGGGCGGCGCGCGCGGTCGCGCCGGTGGCCAGGCCGTCGTCCACGACGATCACGCACCGGCCCGCCACCGGCGGCAGCGGGTTGCCGTTGCGGTAGATCCGGACCCGCCGTTCGAGTTCGGCCTCCTCCGCGGCCGCGACCGGGCCCAGGCCCTCCGGGGTGAGCGCCAGCCGCTCGAGCAGCGCGCAGTCGTAGATCGGCTGCGTGAGCCCTTCGGCGATGGCGCCGACACCGAGTTCCGGCTGCGGCGGATAGCCGATCTTGCGCGTGACGATGACGTCCATGGGCACGCCGAGCACGGTCGCGACCTGCTGGGCTACTGCCACGCCACCCCTGGGCAGGCCGAGCACCAAGATCCGTCCGGCCCAATCATCAAGGGCCGCCGACTCGGTGAGGCGCGCGCCGAGTAGCAGCCCGGCGGCCCGCCGGTCCGGGAACGGAAGCACGTATCTACCGGGCATGCACGGGGTGTACCCGTCCTGCGGCGAAGCAGGCCAGAAACCGCCCACGAGCGCACAAGTAGCGCTCAGGCTGCACAATAGAGAGCATGATCTGCGTCCCGTGCCGGAAGCACCACCACGAGGACTGCCCGGGCGGCACCTGGTGCGACTGCCAGCATCAGCCGCTGGCGCAGTCGGTGCCCTCCGGGTCCGAGCCGCCGCTCAGCTGGATCCGCCAGGGCTGACGGCTGGAAAGACCCGGGAATAGGCACCGCACCGGCCCTGTTGCGCCCGCATATGGCCCAGCGTGTGACCGCCCGCACTGTCCACATGCCGGACTTGTCCTGGACAGCCGCCTCCGTTACATGTGATCCTGCTGTAATGAGTGTTACGGACCCGTTGCTCGTCGTGCGCAGGCACGTCGACTTCCTGCGCATCCGTAGCGCCATCTGTCGCGACACCCGTTGATCGCCGGCCCGGATATCTGACCGGGCGCGCGCGCGATGCCGGGTGCTTTCCTGCTGTAACACCTTGGTGAAGCACGCCAGCCCACGGCTGGCCAGCAGGGCCCAGGTTCTCGCGGTCTGCGCGTCCCCGAACCTGAAGGAACCTCATCCATGCCAGTCGCCGCCGGGACCACCACCGCGACCACGACCCGGACCAGGACAGCACGCAAGCGAGGCGAAGGCCAGTGGGCGCTCGGTTACCGCGAGCCGCTCAACAAGAACGAGGAGAACAAGAGGAACGACGACGGGCTCAACGTCCGGCAGCGGATCATCGACATCTACTCCAAGTATGGCTTCGACTCCATCGACCCGGCCGACCTGCGCGGCCGTTTCCGCTGGTACGGCCTGTATACCCAGCGACGTCCCGGGATCGACGGCGGCAAGACCGCGGTCCTGGAACCCGAGGAACTCGACGACCGCTACTTCATGCTGCGGGTCCGCATCGACGGCGGCCAGCTCGATAACGCGCAGCTGAGCACCATCGCGGACATCTCCCGCCGGTACGCGCGCGGCACGGCGGACGTGACCGACCGGCAGAACGTCCAGCTGCACTGGGTCGAGATCGAGAACGTGCCCGCCATCTGGGACGCGCTGGAGTCGGTCGGTCTGAGCACCACCGAAGCCTGCGGGGACACGCCGCGGGTGATCCTCGGCTGCCCGCTGGCCGGCCTGGACGCCAGCGAGATCATCGACGCCACGCCGGAGATCACCGCCATCGGCGCCCAGTACATCGGCGACTCCGCGTTCTCCAACCTGCCGCGCAAGTTCAAGTCCTCGATCAGCGGCTGCCCGGCGCAGTGCGCCATCCACGAGATCAACGATGTCGCGTTCGTCGGCGTGCTGAACGAGGACGGCGAAGCCGGGTATGACCTGTGGGTCGGCGGCGGCCTGTCCACCAACCCGATGATCGGCCGGCGCCTCGGCGCGTTCGTCCAGCCCGGCCAGGTGCCCGAGGTCTGGGCGGGCGTGACCGGCCTGTTCCGGGACTACGGCTACCGCCGGCTGCGGCACCGGGCCAGGATCAAGTTCCTGGTCGCGGACTGGGGCCCGGAGAAGTTCCGCGAGGTGCTCGAGAAGGAGTACCTCGGCTACGCGCTGGCAGACGGCCCCGCGCCCGCAGCCCCGCCGCAGGGGATCCGTGACCACGTGGGCGTGCACCCGCAGCGCGACGGGCGCAACTACGTCGGGTTCGCACCGACGGTGGGCCGCCTGTCCGCCGACCTGCTCGACGTCATCGCCGGCCTGGCCGCGCGGTACGGCAGCGGCCGGGTCCGCACCACCACCGAGCAGAAGATGGTCATCCTGGACGTGCCGCCGGAGCGCACCGGTGAACTGGTCGCCGAGCTGGAGGCGGCCGGTCTCCCGGCGACGCCCAGCGCGTTCCGCAGGCACACCATGGCGTGCACCGGCATCGAGTTCTGCAAGCTCGCGATCACCGAGACCAAGGCGCGGGCGGCCGACCTGATCTCCGAGCTCGAGCGGCGCCTGCCCGGATTCGACACCCCGGTCACCATCAACGTCAACGGCTGCCCGAACTCGTGTGCCCGGATCCAGACGGCCGACATCGGCCTGAAGGGATCGCTGGTCACTGACCGAGACGGGAACCAGGTCGAGGGCTTCCAGGTGCACCTGGGCGGCAGCCTGAACGGCGGCGACGGTACCGGCTCCGGCTTCGGCCGTAAGGTGCGCGGGCTCAAGACCACGGCCGACGAGCTTCCGGACTACACCGAACGAGTGCTGCGCAGGTTCCAGGCCGGCCGTGAGCCCGGCGAGAGCTTCGCGGCCTGGACGCTGCGCGCCAGCGAGGAGGAGCTGTCATGAGCACGCGCGCCGTGCCCTTCTACTGCCCTTACTGCGGCGAGGAAGACCTCGAGCCGAAAGGCGCCACCGACGGCGAATGGCATTGCCGCAGTTGCACCAGGACTTTCCAGCTACGCTTTGCCGGGATAGGAGTCACGCTGTGAGCCCCGTCACCGCGTTGCCCGATAGTGACCATGGCCTGGCGCAGGTCAGCCTGGAGGATCCCGAGTTCATGCGAACCCTCGCCGAACAGGCCGCCGAGGAGCTGGCCGATGCCCCGGCGGAGGAGGTCATCCGCTGGGCGGTGGATACCTTCGGGGAGCGGATCTGCGTGACCTCCTCGATGACCGACGCGGTGATCATCCACCTGGCCTCGGCCGTCCGGCCCGGCATCAACGTGGTCTTCCTGGACACCGGGTACCACTTCGCCGAGACCATCGGCACCAGGGACGCCGTCGAGGTCGTGTACCCGATCAAGCTGATCAACGTCACCCCGTCGCGCACCGTCGCCGAACAGGACGCCGAACTGGGCCCGAGGCTCTACGGACGCAACCCCGACCTGTGCTGCTACCTGCGCAAGGTCGAGCCGCTGGAGCGGGCGCTGACCAACTATGACGCCTGGATCACCGGCGTGCGCCGCGACGAGACCAGCAACCGCCGCCAGACCAAGGTGGTCGAGTGGGACGACCGCCGCGAGATGGTCAAGGTCAACCCGATCGCGACCTGGACCCAGAAGCAGGTGGACGACTACATCACCACCAACGGGGTGCTGGTCAACCCGCTGGTCTACG
Organism: uncultured Actinomycetes bacterium; assembly: GCA_963705835.1. GTDB lineage: Bacteria > Actinomycetota > Actinomycetes > Streptosporangiales > Streptosporangiaceae > Palsa-504. The sequence continues at coordinate 14,233 of CAVPLC010000084.1, forward strand.
ACGGCTATCCCTCGATAGGCTGCGCCACCTGCACCAGCCGGGTCGATCCCGGCGCCGACCCCCGCAGCGGCCGCTGGGCGGGCACCGGCAAGACCGAGTGCGGCATCCATGCCTGATCGGGGGGTCCCAGGGGGGTCGTCCCTCCCAAGGGGGGTCCGGGGGGATGGGTCCGGGGGGAAGCCAGCAGAGCCTGAACCTGTGCTGGTCGCCGTCGCGCACGGCAGCACGGACCCGCGCGCCTCGGCCACCATCGAGGAACTGATCGCGATCGCCCGCGAGCGAGCCGAGGAGCGGGCGGTCGAGAGCGGGCGGTCCGCACCGGTCCTGCGCACCGCATACCTGGGCCACGCCGCTCCGTCGCTGCCACAGGTCATGAATACGATCGGGCCGGGCGCCGAGGTCACCGTGCTGCCGCTGCTGCTCACCGCGGCGTACCACAGCAAGACCGACATTCCCCGCGAGCTGGCCAGGACCAGCCTGCGGGCCGAGCGGGTGAGCTACGGCGCCCCGCTCGGACCGCACCCGCTGCTGCTGCGCGCGCTCCGGCGCCGCCTGACCGAGGAGGACCCGGCCGGGGACCGCAGCCGGACCGGGGTGGTGCTGGCGGCGGCCGGCTCCAGCGACCCGGAGGCCAACGCCACCATTGCCCGCCTGGCCGCACAGTGGCAAGCCCGGGACGGGTGGCTCGCGGTCCGCCCGGCCTACGCCTCGGCCTCGGACCCCACGCCCGCCGCCGCCGTGGCCGGGCTGCTGGCCGCCGGAGCCAGCCGGGTCGTGGTCGCCAGCTACCTGCTGGCCCCCGGGTTCTTCGCCGACCGGATCAAGAACGCATCGCTGGCCGCGGGGGCGGCCGCGGTGTCGCCGGTGCTCGGCGCGTCGGCCGAGGTCGCCGACGTCCTGCTGGACCGGTACGAAGAGGCGGGAACGCGGCAGCGGGCAGCTGCGTAAAACTGGGTAAAACCCTTAAAGAGCCCTCGGGATTCTCGAGGACCCCAGACCCGCTGATCACGATCCGGTAACGTACGTCCCTCCGGGCCTACGCATACCAGGTAGAGTCGGCCGCTGGCCGAGCGACCCGACTTGCCGCACGAAGGGGGCGAATGCGTACCTGGCCGGGAACGCCGTACCCGCTTGGCGCCACGTGGGACGGGTGGGGTACCAACTTCGCCTTGTTCTCCGAGGTCGCCGAGCGGGTCGAGCTCTGCCTGTTCTCCGACGAGCAGGAAAGCGGCGCCCTGACCGAGAGCCGGATCGACCTGACCGAGGTCGACGGCTTCGTCTGGCACGTCTACCTGCCCGGCATCGCGCCGGGTCAGCGGTACGGCTACCGGGTGCACGGGCCCTACGATCCGCCGCGCGGCCTGCGCTGCGATGGCTCCAAGCTGCTGCTCGATCCGTACGGCAAGGCGGTCGAGGGCGACGTCCGGTGGGACGAGTCGCTGTTCGACTACCAGTTCGGCAACCCGAAGAAGCGCAACACCACCGACAGCGCGCCGCACATGCCGAAGAACGTGGTGATCAACCCGTTCTTCGACTGGGGCCACGACCGGGCTCCCCAGACCCCCTACCACGAGAGCATGATCTACGAGGCGCACGTGCGCGGGCTGACGCTGCGCCACCCGGACGTGCCCGCGCACCAGCGCGGCACCTACGCCGGCATCGCGCACCCCGCGGTGATCGCGCACCTGCAGCGGATCGGCGTCACCGCGGTCGAGCTCATGCCGGTGCACCAGTTCGTGGCGGAGCCGTCGCAGGTGGCGCGCGGCCTGACCAACTACTGGGGCTACAACACGATCGGGTTCCTGGCCCCGCACAACCGGTACTCCTCGGCCGGGCAGCGCGGCGAGCAGGTCGGCGAGTTCAAGACGATGGTCAAGGCGCTGCACGAGGCGGGCGTCGAGGTCATCCTCGACGTGGTGTACAACCACACCGCCGAGGGCGACCACATGGGACCGACGCTGTCCTTCCGCGGCATCGACAACGGCGCGTACTACCGGCTCGACGGCGCCGAGCCGTGGCGGTACCTGGACTACACCGGCTGCGGGAACAGCCTGAACGCACGGCACCCGCACGCGCTGCAACTGGTCATGGACTCGCTGCGGTACTGGGTCCTGGACATGCACGTCGACGGGTTCCGCTTCGACCTGGCCTCGGCGCTGGCCAGGGAACTGCACGACGTGGACCGGCTGTCCACGTTCTTCGACCTGGTCCAGCAGGACCCGGTGGTCTCCCAGGTGAAGCTGATCGCCGAGCCGTGGGACATCGGCGAGGGCGGCTACCAGGTCGGCAACTTCCCGCCGTTGTGGACCGAATGGAACGGGAAGTACCGCGATACCGTCCGTGACTTCTGGCGCGGCCAGCCGGACACCCTGCCGGAGTTCGCGTCCCGGCTGGCCGGCTCCAGCGACCTGTACGCCACCAGCGGGCGCCGCCCGGTCGCCTCGATCAACTTCGTCACCTGCCACGACGGGTTCACCCTGCAGGACCTGGTCAGCTACAACAACAAGCACAACGAGGCCAACGGCGAGGACAACCGGGACGGCGCCGACGACAACCGCTCGTGGAACTGCGGGGCCGAGGGCCCGACCGACGACCGCGCCATCAACCAACTGCGGGCCAGGCAGAAGCGGAACTTCCTGGTCACGTTGTTCTTGTCCCAGGGCGTCCCGATGCTGCTGGCCGGCGATGAGATGGGGCGGACCCAGGAGGGCAACAACAACGCCTACTGCCAGGACAACGAGCTGTCCTGGCTGGACTGGAGCATGGCCACCGCCGAGCGGGACCTGCTGGAGTTCACCGAGGCCCTGGCCACGCTGCGCCGCGACCACCCGGTGTTCCGGCGGCGCAGGTTCTTCCACGGCCGGCGGGATGAACCTGGCGACGAGACCAGCGACATCCTCTGGCTGACACCCAGCGGCAAGGAAATGACCCAGGAAGACTGGGGGGCCGGCTACGCCCAGTCGCTCGCGGTGTACCTGAACGGCGAGGCGATCACCGAGCCCGATCCGCGGGGCGGGAGAATCATCGACGACACGTTCCTGCTGCTGTTCAACGCGCACGGCGACCCGCTCACCTTCACCCTGCCCGAGGCCAGCCTGGCGACCCGATGGGAGGTCGTGATCGACACGAGCTCGGCGAAGCCGTCCCGGCGCCTGCGGGCCACCGGCGAGGTCAAGGTGTCCGGCCGGGGCGTCATGCTGCTGCGGGCGACGGACTGACCATGCGCCAGCTCCTGCCGGGCCAGGACGATGATCCCGACCTGGCCGCGCTGTACGCCTACCCGCCCGGGCGCTGGCTGCGCGCGAACATGGTGTCAAGCGCCGACGGGGCCGCCTACCTCGACGGCGCCACGGCGGGACTGTCGTCCGAGGGCGACCGGAACGTATTCGCGCTGCTGCGCACGCTGGCCGACGTCATCGTGGTGGGCGCCTCGACGGTCCGGGCCGAGCGCTACGCGCCGGTGCGCACCCGCGAGCTCTGGCGCCACCTGCGGGAAGGCCGGCCGCCGACTCCGCCCATCGCGGTGGTCACCGCCCGGCTCGACCTCGACCCGGGCAGCCGCCTGATCGCGGCGGCCCCGACGCACGCCCGCACGATCGTCATCACGACCGCCCAGGCGCCGCCCGGGCGCCGCGCCGCGCTGGCCGAACTGGCCGACGTCATCGTGGCGGGCGAGCAGACCGTGGACCTGAAGGCGGCCGTCGACGCGCTGGCCGAGCGCGGTCATCAGCGGATGCTCGCCGAAGGCGGCCCGCGCCTGCTGGGTCAGCTCGTCGCGGCCGGCCTGCTGGACGAGTTGTGCCTGACCATCGGCCCGCTGCTGGCCGGCCCGGGCGCCGACCGCATCGTGTCCGGCTCTCGGACCGATGTCCCGCCGCTGCCCCTGACCCTGGGCCACGTGCTGGAGGACAACGGCTTCCTGTTGTGCCGTTACACCACAAAAGATCATTTATCCGAACGGTCATGGGTGCGTGCCGCTCGCCTCAGGGCAGCTGGCCCGGGTGATTGACGATCGCGGTCTGGAGGAGGGCGTCGCCGCCTTGCTGGTCCTGCTCGCCCCAGGTGGTCATGCCCAGGTAGGCGTAGCTGGCCGGGTCGAAGATGTTCATCGCCCTGCTGCCCTGCGAGCGACCAGCCCACGCCCACTCCGGGACGCCCGGTGATGTCCCGCACGTTGTGCTCCACGACCAGGCCCGGGGTCGTGGCCAGGAACTCGTACAGCGCGGCCCGTTGCGCGGGCAGGAAGTAGTCGGACTGGAGCATGGACCCGACCGTCTTGGCCAGGTCGTTCAGGTTGCTCGGGCTGATCCCCTGGGTCTGCTCCAGGTACCGGGGCATCGCGCTGGCACTGGTGGGCATGTCGGGAAAGTATGCGGGTGCCGGGGTGCACGGCTCGGTGATAACCGGCCCGTCCATCGGGGTCGTGCTCTTCATCGGAACCGGCTTCCCGCCGCCCTTGATCGGCTTGCCGTCAACTCCGGGCGTGCGGATCTTATGGAACCCGTTGACGCAGCCGAGGATGACCGTCGAGGAGGTCTTCCCGTCGCTGCCGGTCTGCGTCTCCAGCCCGTTCCGCTCCCCGTCCACCGACAGCCACGTCCGCACCACGACCCCGGTCCCCACGTTCACCTCGGTGAACACGAACTGGTCCGGCCGCGGGACCACCGTGGCCTGGCGAAGCAGCGGCGGCCGCGGCCTGATCGAGGACCTCCTTCGCCGTCAGGTGCGCGTTTACCACGGTCCCCGGGCGGACGGCTTGCGGCGCACGATGATGCAGTGCCGACGCTCCGGCGAACATCCCGGCGGCAATGGCAGCGGCCGCCCCTGCGCAGACCGCTGCCACCGCGAGCCAGCGAGCAGGACCGCGCCGGTCCCGCCCTATCCCTTTGACAACCCGCTCACGAGCGCCGGACAGCTCGGGCAACGACAGCAGCGGCGTCTCGGATCCGAGTTCGCGGATCAGGTCCAGGTCATTCATTGCTTTGAAGCTCCTCGTAGGTGGCCGCGGCCGGGGTGCCGGCCAGGGCCTGGCGGATCTTGGCGCGGGCGCGGTGCAGGCGGGAACGGACGGTGCCGACCGGGATGCCGAGAGCGCGTGCGACCTCTTCGTAGCTGAGCTGTTCCCAGGCGAACAGCAACAGGACGTCCCGGTCTGGCTCGGCCAGTTCAGCCAGGGCCGCGACCAGCACGGACCGCACGGACCGGGCCGTCAGCCGCACCACGGACCGTTCGGAATAATCGTTTTGATCCACGTCGGGACCTGCGGCCTGGCTCAGGCGGAACCGGCGGATCTCCTCCCGGCGGTGCTGGCCGACCAGGTGGGTGGCGATGCCGTACAGCCAGCCCCGGGCGTCGCGGAAGGCCGGGTCGTACGCCGCCCGCTTGCCGAACGCCACCAGGAACGTCTCGGCCAGCAGGTCCTCGGCGACCTGGGGTCCGACGCGGCGGGCCAGGTACCGGTGGATGTGCGGCGCGTGCCGGTCGAACAGGGCCGCGAACCGGCCGGGTTCGGCCAGCGAGGCCGTGATCACCTCCGCGTCGTCCGCGGCGAGCGGCAGCAGTCGCGTCATCCGTGTCCTCGTGGGTCGGGGGCTTTGCCTGTTATCCGCAGGAGCCGCCCGGCGGGTTCACGGGCCCGGTCTCAGGGTCGGGGCAGCAGGCCGCGCTCGAAGCCGGTCGCCACGGCGGCGGCCCGGTCGTTGACGCCGAGCTTCTCGTAGATGTGCAGCGCGTGGGTCTTGACCGTGGCCTCGCTGATGAACAGGTGCGCGGCGGCCTCCCGGTTGGAGTAGCCGCGGGCGATCAGGCCGAGGATCTCGAGTTCGCGCTGGCTGAGCGGCTCCCTGGCCGGGTGCCTGACCTGGCCGAGCAGCCGGGTGGCGACCGACGGCGACAGCACGGCCTCGCCGCGGGCCGCGGCGCGCACGCCGCGCAGCAGTTCGTCCGGCGGGGAGTCCTTGAGCAGGTAGCCGGTCGCGCCGGCCTCGACCGCGGGCACCACGTCGGTGTCGGTGTCGAAGGTGGTGAGCACGAGCACCCGCGCGGTGACGCCCCGCTCGGCGAGCGCCCGGATCGCGCTGACCCCGTCCAGGACCGGCATGCGCAGGTCCATCAGCACCACGTCAGGGCGCAGCGCGGCGGCCCGGTCGACCGCCTCCCGGCCGTTGGCCGCCTCGCCGACCACCTCGAAGTCACCGCTGGCCTCGAAGATGCCCCTCAGCCCGTCGCGGACCACCGGGTGGTCGTCGGCGATCAGCAGCCGGATGGACCCCTTGGCCCCCTTGGTCCCGGTCACGATGCGTCTCCCAGTCCGATCGCGGGCAGGGTCGCGGAGACCACGGTGCCCGAACCTGGTTCTGACTCGATCTCCAGCTGGCCGGCCAGCCGCTGAACCCGCTGCCGCATCGCGATCAGCCCGAAGCCGCCGGTGTCGCGGTCCGGGGTGAGCGCCGGGTCGAATCCGGCGCCGTCGTCGCGCACGTCAAGGGTCACCACGTCACCCATGTAGGACAGCGTGATCCAGGCCCGCGACGCGGCGGCGTGCTTGGCCACGTTGGCTAGCGCCTCCTGCGCGACGCGCAGCAGGGTGACCTCCACCTCCGGGTGCAGCACGTGCGCGTCGCCCGTGGTCCTGACCTCGGGGGTCACGCCGCTGGTAGCCGACCAGCGGGCCGCCTCCTCGGCCAGCGCCTCGGGCAGCCTGCTGTCTTCCAGTGCCTTGGGCCGCAGCGCCTGGACCGAACGGCGGGCCTCGGCCAGGCTGTCACGGGCGAGCCGGGTGGCGTTGCTGATGCGCCGCTCGCGTTCGGCGTCGCTGGCCGTCTGCTGAGCCACCTCGAGCTGGGTGATGATCCCGGTCAGGCCCTGGGCGAGCGTGTCGTGGATCTCCCGGGCCATCCGCTGCCGCTCATCCCCCGCGCCCGCCTCCCTGGCCTGAGTGAGCAGCTGTGCCTGCAGCCCGGTGTTCTCCGCCATGATCTCTTCCAGCCGCTGGTTGGCCTCGGCCAGCTCGGCGATCATGCCCTTGCGGGCCTGGTTCTGCTCCTCGGTCCTCTGGCCCAGCAGGACGAACGCCCCGACAAGCCCCATGTCGACGCAGGTCAGCACGACCCAGATGGCGACCACGCCGACGGTCGGCCGGTGAATTCCCCCGGTCTGCGCGACGGCCAGGGCCACCGCGAAGGGCGCGCAGCCGACCCAGCGCCATACGCCATGCAGGTACTCGAATGCCTGCAGGAAGCCTATCCAGGTGAAGAACGCGAACCAGGGACTCCTGAGGGTGAGCAGCCAGGCAAGCACGATCAACCCGACCAGGTAGATCACCACCAGCCACCGCTGCTGCGTCCGACTGGGGGGCAGGATGATCATCCAGGTGATCCACGCTCCCGCCAGCGCGGCCAGGCCGAGCGTGATCAGGAATGCCCCGGTGGTCGGGTTTTGCGAGAGCACGTAGGGGATCAGCGGGACGACGAGCAGGACGTAGGGCAGCACCCGCACCAGCCTCTGGTAGCGCCGCTCCAGCGACTCCAGGCCGCTGTCCGGCGTGCGCACCGTCACCGCTCCTCCTTCCCTACGCCTGTTCCCAGCGGAAGAAGCGGGCCGCCAGGGCCCCGGCGATCAGGGCCCACGCCGCCATTATGCCCAGGTACTCCGGCCGCGGATCTATTCCCATCCAGCTGTCGCGCACCGCGTGCAGGGCCGAGCCCAGCGGGGTGAAGTTGCCGGCCTGCCGCATCGTGGCGGACATGTCCTCGGTCGGGAAGTAGATCCCGGCCAGGAACATGTTCGGGAAGAACAGCAGCCAGCCGATGCCCGCCGAGCCCCTGGCGTTCGGCGCCACCGCCGCGGCCAGCATGCCGACGGCGAACAGGGAGGCGATGCCGAGGACAACGGCCAGGATGAACCAGCCTGCCGCGCGCGGCACCGGCACGTGGAACGCGAGCCGCACCACCGCGACCACCATCGCCACCGAGATCAGCGCGGAGGCTGCCCACACCGTCAGGTCGGCGGTCAGCAGGGTCAGCGGGCGAACCGGCGTTACGCCCAGGCGGCGCAGGACGCCGCGCTCCCGGTACTGGCCGATGACCATCGGCACCCCGGTCAGGCCCAGGGAGGCCAGCACGATCGCGATGCCGAGGCCCGCGATGTACTCGGTGCCGATCTGGCCCGACAGGCTCTTCTGCGGATCGCTGAACCCGGGAATCAGGCCGAACCCGATGACCAGCGCCACCGGCAGCCCGAACACCCCCAGCAGCGCGGCCTTCTCGCGCAGGAACAGCTTGGCCTCGGTCAGGGCGAGCCTGCTGAAACCGGTCATGATCCTTCTCCTCACGTGTCCATGGACCGGCCGGTCAGCGCCACGTAGGCGCTGTCCAGGCTGCGTCCCTCGATGCGCAGGTCCGCGGCGACGATCTGCCTGCGGGCCAGTTCGGCGGTGACCGCGGCGGCGAAGTCCCCGGTGCCGGTCACGGTGACCTGCTCCCCGCGGCGGCTGACGGCGGTGATCCCGGGAAGCGCGCCGAGCGACTGCTCGTCCAGGGGCGCCAGCGGCCGGAACCGCACCCGGTACTGCGCCCCGGCGGAGTCCACCAGCCCCGCCGGGGTGTCCAGCGCCGCGATCCGCCCCCGTTCGAGGATCGCGACGCGGTCGCACAGTTCCTCCACCTCGTCCATGAAGTGGCTGACCAGCACGACGGTGACGCCGCTGTTCCTGACCTGCGCGATCAGGTCCCAGGTGGCGCGCCTGGCCCCCGGGTCCAGCCCGGAGGTGAGCTCGTCGAGGAACACCACCTCGGGGTTCCCGACCAGCGCCAGCGCGATGAACAGCCGCTGCTTCTGGCCGCCGGACAGCTTGCCGAACTTGGTGCCGGCCTTGGCGGCCAGCCCCCAGCGCTCGAGCAGCGCACGCCAGTCCGCCGGGTGCGGGTAGAAGGACGCGTACAGCTCCAGGGCCTCGCGTACCTTCAGCCGGTCCTGCAACTGGGCCTGCTGGAGCTGCACGCCGATCCGCTGGTGCAGCCGGTGCCCGTCGGTCTTCGGGTCCAGGCCGAGGATCCGGACCTGCCCCGCGTCGCGTCGGCGCAGGCCCTCCATGCACTCCACCGCGGTGGTCTTGCCCGCGCCGTTCGGGCCGAGGATGCCGAAGATCTCACCCTGATCGACGTGGAACGAGATCCCGTCCACCACGGCCTGGCCCCCGTAGCGCTTGGTCAGCCCCGTCACCTCGATGACCCGCGTCATGTCGTGCCTCCTTTGGCGTCCTAGCCAGCATCGCCGGAGGGCCCCCGGTGGCGGATCGGCAGCGCGGCCATGATTGCCGCGCCCGCCGGATGAGGCGGCCGGCCGGCCATCCGGCCCGGCGGCATCCACCGTTCGGCTGATCCCGGCCGACTGGCTTGTCCACGCGGCCTGGAGGCGCTTGCTGAGCGCCAGGCTTCGGGGCGCTGATTCCCTAGTACGAGCCCGGGGTCGCCGTCGGCGACCCGGTGGGGCCGGCGACCCGGTGGGGGCCGGGGAGGCCGTGTCGGCGGGTGCAGGCGCGGACGCCGTCGGAGCGGCGGGCGGGACCGTGCTCGCCGGAGTGGTGCCGGGCGAGTACGTGCCCGCATTCGCAGCCGGGGAGCCGTACGTGCTCGCAGCCGCAGCCGGGGAGCCGTACGTGCTCGGATAGGCCGACGTCGGCGTGGAGGTGGCCGGCGAGCTGGCCGACTGTACCGGGGCGGCCGATCCGGCCTGCCCGACGTGCGCACCTGGCGGCTGGTGCGCGTAGCCCGTCAGGGCGAGGCCGCCCGCCGCCGATGCCGCAAGCAATCCCGCCACCAGTGCCGCCACGGCCGCCGGCCGGCCGAGCCGACGCCGCCCGCGGCGCCGCGGCTGAGCGGAGGCTTGTTCCCCGGCCAGAGCCATCTTCGCCACCGTGGCGGTCCGGGGGTGGCCGGCCTCGGCCGGAACCCGGCGGCCAGACGCGGGCCCTGCGGCCGCCTGGCCGGCTGGCTGACGGAGGAAGGTCTGGGTCACCGCGTCGGGCAGCCAGCCCGCCCCGGGCGCTGCCGCGCCCGTCTGCGCCAGCAGATCACCGGCGGCCGGACGCCGGGCAGGATCCTTGTCCAGGCAGCGCTCGATCAGCGGGCGGACCCCGGCCGGCACGTGGTCCAGGCTCGGCGGGCTGTACACCACGCGGTAGACCAGCGCCGGGGTCGACCCGGCACCGAACGGTCCCGCGCCCGTGGCGGCGAAGGCGAGGACCGCTCCAAGGCTGAAGATGTCGCTGGCCGTGCCGACCTCGCGGCCCTCGGCCTGTTCGGGGGACATGAAACCGGGTGATCCGACCACCATGCCGGTGTGCGTGAGTGCACTAGCCTCGATCGCCCGCGATATTCCGAAATCAATCAACCTGGGCCCGTCCTGGGCCAGCAGCACGTTCGACGGCTTGAGGTCCCGGTGCACCACCCCAGCCGCGTGGATCGCGCTCAGGCCTTCCGCCAGCCCCGTAGCGAGCTCGAGTACCTTCGCGGCCGGCAGCGGCCCGTGCTGGGCCACCGCGTCGGCTAGCGATGGCCCGGCCACGTAAGCCGTGGCCAGCCAGGGCACCGGGCCGTCCAGGTCAGCGTCAATCACCGGCGTGGTGAACTGGCTGCTTACCCGGCGGGCAACCGCCACTTCGCGCCGGAACCGCGCCCTGAATTCAGGGTCCGCGGCTAGATCGGGACGGACGACCTTGACCGCCACCGGCCGCCCGTCCGCGGAAAAGCCCAGGAAAACCCGGCCCATGCCGCCCACGCCCAGCTGGCCGCGCAGCCTGTAGGACCCGATCTGGGCAGGATCGTCAGGTTGTAGTTCTTGCCACATGCTGGTCTCTCCCAACCGTTCGTAGCGACGCCCGGTACGTCTCGCGTCAGTAGCTAGGTACGCAGCGGTGCATCGTGAGGGTTCAATTCCGGCCGGACGAATCGGTGAACCTTCCCGCGTCCGGGGCCCGTGCTAACGGGAGGAATTAAATTTTCAATTTTAATATTAAGCTATATCCGAGTGTTCATTGCGCTCATGGGTGAGTTGTGAGGACTTGTGTGGTCTGCTGTGTCAAGACGCGCGCAGGAGGTGGGTTGGGCCAGCTGTGTGGACAATTCGCGATTGTCGGGTGTAGTGCTGCGCTATGATTTGCTGTGAGAGTGAATATAACGCTTTAGGGCCGCGGGGAAACCTCAAGCAGGCGGTTGGCGTGGCTGATGAAGGCCGTGCGCCTAGCACGCCGCAGGCGCTGACGCGTTAGCCTGGCCACTGGAACCCGCCTGCCCGCGCATTCATGGAGACCGCCATGCCCCTGCACACCCAGGTCGACGAGGACCGCCAGGACGAGGAACTCGAGATCAACCCGGTTTACGTCCGCGAGCTGAGCTGCGAGATCCCGCGGTACCGGCTGCCGCGGCACGGCGTGCTGCCGCGCACCGCGCTGCAGGTGGTCCGCGACGAGCTGATCCTGGACGGCAACGCCCGGCTCAACCTGGCCACGTTCGTCACCACCTGGATGGAGCCGGAAGCCGAGCAGCTGATGGCCGAAACCGCCGCCAAGAACATGATCGACAAGGACGAGTACCCGCAGACCGCCGAGCTCGAGCGGCGCTGCGTGAACATCCTGTCCAGCCTGTGGAACGCGCCGGCCGGCAGCGCGGCGACCGGGTGCTCCACGACCGGGTCCAGCGAGGCGTGCATGCTCGGCGGGATGGCGCTGCTGTGGCGCTGGCGGGCCCGCCGGAAGGCGGCGGGCACGGACACGGCCAAGCCGAACCTGGTGATGGGCTCGAACGTGCAGGTGTGCTGGGAGAAGTTCTGCCGTTACTGGCAGGTCGAGCCCAGGTTCGTGCCCATGGTCCCGGGGCGGCTGCACCTGCGCGGCGCCGAGGCCGCGGCCAAGTGCGACGAGAACACCATCGGCGTGATCGCGATCATGGGCTCCACCATGGACGGCAGCTACGAGCCCGTGCTCGAGATCAGCCAGGCGCTGGACCGGCTGCAAGCCGAGAAGGGCTGCGACATTCCGATGCACGTGGACGGGGCGTCGGGCGGGTTCGTGGCTCCGTTCCTGCACCCGCACCTGGAATGGGACTTCCGGGTGCCGCGGGTGGCGTCCATCAACACCTCCGGTCACAAGTACGGCCTGGTCTACCCCGGGGTCGGCTGGGTCATCTGGCGGAACCCCGATGCCCTGCCGGAAGACCTGATCTTCAAGGTCAACTACCTGGGCGGCCAGATGCCCACGTTCGCGCTCAACTTCTCCCGGCCCGGATCCCAGGTCGCCGCGCAGTACTACAACTTCATCCGGCTCGGCTCCGAGGGCTACCGGCATGTGCAGCAGACCTGCCAGGACATCGCGCTGCACCTGTCCGGCGAGATCGCCAAGATAGGCCCGTTCGAGCTGCTCACCGAGGGCAAGGACCTTCCGGTGTTCGCGTTCAAGCTACGCGACGACGTCACCAGCTACTCGGTGTTCGACCTGTCCGAGCGGCTGCGCCAGCGGGGCTGGCAGGTGCCGGCGTACACCTTCCCCGACGACATGACGGACACCGCGGTGATGCGGATCGTGATCAGGAACGGCTTCAGCATGGACCTGGCCAACCTGCTGCTCGACGACTTCAGGCTGCAGGTGCGGATCCTGGAGCACCACCCGCAGACGCAGCCGCCGCCGGAGATCCAGCAGATGCGCCAGTCCTTCACGCACTGAGCCGTCGCCTCAGTAACCGCCGTAGGCCGGGGTCGGCGTGGAACTCGGGGTCGGTGACGATGTTGCGGGCGGAGGGGCCGTGGTCCTCGTCGGCGGTGGAGTCTTCGGCGGGGCGGTGGTCTGAGGCAGCGAACGGGCCGCGTCCGTTTCGGCCATCAGCTCGCGGGCGGTGGGCCGGGCGGCGGGATCCTTGGCCAGGCAGAGCCTGACCAGCGCGCGGAGCTCGGCCGGCACCCGGTCCAGGTCCGGCGGGCAGTGGACCACGCGGTAGACCAGCGCCATGGTCGACCCGGTGCCGAACGGCCCCTCACCGGCAGCCGCGAAGGCCAGGACCACGCCCAGGCTGAACACGTCGGCGGGCGGCCCTACGTCGCCGCCTTCGGCCTGTTCCGGTGAGATAAAGCCGGGCGAGCCCACCAGCAGGCCGCCGTGCGTCAACGTGCTGGCCCCCGCGGCCCGGGAGATGCCGAAATCGATGATGCGCGGCCCGTCCGTGGCCAGCAGCACGTTCGACGGCTTCAGGTCACGGTGCACGACGCCCGCGGCATGAATCGCGCTGAGGCTTTCCGCGAGCCCCGCGGCGAGCCTCAGCACCGACCAGGTGGGCAGCGGCCCGCGTTCGGCCACCGCGTCATCTAGCGATGGCCCGGCCACGTAGGTCGTGGCCAGCCAGGGCATCGGGCCATCGGTATCAGCGTCGACGACCGGCGCCGTGAACGGCTCGCTCACCTTGCGCGCGACCGCGACCTCCTGCCGGAAGCGCGCCCGGAAGTAGGGATCGCTCGCCAGGTCGGCGCGGACGACCTTGACGGCGACGAGCTGGCCTTCCGCTGATAGGCCGAGGAACACCCGGCCCATGCCGCCCACGCCCAGCCGCCCGCGGAGCCGGTACGGCCCGATCACCCGAGGGTCGCCGAGCTGCAGTTCTCGCACCATGCTCATCCCGTCCCTGCGTGAACGAAGGACACCGGCGCGTCCAATAGGTGCTACGCAGCGGTCCGCCATACGGTTCAAACCTGCGTGCCCCGGTCTGAGTGACACTCACCTGGTGATAACCGGCCGCCTCTCAAGATGCCGCCGGGGCGGGCGATCCCGTCGTGGCCGGTGATACGACTGCTGACGCTGCCGGGGATGCGGCCGCCGACGGGGTGGCGCTGGGCGCCGGGGACCCCAAGGCGGACGGAGTCGCGCTCGGGGCCGCAGAGGCGGGCGCGGACATGCTCGCCGATGGCGTCGCGGCCGGGGCCGAGCTGGGCGGCGCAGTCGCCGGCGCCGAGCTGCTGGGCGCCGTAGCCGCGGTCTGGGACGTGCTCGGAGCCGTCGACGTCGGCGGTGCGGAGGTGGCCGGCGACCCGGTCCGGCCTGACACCGCCTGGCCGGAGTGCATGCCGGGCGACTGGTGGGCGGAGGCGGTCAGGACGATGCCGCCCGCGGCCGACGCCGCCAGGAGCCCCACCACCATTGACGCTATGGCCAGCGGTCGCCCGAGCCCGCGGCGACGGCGCCGGTCCTCGTGCCGCCCCGGCTGGCCCGGCGGGCCGGGAACCGGTTCCGGCGGCACGGGCAGTTTCGCGGCCGTGAGGGTCCTGGCCGGATCGACCTGCGTCGGAAGCTGGGCGAACGTGCGGGTGACCGGCTCGGGCAGCCAGGTTTCTGTCGGGTGGGCCACGCCGGTCTCGGCCAGGATGTCGCGGGCCGTCGGCCGCTGGCGCGGGTCCTTGGCCAGGCAGCGCTCGATCAGCGCCCGCACCTCGGCCGGCACCTGGTCCAGGCTGGCCGGGCGGTACACGACCCGGTAGACCAGGGCGGGGGTCGACCCGCTGCCGAACGGCCCCCGGCCCGTGGCGGCGAAGGCGAGGACGGCGCCCAGGCTGAAGACGTCGCTGGGCGGGCCGACCTCGCGGCCCTCGGCCTGCTCGGGGGACATGAAGCCGGGTGAGCCGACCACCAGGCCGGTACGGGTCAGCGCACTGGCCTCGGCCCCCTGGGAGATGCCGAAATCGATCACCCGCGGCCCGTCCTGGGCGAGCAGCACGTTCGACGGCTTCAGGTCACGGTGGATCACGCCCGCGGCATGGATCGCGCTCAGGCCCTCGGCCAGCCCGGCCGCCAGTTCCACCACCGACGCCGTGGGCAGCGGCCCGTGCTCGGCCACCGCATCGGCCAGCGAGGGCCCTGGCACGTAGGCCGTGGCCAGCCACGGCATCGGGCCTTCCACGTCCGCGTCGATCACCGGCGCGGTGAACTGGCTGCTCACCTGGCGCGCGACAGCCACTTCCCGCCGGAAGCGCGCCCGGAATTCACGATCGGTGGCCAGGTCGGCGCGGATGACCTTCACCG
Source organism: uncultured Actinomycetes bacterium (assembly GCA_963705835.1). GTDB lineage: Bacteria > Actinomycetota > Actinomycetes > Streptosporangiales > Streptosporangiaceae > Palsa-504. Next base: position 29,291 of record CAVPLC010000084.1, read on the forward strand.
CGACCGGGCGGCCGCCCGGCGAGACACCAAGGAACACCCGGCCCATGCCGCCGACGCCAAGCACGCCTCGAAGCCGGTACGACCCGATGACCTGGGGGTCACCGGCCTCTAGTTCTCGCAACATGTTCATCCCGTCCCTAGCTCAATGAAGGACGCTGGCACGTCCTATGCCACCGCGCGGCTGCCACCTACGATGGCTGCGAGGGCGGGGTGGTTCGTCGGGGGGTATGGGGGAAACTCAGGGGGTCGAACGAAAGGAGCCAGCGATGACGGCACTGCGCAGCTACGTCCGCGGGGCGTGGATTGATCCGGCGGATGAGGGACGGCCGGTGCTCGACGCGGTGACCGGCGAGGAAGTCGCCCGGGTCTCCTCGGCGGGGATCGACTTCGGCGCGGCGCTCGACTACGGCCGGGCCACCGGCGGCCCCGCCCTGCGCGAGCTGACCTTTCACCAGCGTGCCGCGTTGCTCAAGTCGCTCGGGATGGCCCTGCGCGAGCACCGGCAGGAGCTATACGCCCTGTCCGCGCGCACCGGGGCGACCCTGGGTGACTCCAAGTTCGACATCGACGGCGGCATCGGCGTCCTGCTCAGTTACGCCAGCAAGGCCAAGCGCGAGCTGCCGAACGACGTCCTGCTCGCCGAGGGCGCGGTCGAACCGCTGGGCAAGGGCGGCGCCTTTGTCGGCCAGCACATCCTCACGCCGCTCCGCGGCGTCGCGGTACAGATCAACGCGTTCAACTTCCCGGTCTGGGGCCCGCTGGAGAAGTTCGCTCCCGCGTTCATCGCCGGCGTGCCGAGCCTGGTGAAGCCGGCGACCCAGACCGCTTACCTGACGGCCGCCCTGGTGGAGCTGATGGCCGGCTCCGGATTGCTGCCCCCGGGCTCGCTCCAGCTGATCTGCGGCAGCGCCAGCGGCCTGCTCGATCACCTCGGCGAGCAGGACCTGGTGTCCTTCACCGGATCGGCCGCGACCGCGCGGCAGCTTCGCGCCCACCCGGCCATCGCCGAGCGGTCGATCCGGTTCAACGCCGAGGCAGACTCGCTGAACTGCTCCATCCTCGGCCCGGACGCGGTACCGGGCACGCCAGAGTTCGACCTGTACGTCCGCCAGCTCGTTACCGAGATGACGGTCAAGGCCGGCCAGAAGTGCACCGCGATCCGCCGGGCGTTCGTCCCGGTCGCGCTGGCCGGCGAGGTCGCAGAGGCCGCGCGTGACCGGCTGGCTAAGGTCGTGGTCGGCAGCCCGGCCGAGGAGAGCGTGCAGATGGGCGCGCTGGCCAGCCTGGAACAGCGCGAGGAGGTGCGGCGCTCGGTGAAGGCGCTGCTGTCGGCGGGGCGGCTGGTCTTCGGCGACCCCGATCACGTCGACGTGGTCGGCGCCAGCGCCGAGCGCGGAGCGTTCATCGCGCCGCTGCTGCTGCACAGCGATGACCCCGGCCGGCCGGAGCCGCATCAGGTGGAGGCGTTCGGGCCGGTCAGCACCGTCATGGGCTACCGGGACAGCGCCGATGTGATCGAGCTGGCGGCCCGCGGCCTGGGCAGCCTGGCCGGATCGGTGGTCACCGGCGACGCGGCCTTCGCCCGTGACGTGGTCCTCGGCCTGGCCCCCTGGCACGGCCGGATCCTGGTCCTTGACCACGACGACGCGGCCGAGTCGACCGGGCACGGATCCCCGCTGCCGGTGCTCGTGCACGGCGGCCCGGGACGGGCCGGCGGCGGCGAGGAGATGGGCGGCATGCGCGGTGTCCTGCACCACATGCAGCGCACCGCGGTCCAGGCCAGCCCGCGTGTGCTGTCGGCGGTAACCGGCCGCTGGGTCAGCGGCACCCCGCGGGAGGTGGCGGGCGGTCACCCGTTCCGCAAGTCCCTGGCCGAGCTCCGGATCGGCGACACCGTGGTGGCCGGCCCGCGCCAGGTGACCCTGGCCGACATCGAGCACTTCGCCGAGTTCACCGGCGACACGTTCTACGCGCACATGGACGACGAGGCGGCGCGGGCCAACCCGTTCTTTGACGGCCGGGTGGCGCACGGCTACCTGATCGTCTCCTTTGCCGCCGGCCTGTTCGTCCAGCCCGACCCGGGACCGGTGCTGGCCAACTACGGGCTGGAGAACCTGCGCTTCCTCACCCCCGTCTACCCCGGTGACGAGCTGACGGTGACGCTCACCTGCAAGCAGATCACGCCGCGCGAGGACGCCGAGCACGGCGAGGTGCGCTGGGACGCGGAGGTAACCAACCAGGACGGGAAACCGGTGGCCACGTACGACGTGCTCACCCTGGTGGCCAAGCAGTGGCCGCCGTCGGCTGCCGCTCCTCGGTGACGGTGCCGGGTCTAGCACCCGCCGGCGAGGGCGAGGCCGAGCGCGACCGCATAGCGGTGCCCGAGCGGTTCTCCCTCGCGGGTCCGGCCGAGGTCGCCGCGCCCCACGGCCACGCCGTCCGGCAGCGACCGTGCGAGCACGCCGAGCAGTTCCTCGTCGCCCGCCGGGCCCCCGACCACCAGGACCTGACTGGGGTCCGGGCCGAAGGCCCGCACGGCACGCCGGAAGTTGCTGGCCAGGACGGCCTGCTTGAGCCGGAGCCGGATGGCCCGCCATTCGCCAGGCCCGTGGCGGCGGTCGAACGGCAGCAGGCCGCCCGGCCCGTCGACCGCTAGCATGCCGACGCCCGAGACCGGGGCGCTGACGGCCAGGAACCCGCGGGTGCCGTCCTCGGCCTCGAATCGCTGACCGGCGTCCACCCGCAGGCAGGGACCGCGTTTAACCCAGTCGGCCGCGGCCCGCGGGATGCCGAGCGTCTCGGCCACCGCGGCGGTGAGCAGGTCGCCCGCGCCGGCGGCCACGACGTCGCCGTCCGCCCCGATCACGTCGATCGTGCCCGCCCCCAGGTCGGCGACCACGGCGTCGGCGCGGGCTCCGGGGGTAGTGAGCGCTCCGAGCCGGGCCGCGGCCGGCTCGGACAGCGGGCTGCGGACCGGCCGGGCGAGCAGGTCGCCGAGCAGTTCGGCGTGCTGGACCGCCTGAGGGCCGGGGACGCGGCCGAGGGAGGCGACCAGCACGGCCCGGCCCGTGCTGCCCTGCCGCGCGGTCGCCGCCTCGGCCGCGGCAGCCAGGTCGACGGCGAACAGGTCGTCGACCTCTGTCTGGCCGGAGCCGGAGTCGAAGACCCGCACCGTACCAACCGGTTGGTCCGCAAGTCGGGTGCAGGCCTCACGCAGCGGGACCCGACAGCCGTCCGCGGTCAGCACCCACGGCTCACCCTCGGCCGGGGCGGCGGTACCCGGCGCAGCGGGCAGCAGGCCCACGACGGCGTTGGAGTAGTCGCTCAGCGCCCGGCTCAGGACGGCCGCATCGGCGGCCTCGTCGTCGCTCAGCCCCAGCCGGGCCCCGAGCGCCACCGGGTCGGTCAGCAGGCTCATCGAGTGCCCGGGCGGGCGGACCTCGACAGCCAGCAGCTCGCACGAGGCCGCCGCACCCGCGTCCACCTGATCGATCACCGGCAGGCTGGCCGGCAGCCGGTTGGCTACCAGCACGCCCTCGTCCCCCGCGACCAGGACCGCGCCGATCTGCGTCCCGGCCTCCAGCAGGGCCCGAAGACGGGCGGCGGCCTCGTCGTAGGGCAGGCCGGGCGGGACCACGGCGACCAGCGGCGCCTCTCCGGGCGGCTGCTTAGCGGCGGGAAGCAGTAGGGGCGGCCCGGCGCAGGCACCGGCTCCGCCGGGGGTGGGCACGCCGGCCGCCAGCACCCGCAGCCGCCCGCGCGGCGGCGCCGTGTCGGGAATGGTGACCACCGAGGTGTCGACCGCGCGCAGCGGGGCGATCCTGGCCTCGTCGGCCTGGCGCCCGGCCTGGCGCTCGACCCGGCGGACCAGCGCCGCGGCACCGCGCAGTGAGTCCGCCGATCCCTTCCGGCCGCGGGTCGGCATCCGTCCCGCGCCGAGGATCGCGCCGCCGGACATCAGCACGACCTCGGTCGTGGCGTTGCCGACGTCGACCCCGGCGATCACCGTCACCGGCCCGGGCTCCTCAACGGCGAGGCCTGGTCACGCGGTGAGCCCCCGGCGGGCGTAGACCTCGGCCGCTTCGGCCACCAGGGCCGCGCAGCGGGGCAGGTCCCGGGCGGCGAGCGAGGCGGCCAGCTCGGTCAGCTGCGCGGCGGTGGACCGGCCCGGCCGGAGCGCCTCGTAGATGGCCAGCACCTCGTCGTCGGGCAGCCGGGTCAGCTCGGCGGCGCGGCGCAGGTTCTCGGCGAGCTGCGGGTTCGCGTGCTGCTGCGCGACCACCGCCTGCCGCTCCAGCGTCTCCGGGTGGATCCGCAGGTCGGCTACGCCGATCTCGCCCGACCGGATCGCGTCCACGGTCAGGCTCTGGACCGGCTTCCCCGACAGCGCCCGGATCTGAGTCACTTCAGTCCCTCCAGTGACAGCTCTTCCGGCGGGGCACCGGGATCCATCCGGCGGCGTTCCAGTTCCATGAGCGCGATCACGGTGGTGTGGTAGCGGGCCTCGATGGCCTCGTCGGAATACGGGTTCCGGGCCGGGTCGGGGGTGCCGCCCTTGGCGTGCCGCGCGGCGTTCGCGCCGAGCAGGCGGTACAGCGCGGGTGTCACCGAGGGCGCGACCGAGTACAGCTCCAGGTTGGCCAGCGGGGCCAGGTCGCGGCGGTGGATGAGCGCCGTGCCCTTGCCCTGCAGGCCGATGGCGATGCCCGAGCCGGCCAGCCGGGCCGCGGCCAGGCCGATCCGGCCCAGGTCCACGGAGTCGTTGAACCGGACGACGCGGCCTACGCAGCCCTCCTCCTCCAGGCCGGCCAGCATCTCCCGCAGCACGTCGGTCACGGCCAGCCCGGACAGGCACCGCCACACGTCGCGCCCCACGGCGGGCGAGACGCCGATCACCACGTCGCGCGGGTCCTGCCCCGGCAACGCCCGGCCTGCCGGGAAAAGCATCGGGACCGCGGACCGGGCCTGCACCGCCCGCAGGTCATCCACGCCCCGCGCCTGCCTGATCGCGTCGATCTCGCGCTGGCGGTCCGGCGAGGGCGAGTATCCGGTGCCGGGACCGGCGTAGTCGTTGGGGTCGGTGATGAGCGAAAGAACCTGGAGGTGCTCGTCGAAGATGGCCGACGTCTGCAGATAGTCGCCCGATAGTCTCGCGCGAACGAAAGCCACGGCCCGTTCGGCCAGATCAAAATAGCCGCATTCGTCCAGGGCGGCCACGATGTCCACCACCGTCAGCCCGCGCTGACGGATGGCATGGGCGGCCGCGAGCACGGCCAGGGTGTCGGTCTCCCCCAGGTCCTTGGACCCGGCGGCGTCCACGGCCAGGTCCACGTGCTCGTCGGTGAAGTCGGCCAGGCCGAGGTGGGCGTACACCGCCCGGCAGGCCTGGGCGGCGTCCCGGCGCAGCGACCCGAGCCTCGCGGCCGAGACCGTCCGCAGGCCCCCGTCGATGCCCCAGTCCCGCTGCATGGCCAGGAAGTCGTCGATGTCCTCGGCGTTGAAGTTGCTCGGGCCGAACATGTTGTCGTAGCGCTGGATGGACCCGAACCCGCTGAACGCGAAGTCCGAGCCGGCCAGCACGATCGGCAGCGTCCGCGAGGTACGGCGCATGTCCGACTCGCTCATCAGCGCGTCATTGCCCGAGCAGGATTCCAGGTTGCGCATCATGACCATGACGTTCTCGGCCATCAGCTCGCGCAGCCCGGACGGCACCGCGGCGGCGACGCTGGCACCGTCGATGCCGCCGTTCTGCACGCCCTGGGCGCCGATGGCCCGGGCCAGGGCCACGCAGCGTGCTTCGAGATACAGCATCGACTTGCCGGAAGCGCCCGCCATCAGGACCTCCGCGCCGGCCCCGGAGGACACCCGCATCTTCATGCCGCGGGAGGCGTACGCCGAGGTCAGGAACGCCTTGGACCAGGGCGTGTCGTCGCCGTCGGTGAACACCTGCTCCGTCCCGTACAGCGAGACGGTCTCGGCGTAGGAGGTCAGGCCGCGCATGCCGAGCTCGAGCTCTAGGGCCTCCTCGACCGAGCACTGGATGAGCACGCCGTCGGCGCCGAACGCCGCCCCGATCAGGCAGGCCACCGCGTTGGAGGGCGCGTCGGCGAGCACCGGCACGGTGGTCTCGATCTCCCGGAACCCGAACGCCGCCGCGGTCGCCGCGTCGGCCGCCAGCAGCAGCGGGTCGTCAAGGCGGTTGGTGACGTGCGCCTGGTTCGAGGGCGTCCGGCGGGCGCGCAGCTTGGTCATGGCCATGCCGAGCTCGGGCGGCCGGAGCAGGGCCAGCACCCGGGCCAGCTTGGCCGGGGTGGCGCCCGCGCTCAGAGCGACGATCTCGCGCCTGGGCACGGCCGGGTCGACCAGCCGCCGCGCGAACTCGACGTCGGGGACGGCCATCGCCTCCCCGGCGACGTCCAGGTCGAGGCCGTGCCGGGCGATGAACGTGTCGATCGAGTCGAACTCGGCCTCGGGCACCCCGTCCAGCTCGGTCACCCGGCCGTCGGTCACCACCAGGCTGGGCTCCGGGTCGTGCGGCGAGCGCAGCGCGGTCAGCCCGAGCTCGGCGTCTTCGACGGCGAAGCCGTCCAGGTTGACCCGCTGCCGGTCCATGAACCTGACCCGGCCGACGACCGGCTCCAAGGGCGCGGTCATCGCGACGCCGCCTGGCCGCGCAGCTCGACGACCCTGGCCCGGCCGGGGACGGCGCGGGCGCTGCCCACCCCAGAACCCTCGGTGCGGACCACGATCCGGGTGCGGTCGGCGCGGAACAGGTCGCGGGAGAACTCGATCGGCTCGCCGTCGATGTCGGTGGTGGTCCTGGTGATGGCCATCAGCGGCGCGCCCGGTTCGACGTCGAGGATGGCCGCCTCGTCCGGCGAGGCCAGGACCACCTCGATCCGCTCCACCGCCTCCTCGGGCTTGGTGCCGAAATGCTCCTCGAGCAGCTCGTAGACCGACCCGCCGAGGGGCAGCTCGAGCAGGCCGGGGAAGCGCTTGGCTGGGAGCTTGGCGCGTTCGAGCGAGATTGGGCTGCCGTCCGCGAGCCGGATCCGGACCAGATCCACGACCAGGTTGCCGGGCCTGGCGCGCAGCGCCTGGGCGGCCACGTCGTCGGCCGGGGCCAGCCGGGCCGACAGCACCCGCGTCCCGGCCACCACGCCCTGACTGCGCAGCAGCGCGGGCACCCCGACGATGCGGGACAGGTCCCGCTCGATCTTGCCCTTGGCCACGAACGTGCCACCGCCCCTCCCCGGAACCCGGCGGACCAGTCCGCCTTCCTCCAGGACGGCCAGCGCCTGGCGCAGGGTGGCCCGGCTGACGCCGAGCTCGGCGGCGAGGGCGCGTTCGGCGCCCAGGCGCTGGCCGGGACGAAGCTGGCCGCTGCCGATCCGTTCGGCGAGGGCGCGCCGCACCTCATCCGGCGTGCGGCCGGCGGCTCCGGGTACAGGATCCGCGCTCATCAGCCCGCCTCTCTACCTTATTCCGGCGCCGCGATGGCCTCGAGCGTCTCGGGGAGCACCTGGCCGCCATCGACCACGATCGTCTGCCCGGTGATGTAGCCGGCCTCCTCGGTGGCCAGGAACAAGGCCGTATAACCGATCTCGTCGACCGTGCCCAGCCGCCGCAGCGGGATCGACGACGCCATGTTCTTCGCGTACTCCTCGCCGAGCGAAGCCAGGCCCTCGGTGACGATGTTGCCCGGCAGGACGGCGTTGACGGTTATGCCGCGGGGCGCGAGCTCGATCGCGGCGGTCCGCATGAACCCCAGCTGGCCGGCCTTGCTCGCGCCGTAGCCCGTCCAGCCCGGGTAGCCGGTGATCGGCCCGGTGATGGACGAGGTGAGGATGACCCGGCCCCGGCCCGACCGCGTGAGCTCGGGCAGGCAGGCCTGCACCGAGAACACGGTGCCCTTCAGGTTGACCCCGAGCACCTGGTCCAGGACCTCTTCGGTCATGTCCGCCAGCGGGCTGTCGGGGAAGATCCCGGCGTTGGCGCACAGCACGTCGATGCCGCCCAGCCGCTCGGTGGCGATCGCGGCCATCCGCCGGCAATCCTCACGGTCGGCCACGTCGGCCTGCACGAACGAGACTTCCGCTCCGGAGGCGCTCAGCTCCTCGGCGGCGGTCCGGGCGACGTCGGAGTCCCGGCCGGTGATGAGGACCCGCGCGCCGTTACGCGCGAACACGCCGGCGATCCCCTTGCCGATGCCGCGGGTGCCGCCGGTGACCACCACGGCGCGGCCAGCGATCGATGTGAACATGGCAGGTCCTCTCAGTGGGTGCTCAGGTATGACTCGGCAAGGTCGCAGCTGCCCTGGGTGTACCCGGCGCCGAGCTCGGCGGCGATGTCGACGCCCGCGTGCGACCCGATCCACGCGACCAGGAGCAGCCGCCGGAACAAGATGAACGTCCAGATCTCCGCCTCGTCCGCGGCGGACAGCTCGCCCGCCCGGCGGTACCCGGTCAGCCAGCTGTCCACCAGCGCCGGCACCTCGGGTGAATGCTCGAAGAAGCTCACCGAGGTGCCGAGGTCGTACAGGTACCAGCTGAACCCGCAGTCGTCGAAGTCGATGACGCTGACCGCGCCCTGGTGCACGAGCAGGTTGGCCAGCCTGGTGTCGGCGTGGACCAGGCCGTAGCGCTCCGGGCCCTGCCCGAACGCCGCCAGCCGCGCGCGCAGCGTGTCGTCCAGGCGGGAGAGCACCCGGCGTTCGGCCGGGCCGACGCCGATGCCGTCCTGCCAGCGTCCCCACCTGGCCTGGCCGCCGAAGGCCGCCGCGTAATCCCAGTGGAACCTGGTGAACCAGGCCGGCTGCGGCCAGGTCCGCGCGTGCCGGTGCATCCGCGCGGTGATCTCGCCGAGCTCCTCGAAGTGGGCGCCGGTCAGCTGGCCCTCCGGCTCTACCCCAGGACCCCCGGGCTCGGTGCCGGGCAGGAACTCGAAGCGCACGCAGTACCGGGCGGCGGGGCTGCCCCGCTCGGCGACCGTCACGACCCGCCGGCCGTCGGAGGTGGCCAGCACCCGCGGCGTGCGCACCCCGGCTTCGGCGCGCAGCGCGTCCATCCAGGCCAGCTCGGAGGCGATCTCCTGCTCGGTGTGGTAGCCGTGGCGGTGCACGCGCAGCACCGAAGGCCCGGCCTCGGGGTCGGACACCAGGAAGGTCGCGTTCTCCGAGACGTTGAGCAGCTCGACCGACGCGCCGGGATGCAGGCCGTAGGCGCGCAGCGCGTCGCGGGCGCATCCGGTCACCCGGTCCATGACGTCCCCGCCCGCCGACAGGTCGTGCCCTGCGTCGGCCGCCATGGCTAGTGCTCCCGCCCGGCCACCGAGGACAGCACCCCGGTGATCTCGGCCTGGGCGCGCCGCACGTCGGCGGCGGGCCCGCTCAGGTAGATCCGCCCGGCGGCGCCGATCATCGACACGTCGACCAGGGTCACGCCCGGCGCGGCACGCTCGGCCTCGTTGGCCGCGACCGCGGCGAACAGCGCGGGCGTGACCTCGCTGACGCCGAGGGTGTCGCCGGGCAGGATCATGGAGCCGGCCCGGTTCCGGTTGATGATGACCGCGTGCGCGTCGGTCACGTCCTCGATCACGTCGGAGAACAGGATCTGCGGCCGGAGCTGGTCCTTCTCGTCGGCGCCGAGCCCGTCGAGGATCGCCTGGCCGGCCCGGCGCACGTCGTCCAGGTCCGGGCCGTGCACCTCGAGCACCCCGAACTGGCGCTCCACGAACAAGATGCCGGGCTCGACCCCGGGGACCGCGCGCAGCGCGAGGTCGGTGACCCGCTCGATCGCGAGCGCGGGCGCCACCTCGACGATGAGCGCGTGCTGCCCGGCGAACGGCGGGTAGCCGCGGGCCCGGGTCGGCGTGCCCAGGTACGCGGCGAACTGCGGCTGCAGGTCCCGCACCAGGAGGTAGACCCGCAGCTCAGGGGGCCCTGGGCGGTCAGGGGCCTCACGGGTCTGCGGGTCCACGGGGGCTCCGCCGCTAGTCACCGCTGATCTTGAAGTACCGGGCGAGCTCGGGATGCGGCCGCGGTATCACGTGTACCGAGATGAGCTCGCCCACGCTCGTCGCGGTCTCGGCCCCGGCCTCGGTGGCCGCCTTGACCGCGCCGACGTCCCCGACGATCGTCACCGAGACCAGCCCGTCGCCCACCTGCTCGCGGCCGACGATGGTCACGTTCGCCGCCTTGACCATGGCGTCGCCGGCCGCGAGCGCGGCCACGTATCCCTTGGTCTCTATCAGTCCGATCGCGTTATCAGCCATTACTGACTCCCTTTCTCGTTACTCGTGCCCGGTGCCGGGTCCTCGGCGCCCTGCGGATCGATGGACCCGATGATCAGCGCGTCGACCGGCGGCGGCTTGCCGGCGAACCAGGCGGCCGCGACCGACCCCTGGGCGACCAGGACCCGCTCGCCGACACCGCTGCCCAGCACGTCGAAGGCGATGAGCCGCTGGCCGCTGCCCTCGGCCTCGACCTCGAGGAACGCCCCGCTGGGCAGCCCGGCCAGGCGGCGGGTCGCCCACACGCTTCCGATCACCGTCGCGGTCAGCATCAGCGCTCCTTCTCGATCTCGACGCCGCTGGACCGGGCCCGGTCCCTGGCCAGCGGGGTGAGCACGGCCGCGCGTCCGAGCACGAGCCGTTCGCGGGCCCTCGCCGCGTCCCGGACCATCCGCTCGGTGACCGCGCCGCGCTCGATGCGGCGGACCGGGACCGGCGGGCCTGCGGAGTGGCTGGCCGATGAGCCTGCAGAGTGGGGTGCGGGCGGGCCTGCGGAACCATTTACGGCCGTTCGCCCATTGGCCCCGGGTATCACGTGTGCCCCGTGGCCCTCAGGTGTGGAGGTGGATTCGGTAACTGCAGGCTGCGGGGTGATTGACGGTGCTGAGGGGACCGTAGGGGCGGCGAGGCAGAACCGTTTCCGGCCAGTACGCAGGTCCTCCCGGGTCTGGGCGTCGGCGTCGAGCAGCCGGGCCACGAAAACCGCTAGGTCTTCGTCAGTCGAAAGGTTAACCGTTTCGGTGACCGGGAGGCCTTTAGGCAGCACGTCCCGGATCACCTCGCGCACCAGCGCGCGGAGCTCGTCCAGTTCGCTCATGTGAGGCTCCTGCCCCCGCGGGGGGGTCTGCCAGGGGGGTCCGGGGGGATGGAGTCCCCCCGGGAGAGATGGTCGTCCCCCCGGGCCAGCAGCGCGTCTTCGGCGGCCTCGGCCGCCTGCCGGACGTCGGCCTCGGACCCTGACAGGTACAGCCGGCCGGTGGCGCCGATCATCCGGTAGTCGACCAGCTTGATCCGGGCCGCCTTCTCGGCCTCATTGGCGGCCAGGATCGCGTACGAGGCGGGCTGCATCTCCAGCACGAACAGCGATTCCCCGGCCAGTGCCATGGAGCCGATCTTGTTCCGGTTGACCAGGAACGCCTGCTGCGGGTCGAGCATGGAGATGATCTTGGACGCGAGCACCTCCGGCCGCGCGGCGTCCCTGGCCGTCGCGCCGAGCTCGCCGAGCACCGCAGAGGCCGCGGCCTGCACCTCGTCCGTCCCGCCGTGGATCTCCAGGTAGCCGAAGTGCCGCTCGACCACGAGGATCCCGGCCCGCACGTCGGCGTGCTTGACCGCCACGTCGGTGAGCGGCTCGATGTCCAGCCCGGGCGCCACCTCGATCACCTGCGCGGCGACGTGGCTGCGCGGCAGCGAGCCGCGGATCCAGGTCCCCAGGTAGCACATGGTCTGCGGCTGCAGCCGGGACAAGAAGATGAACGAGCGCAGTTCGGCCACCGGGTCACCCGCCCACGAGCTGGGAAAGCTCTTCGAGGATCAGCCGCCGGATCTCTTCTCGCAGTGCCTTCATGTCCGGGGCCGCCATCTCCGGCTGAAATTCGATTTTTACCGAACGGTCCGTGGTTCCTGCCCGGCTGCCGCCGTCCCCGTTCCCGTGGCGGCCGCCCCGCTGGTTCGACGCCACCGGGTACGGCGGGACGGGCCCCGTAGGCGCCTGCCACGGGATCAGCCCTGTGAAGTCGCCGAACCTCTCCGCCCGGTCGCTGTTGTAGGCCAGCCGGGTCCACTGCACCAGGTGGCTCGGATGAAGGTTCTCGGCCATCGACGACCGGCCGAAGAAGCCGGTGCCGATCGTCATGGTGGGCGCCAGGTTCGTCTCCAGGCCCGCGCTGCCCAGGCTGTTGCCGGCGTTGACCGCGACCCGCAGCACCTCGACCGCCGCGCCGTATTCCATGATCACCCGCGGGTCCGAGCTGTGGATGGCGGCCGAGTGGCCGCGGCCCGACAGCCGCAGCACCGCGCGCGCCGCGTCGATGCCGCGCCGGGCCGACGGCACCCGGACCAGCCCGAGCACCGGGCAGAGCTTCTCGTGGGCCAGCGGCTCCTCGGGCACGACCAGGTCGAACGGCGCGAGCAGCACCCGGGTGCTGGCCGGGACCCGCAGGCCCGCCTCGGCCGCGATCCAGGTCGCGTCCTTGCCGACGAACCGGATGTCGAACCGGCCGTCCGGGAACAGCAGCCGGGAGACCCTGTCCCGCTCGGCGGGTTCGAGCAGGTACGCGCCGGCCCGCTTGAGCTGGCGCAGCAGCGCGGTCGCGGCTTGCTCCTCCACGATCAGCACCGACTCGTTCGTGCACAGGATCGAGTTGTCGAAGCTCTTGCTGTCCACGATCCGCTTCGCCGCCTTGGCCAGGTCGGCGGTCGCGTCCACGAGGACCGGCACGTTGCCGGGTCCGACGCCGATGGCCGGATTGCCCGAGCTGTAGGCGGCCCGGACCACCGGCACGCCGCCGGTGGCCACGATGACGCTGGTCCGCTCGTCGGTCATCAGCGCGTCGATCAGCGGGACCGAAGGCTCGTCGACGACCTGGATGACCCCGTCCGGCGCACCCGCCTCAACCGCGGCGGCGGCCAGGGTCCGGGCCGCGTCCGCGCAGCACTGCTTGGCCATCGGGTGCGGGCTGACCACCACCACGCTCCGGGTCATGAGCGCGAGCAGGCACTTGAAGAACACGGTGGCGACCGGGTTGGTCGAAGGCGTCAGCGCTAGGACGACGCCGGCCGGGCGCGGTATCTCGGCGATCTTCGCCTCGGGGTCGAGCCTGGGCGTCACGTAATCGTGGCCCGCGTAGTACTCGGCGATCCCGGTGCTGCACGCGATGTTCTTGATTACCTTGTGCTCCACCACGCCGAACCCGGTCTCGCGCACCGCCCATTCGGCGTACTCGCGCGCCTTGGCCGCGCCCGCGGCCGCGGCGGCGCGCACGATCACGTCGACCGAGGCCTTGTCGTAGCGGGCGAACGCGCGCGCGGCCCACTCGGCGCGCTGCAGCATGGCCCGGGCCCGCGGCACGCCCGCCGGGTCGACCAGCAGCTCGCTCACGCTTATCTGCGGGTCGCTCACCGTCGTACTCCCCGGGCTACGTCGTCGCGGGCCTTGCCGATGGCCACCTCGGTCCGCTCGAGCAGTTCCTCGCACAGCTGCGGGGTGAGCAGGATGCCCGGCTTGTACTGCAGCACGCTGGGATCCAGGGTGGAGAAGATCGCCCACACCCCGTTCTCGTACAGCCGCTTCATGACGAACTTGGCGCCCTGGGGGTGGCCGAACTCCAGGCCCATGACCAGCCCGTCCTGCCGGATGCCGGTGAACCAGTCCGGGTACTGCTCGCGGATGCGGTCCAGGCCCTCGGTGAACATGCCCGCGATGTAGTGGACCATCGACCGGACCTCTGGCCGGCAGGTGATCTCCAGCGTCTTGAGCGCCGCGACGCAGCCGAGCTCGGCGCCGCCGAAGGTGGACATGTGCGCGAAGCCGTCCTCGGTCAGCCACCCGGCGGCGCTCTCGGTGGCCAGCACCACGCTGACCGGGTACATGCCGCCCGAGATGCCCTTGCCTGAGACCAGGATGTCCGGGTTGACGCCGTGCTTGCTGATCGCCCACAGCTCCCCGGTGCGCATCAGGCCCGTCTGCACCTCGTCCGCGATATACAGCGCCCCGTACCGCTCGCACAGCCGCTTGACCCCGGGGAGGTAGCCGGGCGCGGGGAGCGGGAAGCCGTAGGTGGCCGGGATCGTCTCCATGATCACCGCGGCCACGTCGCGGCCGCGCAGCGCCGCCTCCATCGCGGCCAGGTCGTTGAACGGCACGTGGCTGAACTCATCGGGCCGGTCGGCGAGGAACAAGGTGGCGAACCGCTCGTCCCCGGCCGCGACGGCCAGCCCGGTGTGCCCGTGGTAGGCCTTGGCCACCGCGACGATGCGCCGCTTCTTGGTCGCGTGCCGCGCGCTCTTCAGCGCGATGTCGATCGCCTCGCCGCCGCCGCTGCCGTACATGACCTTGGCGAGCGCTTCTTTCCCGGGGGGACCCATCCCCCCGGACCCCCCTTGGGACGCCACGACCAGGGCCTCGGCCAGCGCGGTGCGGGCCAGCGAAGGGAAGTGGTGGTTGCCGATGTCGAAGCGCTGCATGGCGGCGGTCACCGCGGCGGCCACCTCGGGGTTGCGGTGGCCCAGGTTGTACGTGCCGCCGTTGAGGTGCACGTCGATGAGGCGCTTGCCCTCGACGTCGTAGATGAAGTAGCCCTCGCGCCGGTCGATGACCAGCGGCACGCCGGAGTCGATCCAGAACTGGGTCTTGTCGGGGTTCCAGAACTGCTTGGACTTCGCCAGCATTTCTTGTTTGGAGGCGAAAGCGATCAGCTCCTCAGCCACGGTCACCTCCAGCGCCGCCGGAAACCAGTTGCCCGTTCGGCTCAACCAAATAAGTATCGAACTGACCGATTACTGTCAAGCGGTTGGGTTTCGCACAGACTAACTCAACCGGAACTCTTGATCATGAATCCTGAAGCCTGCTACGCTCCCCGCAAATGCGCCGGAGGTGTACCATGGCCCAGACCCAAGGTCCTCAGGTCCCCGAAGTCCCCCGCCTGCCCGTACGGCCGCCGACCGAGGACTTTGACGTCTCGCAGCGCCAGGACGTGGCCAAGCTCCGCAAGCACGCGGTCGGGCTCGGCGGCGTCCTGTTCCTGACCGTGACCGGGTCGGCCCCGATCTCGGCCATGCTGTTCAACGTCCCGATCATGGTGGGCTTCGGGCAGGGCGTCGGCGCGCCGGCCGCCTTTGAGTTCGCGGCGGTCGTGCTCGTCGTGTTCGCGGTCGGTTACGTGGCAATGGCTAGGAAGAAGACCACAGCCGGTGGCTTCTACTCCTACATCAGCCACGGGCTCGGCCGGGAACTTGGCATCGGCACGGGGTACGCCTCGGTGGTCGCCTACTCGGTGTTCGAGGCGTCGCTGGCCGGCGGCTTCGCTTACTTCCTCAACCTGAAGCTGGCCCAGTTCGGGGTGAACGTCGCCTGGCCCTGGCTCGCCCTCGGGATGGTGCTGATCATCAGCCTCCTGACCTATTTCGACGTGCGGATCTCCAGCATGGTGCTCGCGATCGGGCTGATCAGCGAGGTCGTCATCCTGCTCATCTTCGACGGCTACCTGTTCGCCCGCGGGCACGTGACCGCGGCCCCGCTCAACCCCGTGAATGCGTTCAAGGGCTTCCCGGCGGAGGGCAAGCTGGTGGCCGGCGCGATCGGCATCGGCCTGTTCTTCGCCTTCTGGTCCTGGGTCGGCTTCGAGATGGCGCCGAACTACGGCGAGGAATCCCGCGACCCCAAGCGGATCGTCCCCCGCGCCCTGTACATCTCCGTGATCGGGCTCGGCATCTTCTACACGCTCACGTCCTGGGCCTCACTGGCCGGGTACTCGACCACGCGCGCGGCCATCGCCGCCTCCCAGAACAACGCGGCCCAGTACTACCTAACCCCGGCCAGTCACTACGCCGGGCAGTGGGTGTCCTCGGTGATGAGCTACCTGATCATCACCGGCTCGTTCGCCTGCGGCATGGCCTTCCACAACACCACCGCGCGCTACCTGTACTCGGTCGGCCGGGAGGGCCTGGCCCCGCGGGCGCTCGGCAAGACCCATCCCAGGTGGAAGAGCCCGTACATCGCGTCGGTCACCCAGTCGGTCGTGGCCGCCATCATCGTCGGCCTGTTCGCCATCTTCACCGGCAGCGACAACCCGAACTCGCAGGCTTACCTGCAGTTGTACGGCCTGATGGCGGTTATGGGCGTGATCATCATCCTGTCCGTGCAGGCGGTGGTCTCGCTCAGCGTGCTGGTCTACTACGAGCGCTTCCACCGGGACGAGGCGCACTGGTGGAAGACCAGACTCGCCCCGCTGCTCTCGTTCTTCTCCCAGGCCTTCGTCGTATACCTGCTGTTCACTAACGTCACGTTCCTCGGCAACGGCTACGGCTACGCGACCTGGCTCGGCCCGATCGACGCCGTGGTCGTATTGGCCGGCGTAGGAACCGCCTTCTACTTCAAGAAGTACCGGCCCGCCAAGTACGAGCAAGCCGGCCGCCTCATCAACGAAGGCCTCTGACCTCGGGCATGGTGGTCGGGTGGAGCTCGCCGGTCCGCCCGGTTGCCTCGAAGTGCGTCCAGTTCCTCCATAACGCTCAGGCGGAGGCGCCGCGGAGGCCGGCCAGGGCTTCGGCGAGGATGGCTTCGCCGTCGGAGTCGCTGCGGCGCTCCTTCACGTAGGCGAGGTGTGTTTGTAGGGCTCGACCCGCGGCGGGGCGGGAGGCTCTCCTCGCTCTGGCCGGCCGGGTTCCGCACCGGGGGCACTCCCAGGTGTCGGGGATCGAGGCGTCGGTCGGCGAAGCTCGGCCGCGTCTCGTGCTTGTTGGCGCACCAGAACGACACCCAGATCCGGGGCGCGGACTCGCCGCGCTCGGCCTCTCCCCATCGGTCCCGCGCCGACCCT
>CAVPLC010000085.1:0-79939 GCA_963705835.1 uncultured Actinomycetes bacterium
GTGGCCGGTGTCCGTGCCCGCCGCAGCGTAGCCAGCCTTCACCGCGGCCGCGAGCACTGGATACGGGATGGCGTCGCCGGCTCGCCGTTGCCGGCTGCCTGCACCTACGATTCCGTCCGGAGATCGGGAAGCACGATCTCGACGCGGATGTCGGAGTCAGGCGTCGGCGTCAGCCGCGCGGTGACGCGGCAAAACGCCGGCACGCTCGCGAACACCGTGGGGCCGGAAGCGTTGGCTGGAGACGGCGGTGCGAAACGGCCGGCGGGAATCGATTCGGCCAGAGAGCAGCGTGCCGTTCGTCGCGGTACCTGACCGGGCGACTCGCGTGCGATCGGTCCAGCGGCCGCCACGCGAGATACGGCGCCGGCTCCACCGGACGCCAGAACGCCGACGATGGCCAGCGACAGTGCGATTCTCATAGAGCTTCGCTTTCCGAAACATGTAGTGTCCGGCTTCAGCCGGACTTCACGAGGTCCGCCTGAAGGCGGACACTACGCGGAGGTCGACATCGCTAGGTTCCGCACGCCGAAGACGCGAGCGGCGCCAGGCTCGCACGGTACAACGGAAACTGCGAGTACAACGACGTCGTCGAGAGGCCGAATGCCGATTGGAAGGCGGTCCCGAATGAGGAGCCGTTCGAGAGCGCGGTTCCGTATGTGATGAGCTCGGACGTGTTTGCCCGACCCAATCGTCTCGTCCACGCCCAGCATCCCGAACTGATACGCCCACGGCACGTTGAATCCCGCGGGGCTCTCCATCGTGTCGAGGCTCAACGTCGGACCGGCGCCGAGCGCGTTCGCCTGCTGCACCTGGCAGCCGCGTGCCGTATCGAAGGACACAAGTCCCTCCGACGCCACGCCGCGCCAGCCGACATACTCCGCCGACCCTTCCGATCATCCACTGCGCGCCGCTGTTGCCGCTCGGGCTGCCGAGCCAGCGCATCTCGAACTGCACCGCGTGAAACACCTCGTGCGTCAGGATCTTCTGTTTGTTCAGCGTGTTGTGCACCGTCCAGCCGTTGTTGACGATGCAGACCGTGACCAGGCGCTGTCCGGTAAACGCCGACGCTCCCGGATTCGCGCAGCCCGGGTCCGTCGCCGACGCGTTAATCGTCGTCGGTTGCGTAATCGAGCGGCCCATGCTCGAGAGATAGAAGCTCGGCTGATCTCGGGCATCCCCACCGGCAGGTTCCGGGACCGACTAGTCCAGATGACCACCAACGCCGGCCTTTCGGTGATTGCGGTCGACCCGGCCTATACGTCCCGGTGGGGCCGCGAGCACTGGCTCGCCCCCCTGCAAGACCAGGTTTCCCCGATCGCCACCGGCCATCATGCGGCCGCCGTGGTGATCGGCAGGCGTGCGCTCGGCCACCGGGCGCGGCGACGGGCAGGCGTGACCGGCGGCGGCCAGAGGACCGGCCGCCGGGGAGCTGCCCCCCGAGCACCCGTGGCCAGGCGAGCGGACAGGAACGGCAGGCCCCGCCAGGCCCAGCGGCTGCCACCCCGGTGGCGGAAGACCGCGACGGCTAAGCGAGCACGCCCGCCCGACCAGGCGACCCAGGACCGTCCGGGGCCGTCGGCCAGCCAGGACTATGTCCTGCTAGCTCAGTAAGAACGGTGTTGTCATGCCCTGGATTGACCTCGACGGTGCCGTGAACGTGCGCGACCTGGGCGGCCTGCCCACCGAGGACGGCCGCAAGACGGCCGCCGGCAAGCTGCTGCGCGCCGACAACCTGCAGGAACTGTCGGCCTCCGACGTGGCGACGCTGGTGCGCGACATAGGCGTGACCACGGTCGTCGACCTGCGCAGTTCGGCCGAGCTGGCGTCCGAGGGCCCGGCGCCGCTGGACGCCGTCCCCGGCGTCCGGCACGCTCACCACCCCGTCATACCCGAGATCGGATCGGCCACCGACGCGGCCGCCGAGGCCCTGCTCATCCGCTCCAGAGATGACAAGTCCCGGTTCCCCGGCGATCCCATCTGCGGGCACTACCTGGGTTACCTGGAAGACCGTCCCGACCAGGTGGTAGGCGCGCTGCGGAGCATCGCGGCGGCCCAGGGCGCGGCGCTGGTGCACTGCGCGGCGGGCAAGGACAGGACCGGCGTGGTGGTGGCGCTGGCGCTGACCGCGGCCGGCGTGCGCCCCGAGGCCGTCATCGCCGACTACGCCGCCACGGGGGAGCGCACCGAGGCCATCTTGAGCCGGCTGCGCAGGTCACGGACGTACGCCAGGGATATCGACAGCCTGCCGGCCGAGGAGCACCAGCCGCGGGCGGAGACCATGGCGGCGTTCCTGGAGCAGATGGATGCCCGCTACGGCGGAGTGACCCAGTGGCTGACCGATCATGGTCTCAGCGAGGACGATCTGAATCTGCTGCGGGCCAAGCTCCGTCCCGCGAGTCTCACATAATGGGTCGGCGGCGCGGCGCTTGATTGCAGGTCGATAACGTCACCAACCTGACAAGTAACGGATTCCCGGACGCCACGGGTTAGATACCTCCCGTTTGTCTTGGCTAGCCATGATCTCGACTTGTCTAGCCAAGATTTGGCATCATGGTTCCCGGCCTCCCGGGGACCTGGCTTGGGAGGGAATAGTGCGCCTAAGGCACGCGATGGCGACGGGTGCCGCGGTGGTCAGCAGCCTGCTGCTCACTGCGGCGTGCAGTTCGTCGAGTTCCAGCAGCAGCAGCGGCACCAGCACCAGCAGCACCAGTTCGGCCAACTGGGCAACCGTCAGCTCCGCCTCAGCCGGCGGCGGCATGAACGCACTCGTCACGGCGGCCGAGAAGGAAGGTCAGCTCAACGTCATCACGCTGCCGTCCAACTGGGCCAACTACGGCACGATCATGAAGGACTTCTCCGCCAAGTACCACATCCACATCACCGACGCGAACCCCGACGGGTCCAGCCAGGACGAGCTGAACGCCATCAACCAGCTCAAGGGCCAGAGCCGCGCCCCCGACGTGGTTGACGTCGGCACGGCCTTCGCGGTCAAGGGCGACACGGAAGGCATCTGGGCCCCCTACCAGGTCTCGACCTGGAGCAACATCCCGGCCGACGCCAAGGCGGCGAACGGCGACTGGTACGCCGACTACGGCGGGTACGTCGCGATCGGCTACAACTCGGCGACGGTGAAGACCCCGCCGACCTCGTTCGCGGACCTGCTCAAGCCCATCTACAAGAACCAGGTCGCCATCAACGGCAACCCGACCCAGGCGAGCGCCGCGTTCTCGGCCGTCTTCGCCGCGGCGCTGGCCAACGGCGGCTCGCTCGAACAACATCGCGCCCGGCATCGCTTACTTCAAGAAGCTGCACAGCGAGGGCAACTTCGTGCCGGTCACGGCCAGCGCGGCGACCATGGAGAGCGGCCAGACGCCGATCGTGATCTGGTGGGACTACCTGCTGGCGTCCGAGATCGGGCCGAGCGTGTCCGGCCTCAAGATCGTGATCCCGTCCGACGCCTCCTACGCCGCCTACTACGACCAGGCCATCAGCAAGTACGCGCCGGACCCGGCCGCGGCCCGGCTGTGGGAGGAATACCTGTACTCCACCGCGGGCCAGAACCTCTGGCTCCAGGGCGAGGCCCGGCCGATCGAGCTGTCGACCCTGGTGACGGACGGCACGGTCAACCAGACGGCCTACAAGGCGCTCCCGCCGGCCCCGTCCGGCAGCGTCACCTTCCCCACCCAGGCGCAGCAGGCGACGGCCGAGAACGTCGTCGCCCAGCAGTGGTCCAGCGTGATCGGTTAGCGGTGGACCAGACCGTAGCGGCCTCCGGGGCCCCGGGATCCCTGGCGGATCCCGGGGCCCCCGGGTCCGGCCCCGCCGCGTCGTCCGGGCCGCCCGCGAGGCTGACCGTGCCGGCGTCTCTGCGCTGGCTGCGCCGGATCGCCGGAGTCGTGCCCTTCGGCGTCTACGTGACGCTCGGCCTGCTGATGCCGATGATCGCGGTCGCGATCGGGGCCTTCCAGAACAGCAAGCGGCGGCTTCACGCTGAGCAACATCCAGACCGCCACGCACGGCATCTACCTGCACGGCTTCGAGCAGAGCATCATCTTGTCCGTGATCACCGCCATCCTGCCGGGGATCTTCGGGCTGCTGATCGCCTACGCGATCTTCACGGCCAAGCGCGGGTCGATGCTGCGTCAGGTCGCGATCACCGCCTCCGGCGTGTTCGCCAACTTCGGCGGCGTGCCGCTGGCCTTCCTGTTCGTCGCCACCCTCGGCTCCAGCGGGCTCGCCACCCAGTGGCTCACCGACCTCGGATTCAACCCCTACAACCACGGCTTCACCCTGTACACCCTGACCGGCGTCGATGGTCGTGTACATGTACTTCCAGATCCCGCTGATGGTGCTGGTCATCCTGCCGGCCCTCGAAGGGCTGCGCCCGGCGTGGCGGGAAGCCGCCGAGAACCTGGGCGCGCGGACCTGGCAGTACTGGCGCTTCGTGGGCGGCCCGGTGCTGCTGCCCTCGTTCCTCGGCTGCGTGCTGCTGTTGTTCGGCAGCGCCCTGTCCGCCTACGCCACCGCCGAGGCGCTGACCAACGGGACCATCCCGCTGACCTCGATCCAGATCGGGTCGTTCCTGAACGGGAACGTCATCGCCGGCCAGGAGAACGTCGGCAAGGCGCTCGGCCTGGGCATGGTCGTCATCATCGCGGTCGCGATGGTGTTCTACGTCGTGCTGCAGCGGAGGGCGGCCAAATGGCTGCGATAGCTGATACCGAAGTAGCGTCGCGGGCCGGGAGGCGGGGATCCGCCCGGTCGCTCCCCATCTGGCGCTGGGTGATCCTCATCCTCGCCGCCGTGTACTTCCTCATCCCGCTGGCGGCGGCGCTGCGGTTCGCCGGGATCAAGGCCCTCGGCTCGGTCGTCAGCCAGGCCGGCTTCACCGTCGTCGCTGTGGCTGTCGGTCCGGCTCGCCATCGTCACCACCCTGATCACGATCGCGCTCATGCTGCCCACCGCCGTCTACGTCCACCTGCGGCTGCCAAATGTGCGGCGGCTGCTGGAGGGGATCACGATCCTGCCGATCGTCATCCCGCCGGTGGTGCTGATCGTGGGCGTGCTGCAGGTAGCCCCGGGCTTCCTCAAGGGCACGCCCTATCTGCTCGCCCTGGAGTACGTGATCCTGGCCATGCCGTTCGCCTACCGGGCCATCGACGCCGGGCTGCGCGCGTTGGACCTGAAGACGGTCGTCGAGGCGTCCAACTCGCTGGGCGCGGGGTGGATCACCACGATGTGGCGGGTGATCCTGCCGAATCTCACCACCGCGCTGTTGTCCGCCATCGTGCTGACCGTGGCCCTGGTGCTCGGCGAGTTCACCATGGCCAGCCTGTCCTGTACCAGACGTTCCCGGTGTGGATCTAGTCAACGCCAGACCAGCGGCCAGGTCTCGGTCGCGGCCTCGCTGCTCGCGCTGTTCGTGACCTGGCTGTTCCTGATGGCCATCACGGTGATCGGCACCCGGCAGTCGCGCAGGACCGGCGGCGGCAGGTCACGTTGTTTACCGTCGCCCGTCAAGAAACGCGGGGTAACTAATGACCACCAACACCGCCAGCACGCCGCGGCCGACGGCCCCGGCGGCGCCGGGAGCGGCACGAGCGTGGTGCTGCAGAACCTGAGCCGCGCGTTCGGGGCCACCCGGGCCCTGGACGGGCTGTCGATCGAGATCGCCCCGGCGAGCTCGTCGCGCTGCTCGGCCCGTCGGGCTGCGGCAAGACCACGGCCCTGCGCATCGTGGCCGGCTTCGAGTTCGCGGACAACGGATCGGTCCTGGTCGACGGCAAGGACATCTCGTCGGTGCCGGCCGCGAAGCGGGACATGGGCATGGTGTTCCAGAGCTACAGCCTGTTCCCGAACATGAACGCGCTGGACAACGTGGCCTTCGGGCTCCGGATGCGCAAGAAGGGCCCTGCCGAGCGGCGCAAGCGCGCCGGTGAGCTGCTGGACATGGTCGGGCTGGACCCGCAGGCCAAGCAGTACCCGCACCAGCTGTCCGGCGGCCAGCAGCAGCGGGTCGCGCTGGCCCGGGCGCTGGCCATCGAGCCTCGGGTGCTGCTGCTCGACGAGCCGCTGTCCGCCCTGGACGCCAAGGTGCGCCTGCAGCTGCGCGAGCAGATCCGCACGCTGCAGCAGCGGCTCGGCACCACGACCATGTTCGTCACCCACGACCAGGAGGAAGCGCTGTCCATGGCCGACCGGGTCGGCGTCATGAGCCACGGGAAACTCGAGCAGATCGCCGCGCCGGACGAGCTTTACGAGCACCCGGCCACCGCGTTCGTCGCCGAGTTCGTCGGCGTCATGAACCGGATCCCCGCGCGAGCTGCAAGGCGACGGGATGGTGACCGTGCTCGGCAGCACGGTGCCGGTCAAGGGCGACAGCGCGAGCGACGTGGGTGGCGACGACGGCGCCGTGGACGTGCTCGTGCGGCCCGAGGGACTGACCATGCAGGTCGTGGAGAACGGCAACGGGATCGTGACGACCAGGACGTTCCTCGGCTCGGTGACCCGGGTCGGCGTGCTTCTGTCCGGCGACGTCACCGTGCAGATCGACAAGCCGAGCTCCGAGGCCGCGGCGCTCGCCCCGGGCACGTCGGTGTCGGTGACGCTGCCGCCCGAACCGGTGCTCGTCGCTCCCCGGCGCTAACCGCCGATCACGTGGGGGACAAGGTCCGCGATCGAGTCCAGGATGAGCGGCGCGCCGGCTCGCTCGAGGTCCGCGCGGGAGTCCGCCCCGGTCAGCACGCCCGCCACCACCG
Organism: uncultured Actinomycetes bacterium; assembly: GCA_963705835.1. Taxonomy (GTDB): domain Bacteria; phylum Actinomycetota; class Actinomycetes; order Streptosporangiales; family Streptosporangiaceae; genus Palsa-504. The sequence continues at coordinate 6,759 of CAVPLC010000085.1, forward strand.
CGGCCCCGGCGCGCAACCCAGACTCCACGTCGCTGGCGGTGTCGCCGGCCACGGCCAGCTCGCTGACCGCGCCGCCGCGCAGCTTCAGGAGCGCGGTGAGCGGGATGTCGGGCCACGGCCGGCCGCGTGCCCAGTACCCGGCGTCGGCTGGGGACAGCACCAGGTCGGCCAGCTCGCCCCAGCCGAGCCGCTTGATGATGGCGTCCCTGGTGGCGGGGGAGAAACCGGTGGCCAGGCAGACCCGGACGCCGGCCTCGCGCAGGGCGGTGATGGTCTGTACCGCGCCGGGCATCGGCGCCACCGCCCCGGCCCGGACGGCCGCCGCGTAGTGGTCCTCGAACGCCTCGTTGGCCTTGCGCGCCGCCGCGTCGTCGCCGAGGATCCGCCGGAACACCTCGATCTTGGACTGGCCCATGGTCGACCGCACGTCGGTCATGGCCTGGTGGTACGCGGCCACGGGCAGGTCCTGGGCCGCGATGGCGGCCGAGAAGGCCTCCAGCACGGTGCCGTCGTCGCGGACCGTGGTGCCCGCCATGTCAAGGCAGGCGACCGTAATGCGGCTCATTACCGCGAGGATAGCCGAGGCCCGGCCAGGTGAACGCGACGGCGGTGCTGCTGGCCGCTAAGCTCAGAGGGTTCCGTGTCGTAATCGTGACTGCTCAGCCGGGCAAGTCGAATTCACCCTTCTTCACGCCGGCGATAAAGCATTCCCACTCATGTTCGGTGTAGACGTGCGGTGGCTTGCTGCGGTCCTTGGTGTCCCGGACGCCGATCCTGCCCTCGTGGAACGCCACCTCGACACACCCGATATCGTTGGAGCCGTTCGCCTTGAACCACCGCGCGCCATCCCATTCGGTATTCATGCTGTCCTGATCCTTCCTTCGGTGATCCTGTGTTCCGAGACGTAGCGCGCCAGCGGGACCGCGAGCCGCAGCGCCAGGTCCCGCATGCCGCAGAGGTTCAGCAGCAGGTCCGGGTCCTCGTGCAACTCGACGTGCTGAACCAGCCCGTTGCCGTTGTAGACGAGCACGACGGCAACGCTGTCATCGAATAGCCAGAAGTCACCGTGCAAGGTCAGGCTCGCCGCCTCTGCCCTGCCGAGAACGCGTACGTCCTCGCCTGCCTCCACGGAGGCCGGCTTGCCGTGCATCAGTGAGAACCTGATGTACTCGGTGACCGGCTCGGTGACGACCTGGACCCTCTGCATGATCCGCCCGGAGTCGCAAACACCCCGGACCAGCCGCTTCCACGGCTCGCGCCACGCCGAGTCGACCGGCTCGCCGGCGAGGAACCGGGTATAAGGCTCGTGCTCATTCGGCGCGTCGTAGAAGTCCAAGACTTCCAGTCGGAACGCGCGGTGCCGGAACATGCTGGTGAAATCCTGCGCTAGCAGATCCAGCGTGGTAACCCTAGACTGCGCCACGGACAACACCCTAAAAGACGAACCGCCTCAATACCATGGTTAAGCTGACTTAACTGCTAAGTTGACTTAAGTGAGTCAGGAGGAAGCCCCTGTGAGCCGCCCGGCACCCGCGCAAGAGCGCCTTGCCTCGGTCCTCCGGGGGCTGCGCGAGGGTGCCGGGCTGTCCACCTACGAGCTTGCCGGCCGGATGCACTGGAGCCAGTCCAAGGTCACGCGGATCGAGAACGGGCGCACTCGGGCAACCGCCGAGGACGCGGAGCAGTGGGCAGACGTCACCGGGGCACCTGAGCCTGTCCGCCAGGAACTATCCCAGCTCGCATATGCCGCGTGGACTGAAACGCGGTCCTGGCGGGCGTCCCACCGGCACGGGCTTGTGTCCAGGCAGCAAGAGATGAGCGGCATGGATCGGGCAGCCTCGGAGATCCTGCATTTCCAGCATTCGGTGATCCCCGGCCTGCTCCAGGCTGAAGGCTACGCCCGCAGGGTCATGACCTTGGGTGATGTCACCAACCGGGGCGGCATCGACGCTGCGGTCAAGGCCCGGATGAAACGGCAGGACATCCTGCGGGAGCCTGGGCGGCGGTTCGATTACGTGCTGACCGAGGGTGCCCTGCGGTGGCGCCCGGGTTCGAAGCAGATGATGACCGAACAGCTCGGAAAGCTGCTGGCCGCCGTTGCGCTGCCGAACGTCACCCTGAGCATCATCCCGTTCGACCGGGAGGCCCGGACGTGGTACGGGGAGGGGTTCGCAATCTTCCGCCTGCCGGACGGTCCCGTAGTCCTCACCGAGGGCTACACGAAAGAGGATTTCCTGGCGGACCCCCGCGATGTGGAGGTGTACGAGCGCGTGTTCGCCCTGCTACGGGAGTCCGCGTTGTCCGGGGATGCAGCGGCTGATTTCGCCCGCGTCGTCCTGCTTGCGTGATTTGCATTGACTACCCTTCTAAGTTGACTTACGGTTTCTCTTGGAACGTGCGAACCGACTTAAGGAGCACGAAAGAGATGCCCGAAACCGACACAGAACAAGGCTCCAGGCTGGACGAGACCGCCGACATGACCTTGCCCTGGCTGACGGGTTCGCCGTGGCAAACCGCTGACGTCCTCGCCGCCGACGCGGCTGCCTACGCCCGGATTCAGGCCGAGTCCATGGCCACGATGGTGGAGGCGTTCGCCGTCGCGGTGGTCATCGACCCGGACGAGCCGATCCCGTACGTGCTCACGGAGAAGGCGGAACGATACCTCGCCGGGCTGAGCCAGTGAGCAGGATCATCGCCGCCGGGTTCGCCCTGGCGCTGGTCATCATCGCGATACAGGCCGGCGGTGCGCTGGTGGTGGGAACGATCTCGGCCGTAGCTGGTGCCCGGTGACGAGCGCGACGCTGGCACCCAGGGCGACAGTACCGGTACCTGCCAGCCTCGGGGCCGGGCCGCGCACGTACACGATGACGGTCAGGGACGACTCGATGTCCGGCGATGGCATACGGAACGGGGACGTGATCCTCGTTGATCCCGACCTTCCGGCCGAGGACGGCGACATTGCCATCGTGGCGCTGACCTGGAACGGCGTTCCGGGCAGAGTCCTGCGGCGGCTGTGGTGCGGCGGGTGGCTTCTGGAGTCCAGCGACGCGGCGCACCCGCCCATGCTGCTGGGCGCTCAGAACATGCCGAGGGTGGAAGGGCTGGTCGTGGCGTTGATCCGGCCCCTGTAGCTGACCCCGTGGCGTGCTGCCTCCCGCCACGCCACGGGGCCGGGGGCGCCGGGGAACCCTGCACCTCGGCGCCCCTTCCAATCCCGAACAGGAGGGTCAAGAGATGTTCGATCAGAGCAAAGGGTTCACGCAGCAGCCGGTGACCGCCGTGATCCGGAGCGTCCCGCCCCGGCGGATCAGGTGGTCCGAGGCAGGCTCTTACATCGTCGGCATCATGGGCGTGGTGGTCGCGGCCGTCGCCCTGGCGATGTTCCTGATGTGGAAGGGCTCGGCCGAAGCCCAGATCAGCCAGCTACGAACCGAGCTGACCACGGAACAGTCCAGGGCGGCATCCCAGACCGCGAGCACCAGCACGAGCCTGTCAGGACTGACCCGCCGCGTCGACAGCATCGGCCGTGACGTGAACGCCCTGGGCAACCTGGTCGGGCCGTTCACGTCGATCTGCACCACGGACTTGACCAACCCGGCGGGGCAGGCGGAGGCGTTCGTGTTCGCCTGCGCGCCGAAAAGCTGATCCCCCTTACTACCCCACCGCCTGAGGGGATCTTTCGCTGGGCCGAAGCCTACGCGGAAGATCGTTAGGCAGCCGTCACGGGCACACCCGGGATCTGGCTCACGAGGGTGGCACTCTTCGCGGCAGCCTGCGGAGCCGGGGACTGCGCCATCTTCGGAGCGGAACGCTGCGCCATCTGCGGGGCTTTCGCCGCTTTTCCCGGGATCGTGAGCTTCTGGCCCTGGTATATCTCGTTCGGGTCATGGATCTGTGATTTGTTCGCGTCATAGATATGCGGCCACATGAACCCGTCGCCGTAGAAACGCTGCGCGATAGACCAAAGTGTGTCGCCGTCCCTCACGACGTAGACCTGAGAGGGTGAAACCGGCTCGGGCGCGGGCCTGTCGGGGACGGGGGTCCCGATCGAGCTGGTTAGTTCAGCGGGGATCGTCCTGGGCGGCGGGGGATGCGGCGTCCCGAGCATGGTTCCTGCCACGGCGACCGCCGGCGTGATCCTGACCGCCTGTTCTGCTACTTTCCCGGCCCGCGAGGGCCTGGCGTGCCTGCCCATGGGAACTCCTGTTCGAGGACTCACCGCCTGACATGCAGACTAGCACGAGTGTTCGAGGGACGCCAAGTGTCCTGGTCAGGACCTAGTGTGACCACCTTCTGGGGCGGCTCCCCAAGGGAAGCCATAGCGTCGCTCCGTTCGGTCAGGGCGAATGTGTCACCCTAGCGGAAGGTTTCGTCCGCTATGGCCGGAGCACACGTCATGCCCCGGCCGCCGGGTCCGGTGACCAGGACGACACCGGGTTCGAGCTCGGATCGGTGGTACAGCCATGAGCGGCGATCTGGGGATTCCCGGTACCGACCTCGCTGTAGACGCCGGCCCAGCGGCGCTGGACGCGCGGGACGGGCGTGCCGAGCAGCGCCTCGGCCCGGGCCCGCAGGTGGTCGTAGGCGTCCTCGTCCACGTCGAACGCGAACGGCTCGGCGTACTCGTGCGTGTCGCCGATGGTCAGCGCGCCGTCGGCCCGCTGGACCAGCAGCAGCTGCGCGCGGGTGCGTTCGGCGACCCGTGGCTGGGGCGGCAGCGCAGACCGCCCTGGCAGGTCGTAGGCGGGGTAGTAGCGCAGCGAGTCGCCGTCGGCCACGGCCGTGGTGAGCCGCTCGGCCAGCGGTGCGGTCTGCATCATCTGGAGCCGGACCCGCCGCACCCCGTCCCGCGCCAGATAGCGCTGATACCGGCCTGCGACTCCGGTGAACGCGGCGCCGGGGCACAAGATCACCAGGTCGCACTGGTGCCAGGCACCGGTGTGATCGCGCACGGCGTTGGGCGCGATCTCGGTTACCTCGCGCCCCGGCAGCCACTCATACCCCGCTCCCGCGAGATGCTCTCGAAGGGCGGGCAGCGCCAGGCGCGGCTCGACGATGGCGTCGCGGCGGCACAGCAGGCCGCCCGCCAGCTCGCCGCGCAGGGCCGGGTTGACCTCCCGGACGCCGTGCGGGTCGAGCAGCTCGAAGCCCCGCCGGTCCGCGTCGGGCAGCCCGGCCGCCTCCTTGAGCACCCGGAGCTCGACGTCGTCGGTGGCCACGGTGAGCGAGCCCGCGGCCCGAAAGCCGAGGCCGGGCACGGCCTCGCCCAGCTCTTCCCACAGCTCGCGAGCGCGCAGGGCCAGGCCGAGCTCGGCGCCCGCCCGGCGGCCGCTCACCCAGACCAGGCCGAAGTTCCTGACGCTGGCTCCGCGGGCCTCGCCTTCGCGCTCCAGGTGGACGACCTCGTAGCCGCGCCGCCGCGCCATCACCGCGTGCATCGTGCCGAGCACGCCCCCGCCGACCACCACGATCCGCTGCGTCAGCCTCACAGTCGCCAGTATAATCAAATTTCAACATGTATAGCCAACTTATGAGCGGCGACGGGGGGCTGGAGCTGGCGGCCGGTGACCGTCTGCTGCGCTTTCCCGCCGTATGGCTGCGCGACAACTGCCCGTGCGCCGAATGCGTGGACCCCGGCAGCAGGCAAAAGCTCAAAGACATGACCGAGATACCGAACGGTACGGTGGTGACCGCGGTCGAGGATGCCGGGGAGTCGGTCGTGGTGACGTTCGCGCCGGACCAGCACCGGTCCACGTTCACCCGCTCCTGGCTGGCCGCGCACGCACTCGGTTCGGCCGAAGGCGGCGACGGGCGGACCGAGGACGACAAGGACCTGTGGCTGCCCGCGGACCTGGTGAGCCGGCTGCCCCAGGAGATCTGGCCGCGTTACCTGGCCGTACCCGCCGCGCGGGCACGGGCCTGGACGGCCTGGCCAGCACTCTGGCCGTACTGCCCAGGAGGAGAGGCCATGACCGCGGTCGAGGCGATCGGGGAGCTGTTCGCCGGGCCGGGGGCCCGGGACTACCTGGGCGAGCCGGTCACCATCGGCACGCACATGCTGCAGGCCGGAGGGCTGGCCGAGGCGGCCGGGGCGGACCCGCCGCTGGTCGCCGCGGCCTTGCTGCACGATGTCGGTCACCTGCGGCAGGAACCGGACTCCAGGCACGCAGAGGCCGGGGCGCGGTGGCTGAGCCAGTGGTTCGGCGAGGCGGTGACCGAGCCGGTACGCCTGCACGTGGCGGCGAAGCGGTACCTGTGCGCGACGGATCCGGGTTACCTCGGGCTGCTGTCGGCCGAGTCGGTCCGCACGCTGGCGCTGCAGGGCGGGCCGATGAACCCGGACGAAGTGGCCGCGTTCGAGGCCCTGCCGCACGCGCGGGACGCGGTAGCGGTGCGCCGCTGGGACGACGAGGCCAAGGATCCCGCGGTCACACCGCCGGGGTTCGAGCACTTCGCGCCGCTACTTGGAGCCCTGGTCCGGTCCTGAGCGCGCCCGGGTGCGGGACAGCGCGTTGACCGCGATCGAGTTGTGCACGCTGAACGCGACGGCGCTGCCCAGGTAACGGTCGTCTGACCATTCGACCGGCATCCCGGCCAGGTCGGTGGTGAGGCGGCGCTCGCGCAGCATCGGCACCCGCGGGCTGACGCCGAGCAGCCGGGCGTCCTCGGCGGAGGCGGGCACCGCGTCGATCACGTGCCCGGCGTCCGCGAAGACGATGCCCAGCTCCTCCAGGCGCTCGGTGATCGAGCCCCCCTCCAGGTCCATCCCGGCCACCAGAGCGCCCACTCTGTCGGGGTAGACGCCCCGCTCGATCATGACCGGGCGGCCGGACAGCAGCCGCACCCTGGTCAGGTGGTAGATCGGCGCGCCCGCCGGGAGGGCCAGGCGCTCGGCTTCGGACGGCTTGGCCGGCCGGCGCTGCATGGCGACGATCTTGCCGCTCGGCACCTCGCCCATGGCCCGGGCCCAGCGGGAGAACGAGAGCAGCTCCCCGAAGCTCTGCACCCTCGGCCCGCCGATGACCACCCGGCGCGCGCCGCGCCGGGACGCGATGACCCCGTCGGCGCGCAGCGCCGCGAACGCCTGGCGGATCGTGCCGCGTGACACCGAGTAACGTTCGGCCAGTTCGCTCTCTGAGGGAAGCCGGGTCCCCGCCGCGTACCCTCCGGCCGCGATCGCGGCCTTGATGTCCTCCGCTACCTTGCGGTAAAGGGAAGGAGAACGGGAAATCCCCTGATCTATTCCCATGGAAGCTGAGCGTATCTGGCCGCTACCCGGATAGACATCCCGGCGCGCCCCCAATTGCCAGAGGGTCAGGGCCGTGAGTCAGGATGGGGGCATGGGTGAGGGGCGCCACTGCCGGCACTGCTGGGGGAACTGCCCGGGCGACTGCCTGCTTCCCGGTGACACCGGCATGTGCATACACGGCCGACTGCACCCGCTGCCGCTCCGGCAGCGGGTGCAGCTGTGGTTCGTCAGGCTGTGGCGGGCTGGTTCGCGGACGCGCGTCAGCGGGGCTTGAGGGGGACCGCCGGGAGCGGCGGGGCGGCCAGCGGCGCGCCGGGGTAGCCGTGGACGACCCCGAACCGGCCGGACCCTTGAACTGCCCAGTCCTCGCGGGCCTGCGCGATCTCCTCGCCGGTGCGGGCGACGAAGTTCCACCACATCAGCAAGCGCTCGCCGAACGGCACGCCGCCGAGCACGAAGAACCGGGCCTGCCTGCGCCCGCCCGCGGGCGAGAACCGGATCTCGGGCAGGCCGGCGGGCAGGTGCGCGAGCAATCCGGGCGCGATGAGGGCGCCGGCCACGACCGCGGAACCGTCGACGGCGACCACCCCGTACTCGAAGTCCTCCCGCACCGGCAGCACGAAGTCGTCCCCGCCGGGGACCGCGACCTCGAGCCCCACCAGCGGCGTGAACACCTCGGCCGGCGACCGTACGCCGCGGTGCTCGCCGACGACCACGGTCACCTTCGCCTCGCCCTCCCGGACGACCGGCAGGTCGGCGTGGTGCGCGAAGCGCGGCTCGGTGAACCGGTCCTGCGCGGGCAAGGCGATCCACAGCTGCAGGCCGTGCAGGGCGCCGGGCCGCCCGGCCGCGGATTCCTCCGCATGCGCGATTCCCCGGCCTGCGGTCATCAGGTTCAGCTCGCCGGGCCGGATCATCTGCCGGCTGCCGAGGCTGTCCCGGTGCAGCACCAGGCCCTCGAACAGCCAGCTCGCGGTCTGCAGGCCGATGTGCGGGTGCGGCGGCACCTGCATGCCCGGCCCGATGCTCACGTCGTCGGGCCCGTAATGGTCCAGGAAGCACCACGCGCCCACGGTGCGCAGCGTCCGCTGCGGCAGCAGCCTGCGCACTTCGGTCCCGTCGCCGATGGCGGCCTTGCGGGCCTCCAGGACATCGACCGCTTGGTGCACGCCCGGGGCCAACATGATCGCCTCTGGCGCCGGATCCAGATTGCTCACGATCCAATGATGTCAACGACTGAGCCACACCGATACGTGGGTCGGCTCGAGAGCGGCATCGACCACGCCGGCCAGGTCGGCGCGGACGGCGTCGGGATCCACCACGTCCTGCAGGCGGCCCGCGAACTCGTTCACGGTGCGCTCGGCGTCGTAGCGGGCCCGGTTGAACCGCCGGTCCACCGCGTGCTGCACCCGGCGCCGGACCGGGCTGAACAGCGCGGCGGCCACCAGGGTCGAGACGGCTACTGCCACGCCGCTGTGGAACCCGAACACCTCGGTGGCCAGGAGCACCAGCCCGGCGTAGACCCCGACCAGCAGGCCGGTGACGATCGCGTAGGCCAGGGTCCTGGAGATGATCCGGTCGATCTCGTACAGCCGGTACTTCAGGATCGCCACGCCGATCGACACCGGCAGCGCGGTGACACCCATCCAGGCCAGGCCGCCGAGCACGCCCCAGAACGTGGGGCCGTTGCCTGACGAAGCACCGACGTTCCCCGCCAGGATCAGGCAGACGATGCTCACGGAGGCGCCGCTGGCCAGCCATTTCAGCTGCTGGCGCCGCTCCCCGGTGGCACGCCGCCAGCTCAGTGCCTGGCGGAGGATGAAACTCAGCGACAGCACGAATATCCCGATGATGATCATGCCCTGGACGGCATTGAACCAGCCGACCGGATGATCGACGGCCGCCAGCCCGCCGCTTTCGTCGACGCGGACCGGGTGCGCGGCGAGGGCGCCGGCAATCGCCACGGCCTCGGCGACGAGCAGCGTGACGAACAAGACGACGTAGACCCGCAGCACCCAGCGCCAGAATCGCGAGGGCAGCCTGCCGTCGGGGAACAGCAGGATCGCGACCACGAACACCACCAGGCTGGGACCCCAGATCTGGTCCAGCGCCAGCGCCACCGGGCCGAGCGGAAGGTGGTGCCCGAAATGGTAGACGAGCAGCGCGTAGCCACCGCCGACCGTGCCGATGAACTGGCAGACGGCGCTGACCAGGAAGAGCCAGCCGAGCGGGTTGCCCGGCTGACGCCGGGTAACCAGCACTCCGATCGCCGCGCTCGGAACGCCGATCACCGCCGCTATCACCAAGTTGGCCACCTGATCTGACAGCACGCTCAGCGGGATCGCGGCCGCCAACGACAGCACCGCCAGGGTGCCGAGCACGATCCTCCAGGTCCTCAGGCTCACGGACCGAACCCTACGCTCCGACCGTTCCGGGAACGTTACCGCTGCGGCGGTGCCCATCGTTCACCTGGGCGTTGCTGGCGGCTGGCCGGCGGAAAACAGTACAATCCCAGCGATCGGTAAGGCCGCCGGGCGGTCGCAACAGGTGAGCAGGCAGGGGATACGCGATGACCGAGCTCATCGGCAGCGCTCATCAATCCGACACGCACCAGAAGGCGCTGCGGATCAACCTGGATCCGCGCTGGTACGGCACGATCGCGGAGATCGGGCCGGCCAGGAGGTCGTCCGGTGGTTCTTCCGCGTCGGGGGCGCCGCGGGCACCGTCGCGAAGTCCATCTCCGCCTACGACATGGCGGTCAGCGACGCCGAGTACGGCAAGGCCGAACGGTACGTGTCCATGGGGCGGCTGCAGGGCATGCTGGACAAGGAATTCCAGCTCAACGTCGAGCGGCTGAACGAAGAACGCGGCGACTCGAACTGCTTCTTCGCCTTCGCCGATACCGTGGTGGCACGCAGCTTCCGGGGCGGGAACGAGTGCCACGGGTGGATGGGCGTGAAGTTCCAGGCCCAGGCGCACGACGAGCCGAGCCAGATCGTGATGCACGTCCGGATGCTGGATGTGGAGGCCTGGCTGCAGCAGGAGGCGCTGGGCATCGTCGGGGTGAACCTGCTGTACGGGGCGTTCTTCGAGCACCATGAGCCCGAGCGGCTGATCGAGAGCCTGCTGGACGGGCTGACCGTCGGTCGTATCGAGATCGACATGATGCAGTTCCGCGGCATCGAGTTCCGCGGCGTGGACAACCGGCTGATGGCGGTCAAGCTCGTCCAGCTCGGCCTGAGCGGGGTGGCCATGTTCGGCCCTGACCGCGTCGTGCTGCAGCCGAGCGAGGTGCTGCGCAAGAAGGCGGTGCTGGTCGAGCGGGGCAGCTTCCGGCCGCCGACGCACGTGAACCTCGACATGCTGGAGACGGCCAGGGCCAAGTTCGAGCAGGACCCGGTGGTGGCCGGCAAGCCCGTCCTGCAGCTCACCGAGATCACCATGCGGAACCTGCTCGCCGGAGGGCAGGAGGTCGACCGGCGGGACTTCCTGGCCCGGGCCGAGCTGCTCGCCGCCTGCGGCGCGACCGTGCTGATCACCGACTACTTCGACTACTACCGGCTGGCCGCCTACATCGGGGAACGGACCACCGAGCGGATCGGCATCGTGATGGGCGTGCCGAGCCTGATCGACCTGTTCGACGAGAAGAACCACGCGCAGCTTCCCGGCGGGATCCTGGAGAGCTTCGGGCGGCTGTTCAAGAACGGCCTCAAGCTCTACGTCTACCCGCACCGGCCGACGCCGGACGACGAGCTCAGGACGGTGTACGACATCAAGGTCCAGCCCGACCTGCAGCCGCTGTACGACTACCTGTACGGCCGGGGCAGCTTCGTGCACCTGGACAACTACCGCCCCGACTACCTGCCGATCTTCAGCCGCGACGTGCTGCGCCGGATCGCCAAGCAGGACGACTCGTGGGAGACCATGGTCCCGGAGCAGGTCGCCGACCTCATCAAGCGCCGCGCGTTCTTCGGCTACGTCAAGCCGTCCCAGGAGTACGAGGAGTGACGACACAGCGTTACTCCAGGCGGTAATCCTGCTGGGTGCGGGCGTACTCGGCGAAGGCGTCCAGGGACTGCGGGTTGGCCATCGCGTTGCGGTTGGCCGCCTCGTCCGGGGCCGCTCCCATCAAGATCTTGCGCACCGGTACTTCCATCTTCTTGCCGGTCAGCGTGACCGGGATGGCCGCGACCTGGATGATCCGGTCGGGGACGTGCCGCGCGGTGTACTGGCTGCGGAGCCGGCCGGCGATCGTGGCGCGGAGCGCGTCGTCGAGGACGGCCCCGTCCTCCAGCGTGACGAACAGCGGCATGAAGAACCCGCCGTCGGGCAGGTTGAGGTTGACGATGAGCGCGCCGGTGATCTGCGGGACCGACTCCAGCGCGGCGTAGACCTCCGCGGTGCCGATCCGGATGCCGTGCCGGTTCAGGGTGGCGTCGCTGCGGCCGAGCACGAAGCAGCCGCCGCGCTCGTTCACCTTGAAGAAGTCGCCCTGCCGCCAGACGCCGGGGAAGTCGGCGAAGTAGGTCTGCCGGTAGAGCTGGTGACCCTCGTCGTTCCACAGCCGGACCGGCATAGACGGCATCGGCTGGGTGATCACCATCTCGCCGACCTCGCCGGTGACGGGCTGGCCCGCCGCGTTGAACGCGTACGCGGCCACGCCGAAGTTGCGGGCCTGGTGCTCGCCGGCGTAGACCGGCAGGATGGGCGAGCCACCGGTGAACCCGCTGCACACGTCGGTGCCGCCGCTGCCCACGTGCAGCCACAGGTCACGCTTGACGTTGCGGTAGAACCAGGCGCCGCATTCGGCCGACACCGGCGAGCCCGCCAGCATGACCGAGGCCAGCGCGGACAGGTCGTACTTGTCGCCCGGCACCAGGCCTGCCTTGGACAGCAGGTCGACGTAGGCGGGACTGGCTCCGAACATCGTCACGCTCGCGTTCTGCGCCATCTCCCACAGCACATCCGGCCGCGGGTACCCCGGATGCCCGTCGTACAGCAGCGGCCGCACGCCCAGTAGCAGCGAGCTGACCAGGAAGTTCCACATCATCCAGCCGGCCGTGGTGTAGAAGAACAGCCGGTCGCCCGCGCGCAGGTCCATGTTGAGCGTCTGCAGCTTGAGCTGCTCGACGAGGATGCCGCCGTGGCTGTGCGTGATCGCCTTGGGCAGCCCCGTGGTACCCGAGGAGAACAAGATCCACAGCGGATGGCCGAACGGCACCTGCTCGAACTCGAACCCGACGGCGGGCACCGGCGGGTGGTCCATCAGCTCATCCCAGGTCAGCGTGGCCGGGTTCGCGGGTCCGGCCGGATCCTGCGCGATGGCGGCACCGAGCGGCCCGGGGACACCGATCACGTACTCCAGTCCGGGGAGCCCGCCGATGACCTGCCGCATCTCGGCGCTGCGGTCGAAGTCCCTGCCGCCGTACCGGTAGCTGTCCACGCAGAACAGGGCCTTGGGGGCGAGCTGGCCGAACCTGTCACTGATCCCGCGGCCGCCGAAGTCGGGGGAGCAGCTGGTCCAGATGGCGCCGATGCTCGTGGTGGCCAGCATGGCGATGGCGGTCTGCGGGATGTTCGGCATGCAGGAGGCGACCCGGTCGCCGGGACCGATGCCCATGTTGCGCAGCCGGGTGGCCAGGACCCGCACGCCGTTCGCGAGATCCGGCCAGGGCAGGCCGGTCAGCGGGGCGGTCTCTGACTGGTAGTACAGGGCGTCCTGGCCGGGCCGTTCGTGGCGCAGCACGTGCTGGGCGTAGTTCAGCCTGGCGCCGGGGAACCAGTCCGCGCCGGGCATGGCCCTGGCGCCCAGGACCGCGGTGGGCGGGGCCGAGGCCTCGACGCCGCAGTAGTCCCAGACGGCCTGCCAGAACCCGTCGAGGTCGGTCACCGACCATCGCCACAGCGCGTCGTAGTCGCCGAAGTGACGGCCGCGTTCGCGGCCGAGCCAGCCGGTGAACGCGGTGACGTTGGCGCGGGCCACGCGGTCGGGCCCCGGCGTCCACAGCAGGTCGCCCTCGCGGACCTGGACCAGGTGACCTCGCGGCTCCACATCGCAGACGCTGCCACAGCCGGGTCGTCCCCGGCAATGTGACGGCTACACAAACGCGGGCCGCGGAAATGCTAGCCGCACCATGCTGGCCAGGGCGAACCTGGCGTATAGGGTGTTTGGGTGGCTGGCCTAGACCTTTCCGCCCTGCAGGGGATCGACGTGCACGTGCACGTCGAATCGGACGGACACGGGCAGCTGTCTCTCGACGACGAGCTGCTCGCCGCGTCGGCGAAATACTTCAAGGCGTCGGGCGACCGGGCGCCGACGGTGGAGCAGATCGCCGACTACTACCGGCGGCTCCAGCTGGCCGCCGTGGTGTTCACCGTGGACGCCGCCACCGCGACCGGTCATCCCGCTCTGTCCAGCGAGGAAGTGGCCGACCGGGCCGCCGCGCACGCCGACGTGCTCATCCCGTTCGGCTCGGTGGATCCGCACGGCGGCGCCGAGGCGGTGCGCCGCGCGCGGCGCCTGATCGGCGAGCACGGTGTGCGCGGGTTCAAGTTCCACCCGAGCCTGCAGGGTTTCTCGCCCGACGACCGGGCCTATTACCCGCTGTACGAGGTCATCGAGGAGGCGGGCCTGCCCGCCGTGTTCCACACCGGGCAGACGGGGATCGGGGCCGGCCTGCCGGGCGGCCGCGGGATCAAGCTGCGGCTGTCCAATCCGATGCTGATCGACGACGTGGCCGCGGACTTCCCCGGCATGCCGGTCATCCTGGCGCACCCGTCGGTGCCCTGGCAGGACGAGGCCCTGTCCATCGCCACCCACAAGGCCAACGTCTACATCGACCTGTCGGGCTGGTCGCCCAAGTACTTCCCGCCGCAGCTCGTCCGCGCGGCCAGCTCGTACCTGCAGGACAAGATGCTGTTCGGCACCGACTACCCGCTGCTGACCCCGGAGCGCTGGCTGCGCGACTTCGAGCTGCTCGACATCAAGCCCGAGGTCCGTCCCAAGATCCTCAAGGGCAACGCCGTCAGGCGCCTCCTGCGCCTCGGCGACGCTCCGGCGCTAGCCGGACCCTCGGTACGCGATCGCCCCATGCCGGGGAGCAGGGCGCCCGGACTCGTATTGCGGTTCAGCTACGAATCGGCACCAAACTCCGTACGGGGCTTGCCCGGTACCCGCGACCAGCCTTGAATGAGGATTCATGCCGGAACATCCACCCCACAGTATCTAGGACAAAGAGTGATGAATCCGGGTTCAGTGCTGGAAGTCCGCGACGTCACCGTGCGCTTCGGCGGCCTGACCGCCCTGGACGCCGTCTCACTGTCCGTGCCGCCCCGGCACGTCATGGGCGTCATCGGGCCCAACGGGGCGGGCAAGACCACGTTGCTCAACGTGCTGTGCGGCTTCATCCGGCCCGATGACGGCCAGGTCCTGATCGGCGGCCGCCATCACCAGGTCCGGCCGCACCAGCTGGCCTCCCTCGGCGTGGCCAGGACCCTGCAGGGCGTCGGCCTGTACGCCGGCCTGACCGCGCTGGAGAACGTCATGGTCGGCGCGACCTGCAAGGCGTCGGCCGGCTTCTGGTCCGCGCTGCTCTCGCTGCCACGGTCCGGTCGCGACGAGCGCAAGCTGCGCGGCCTGGCCGCGCAGGCCCTGGAACGCGTCGGCGCGGCCGACGTCGCGGACGCGCGGCCCCCGGAACTGTCCTACGGGATGCGCAAGAGGATCGCGCTGGCCCGGGCCCTGGTGGCCAGGCCAGGGCTGATCCTGCTCGACGAGCCCGCCAGCGGCCTGGCCGAGGCCGAGCTCGACGAACTGGGCGCGCTGATCCGCGACCTGGCCGAGGAGGGATCGCTCATGGTGGTCGAGCACCACGTGGACCTGATGATGTCGGTCTGCGACTCGATCGTGGTGCTGGACTTCGGGAAGGTGATCGCGGCCGGGACGCCGGCCGAGGTTCAGGCCAATCCCGCGGTCACCGCCGCCTACCTCGGCACCGCCGATTCGGGCCCGGGACCCGCCGAGCCGAGCGCGAACGGTGGGCCGACCGGGTGAGCAGCGGACCGGACGGTGCTGGCGCGGCGGAGCGGGCGGAATCGCTGCAGGTCGAGGGGCTCGTCGCGGGCTACGGCGGGGTCACCGCGCTGGACGACGTGACCGTGACGGCGGGCGCCGGCGCCATCACGGCGGTGCTCGGCGCGAACGGCGCGGGCAAGACGACGCTGCTGCGCGCGATCAGCGGCATGATCAAGCCGCGCCGCGGCCGCGTCCTGCTCGGCGGCCACGACGTGGCCGGCCACAGCCCCGAGCAGGTGGTGCGGGCCGGCATCGCGCACGTGCCCGAGGGACAGGGCGTGATCCCCGAGCTCACCGTGGAGGAGAACCTTCGCATCGGGATGATGTCCTGGCCCGCGAGGCAGCGCAGGGACAGGGCCGCCGCGCTGGATGAGGAATACGGGCGCTTCAAGCCGCTGTCGGATCGCCGCCGCAAGCAGGCCTCCACGCTGTCCGGCGGCGAGCGGCAGATGCTGGTGATCGCCCGCGCGCTGCTCGCGCGGCCGCGGGTGCTGCTGCTCGACGAGCCTTCGCTCGGCCTCGCGCCGAGGGTCATGACGCAGGTCATGGACCTGGTGACCGGGCTCAGCCGGGAGCACGGGCTCACCATCGTGCTGGTCGAGCAGAACGCGCGGAGCGCCCTGGCCATCGCCGACCACGGCGTCGTGCTCAACCTCGGCCGGGTCGTCGCCTCGGCCGACGCCGCGACGCTCGCCGCCGACGTCGCGCTACGCCACCACTACCTCGGGTTCTAGGCAGGAGCATGCCAGTGGTCGAGTTCCTACAGTTCACGCTCAGCGGGATCGTCTTCGGGATGGTCTACGCGGCGGTGGCGTTGTCCCTGGTGCTGATCTGGCGGGGCACCCGGGTGGTGAATTTCGCGCAGGGCGGGATGGCCATGTTCACCACCTTCGTGGCGATCGAGGTCATCTACCGCACCCATTCGTACTGGGCCGGGTTCGTCGTCGCGCTCGCGGCCGGCCTCGTGCTCGGCGCGGCCTAGCGAGCTGACCGTCGTGCGGCCTACCATCGGCAAGCCGCCGCTCAACGTGGTGATCGTGACCATCGGGCTGCTCGTCCTGCTCGAGGGCCTGGCCGGCATCTTCTACGGCGGGCAGCTCCGGTCGTTCCCCTCCGCGTTCTCCGTCACCGGGCTGAAGGTCGGCGGCACCTCGCTCGGCGTGTCCCGCAACGACGTGTTCGTGGTGGTCGCGGTGCTGGTGGCCACGCTGGCGCTGGGCGTCATGTTCAGGTACACCACGGCCGGGCTGCGGATGCGGGCCGCGGCGTTCAACGCCACGATCGCCCGGCTGTCCGGCATCCGGGTCGCGCGGGTGCTGACGGTGGGCTGGGCCCTGGCCGGCCTGCTCGGCGCGCTGGCCGGCGTGCTCGTCTCGCCGTCCATCTTCCTGTCTCCGAACAGCATGGACACGATCTTCGTGTACGGCTTCACCGCGGCGGTGATCGGCGGCCTGGACAGCGCGGTGGGGGCGGTGGTCGGCGGCCTGTTCCTCGGCGTCGCGCTCAGCTACGTGGGCGGCTACGTCGGCGGCTCGGTGGGCTCCGAGATTCCCCCGCTGGTCGCCCTGGGGATCCTCGTCGCGGTGCTGATGATCCGGCCCGACGGGCTGTTCGCCGGCGCACGGATGCGGCGGGTGTGACCATGCGGACCTTCCTCCGCAGGCTGGGCGCCGCCGTCGTGCTGGGCGTCATCGCCTGGTACCTCTCCAGGACGCTGAATCAGTTCCGCGACTACCAGATCGCCGAGATCGCGGTCTATGTCACGGCGGTCGCCGGGCTCACCGTGCTGACCGGGCTCAGCGGCCAGATCTCGCTCGGCAACGGCGCGTTCATGGCCATCGGCGCCTACACCACCGCGCTGCTGCTGATCCACCAGAGCTGGCCGTTCTACGCCGCGCTCGTGGTGGCGGGCGCGGCCGCGGCCGCCGCGGGAGGCGTGGTGGGCATCGCCGCGGCCCGGCTGCGCGGCCCGTATCTCGCGGGCGCGACCCTCCTGCTCGGCGTCGCGCTCCCGTCGATCGCGCTCGCCTGGCCGGGGGTCTTCGGCGGCGACCAGGGCCTGAACGTCGTGTTCACCGTTCCCTCCTTCCTCGGCGCGAACTTCCCGCTGACCAGATGGCAGGCCTGGGTCAGCGCCGCGGTGGCGCTGGTCACCCTGCTGCTGCTGGCGAACCTGATGTACAGCAGGATCGGCCGCAACTGGCGCGCAGTCCGCGACGACGAGGTGGCCGCCGCGCTGGACGGCATCAACGTCGCCGCGACGCGCGTCCGCGCCTTCGTGGTGAGCGCCGCCTGCGCCGGGCTGGCCGGCTCGCTGCTCGCCGTCGTCACCGGGCTGGTCGGGCCCGGCGCCTACACGGTCACGCTGTCCATTCAGCTACTCACCGCGGCCGTGATCGGAGGCCTGGGCAGCCTGCCCGGCGCGCTGTGGGGCAGCCTGATCATCGTCCTGGTGCCGACCTACATCACGGACGTGGCCACCAGCCATGGCCAGTCCGCCACCGTCGGAGCCAACATCCCCATCGCCGCGTACGGCGTCGTCCTGATCCTGGTCATGCTCGTCTTCCCGCAGGGAATCCAGGGCGGGCTGCGGCGGCTCCTGATCGCATTCTTCGGTCCCAACCAGAAATCCCGCACCTGGCGCATCGCGCCCACGTCCGATGTGACGCCTTCGGCCGACGAGCCGTCGGCCAGCCAACATGAGAAGGAAGGCACCATATGAAGAGATCGCGACGGCTTCGCTGGCAAGCCGCGGCCCTCATGACCGCGTCCGCGCTGGCCGTGGCCGCATGCTCATCGAGCTCGAGCCCGAGCGCGAGTTCGACCTCGAGCGGCAGCTCGAGCGCGGCGCTGACCGCGTCCGCGCCGGGCATCACGGCGACCACGATCACCATCGGCAGCCACCAGCCGCTCACCGGGCCCGCCGCGCCCGGCTACAGCGAGATCGCCCCCGCGTCGGCCGCGTACTTCGCCTACGTGAACGCGAACGGCGGCATCTACGGGCGCAAGATCAAGTACACCTACCTCGACGACGCCTACAACCCGACCACCACGTCCTCGGACGTGCGTCAGCTCGTGCTGCAGGACAACGTGTACGCGATATTCAACGGCCTCGGCACCCCGACGCACCTGGCCGCGGTGAGTTTCCTGAACAGCGAGCACATCCCCGATGTGTTCGTGGCCTCCGGCTGCGAGTGCTGGAACGCGCCGAGCCAGTACCCCGAAACGTTCGGCTGGCAGATCGATTACGTGCGCGAGGGCAAGATCCTCGGGCAGTACGTCGCGCAGCACTTCAAGGGCGAGAAGATCGGCTACTTCTACCAGAACGACGAGTTCGGCCAGGACGGGGTCAAGGGCCTGGACTACGAGATCCCGGCCTCGTCGGTGGTCAGCCGGCAGACCTACGTCCCCACCAACGTCGCCATCGCACCGCAGGTGGCCGCTCTGAAGGCGTCCGGCGCGAAGGTCATCGTGGCGTTCTCGATCCCGGCCTTCACCGCGCTGCTCAAGCTGTACACCCTGAAGCTCAACTACAACCCGACCCTGGTGGTCAGCAACGTCGGCACCGACCCGATCACGCTGGGCGGGCTGGTCTCGGCGTTCGCCAAGCAGAGCGGCACGACGCTCAACGGCAGCGCGCTCATCAACGGGATCATCACCGACGGGTATGCTCCGTCGCTCGGAAACCTCACCAACAGCTGGACTGCCCTGTGGAAGAAGGTCCACGACCAGTACGACGCCAAGGCGCCGTTCGACGGCAACGTGGTCTACGGCATGGAGGTGGCCTACAGCTTCGTGCAGGCGATGTTCAAGGCGGGCCGGAACCCGACCAGGGCGAGCCTGGTGACGGCGATTGAGGCCGGGCTGCCGCAGGGCCCCATAGTCGCCCCGTACGCGTACTCGGCGACCGACCATGCAGGTATGACCGGCGCCTACATCGGCAAAATCCAGAACGGCGTGATCGTGCAGGAAGGACAGGTGCTGACCACGGACACGTCCGCCACGGGCCCGATCACCAACTACACGGGAACCGAGGAGCAGGCACCCGCGAGTGGCATCCCCTCGGCCTCACCCTGACGCCCCATCGGCCATCCCACAAAGGACGGAACAGGGATTAGCCGAGATGACAGCAGACACAGGCCGGATGGCGGGCGGGCGCTCCCGCCCGCCATCGGCGCCCTCCGACGAACGGCCGCCCGCGCAGCGGCTGCTGACCGCCGCAGAGGAACTCTTCGGCGAGCGCAGCTACCACCGGACGACCGTCGCGGACATCTGCGCCAGGGCCGGGATGGCCACCGGCAGCTTCTACTCCTACTACGGGTCCAAGGCGGAGATCTTCGCGGCCGTGGTCCGGGCGATCAACACCGACCTGAGACGGGCCATGAAGGCGGCGCTCGAGCACACCGACGGCAACCAGCGCAGCAGGGAGCGCGCGTCCTTCCGGGCGTACTTCGACCTGCTGTCCAAGCGCCCCTGGATCGACCGCATCGTCCGCGAGTCGGAGTTCATCGACCGCGGGCTGTTCCGCGAGTACTACGAGCACCTGGCCCGCGGTTACGCGCGCGGCGTCCGGGCCGCCCAGATGACCCGCGACATCGACGCGCGGTATGACCCCGAGGTCATCGCGTACATCTACACCGGCGTCGGCAACTTCGTCGGCATGCGCTGGGCCGAGTGGACGGCAGGCGGCCGCGTCCCCGAGGACGTGCTCGACGACGTGCTGGAACTGCTGGCCCGCGGGCTCATCCCGCAGACCCCCAAGACCCCGCCCGCGGGCGCCTGAACGGTAAACCCACCGATGTGGACAACCCTGTGGACATCGTGGGGACGGGGCAGCGTGCCCCTGGGGAACCCACCAGATGGGAGTGTGGATAACCCGGCCAGGACCGCGGCCGGAGGCAGCTCCGCCTCGTCGGCCGCCGCCCAGGCCAGCGGGTACGGCCCCAGCGTCATGAGCTCGGGCAGCTGCATCTCGCACCACGGCGAGACGGACTGCCGACCGGTGCCCACCGCGTCGCAGAACTGACCCCAGTCCACCCACGCGATCTCCGCGACCTCGTCCGGATCGGGCGCGGGCCCCGTGTCAAGGGACGCCGCGTCGGAGTACGCCGCGTAGACCGGGCACACCTCGTTCTCCACCACGCCGTTGGCCATCTGGGCCTGGTAGCGGAACCTGGGCAGCACCAGCACCAGGTCCGCGGCGGCGATCCCGAGTTCCTGCCGCAGCCTGCGGCGCACGCTGTCGGCCACCGGCTCGCCGGGCAGCGGGTGCCCGCAGCATGTATTGGTCCACACACCCGGCCAGGTGCGCTTGGACTCGGCCCGCCTGGTCAGCAGGAACTGGCCCGCGTCGTTGAACAGGTAGCAGGAGAACGCCAGGTGCAGCGGCGTCCGGGCGTGGTGCACGGCGGCCTTGGCCGCGGTACCCCGGGCGAACCCGGTCTCATCGAGAAGGACGACGTTCTCCACGTGCTCCCGTCCTGAGGGTCGGAATGAGGGACAGGGGAGAACACTACCCGGTGACCGCTCAGTGCGAGTCTTTCGGGACCTCGTGGCCGCTGGCGCCGACCAGGAAGTCCAGGTCCGCGCCCTGGCCGGCCTGCAGCACGTGCTCGCAGTACAGGCGCGTCCAGCCCCGGCTGGCGTGCGGCGCGGGCGGCTGCCACGCGGCGCGGCGCCCGGCCAGCTCCTCGGGCCCGACCTCGAGGGTCAGGGTCCGGGCCGGGACGTCCAGGGTGATCCAGTCGCCGGTCCGCACCAGGGCCAGCGGGCCGCCCGCCGCGGCTTCGGGCGCGACGTGCAGGACTACGGTCCCGTAGGCGGTGCCGGACATCCGGCCGTCGCAGATCCGCACCATGTCGCGGACGCCGCGCTGCAGGAGCTTGCGCGGCAGCGCGACGTTGGACACCTCGGGCATGCCGGGGTAGCCGCGCGGGCCGCAGTACCGGATGACCAGCACGGTGTCCTCGTCGACGTCGAGCCCGGGATCGTTCGACACGGCGTAGTAGTCCGCGGGGGAGTCGAAGACCAGGGCCCGGCCGCGGTGCTTGAGCAGGTGCGGCGAGGAGGCCGACTGCTTGATCACCGCCCCGCCCGGGGCGAGGTTGCCGCGCAGCACCGCGGTCCCGCTCCCGGCGGGCTGGAACGGCTCGGCCACGGTCTTGATGACCTCGCGGTTCCAGCACGGCGCGTCCGCCACGTTCGCGCCGATCCCGGACCCGGTCACGGTGACGGCGCCAGCGTGAAGCAGGCCAGCGTCGACGAGCTCGCGCATCACCGCGGGCAGGCCACCGGCGTAGCAGAAGTCCTCCATCAGGTACGCCCCGCTCGGCTGCAGGTTCACCAGCGTCGGAACGTCCCTGGCCAGGACGTCGAAGTCATCCAGCGACAGCGGCACGCCGAGGCGCCCGGCGATGGCCAGCAGGTGAATCACCGCGTTCGTCGACCCGCCGATGGCCGCGTTCACCCGGATCGCGTTCTCGAACGCCGCCCTGGTCATGATCATCGAGGGCCGCAGGTCCTCCAGGACCAGGCCGACGACCACCTGGCCGGCCCGCTGCGCGGTCTCGTACCGGCGGGCGTCCACCGCGGGCCAGGTCGCCGAGTACGGCAGCTGCATGCCGAGGGCCTCGGCCATCGACGCCATCGTGGACGCGGTGCCCATCGTCATGCAGTGCCCGTTGGACCTGGCCATGCACCCCTCGGCGAACCAGCATTCCTCCTGCGTCATCCGCCCGGCCACGAGGTCTTCCTCGAACCGCCACACCGCCGTGCCCGAGCCGACGTCGGTGCCCTGGTACTTGCCGTTCAGCATCGGCCCGCCGGTGACCATGACCGCGGGCAGGTCCACGCTGGCCGCGGCCATCAACAGCCCGGGCGTGGTCTTGTCGCATCCGGACAGCAGCACCACGCCGTCCAGCGGGTTGGCCCGCATCAGCTCCTCGGCCTCCATGGCCAGCAGGTTCCGGTACAGCATGGCCGTGGGCCGCAGCAGCGTCTCGCCGAGGGCCATGGCGGGGAACTCCAGCGGGAACCCGCCCGCCTGCCACACGCCGCGCTTGACGGACTCGGCGACCCGGTGCAGGTGGACGTTGCACGGGGCCAGTTCGGACCAGGTGGTGGCGATGCCGATCACCGGACGGCCGTCGAAGACCTCGGGCGTGAACCCCTGGCTGCGCATCCAGGACCGGTGGGCCATCCCGGCCCGCCCGGTCGCGCCGAACCACTGGGTGCTGCGGAGTCCGCCGTTCACGGTCATAGCTCAATAACTAACACTCCGGCGCTGAGACCGCCGGGCCGGGGGCACGCACCCCTGCCCGTTCGGAAAAATAAAGAAAGGCCTGTTAGGGTCACCAGGGTGAGCCGGGTTCACGACATGGGCGGTCAGACGGGGTTCGGGCCGGTGCCGGCCGGCGCGGATGGTGAGCCTGCGTTCGCGGCCGACTGGGAGGCGCGCGTGTACGCGCTGGCGGCGGTGCTGCGGCGCCGTGGCTTGTTCAACGACGACGAGCTGCGGGACGCGATCGAGCGGCTGCCGCCGGCCGAGTACCTGGCCGCGTCCTACTACGAGCGCTGGCTGGCGGCGATCGAGGCGCTGGCCGACCGCAAGGGCGTGCCGTGACGTACCCGGCCGGCACCAGGGTCCGGGTCCGGGCCTTCGACCCCGACCATCACACCCGGATGCCGCGGTACGTGCGCGGGCAGGCCGGGGAGATCGTCGCGGCCCTCGGCCGCTGGCCGCTGCCCGACGACAGCGCCCGCGGCATCACGCCGCCACGGGTGCAGACCTGCTACGCGGTCCGGTTTTCCGCCGCGGGCCTGTGGGGGAGCGGCGATCACACCGTGACCGTGGACCTGTGGGAGTCCTACCTTGACCGAGCATGACGACCTCCCGGCCGCGGCGCGGGCGCGGCGTCTCGAGGAACGGGTGATCGCCGCCGGGCTCACCAGCGACGACGAGATCGACGAGTTCCTGACCAGGCTGTACGCCAACGCATCCCCGGTGAACGGCGCCCGGATGGCGGCCCGCGCCTGGACCGACCCGGCGTTCCGCGAGCTGCTGCTGGCCGACGGGAACGAGGCGGCCGCGGACTTCGGATTCTCGGTGCCCCCGCCGGACAAGCACGGCTATCAGCTGCGGGTGGTGGCCAACACGGACCAGGTGCACAACGTCATCGTGTGCACGCTGTGCTCCTGCTACCCGGTGTCGCTGCTCGGGCCGTCGCCCGGATGGTACAAGAGCTTCGCCTACCGGTCGCGGACGGTCCGCGAGCCGCGCGCCGTGCTGGCCGAGTTCGGCGTGGCCCTGCCCGAGACCGTGCGGGTCTCGGTGTGGGACTCGACGTCGGAGGCCCGGTACATGGTGCTGCCGGCGCGCCCGGCCGGGACCGGCGCGCTCGGCGCGGATCAGCTGGCCGCCCTGGTGACCAGGAACGGCCTCATCGGCACCGCTCTGGTATAGCGGCTCGCTCACCCGCCGGGGGTGATGCCTGTGACCCGATGCAGGCAGATGCTGAGCGGTGTACGTCGAGCCAGATGCTTCCCGAGTAGAGGTCCGGATCGCGCGAAAGAGGTCAAGAACATGGCAATTGGGCCAGTGCAGCTGATCGTATTGGGGTTCAGCCACCCCGACTTCCACGGTGAGATCATCGACGAGCTTGAACGGCTGCGCGACAACGACATGGTGCGCGTGATCGACTCGCTCGCCGTTTACAAGGACGCCGACGGCGGGCTGGAGGTGGAGCACCTCAGCAACCTCACTGAGCAGGAGGCGATCGAGTACGGCACCAAGATCGGTGCGCTGATCGGCCTGGGCATCGAGGGTGAGGAGGGCGTCGAGGCGGGCGCGGACGCGGGCGCCGCGGAGGTAGCCGCCGAGGGCGGCGTGCACGTGTTCACCGAGCAGGAGGGCTGGGATGTGCTTGAGGACATCCCGAACGATTCCGCGGCAGCGCTCGTCCTCATCGAACACCACTGGGCGGTTCCGCTGCGCGACGCGATCGTGCGCGCCGGCGGCTTCCGGATCAGTGATGCGTTTATCAGCCCGCTCGACCTCGTGGAGATCGGGCTGGTGTCGGCCGAGGAGGCCGAGGAACTGCACGCGCTGGAAACGGCCGCGGCGGCCAGCTGAAGGTGCCGACCCGACCCTGCCGCTATCTGGAGGTATGAAATGTTCGGAGCACGCAGAGTAGCCCGGCGCACGGGACGGCGAACCGCCCGGCGCGTTTCCCGCCGCCGATAACGGCCTCATCGGGACCGCTCTGGTATAGCTGCCAGCCTGCCGACCGCGGCCCGCAGGACGCCGGGCGGCTGGGTGAAGGCCAGGCGCACATGACCGTTCGCCTGGGCACCCGCCTCCGCGGCACTGAGTAGGCGCCCTGGGACCACGGCGACGCCCCGCCTGAGCGCGGCCTGGGCGAACGCGCCGCTGTCGGCATCGCCGGGCAGCCCGACCCACAGCGACAGCCCGCCGTCCGGCTCGGGCCAGGTCCAGCCGGGCAGGCTGGCGCGCAGCGCGCCGGCCAGCGCGTCGTGCCGGGAACGCAGCCACTCGCCGCGCCACTTGACGATGTCCTCGTGCTGACCGCGCAGCAGCGCCGCCACGATCGCCTGGCCGAACGCGGCGCTGCCCTGGTCGGCGGCGGCCTTGGCCGCGGCCAGCCGGGCGATCAGGCCCTCGCTGCCCCTGATCCAGCCGGTGCGCAGGCCGCCCCAGTACAGCTTGGACAGCGAGCCGACGCTGACCAGGTTGGGCAGGCGCGGACCGAGCGCGGCCAGCGGCGGGCGCCGCGGCCCGTCGGTCAGCGGGAGCTCGGCCAGCGTCATGTCGTCGATGAACAGCGTGCCCGGATGGGCGGCGGCGAGCCGGACCACGCGGTGCCGGTGGTCGGCCGGCATGACCCGGCCGGTGGGGTTGTGATGCGTCGGGATCAGGTAGACCATCGCCGGGCTGTGCGTCCGGACCGCGTGCTCCAGCCGCTCGGGGTCCAGGCCGTCGCCGGCGGGCATCCCGATCACCCGAGCGCCAGCCCGGTGCAGCGCGTCCAGCACGCCCGGAAACGTGGGATCCTCCACCGCGACCGGCTGGCCGGGCAGCGCCTCATTGCGGATCAGCAGGTCGAGGGCCTGCTGCGCGCCGGTCGTGACGATGACCTGGGACGGGCCGGAGGGCAGGCCGAGGCGTTCGGACAGGTGGCCGGCGATGGCGGCGCGCAGCTCCGGCAGCCCGTACGGGAAGTAGCCGGAGGTCCTGGTCAGGGCGTCGCGTTCGGCACGGTCCAGGAGCGTCTGCGGGTCGGTCAGCGCCGCCGCCACCTGCGGCGCGCAGTCCACCGCGGCCAGGCTGAGGTCGGCCTCGACCGCAGCCTGCTCGAGCAGGCCCGCGAAGAAGCCGTTCGCCCGGTGCACGGCGGCCGGCGTGGTGCGGTGCGGCACGATGCGGGTGCCCGCGCCCTGGCGGCTCTCGGACATTCCCTCGTCGCGCAGCACCTGGTAGGCGGCGGCCACCGTGTTCCGGCTCACCGACAGCGCGGCGGCCAGGTCGCGTTCGGCGGGCAGCCGGAGCCCGGCGGGCAGTTCGCCGGTGTCGGCCAGGCGGGCGATCCGCGTGGCCAGCAGCCGGTACAGCGGGCCGTCCGCGGCCGGCCAGTGGCCGAGCAGGTCGGTCAGTGCCCTGGAGCCGATGCCAGCCGGCGAGCCGGGGGCCTTGGTCACGGCGTCAGCCGGAGGTAGCCGGCCACGGCCCGCAGGGCGGGCAGCGGATCGGGACCGAGCACCTGCAGGGCCACGTGGTCCGCGCCGACGTCCAGGTGGGCGGCGACGCCGCGGCCGACCGCTTCCGCGTCGCCGTGCACGACCAGCGCGTCGATCAGCGCGTCGCTCCCGCCGTCGGCGAAGTCGGCGTCCGTCCAGCCGAGCCTGCGTAGGTTGCCGAGGTAGTTGGTCAGATGCAGGTAGGGGTTCTGCACCCGCGGCCTGCCGATCGCGCGGGCCTTGCCCGGATCGGTCTCGAGCACGACCTTCTGCTCGGGCGCCAGCAGCGGTCCCTGGCCGAGGATCTGCCGGGCCTGACGGGTGTGCTCCGGAGTGACCAGGTACGGGTGCGCGCCGGCGGAACGGTCGGCCGCGAGCCTGAGGACTTTCGGGCCGAGGGCGGCCAGCGCCCGCCCCTCGGCCGGGACCTTGAGGTCGTCTAGTTCGTCGAGGTAACTGACCAGCTTGGCGTAGGGCCGCTGGTACTCCTGGGTGTGCTCGGGATGCCCGATGCCCAGGCCGAGCAGGAACCGGTCCGGGTACCTGGCCGTGATGCGGTGATAGGAGGCGCCCACGGTCGCCGCGTCGTCCTTCCACACGTTGACGATGCCAGTGGCCACCGCGATGTGACCGGTAGTGGCCAGGAGGTTCTCGACGACCGCGAGATCGCCGCCGGGGGAGCCGCCGACCCAGATGGCCCCGTAGCCGAGCGCCTCGATCTCGGCCACTAGTTCCGCGGTGAGCCCAGAAGGATGCCGCCAGACACCGACCCTGCCCAGTTCGATGCTCATGTCCCGAACAGCCCGGCTGGGCCGGGTTTCATTCCGCTAGACGGCCGCAGGCTTGACAGGTCGATAGGATAACGGATATCTATAAATAGCTAACGGTTAGGCAAGAGGAGGGCTCGTGCAGGAAGTCGTCCTGGCCATGCTGGCGAAGGAGCCGTCCCACGGTTACGAGCTGCGCTCGCGACTGCGGGATGCGCTGGGACCCGTCGGGGAGGCGATGAACGCCGGGCAGATCTACGTGACCCTGGGCCGCCTGGAGAAGGCGGGCCTGGTGGCCTCGGAACGCGAGCCCGGGCTGCCGGACCGGCCGGACCGCAAGGTGTACGCGGTGACCCCGGAGGGCCAGCAGCGGCTCGCGGGATGGCTCGCGGACGTGAGCTGGCCCGGGCCTGCGCCCGCGGAGTTCCACCTCAAGCTGGTGGCGGCGGCCGCCGGAAGGCTGGCCGATCCGCTCGCGATCGTGGACGCGCAGCGCCGCGAGCTGCTGCGCCTGCTGCGGGACGCGCAGCGCGCCGCCATGGCCGAACCCGAGGGCTCGGCCGCCGGGCTCCTGCTCGAGGGCGTCACGCTGCGGTTGCAGGCGGACCTGCGCTGGCTTGAGGCATGCGAACAGCATTGGTCGGCAAGGAAAACCGGTCACAGGGGTGAGTGATGAGCGAGACAGTGCTTGCGGCCTGCGGGCTGAGCAAGAAGTTCGGCAAGGGCGAGGGCCTGGTCCGGGCGGTGGACGAGGTCGACCTGGAGGTCGCTCAGGGCGAGACGGTCGCGGTGATGGGCCCGAGCGGCTGCGGGAAGTCCACGCTCCTGCACCTGCTGGGCGGCCTGGAACGGCCCTCGGCAGGCGAGATCGAGCTGGCCGGGAACCGGGTAGACCAGATGGGCGAGCGGGCGCTGGCCCGGCTGCGGCGCACCGCGATCGGGTTCGTGTTCCAGGCCTTCCACCTGATGGACGAGCTCACCGCCCGGGAGAACGTCGAGCTGCCCGCCCTGCTGGCAGGGCGTTCGCCGCGCGCGGCCCGGCGGCGGGCCGCCGGCCTGCTCGACCGGGTCGGGCTGGCCGACCGGGCCGCCTTCTTGCCCGCGGCGCTGTCCGGGGGCCAGCGCCAGCGGGTAGCCATCGCGCGGGCGCTCAGCAACGACCCTCTGGTTGTCCTGGCCGACGAGCCCACCGGCAATCTCGACAGCGCCGCGACCCTGGAGGTGCTGCGGCTGTTCGACGGCCTGCGCTCGGCCGGGCAGACGCTGGTCGTCGTCACCCACGACTCGCGGATCGCGGCCACTGCCGACCGGCTGATCTCGATGAGGGACGGGGCCTTCACCGGGGAGACGAGGATGTCCGGCGGCACGCGCGGCAACCTGGGCGCGCTGGCCGGGCTCGAGGGCTGACGACATGGGACGCATCGTGTTCATCGGCCTGCTGGCGGCCCGGGACGTTCGGTACCGGCCGGCGTCGGCCGTGCTGCTGGTGCTCGCGATCGTGACGGCCGCGACCACGCTGACCCTCGGGCTGGCCCTGCGCGGCGTGAGCAACCAGCCGTACCTGCAGACCCGGGCGGCGACCGCCGGACCCGACATCGTGGCCAAGGTCAGCCCGCCTCAGCCAGCGGGCGGCCCGCCGGCTGACCTGGCGAGCTTGACCGCCCTGACCCGCGCCTCCGGCGTTGTCGCCCACAGCGGGCCCTATCCCTTTACCTTCGCCACCCTGCTGGCCAACGGCCGCAAGGCCGGGGCGCGGGTCCAGGGGCGCGACCAGGCCCCGGCCCCGGTGGACCAGCCCGAGGTGACGCAGGGCGGCTGGGTGCGTCCGGGCGAAGTCGTACTCGAGCGCAGTTTCGCCGACGAGCTGGGCGTCGGTGCGGGCGGCCAGGTGACGCTGAACGGCCGGGCGTTCCGCGTCGCCGGGCTCGCCGTCACCGCGGCCAGCACCCTGCTTTACCCGCATATCTGCTTCTCAGGGTGTGACCTCAGTACCTCCGAGCTGGCCAGGAAGGTCCCCGGGGACGTGTGGATGACCCGGGCGGATGCGGTGAGCCTGGCCACCGCCGCGGAGCCGCTGTCGTACACGCTGAACCTGAAGCTGGCCGACCCGTCCGATGCCGACGCGTTCGCGAGCGCCTACGACAGCTCGCAGACCTCCGCGTACGCGCCGTTCCTCAACTCGTGGGAGAACATCAGCTTTAATTCGGCGAACCTGGTCAGGAACGAGCAGCGCGTCCTGCTGATCGGCAGCTGGCTGCTCGGCCTGCTCGCGGTGGCGAGCGTGACCGTGCTGGTCGGCGGGCGGATGACCGAACAGACCCGCCGCGTCGGCCTGCTCAAGGCGGTCGGCAGCACGCCGGGCCTGGTCGCCGCGGTCCTGCTGGCCGAGCACCTGATCCTGGCCGTGGTGGCGGCGGCGTTCGGCCTGCTGATCGGCTGGCTGGTCGCACCGCTGCTGTCCCGTCCCGGGGCAGCCCTGCTCGGCTCGCCAGGGACGCCGCCGGTCACCCTGGCCACGATCGGCCTCGTGATCGCCGTGGCCCTGGCGGTGGCGGCCGCCGCCACCCTGGTGCCCGCGGTCCGCGCCGCCCGGACGAGCACGGTGCGCGCCCTGGCCGACTCGGCCCGCCCGCCGCGCCGCAGGGCCTGGGCGATCGCGATCTCGGCCCGGCTGCCGGTCCCGCTGCTGCTCGGGCTGCGCGTGGCCGCGCGCCGTCCCCGCCGGGTGGTGCTGAGCGTGATCAGCATCGCGATCACCACCACCGGCATCGTCGCCGTGCTGCTCGTGCACGCCGGCTACAACGCCTCGCTCGGCGCCAACGCCGGGCTGGACAACCCGCAGGACGCCCGGCTGAGCCAGGTGATGACGGTCCTGTCGGTGGCGCTGGTGGTGCTGGCCTTGGTCAACGCGATCCTCATTACCTGGGCCACCGTGCTGGACGCCAGGCATGCGTCGGCCCTGGCCCGGGCGCTGGGCGCGACTCCGCAGCAGGTCAGCGCGGGGCTTTCGGCCGCGCAGGCGCTGACCGCGCTGGCCGGCGCGCTGCTGGGCGTCCCCGGCGGCTTCGGGCTGTTCTCGGCGGTGAACAAGGACGGCGGGCCGGTGGCGGTGCCGCCCCTGTGGTGGCTGGCCGCCACCGTGCTGGGGACAGTCGCCGCCGTGGCCGCGATCAGCACCGTCCCGGCCTGGCTGGGTACCCGCCGGCCCGCGGCCGAGGTCCTCGAGTCCGAACTCGCCTGAGCTAAGCCCCACTCGCTCGCTGCGTGGCCCCCTGGGCTCAGGTGCCGTCGGCGGTCAGCTGGGCGTGCATGGTGGCAAAGTCGGAGCAGATCCATTCCTCGGCGAACATGCCGCCTTCGATCCGGTAGAACTCGTGGCTGATGTACTCGATGGTGCGGCCGGTGGCCGGCATGCCCAGGAATTCCCCCTGGTGGGTGCCGCGGAACGTCAGCCGCAGGGCCACCTGATCGCCGGCGGCGACAACGTCGTCGATGTGCGCGTGCAGGTCGGGGAAGCCGCGCTTGATGACGTCGACCCCTTGCCGCCACACGTCCGGGCCGTGCCTGCGGGGCAGGCCGGCCACGTTCATCACGAAGTCCGGGCTGAGCAGGGCGACGCAGGTGTCGATATCGCCCTCGTTGAACGCGTCGAGGCTGCTGCGGACGAGCGCGATGTTGGCGGCCGCGGTCGTTTCCTGTGTGGTCATCGTTCCCCTCGGGTGAACTCGCCAGGCAACTGTTCACCGACATGTCGGCCGAGGTGTTCGACGGCTTCGACACCGGCCTGAGCCACATGGTGAACCGCCTGCGCACCGTGCTCGCCGAGAAGGCGCAATCAGCGTAAGACGTGAGCTAGGTGATCCTTATGGCGATGTCGGCCGTGGCCCACGCTCTGGGCCACGGCCGGGCGTAGCCAAGTGCCCGGCCGCCGGCCTTAGGCGGTGGGAACGGCCAGCGAGGACACCTATCCTCTTGCCTGAACGGACCCGGCACCGGACCGGTTCAAAGCTGGCCGTCGACGAAAAGCCGCGTACGAGCTCAGCCGCCGACCCGGGTCCCGCAGGAGGCGCAGAAGTGAGCGCCTGCGGGCAGTTCGGTGCCGCACTCGGTGCAGTGCATGACGGCGGGTGCGAGCGCCTGGCCGCAGCTCATGCAGAACCGCGCGCCAGCCGGGTTCGACGCCTGGCAGGAGGCGCACACCGGCCCGGCCGCGGCCTGCTGCACCGTGGGCGCCGGCTGGTCCGGGGGAGCTGCCTGAGCCGGGGGAGCTGCCTGAGCCGGGGGAGGCTGCTGACCGTACGGGACTCCGTACTGGGCCGCCGCCCGCTGCGCGGCTTCGGCCTGCTGCGCCTGCATGGCCTGCGCCTGCTGCGCCCCGAACGCGCTGGCCAGGCCGAACCCGGCGCCGAGGAACGCGCCTTCGGTCCCGGCACCGCCCTTGGCCAGGCCCTGCCCGGCACCGAGCGCCATCTCGCCCGCGGCGTAGTTCTGGAAGCCGCCGGCCAGCTGGGAGTAGCTGGTGTCCTTGGCCAGCTGCTTGAGCTGCTGCTCGTCCTCGGGGGAGAGGTTGATGTCGAAGTTGCCCATCCGGGTCAGCTGCACGCCGTAGTTGGCGAGCTGGCCGTTGCCGGCGTCGATGGTGTTCTGCTCGATCTCCGCCGAGTACGCCATCAGGCCCAAGATGGGCCACCCGTTGCGGATGATCTGCGTGGTGACATGGGTCCGCAGCACCTTGAGCAGCTGGTCGCTGACCCAGCCCGCGATCCGCTCGTTGTCGGTGACGTCCACCGTGGCGGTCAGGTTGGTGATCAGGCGCACCGGGTCGGCCACTCGCAGCGCGTAGTCGCCGAACACGCGCAGCGTCACGACCAGTCCGGTCCGCGGGTCCTGCACGTCGTCGACGCGGCCGCCGAACTTGAAGCCGGTGTACTCGCGGGTGCCGACGAAGTACAGCTCGGCGCGGTAGGCGTTCCCGCCGCTGACGGCGTCGATGATCGCGCCGAGCCCAGGCAGCTCGTTGGCGTCGATCTGGTGCCGGCCGGGGGGCAGGGTCTGCACGACCTGGCCCGTGTTGACGAACATCGCCATCTCGTCCGCGTTGACGATCGCACGCGTGTAGCGACGGATGGAGACGTCCGGCCATTTGAAGACGATCTGACCTTTGCGGTCATCAGGTACGGCGATGAATTCCCGCCCGAGCAGTGCCATGGCAGAACCATACCCGCTGTCGAACTTTGAGGCATAAGGCGTTGTCAAAGGACCTTTCCCTGCTATCTTCCGAGCGTGGAAATGATCCAGTGCCAGTGGTGCCAGGCCCAGAACCAGCCGGGCACCACCAGCTGCCAGACCTGTGGCGCTCCGCTGGACGAGCGGAACAAGGTCAGCGACTCCGGCTGGCGCGAGGCCCCGCGGCTGCGCGACATGGTCGAGTTCCGGTTCTCCGGCAGCACCTGCCAGGTCGAGGGCGAGCTCGTCCCGGTGGCGGAGATCGCCCTGCACCCGCAGGACGGCGTTCTACTTCGAGCACCACGTGCTGCTGTGGAAGGACGAATCCGTCCCGCTGTCCTCGCTGAACACCGGCGGCGGGATGAAGCGGACGGTCGGCGGCATGCCGCACATCGTGACGGTGGCCAACGGCCCGGGCCGCATCGCGTTCTCCCGGGACGCGCCGGGCGAGCTCGTCGTGCTGCCGCTGCACCCCGGGATGGAACTGGACGTCCGCGAGCACGCCTTCCTGGTGGCCTCTCATAGCGTCCAGTACTCGTTTGTCCGGATTAAGGGTCTTGTCAACCTGCTGCACGGCGGGAGCGGGATGTACATCGACCGGTTCGTCACGGCCGGCTACCCGGGCATGCTGCTGCTGCACGGGAACGGCAACGTGCTCGAGCGGACCCTGCGGCCGGGCGAGAAGATCCTGGTCGAGCCGGGCGGGTTCCTCTACAAGGACTCCTCGGTGCAGATGCAGGCCCAGCAGATGCCGCTCAAGACCGGCCTGATGCGGCACGGCATGTACCTGGCCGAGATGACAGGGCCCGGCCGGGTCGGCATCCAGTCGATGTACGTCCACCACCACGCCGAGTGAAGACGTGATGAATACCTATATATGCCGGTACTGCCGGCAGCCGAGCGACCCGAGCTCACCGACCTGCCCGCTGTGCGGGGCGCCGGTCGACATCCGATCCTCGGTCAGCGACTCCGGGTGGGTCGAGCAGCCGCCGATCAAGGACATGGCCCGGCTGCAGTTCGGCCAGTCGCACTGCCAGATCGCGGGAACCATGGTCCCCGCCGCGGAGTTCAGCCTCGCGCAGAACGACTGGATCTACTTCTCTCACCACGTGCTGCTGTGGACCGAGCCCCAGACCCAGCTGAGCAACATGCCGATGCGCGGCGCCTGGAACCGCAAGATGGCCGGCATGCCGCTGATCATGGTGGAGGCCCGCGGTCCCGGGCACGTCGCGCTGTCCGACAACCACGCGGGCGAGGTGGTGGCCCTGCCGCTGCAGCGCGGCCAGCAGATCTGGGTCCGTGAGCACCGCTTCCTGACCGCCACGGGGAACGTGCGGTACGACTGGCAGCAGACGGGCATCTGGTACACCACCGGAAGCGGGGACGACCAGGAGACGCACTACCCGATGGGGCAGTTCGGCGACGTCTTCGGCGCCCACGAGGGACCGGGCCTGCTGCTGCTGCACTCGCCGGGCAACACCTTCATCCGTGACCTGCAGCCCAACCAGAGCCTGCTGATCCAGCCGAGCGCGCTGCTCTACCGGGACGTGTCGGTACGGTCGGTGCTGCACCTGGAGTACCCGCGGAACATGGGCTTCGCCTTCTGGCACAACCGGTGGAGCTACCGCAGCGTCTGGTTGAGGCTGTTCGGCCCCGGCCGGGTCGCCGTGCAGTCCATCTACCAGCGGCCCGAGAACACCGACATGATCACCAGCCACTCCTACGCAACGACCCACCACTGGTAACGGCCTCCCGACCTGGCCCTAACCATGACGTTGTGGCGCTGAGCCGGTCGTAACCGGTGTGCTGTCGCGGGACATGTGTCGCAGGTTTGTCGCCGATGTTATGACACAGGTCAGGCGGCGGGGGTGAGGGTGCCCTGGTAGCGCTTGTCGTGGTTGAGGTGGATGTGGCCGATGGGGGTGCCGTCGGGGTCGTAGACGGTGACGTGGCCGTTGTCGCGGATGGCGGTGACCTTGGTGCCGGAGCGGCCGGGGCCGAGGTAGATGGCCAGGCGGGCGCCGATGGCGATGGTGCCGTTGGCGGCGACGGTGAGCTTGTGGATGGTGGCGTCGTCCTGGCGGGGCAGGTGGCCGGGGCCGCCGTGGGCTGCGGCGGTGTCCCAGGCGCGGCGCGGGGTGGTGTTGATGGCGGTGTGGTGCCGGCGGGTGTTGTACCAGGCCCGGTACTGATCCAGCAGGGGCTGGAGCTCGGCGAGGGTGGCGGGGGCGGGCTGGCGGGCGAGCCAGTTCTTGAGGGTCTGGTGGTGGCGTTCGACCTTGCCGCAGGTCTGCGGGTGGTAGGGGCTGGAGTGGATGAGCCGGGCGCCCAGGGCGGCCACGGCGCGGGCGAAGGCGCCCTGGCCGCGGGACGGGCCGCCGCTGAAGGCGGTGCCGTTGTCGCATAGCACGATCCCCGGGGCGCCGTGCGCGGCCGCCGCGGCCCTGATCGCGGTGGCCGCGGCGGCGGCGGTCTCGGCGTCCGCGGCCCGGCAGGCGGCCAGCAGCCGGGTGCAGTCATCCAGCACGTCGAACACCACGACCGGGGTGCCGTCGGCGAGCTTGACCTCGGTCGCGTCGATCTGGTAGCAGTCCCGCGGCCGGGCGTAGGCGAACCGGCGGAACGAGGACTTCGGCCGCTTGGCCGGCTGCGGGGTGACCAGGCCCTCCCGCTTGAGGATCTTGTTCACCGTGGACCGGTGCGGCACCCGCCAGCCCCGCCCCGCCCAGCCGTCCCGCCCGGCCACCGGGGCCAGCGCCGCGATGATCATGTCCGCGCCGTTATCAGGTGCCAGCTCCTCCCGGAGCCGCACGATCTCGGCCACCACCGGCGGCGGGCTCGCGCCCGGAGAGGTCTTCGGCCGCCGCGACCGGGGCTGCCAGGACCCCTCGGCCCCGATCCGCGCCCGGTGCCGGTAGAACGTCCGCCGGTCCACCCCGTTGTCCCGGCACCACCGGGCCACATTGGTGATCTTCACCCCGGCCGTGACCGCCGCATCCATGTACTTCATTCTCGCCGCCTGTCTCGTCATGACCAAGGCCATAACGGGTCTCAGGCGACACATGCCGCACGCCACGCCGGTGTGTCACATCAACGGCGACATGAACTGTGTCACATCACCCCAGACTGAACACCGGTTATAACCGGCACGCTGCCACATCGTTCCGGCGCGGCTGCGGCATTAGGCCGCGCCGAGGCGCCCTTTCCTCCCCGGGCTTCGCGCGCGGCCGTTCCCGGACCGCTGCGTCGTTGCACGCGCCCACGAAGCCGCCTCTCCGCCGGGGGAAACCCCACCCCGAACACGGGTGGTGACCTCGTTCCGGCCGGGACGCCCCGGACCATAACGTGGTCGTCAGATGGGCTCGAGCGTGCCCGCCTTACGGGGGCCGGGCACGCTCGCGGACGTCCGAGCCCGGCCAAGATCACCGACGGTAGGGCAAACCCCACCATGAACTGGGGTGATTGCCGCGTTCTGCGGATGGCGACTGGCTCATAGCGTTGAGCCCGGAAATAGCAAGCAACCATGAACGGGGAGGCTTTCTCATGATCGAGGCACGCGGCCTGGTCAAGCGCTACGGCCCCACCATCGCCGTGGACAACCTCAGCTTCGACGTCCGGCCCGGGACCGTGACCGGTTTCCTCGGCCCGAACGGGGCAGGCAAGTCGACCACGATGCGGATGATCCTCGGCCTGGACCGGCCGGACGGCGGGACGGCCAGGATCAACGGCAAGAGCTACCACGACCTGCACTGGCCGCTGCACGAAGTCGGCGCGCTGCTCGAGGCCAAGGCGTTTCACCCGGGCCGCACGGCCCGGTCCCACCTGACCGCGCTGGCCGCCAGCAACGCGATCCCGCGACGGCGGGTCAACGACGTGCTCGAGATCACCGGCCTGGGTAAGGCCGCGGACCGGCGTGCGGGCAAGTTCTCCCTGGGCATGGCCCAGCGGCTGGGCATCGCCGCGGCGCTGCTCGGCGACCCCGCGGTGCTGCTGCTGGACGAGCCGGTCAACGGGCTGGATCCCGAGGGCATCCGCTGGATCCGCGGCCTGCTGAAGAACCTGGCCGCGCACGGCCGCACCGTGCTGATCTCCAGCCACCTGATCAGCGAGATCGCGCTGACCGCCGACCAGCTCATCGTGATCGGCCAGGGCCGACTGCTGGCCCAGACCACGGTCGCCGAGCTCTCCGCCCGCAGCAGCTCGCTTGAAGAGGCGTTCTTCCAGCTCACCGACGGCAGCACCGAGTACTCCGCCAGCTACGAGGCCAACTACGGGGCCAACTACCCCCTGAGGAGTGTGTCATGACCACCGCGACGCTCGACCGCGCCGCCAACCCACGGGCCGAAGGGCACTACGGCTTCCGCACCGTAGCCCAGATGGAATGGCTCAAGCTGCGCAGCGTCCGGTCCACCTGGTGGACCCTGCTGGTCTTCGCGGCCGGCATGATCGGCCTGGCCATCCTGGTCATGGCCCATCAGAACCCGGCCTCGGCAGTGGCCCACCGCGCCGCATTCGACCCGACCAACGACAGCTACGCCGGACTGGCGATCGGCCAGCTCGCCCTCGGCGTCCTCGGCGTGCTGGCGGTGACCAGCGAGTTCTCCTCCGGCATGATCCGCGCCACGTTCGCCGCAGCGCCACGCCGCCCGCTGGTGCTGGCGGCCAAGGCGGCGATCGTCGCCGCGGTGACGCTGGTGACCGGGGAGATCCTGGCCTTCGTCGCGTTCGGCGTCGGCGAGGCGGTACTCAAGAACCCGGCCCCGCACGCCACCCTCGGCCAGCCGGGCGTGCTGCGCGCGGTGCTGCTGGCCGGCGTCTACCCGGCCCTGATCGCGCTGATCGGCCTGGGCCTGGGCGCCCTCATCCGGCACACGGCGGGCGCGATCAGCGCCGTGGTCGGGGTGCTGTTCGTGCTGCCGCTGATCCTGATCCCGCTGGGCACCTCGATCCAGGACACGGTCGGGCAGTTCATGCCGATGCCGATCGCGGAGAACTCACTGACCGCGGTCAAGCCGGTGATCCATAGCCTGTCACCCGGCGTCGGGTTCGGTCTGCTGTGCCTGTACGCGCCGCGGCCCTGGCCGCGGGCGGCTGGGCCCTGTCCCGCCGCGACGCCTGAGCAGCGGGAGACAATAAGGTCCATGGGCGAGCACATCCGGCGGGTGACGGGCACGATCTTGCGTGCCCCGTTCACCCGCCGGACCGTCCGCGAGCTGCTGTACTGCGGCTTCGGCGGGGTGACGGGGGTGGTCGGGTTCTGTATCACCCTGGTTCTGCTGGTGTTCGGCCTGGGCGTGTCCGTATCGGTCCTCGGCACCGTGGTCGGGCTCTTGCTGCTCACCGTGGCCATGCGGGTCGGCCGGCGGCTGGGCTCTCTGCACCGCCGCCTGGCCGGGTGGCTGCTCCGCTACCGGGTCGAGGCGCCGCCGAAGTTCCAGCCGGGTACCGGCATCCTCGGTCGGCTGGACAAGCGGCTGCGGGACCGCGCGGCCTGGCGGGGGATCTCCTACAGCCTGCTGAAGCTGCCGGTCGCGGCCGTGCAGCTTTACACGGTCGCGACCGTGGTCATCGGCCTGATCGATATCACCTACCCGGTGGACTGGTTGCTGTTCCGCAATCACTCCGGGGGCACGCTGAACCCGCTGATCGCGGTAACGCCGCTCCCGTTCGGCGGAAATCTCAGGATCTACACCTGGCCGGGCACCTTCCTCGCGGCCCTGGTGGGCGCCGCATCGGTGATCGCGGCGTCGTGGCTGGCCCGGGCCATCAACGCGGGGGACCGGCGCCTGGTCCGCGGCCTGCTCGGGCCGAGCACCATGGCCCAGCGGGTCAGCGAGCTGGAGCGGACCAGGACGCTGGCGGTGGAGGACGCCGCCGCGGCGCTGCGGCGGGTCGAGCGGGACCTGCACGACGGCGCGCAGATGCGGCTGGCCGCGCTGGCCATGAACCTGGGCATGGCCCGGGAGAAGCTGGGCGAGGACGACGAGCAGGCCGACAACGCCACGGTCAGGGAGCTGATCGACGCCGCGCAGCGCAACGCGACGGACGCGCTCGCCGACCTGCGCGACCTGGCCCGCGGCATCCACCCGCCCGCCCTCGACAACGGCCTGGCCAGCGCGCTGGCCACCCTGGCCGGGAGCAGCGCCATCCCGGCCACGGTCACCGCCGACATCGGGCCGCGGCCGGCTCCCGCCATCGAGACGATCGCGTATTTCAGCGCGGCGGAACTGATTGCCAACGCCACCAAGCACAGCTACGCGAATCAGATCAAAATCAATATTTTTACCGAACGGTCCGGCGTGCTCCGCCTCGAAGTCGCCGATGACGGCATCGGCGGGGCGGACGCGGCCCACGGCAGCGGCCTGGCCGGGCTGGCCCAGCGGGTGTCCACGGTGGACGGGCACCTCGACGTGTCCAGCCCGCCCGGCGGCCCCACGGTCGTGACCGTCGTGCTACCTCTGAAGGCATAGGGGACAGAAATGCGTGTGGTGATCGCGGAGGACGCCGCTCTGCTGCGGGAAGGGCTGACCCGGCTGCTCGAGGACCGCGGGCATGCGGTGTGCGCGACGGTGACCGACGGCGACGGACTGCTCGCCGCGGTGGCGGAGCACAAGCCCGATGTGGCGGTGGTGGACATCCGGATGCCGCCGACGCACACCGACGAAGGACTGCGCGCCGCGCTGGCCCTGCGCAAGGAGTTCCCCGGCACGGGCGTGCTCATGTTCTCCCAGTACATCGAGACGTCCTACACCGCGCAGCTGCTCGAGGGCGGCGCGGCCGGGGTCGGCTACCTGCTCAAGGACCGGGTGGCCAACGTGGCCGAGTTCACCGCCGCCCTGGAGCGGGTGGCCACCGGCGGGACCGCGCTGGATCCCGAGGTGGTCAGCCAGCTGTTCCGGGCCAGCAGGCAGCGCGGCGGCCTGACCACGCTGACCCCGCGGGAACGCCAGGTCCTCGCCCTGATGGCCGAGGGCCGGTCGAACTCCGGGATCGCGGCCGAGCTGGTCGTCTCGGGCGGCGCGATCGAGAAGCACGTGGCCAGCATCTTCGCCAAGCTCGGCCTGCCCCCCGGCGAGAGCGACAACCGCCGCGTCCTCGCCGTGCTGCAGTACCTGGGGGGTTGACATCCTCCCCTGCCTCGAGGCGGGTGATTCCGTCGTAGTTGACATCTTTGGCTAATTAGATTAGCTTTAAAGCTATTAAGATTAGCCAAGGAGGATGGCATGACCGAGTTCCTGGACATAGACGGCGGGCGGATCGCCTACGACGTGACGGGCAGCGGGCCGCTGGTGGTGCTGTCGCACGGCATCGGAGACCGCAGGCAGGTGTACCGGTTCCTGGCTCCCAGGCTGGCGCAGGCCGGCTACCGGGTGGTCACCGCGGACCTTCGCGGGCACGGGGAGTCCAGCATGGGCTGGACGTCGGTCACCGGGGCCGAGGCCATCACCCGCACCGACATCGCGGGCGACCTGCTGGCGCTGATCCGCCACCTGGGCGGGCCCGCGGTCATCATCGGGCACTCCATCTCGGGCGGCGCAGCCACCATCGCCGCGGCGAAGGAGCCCGAACTGGTCAGCGGCATCGTCGAGATCAACCCGTTCACCAGGACCCAGAGGCTCAACCTGGGCGGGTTCCTGCGGATTCGCCGCTACCGCCGGGGCATCTCCCTGCTGATGGGCACGCAGTTGCTCCGCAGCCTGCGCGTGTGGATGCGCTACCTCGACGTGGCCTACCCCACCAAGCCCGCCGACTACGCGGAATACATGGCCGCGCTGGCCGCCAAGCTCCGCGAGCCCGGCCGGATGGCGGAGTTCATGAAGACCGGCAAGTCCACGCCCGCCGACGCGGCCGCGCAGCTGCCCAACGTCGCCCGCCCGGCCCTGGTCATCATGGGCTCGCTCGATCCCGACTTCGCCGACCCCCGGGCCGAGGGCGAGGCGGTCGTGGCCGCCATGCCGGCCGGGATCGGCACGGTCGCGATGGCCGACGGCGGCGGGCACTACCCGCACGCTCAGCAGCCCGACGAGGTGGCCGCGCTGGCGATCCCGTTCCTCAAGGAGCACGCGCGTGCCTAGAGCGGGACTGACCGGCGACGACGTGGCCGCCTCGGCGGCCGGGCTGGCCGACGAGATCGGGTACTCCGGCGTCACCATGGGCCTGCTCGCCGACCGGCTCGGCGTCCGCCCCCCGTCCCTGTACAAGCACGTCGGCGGCCTGGCGGACCTGCAGCACCGCCTCGCGACGCTGGCCATGACCGAGCTCGGCGAGGTGGTCCGCGACGCCGTGCAGGGCAAGTCGGGGCGCGACGCGCTGGCCGCGCTGCTGACCGCGGTCCGGGCCTACGTCATCGCGCACCCGGGCCGCTACATGGCCACCATCGGGGTGGAGTTCACCGGGCCCGGCGACCCGCTGCTGGCGGCCAGCACGCGCATCATCGGCTCGATCGCGGCCGTGCTGCGCGGCTACGGCATCGGCGAGGACGAGATGAACCACGCCATCCGCACCATCCGCAGCACCATGCACGGCTTCGCGATGCTGGAGGCATCCCGCGGGTTCCAGTGGGACGCCGACCCGGACGAGAGCTTCGACTGGATGATCGACTTCATCGACCGCGGCCTGCGCGGCCCGCTTCCCGGCTAGGCGGGCCGGGCAGCCGCGTGCTGCGCTGGCACCGGCAGATCTGCGGCAGCTCGCCCTGGTCCCAGCGCTGCCGGTCGAGCAGGGCCCTGGCCCGCCGGGAGAGATCGGCGCGCTGCTCGGGGCCGAGCGTGATGACCCGGCTGTAGGTTCCGAGCAGGCCGACCAGGTCGTCCTTGGTCACCGGCCGCGAGTACTCGACCGTGAACACCTCGACAGCCGACATCGGCGTACCAGGCGGGAACGTCAGCTCGCGGCGGCGGCCCGGATCGTGGTCCGGCGGCCGGTCCGGACCGCGCGGGTCGCGATCGAGCGCGCGCAGCTCGGCCACCCACGGCACCCGCGTGTCCCAGGAGATCCTGATCACGCCCAGCGTGCCGCCGACGCGCAG
Organism: uncultured Actinomycetes bacterium; assembly: GCA_963705835.1. Classification (GTDB taxonomy): domain Bacteria; phylum Actinomycetota; class Actinomycetes; order Streptosporangiales; family Streptosporangiaceae; genus Palsa-504. The sequence goes on from CAVPLC010000085.1 coordinate 47,855, forward strand.
GACCCTGGCGATCTCGGGCACGGCCCGCTCGGGATCGAGCCAGTGCCACGCGGCGGAGATCACCACCGCGTCCACCGACGCGTCCGGCAGCGGGATGTCTTCGCCGCGCCCGGCCAGGACCTCGGCCTCCGGGCACCTGGCGGCCAGCACCGCGCGCATCCGCTCGTCGGGCTCGACGGCGATGATCCGTGCCGCGCGCCCGATGAGCTCCCTGGTCACCGCGCCGGTCCCGGCCGCCAGGTCAAGCACTGCCTGCGCGCCCGGAGGCATCAGCCAGTCCAGCGCCTGGGGCGGCGGCGAAGGACGGTAGCGGTCGTAGTCGGCCGCCACCGAGCCAAAGGACAACCTGCGCGTCTCGCGATCGGCCACGCTCCGAAGGGTATCGGGCTGGGCCCGATTCAGCCGTGGCCGAGCACCGGGTGCGGGAGGTAGGGCTCCTCGAGGCGGCGCGTCTCCGCTTCGGTCAGGGTCAGCTCCGCGGCGGCTACCGCGTCGGTGATGTGGCCGAGCCGGGTCGCGCCGACGATCGGGGCGGTGACGCCGGGACGGCTCAGCAGCCAGGCCAGCGCGACCTGGGCCGGCGGGACGCCCCTGGCGGCCGCGACTTCGGCCACCTGGTCGACCACGTCGAAGTCGCCGGGGGAGTTGTACCGCTGGTCAGAAAGCGGGTCGTCGCCGGCGCGGGTGGTGCGGCGCTCGCCCTGCCGGTTCCGGTTGCCGGTCAGCACGCCCCGGGCGAGCGGGCTGTAGGGGAGCACGGCGATGCCCTGGTCGGCGCACAGCGGGATCATCTCCCGTTCCTCCTCCCGGTACAGCAGGTTGTAGTGGTTCTGCATGGAGGAGAACCTGGTCCAGCCGTGTCGTCCGGCGACCTGCTGGGCCTTGGCGAACTGCCAGGCGAACATGCTGCTGGCGCCGAGGTAGCGGGCCTTGCCCGCGCGGACCACGTCGTGCAGCGCCTCCATCGTCTCCTCGATCGGCGTCTCGTAGTCCCACCGGTGTATCTGGTACAGGTCGACGTAATCGGTGCCCAGACGTTGCAGCGAGGCGTCGATCGCGGCCAGGATGTGCTTGCGGGACAGGCCCCGGTCGTTGGGCCCGGGGCCCATCGGGAAGTAGACCTTGGTGGCCAGCACGTAGTCCTCGCGGCGGTCGAAGAGCCTGGCCAGCAGCCGGCCCGTGATCTGCTCGCTGACGCCGTCCGAGTAGGTGTCGGCCGTGTCGAAGAAGGTGACGCCGCCCTCGATCGCCGCCTTGACGATCGGCTCGGCCGCGGCCTCGTCCAGGTGCCAGGCGCGCTCGGCCTGGCTACCGTAGCTCATCATGCCCAGGCAGATCCGGGACACCTTCAGCCCGGCCGATCCCAGCCTTATGTGGTCCACGCTATTTCCTCTCTTGTTGGTGCATGGCGACGCCTAGTACTACTAGCGTGATGCCGGCGGCGTCCTGGACGGTAGGGGCCTGGCGCAGCACGATCGCGCCGATGACGGTGGCAAAGACGGGGAGCAGCGCGAGCATGAGCGAGAAGGTGGCGCGCGCCAGCCGGGCCATGGCCAGCTGATCGGCCGCGTAGGGGATCACCGAGGAGCACACGCCGACCCCGGCCCCAGCCAGCAGCAGGATCGGGTGCCGGAACGCGGGCAGCGCGCCGCCCAGGCCCCACGGAGTGGTGGTGACGGCCGCGATCGCCATGGCCACGGCCAGCCGGTCGATGCCCGAGGGCCTGGCGCCGCCCGAGGCGTTCGCTATCCGGTGGCCGAGCACGATATACAGCATGAACAGCGCGCAGTTGGCGAACGCGAAGGCGAAGCCGAGCGGCTGGCCGGCCAGGCGGATCGCGGTGATGGTGACGACGCCGGCGGTGGTGAGTGCGCAGGGCCGCCGCGTTGCGGGCGGTCCGCGCCCCGGCCGCGGCCAGGATCACGGTGCCGCCGAACTCGATCGCGCCCACCGTCGACAGCGGCAGCCGGGCCACCGCGAGATAGAACGCCGAGTTCATCACCGCGAGCACCACGCCCAGGGCCACCAGATTCCAGCAGCCGGCCGGGCCGAACTCGCGGGCCATCCGGGCCAGCCGCCACGGCCGGCGCCAGGCGCCGAACACGACGGCCGCGCTGGCCACCCTCAGCCACGCCACCCCGAGCACCCCGACCCGCGCGAACAGCAGCACCGCCAGCGACGGCCCCAGGTAGTGAAACACGGCGCTGACCAGGAAGAACGCCTGCGGCGGCAGCCGATCTGCCCGCCAGTGCACGGCGGGCGCGGGTTGCGGTCCGGGTCGCACGGGCGCAGCATATGAAGCTGGCGTTGGCACATGGAATGGCTAATCAGCGGGAGTGAGCGTGCAGTTGCCGTCGAAACAAAGGAATTTTGTGCGTCAGGCCTTTGAAATGCCCGACGCGCCGCTGGACACGGTGGACCGGCGGATCGTCGCGGAACTCCAGGCCGCGCCGCGGCTGCGGGTGGCCGAGCTGGCGCGGCGGATCGGCCTGTCCGGCCCGGCGGCGGCCGACCGGCTCCGGCGCCTGGAAGAGGGCGGCGTGCTGTCCTACCGCGCGGAGGTGGATCCGCGCGCCCTCGGCTACACGATGTGCGCCATCGTCAGGATCAGCCCGTCCGGCGGCGGGCTGCGGCTGATCCCCGGCATCGCCCGCGAGGTGCCGAACGTCACCGAGTGCTACCGGATCACCGGCGAGGACTGCTACTTCATGAAGGTGTGGCTGGGCTCGATCGATGACCTGGAACCGGTCCTTGACCTGTTTACCCCGCACGGCCGGACCACGACCTCGATCGTGCACTCGGCACCGGTGCCGCCGCGCCCCTTGCCGGTACCGGTTGACTCTCCCGTAACGGGAGGGTCGAAGATCAGCGCCATGACGTCACCGCGAAGGGGATGAGCCTGCCCATGAGCACTCTGGTATCGATCGGCGACTTCTCCCGGATGACCCATCTGAGCATCAAGGCGCTGCGCTTCTACCACGACCAGGGGCTGCTCGAGCCGGCCGAGATCGACCCGTCGACCGGTTACCGGTTCTACGATCCGGGCCAGGTGCCGGTAGCCCAGGTCATCCGCAGGTTCCGTGACCTGGACATGCCGCTGGACCAGGTGAGGTCGGTCATCAAGGCCCCCGATGTGCAGACCAGGACCAAGGAGATCATCGCCCACCTGACCTCCATGGAGACCAAGCTGGCCGAGATGCAGATGAGCGTGGCCAGCCTGCGCGCCCTGCTGGAGGGATCCCAGGTCGTCCCGGCGGTCGAGTTCCGGTCGATCCCGGCGGCCCAGGTGCTGGCCGTGCGGGCTACCGTGACCGCCGAGGAGGCCGCGGCCTGGGGCGGCGACGTGTTCGCCGAGCTCTACGGCCGGATCGAGCGGGCCGGCCTGGTCCCCGCAGGGCCCGGGCGGGGCGCTGTTCCCGGCCGGGTTCTTCGAGCTGGAGCGGGCCGAGCTGACCGCCTTCGTTCCGGTGCCCGGCCCGGTCCAGGCGGACGGGCGGGTGCAGGCCGTGACGATCCCCGCGGTCGAGGCGGCCGTGATGGTCCATTCCGGCCCGCTCGGCGACACCGACCAGACCTACGGCGCACTGGGCACGGTGGTGGCCGAGCGGGCCATCGGCGTCGAGGGGCCGATCCGCGAGTACTACCCGTGCCGTTCACCGAGTCCGAGCCCGCCGGGGGGTACCGGATCGAGATCTGCTGGCCCGTCTTCCGCACCGCTACGACGTCCTAGGCTGCAGGCTGAGCCGGCGCGTTAGCGAGTACCGGTGATGTAGTCCGTCAATGCGGCTCGCTCGGTTTCGAGTTCGCCGACCCGGATCTTCACCACGTCGCCGATGCTCACGATCCCTTGCAAGCTGCCATCAACCACCACTGGTGCATGCCGCACCCGGCGCTCGGTCATCATGCGCATGACCTCCTCGATCGGGGTCTGCGGCGTGACCGTGTGCACCTCGGCTGTGTAGATGGCCGTGATCGGTTCAGACATGACCGCAGCGCCCCGCCGGGCCAGCGCCTGGACGATGTCCCGCTCGCTGGCGATTCCGTCGACCGCGGCGCCGTCGCGCGAGACGACGACCGCGCCGATCCGGTGCTCGGCCAGGATCGACACAAGGTGCCGCACCGTGGTATCCGGGGTGACGGTGATGACCTGGGTGCCCTTGACGCGAAGCACGTCGCTGATACGCATCGGCCCTCCCAGGCACTAATCCGCGGCTGATCGTGTGCCCGTACCGGTACCCCAGGCTGGATACTTCAATCCGCGCGTGCCCGGCGACTTCGCAGCATTTGACTCTCCTGTTACGGGAGGCAGCAGGCTCGGGGCATGACCACAACAACCAGTCTTTCCCGCCCCGCAGAAGGGGCGGCCAGCCCGCCGCTCCCCGGCCGGCTGGCCCGGAGCCGCTGGGCGGCTCTGACCGTGCTCATGTTCGGGACGTTCATGGTCGTCCTGGACTTCTTCATCGTTAACGTGGCCCTCCCGTCGATCCAGCAGGGACTGCACGCGGGGGAGAGCGCCATCGAGTGGGTGGTGGCCGGCTACGCGATCTCCACCGCGGTCCTGCTGGTGACCGGCGGACGGCTGGGTGACATGTTCGGCCGCCGCCGGATGTTCGCCATCGGGATGGCCGTCTTCGTCGTCACCTCCGCGGCGTGCGCGCTGGCGCCGGATCCGGGCGTGCTGGTCGCGGCGCGGGTGGTCCAGGGCGTCGGCGCGGCGCTGATGGCGCCCAACATCCTGTCCATCCTGGGGGTCGTGTACACCGGGCCGCAGCGGGTCCGGGCGATCAGCGTGTACGGGATGGTGATGGGGCTGGCCGCCACCTCGGGGCAGCTCATCGGCGGCATCCTCATCCGCACCGACCTGGCCGGGATGGGCTGGCGGACGATCTTCTGGATCAACGTGCCGCTGGGCGTGGCCGCGTTGGTGGCCACGCCGCGCCTGGTGCCGGAATCCAGGAACCAGCAGGGATCCCGGCTGGACCTGGCCGGGGTGGCGCTGATCACCGCGTGCCTGGTGGCCGTGGTGCTGCCGCTCGTCGAAGGACGGCAGGCGGGCTGGCCGGCCTGGTCCTGGCTGGCGCTCGGGTCCTCGGTGCCGCTGGCCCTCGCGTTCGGCATCCACCAGCGGCGCAAGGCGGACCGCGGCGGCGCGCCGCTGCTCAACCCGCGGGTGTTCGCCGCCTGGCCGCTGCGGGCGGGCCTGCTCACCCAGATGGTGTTCTGGTGCCAGCAGGCGGCGGGGTACCTGGTGCTCGGGCTGTACCTGCAGCAGGGACGCGGCCTGTCCCCGCTGTCGGCGGGCGCGGTGTTCACCTTCCTGGCCGCCGGCTACCTCATCACCTCGTTCAAGGCCCCGGCGCTGACCATGCGGTTCGGCCGGCGGATTATCGCCGCCGGCGCCCTGATCGCGGCGGCGGGCGACGGCGCGCTCTACCTGGCCACGGCGCACGCCGGGACCAGCGGATCGGTCGCATGGCTGTTCCCCGGGCTGCTGCTGCTCGGCGCCGGGCAGGGTCTGTGCATCACCCCCCTGACCACCACGGTGCTGAGCCACTCCGACCCGGCCACGGCAGGCTCGGTGGCCGGGGCGCTGTCCACCGCCCAGCAGGTCGGTAACTCCATCGGCGTGGCCGTCACCGGCGTGCTGTTCTTCGGCGCGATCAGCCACGGATACAGCCTGGCCTTCGAGCGCAGCGCGCTCCAGATGGGGGCGCTGCTGCTGGTGGTGGCCGCCCTGACCCGGCTGATGCCGGGACGCCAGGCCACCGCCTGACGGGGGAACGCCGCGGGCCCGGGCCAGTCCCGGGCCCGCGGCACATCACGCCTGACCAGTGGTCAGCTCGGGCGGAACATGCTGTGCAGGGTGGCGACGCCGTCGCCGGCCGACCGGACGTCCAGGACGATCGTCTCGTCGCCCGTGTCCACCGTCCAGGCGGCCCACGCGCAGCACTCGTTCTCCACGGCGACCAGGGTGCGGAGTTCTTCCTCGGTGCCGGGCTCGGGGCGGAAGGACAGCCGCACGCCGTCCGCGGTCTCGGTGCGCTTGGTCATGGCCCGGGCCATGAGCCGCTGCCAGCGGCCGGCCTGCGCCGCCAGGTTGGCCGGGGTGAGGGTGCAGGCGACCGGCACGGTGCCTCCCGTCTGGTCGGCTGCGGTCTGCGGTGTCGTCATCATGTACCTCCTAGTAGGGGCGACCACTGGCCATCGTCGCTGTTAAAGTCGACTTGATGTCAAATCCCCAACCCAGGCCCGGGGACCGCGCGGGGCTGGCCATCGGCGAGGTGGCCAGGCTCGCGGGTAAGCGGCCGTCCTCGATCCGGTACTACGAGCAGATCGGGCTGCTGCCCGAGGCGGCCCGGGTGAGCGGGAAGCGCGTGTACGACATGGATACGGTGCGCACGCTCGCGGTGATCGAGACCGGGCAGCGGGCGGGCCTCACCCTGGACGAGATCAGGGCGCTGCTGGCCGCGTCGCCGGACGACGCGGCGGCGGTCGAGCGGCTGAGGGAGGTGGCCGAGCGCAAGCTCCCGGAGATCGCGGCCCTGATCGAGCGCAGCCAGCTGGTCCGCGACTGGCTGGAATGCGCCGCGCGGTGCGAATGCCCGAGCCTGGACCAGTGCCCGCTGTTCGGCGACCCGGCCCAGCTGCCCACGACTACCGGACGGAAACTGTGACTGATCGCATCGACCGGTCCGCGCTGATCGCGGTCATCGGCGCCGGCACCATGGGCACGGGAATCGCGCAGGTCGCGGCGATGGCCGGGCACCCGGTCATGGTGTACGACACGGCGGAGGGCGCCGCCGAGCGAGCGGTGGCGGCGATCAGGAAGCGGGTCGCCGCGCTGGTCGAGGCGGGCCGCCTCGACCTCGACCCGGCCCGGCTGCGTCTCACCGTGGCGTACCTGCCGCAGGACCTGGCCCTGGTCTCCTGCGCGATCGAGGCGGTCGCCGAGGACCTGGCCGTCAAGCAGGCGCTGTTCGCCAGCCTGGAGGCGATCGTGGAGCCGGACTGCGTGCTGGCCACCAACACCTCGTCGCTCTCGCCGACCGCCATCGCCGCCCCGCTCGATTACCCGGAGCGGCTGGTGGGGCTGCACTTCTTCAACCCGGCGCCGGTCATGCGGCTGGTCGAGGTGGTCAGCGGCCTGGCCACCTCGCCCGAGGTGGCCGCCGCGGTCACCGCCCTGGTCCAGGACTGGGGCAAGCAGGTCGTCCAGGCGGCCGCGACGCCGGGCTTCATCGTGAACCGGGTGGCGCGGCCGTTCTACGGCGAGGCGCTGCGCCTGGCCGAGGAGCAGGCCGCCTCGCCGGCCACGATCGACGCCGTGCTGACCCAGGCGGGCGGCTTCGCGATGGGACCCTTCGCGCTGATGGACCTGGTCGGGCAGGACGTGAACGAGGCGGTGACCCGCTCGGTCTGGGCCGGGTTCGGGTACGACCCGAGGTTCGCGCCGTCGCCGCTGCAGCGGGCCCTGGTCGAGGCCGGCCGGCTCGGCCGCAAAACCGGCCAGGGCTGGTATTCCTACGGCGAGGACGCGGCACCGCCGGATCCGGACGCGGCTGCCGTCCGCCCGGCACCGCCCTGGGTCCTCGAGCACGGCGCATCGTCGTTGCGCGCGCTGCTGGACCGCTCGGGAGTACAGGTCCGCCCGGGTGCGGACACGACCGGCACGGTCGAGCTGCCCAGCGGCGCGCTGCTGGCCCGCTGCGACGGCCGGCCTGCCACCGCGCTGGCGGCCCAGCGAGGCGGGCCGGTCGTGGTGGTCGACCGCACGCTGGACGACGCGACGGCCACCGGCATCGCCGTGGCCGCGTGCGACGGCTGCCCGGCGGCGGCCGTGGACGAGGCGGTCGGGCTGCTGCAGGCCGCCGGGCTGGCGGTGTACCTCATCGACGACGCGCCGGGCCTGGTCGTCACCCGCACCGTGGCCATGCTGGTCAACGGGGCGGCCGACGCGCGGCACCAGGGAGTGGCCAGCGCCGCCGACATCGACACCGCCATGCGGCTCGGCACCAACTACCCGCTCGGGCCGCTTGCCTGGGGCCAGCGCTGGGGACCCGCCGAGGTCCTGGCCGTTCTCGACGCGATGCACGGCTGGTACGGCGATGACCGTTACCGGGCCTCGGGATTGCTGCGCCGGGTCGCCGCCGGCGGCGGGTCACTGATCTGAACGATCCCCGGCCGATCATCGGATCGTTACGCCACGGGCCGCACGCGACTTGTTCGCGGCGCGGGAACCATGATCCGTTCGGCCAAATGAAAATCCCGCGCGGACCGGCACCTGACCGGCGGCCGGGTCGCGGTACGGCGAGAGGTGAACCGGATCTTCGGCGCGCTCGTGTATTAGGTCGGGACCACGGGGCGGCGATGGCGCCTGCCCCGCACGGATAGCACTTGGACGGACCGCTTCAGCTGGAAGTGGAGGGCCTGGCCTTCCGAGAGGGGAGCACGGTGAAGCCGCGCAGCCTTGCCAAAATCCTGACCGCCATGATCGGCCTCGGCCTTGCCGCCACGGCCTGTTCATCCTCATCGACCTCGAGCTCGGCGAGCTCGGCTACCTCAACCGCAACGCCGGCGCCGCAGCCGGCCACGTCGTTCCTGCGCCAGCTGCACGGCCTGGCCCAGGTCGCCTCGACCGTTCCGGCCAACGGCGACGTGAACCCGTACGGGGTCGCGGTCGTCCCGGCCTCCGCGGGCCGGCTGACCGCGGGCGACGTCCTGGTCAGCAACTTCAACGACAAGGCGAACGTGCAGGGCACAGGGACCACCCTCGTGCAGGTCTCCCCGGGCGGCAAGACCAGCGTGTTCGCCAACATCTCGGCGTTGCCGGCCGGCCAGACCTGCCCGGGAGGCATCGGCCTGACCACCGCGCTGGGCATCCTTCCCGGCGGCTGGGTGGTGGTAGGGAGCCTGCCGACCACCAAGGACGGCGGCCTGCCCGCCCTCAATCCCGCCGGCTGCATGATCGTGCTGAACGATCAGGGGACCGTCGCGGAGACCATCACGAACTCCGACATCGTCGGGCCGTGGGACCTCACCGTGAAGTCGGGCGCGACCGCGGCCGAGGTGTTCGTGTCCAACGCGCTGGGCGGCAACGTCACCACCAACCACGGCATCCCGGTGACCGGGAACTGCACCGTGGTGCGCCTGGACCTGGCCCTCAGCCCCACGGCGCCGCCCAGGCTCACCAGCAGCACCGTGATCGGGACCAGCTTCCCGTGGCGGGCGAACAAGGCCGCGCTCGTCCTCGCGCCGACCGGGCTGGCCCTGGGCGCCAACGGGACGCTGTACGTGGACGACACGCTGACCGACTCGGTTTCGGCCATTCCCCAGGCCCTCACCCGTACCACTGCCATCACCGCCAGCAGCGGGAACCTGTCGGTGGGCGGCGCGCTGAGCGCTCCGCTGGGCATGACCATCGCCCCCAACGGTGACCTGGTCGTGGTCAACGGCAACAACGGCAACGCGGTCGAGATCACCCCGGCCGGTAAGCAGCTCGCCACCAAGACGCTGATCAAGAACGGCGCCGGCGACCTGTTCGGCATCACTCAGTCGGGCAACCGCCTCATCATCCCGAACGACGGGACCAACGCGCTCGACGAGATCAACATGTGATCGCGGCCACGGCCGCGCAGGCGCCGAGCGTGTCCAGCAGGTAGGCCGTGTTCTGCGCGTCGGGCCAGGTGGACATCTTGACCACTACGGTCCGGGAGGCGCGGTCGGCGTAGATCAGCTGGCCGTGGATGCCGAGGCAGACCAGCACCGGGCCGCCGGGCCCGGGGATGACCCAGAACTGACTGCGGTACCAGCCCCCGGGCAGCACGGGCTCGTTGTCGGTGCGCGCGAAGGCGTCGCGGACACCCGGCTCCGGGCTGCGGACGTCGGCCAGCCAGGCCTCCGGGACGACGACCTGGCCCCGGGCCACGCCGTCGTCGACGAGCATCTGCCCGAACCTGGCCAGGTCGCGGGCCGTGGCCGAGATCCCGCCGTCGGGGATGGCCGAACCCAGCGGGTCGCAGGTGATCTCGGCGTCGGCCTCGGCCCCGATCGGCTGCCAGACCAGGGCGGAGACGAGATCGGCGATGCGGATGCCGCTGGCCCGCTCGCACGCCCAGCCGAGCATGTCGCTGTCGGCCGACCGGTAGCTGAAGTCGCCACCGTGCGGGCCGGCGCTGCCCAGGGTGAGCAGGTACGGGTAGGCGCCCTGCGGGTCACCGGGCTGCATGGGCCGCCAGCCCATCGAGCGCTCCATCACGCGGACTTCGGCGTCCGGAGCGGTGTAGGTCTCCCGGAAGGCGACTCCGGTCCGCATGTCCAGCAGGTCACGGATGGTGGCGCCCGCGTACCCCGACCGGGCGGCCTCCGGGACGTATGCGGTCACGGGGGCACGCGGGTCGAGCAGCCCGCGGTCGGCCAGCACCCCGACCACGCAGCCGAGGATCGACTTGGACACCGACATGAGCAGGTGCCTGGTGCCGGCGGTCATGCCGTCGTAGTACCGCTCGGCCACCACCTGCCCGTCGTGCATGACCAGGAAGGCGTCGGTAAAGGTCTCGGCCAGTACGGCGTCAAGCGTCGCTACGCTGCCGTCGAGGCGGGTCAGCGGGGGGTTGCCGAGAGGAAGCGCGGAGGCCGGCAGCGGTGCCGCGCCGGGCGGGGCGGCCGGGATCACGTGGCTGGGGATCAGCTCGCGCAGGTGCTTGAACGCCCAGCGGTTGAAGGGGGGGTCCTGCCAGTTGGCCAGCGTGACCTGTGATTCCGGAGCGGGAGGGAAGCCGGTCATAAGCTCGGGCGTCATGCACCGCACCTTATTGGACGGGCTGGACCGGCCGGGGTCCACTAGGATTCGGGCTATGCCGCTGGAACCAGGCGCGCAGGTTCCGGGCGTACCGGTCACCGCCCTCAACTGGCAGGACCCTCCTGTGAACCGATGGGCGTTCTGGCATGTCCGCGAGATCCTGCCGGCCTACCGTGTCCCGCGCGGCGACGGGCCCGTGCGAACGCTGGCCTCCGCCGCAGCGCCGGCGGATCTGCTCGGCATCGAGACGGCCCGGGTCGGCGGGTCGGCCGGCACGGTGGGCGAGGTCCTCGCGGACACCTACACCGACGCCTACGCGGTGGTGCAGGACGGCGAGCTGGTCACCGAGTGGTACGGCCCGCTCGGGGCGCCGGACCGGACGCACGCGCTGATGTCGGTGTCCAAGTCTGTCGTGGGGTGCGTGGCCGCCGTGCTCATCGACCGCGGCCTGCTCGACGCCGACCGCCCGGTCACCGACTACGTCCCCGAACTCGCCGCCGGCGGCTACGCCGGCGCCACCGTGCGGCACGTGCTGGACATGCGCAGCGGGGTCAGATTCGGTGAGGAGTACTCCAACCCGCAGGCCGACATCCGGCGGCTGGATGAGTGGATCGGCTGGCAGCCCGAGGGCAACGGGGAGGAGCCCCGCGGCCTGTACCGGTTCCTGACCACGCTGCCCGCCGAGGCGCCGCACGGCGCCCGGTTCCTGTACCGGTCCGCCGAATCCGACGTGCTGGGCTGGGTGTGCGAGCGCGCCGCCGGGCAGCCCATGGCCGAGCTGATCTCCGCCCTGATCTGGGCGCCGATGGGCGCCGAGCACGACGCCGACCTGCTGCACGACGGCCTGGGCACCGCGGTGCACGACGGCGGGCTGTGCGCCACCGTCCGCGACGTGGCCCGGTTCGGCCAGATGCTGCTGGACGGGGGAGCGGTCCCGGACGGAGCCGGGGGACCCGCAGGCCTGCGCCGGGTCGTCCCGCCGCGCTGGCTCCGGCAGGGCTGGGCCGTCGACGCCGACGTGCGCAGCGCGTTCGCCGCCTCCCCGGCCGAGGCGGCCTTCCCCGGCGGCTGGTACCGCAACCAGTTCTGGTTCCGGCCCGGCGCATTCGGCGACGTGCTGCTGTGCCTGGGCATCCACGGCCAGATGCTGCACGTCAGCCGGCGCACGAACACGGTGTGCGTAAAGTTCTCCAGCTGGCCGCAGGCGCAGAACCCGGCCTACCTGGAGGACACGCTGCGCGCGTTCGACGCCGTCGGCGGGATGCTCGCCGGACGGGAACCCTACGATCCCGCCTTCGGCCGGCGCCGCCTGGCCGGCGTCGTGTCCGGGCTGAGCCGGCAGGGCGACACTGTCCCGCCGACCCCGCCGGGCCCGCCCCGGCCGAACGTGATCTTACCGATGCGGCCTGTACGGCCGCCCAGATGGCGCTTAACCTGGCAATATACGGACGATACCGTGGTCCGCGAGGCGGCGGATCCCTGGCGCCGAGGGAGGCTTCGTGAGTGCTACGCCGCGTCCAGCAGACTTCGCTCGCCGTCAGCTCAACGGCATCGCCGAGATCCGGACGTTCTTCCGGATGAACTCCCAGCCGATCTACTTCGTGGGGCCGACCGCCTTCAACCTGCTCGGCATCGACCGCTGGGTGCGCAACTTCCAGTACATCGCCTACTACGACTCCTGGGACGGCCAGCACCCCCGGGTGTTCACGCCGGAGAACCGGCCGTACATCGAGTTCGAGTCGAGCGAGCAGATCAACAACTACCTGCTGCGCGATCCCGAGGTCCGGGAGCACCTGCGCCGCCGCGGCGGCGATCCGATGGTCGCGATGGTGTTCTTCGACGCCGAGACCGAGGAGATCTGCCGGGAGCAGGGCTACAACCTGATCCTGCCGCCGGACTCGATGCGCAGGCGGCTGGACTCCAAGATCGTCACCACCCAGCTCGGCAACGAGGCGGGCGCGCCGTCGGTGCCGAACGTCCTCGGCCGCGCCGACAGCTACGCCGAGCTCAGCGAGCTGGCCTCGCACGCCGGCCTGGGCAGCGACCTGGTCGTCCAGACCCCCTACGGGGACTCGGGCAAGACCACGTTCTTCATCGCCTCCGAGGAGGACTGGGACGCGAACGCGGACGACATCCGCGGCCAGCAGCTCAAGATCATGAAGCGCATCAACAACCAGGCCGCGGCGGTGGAGGCGTGCATCACCAGGCACGGCACGATCGTCGGGCCGTTCATGACCGACCTGACCGGATACCCCGAGCTCACCCCGTACAAGGGCGGCTGGTGCGGCAACGACCTGTTCCCCGACGCCCTGTCGGAGAACCACCGTGCCGTCGCGATCAGCCACGTTCGCAAGCTCGGCGACCGGCTCGCCCGGGAGGGGTACAAGGGCTTCCTCGAGGTGGACGTGCTCGTCGACACCGACACCGGCGCGGTGTACCTGGGCGAGCTCAACCCTCGGATATCCGGGGTCTCCTCGATGACCAACGTCACGGCGGGCGCCTACGCCGACGTGCCGCTGTTCCTGTTCCACCTGCTGGAGTTCATGGACGTCGACTACAGCGTCGACGTCGAGGAGATCAACGAGCGCTGGCGTGCCCTCGCGGCCGTCGACGTCTGGTCGCAGCTGATCATGAAGGAGCCTGGCGACGCGGTGGAGCGGATCCTGGCCGCGCCGCGCACCGGCGCCTGGCGCCTGGCCGACAGCGGCACGCTCACCTTCGAGCACGTCAGCAACGACTGGCACGACATCACCACCGAGGACGAGGCCTTCTTCATGCGGGTCTACGGCCCGGGCGAGTACCGGTTCCACGGCGCCGACCTGGGCATCCTGGTGACCAAGGGCCGCATGCAGACGCCCGAGGGGCTGACCGACCGGTGCCGCCACTACATCGAGGGCATCCGGGTCCACTACCAGTCCGAGCCGCTGCCGCAGCCGCCCGCCGTCAAGCCCGTCGCCTACGTCAAGTAGGCCGCTGGCGTCAGGGGCTGGTGAGGATGACGAGTTGCTGGGTCGCGCGGGTCATCGCGACGTAGCGGTCGACCGCTCCTTCGATACCCGTCCCGAACGCCTCCGGGTCAAGGAGGATGACCAGGTCGAACTCGAGTCCCTTGGCCAGCTCCGGCGTCAGCGACCGGACACGGGACGTCGCCTTGAACGTGGGATCGCCGATGACGGCGGCGATCCCGTCGGCATGCGCGGCGAGCCAGGCGCCGAGGATCGGGCGCCGATCCGAGGCAGATCCGTGCACGACGGGGACGCCGCCGTGTCGGATGGAGGCCGGCACGTTGGCGTCGGGGAGCACGGCCCGGATGACCGGCTCGGCTTCGGCCATGACCTCGGCCGGCGTCCGGTAGTTGATGTTCAGGGAGGCCAGGCGGATCTGGTCGAGCCCGATCCGCTCGAGCCGTTCCCGCCACGACTCGGTGAACCCGTGCCGGGCCTGGGCGCGGTCCCCGACGATAGTGAAGCTCCGTGACGGGCAGCGGGCCAGCAGCATCTGCCACTCGGCGTCGGTCAGTTCCTGAGCCTCGTCCACCACGATGTGCGCGAACGGGCCGGCCAGCAGGTCCGGATCGGTACGGGGCAGTGCGGCCTCATTGACCAGGGCGTCCTGGAAATCCTCGCCGCGCAGCATCGTCACCAGGCCGACACCGTACTCGTCATCCGCGACCTCGATCAGGTTGTCGATGACCTGGGCCATCTGCTCGCGTTCGGCGGCGACCGCGGCGTCACGCCGGCGCTGACGTCGTGATGCCTGCGGGTCGCCGAGCCGCTGCCTGGCCGCGTCCAGGAGCGGCAGGTCCGATACCGTCCAGGCCTGGGCGTCGGCGCGCTGCAGCTTCCGGACGTCATCGGGGCTGAGCCAGGGAGCGCACAGCTCCAGGTAGGCGGGTACCGACCACAGGTCCCCGACCAGGTCGGTCGGTTCGATCAGCGGCCACGCGCGGTTCAGGGCCGCGCGCAGTTCCCGGTTCTGCAGCAGCGACTTGCGGAGCAGGGGCTCCGGGGCGTCGCCGTCGTGCTTGTCGATCAGGATCGCGAGCAGCTCCTCCCAGATCGCCTCGCGCGCCTCGTTGTGCGGCGTCCCGGGTTCTGCCGCGTCGAACGCCTCGGCCCAGTCCTCGGCGCTGAGCCAGATGCCGGACCAGGGGGTCTCGACGGTCATCGGTGTGGCGGGCGGGTTCTCGTAGAACCGGACGGCCGGCTCGATCGCCTTGACCAGGTCCGCGGAGGACTTCAGCCGGGCCACCTCCGGGTCGGCCTCGGCCGCCGCGGCGGCGCCCTCCGGGACGAGGTCCCGCAGCGTGCAGGTCTGCACGCCCTCCTCTCCCAGGCTGGGCAGGACATCGGAGACGTAGGCCAGGTAGGGCTGGTGCGGCCCGACGAACAGCACCCCGCCATGGCGGTGTCCCAGGCGCGGGTCGGAGTAGAGAAGGTAGGCGGTGCGGTGCAGCGCCACGACGGTCTTGCCGGTGCCCGGGCCGCCGTCCACGACCAGCGCGCCGGCCGATCCGGCGCGGATGATGGCGTCCTGGTCGGCCGCGATGGTGCCCAGCACGTCGCGCATCCGGGCCGACCGGCTGCCGCCCAGGCTGGCGATGAACGCGGACTGATCATCCAGCGCGGCGTGCCCTTCCAGCCCGTCCGGGGTGAACACCTCATCCCAGTAGTCGCTGACCCGGCCCCTGGTCCAGCGGTAACGGCGGCGGCTGGCCAGGCCCATCGGGTTGGCGTGGGTCGCCCCGAAGAACGGCTCGGCCGCGGGGGAACGCCAGTCCACCAGCAGCCGCCGGCCCGCGCTGTCGGTCAGGCCAAGCCGCCCGACGTACACCGGCTCGGGGTCGCCCGCGCCGACCATGCGTCCCAGGCACAGGTCCAGGCCGAAGCGGCGCAGGACGCGCAGGCGGGCGGTCAGCCGGTGGATCTCCATGTCCCGGTCCAGCGCCGCCTGGCCGATGCCGCCGGGCGCCTTGCGCTCGGCATCCAGGCGGTCGGACAGGCCGGCGATCGACTGCTCGAGGCTCTCCGCGATGGCCGCGAAGTGCTTGTCGTCGCCGCCAATCAGCGCCGGATCGGCCTTGCGGGCGAGCCGGTCGGGAAGGTCAAACGCGCTCGTGGTCAGAGGGTTCACGTCATCAGCCCCGTTCCGTACGTTCTGGCCCCGGCCAGCTATTCTGCGGCACGACCCGGGTCTTGCCGCAAGCCCCCTGGTGCGCTATAGATTGAAAGTGGAGGGGGGTGTCTACTCGGCTCTCCTCACTTCTGGCCTAGCTTTCGGGGCGGAGCAGGGCGCGCAGCACGGCCATGACGTCCTGCACGGCGCTGGCCGGGGTGATGTCCGGGTCGGCCAGGGACAGCGGGATGCCCAGCCCGTCCGCCGCGGCGATGGTGAGCACCGCGACCTTGTCCGGGTCATACGCGGTGCCGAAGGCTCCCAGCTCGACGCCGCGCCGCACCACCTGCGCGACCAGCCGCCGCCAGGCGGTGTTGTCGCGCAGCGCGTCGGCCCGCATCTCCGCGTCGCGGATGCCGAAGTGCCAGGACTCGATCCACAGCCGTCCGCCCTCCGGCGCGTCCGGCTCATACCCGGTCAGCGAGGTGACGATGATCCGTTCCAGTTGCTCCCACGGGTCGGCGATGGCGGCGACGTCCGTTTCCAGCGCGGCGATCTCCTCGCTCGACGCGTGCCGGAAGGCCGCCACCAGCAGATCCTCGCGTGAGCCGAAGTAGTACTGCAGGGTGCTGACCGGGACGCCGCTCTCGGCCGCCACGTCCGCGAAGCGGGTAGCGTCCGCGCCGCGCTCGGCGATGACCCGGCCTGCGGCCTCCAGCACGGCGATCTTCCGGCGCCCGGCCCGGCGGCCCCCGGATTGACGTCCGGAGCCGCGGGCGGGCACGTGCATCTGGGCCGCAGACTCCAGGCCCGCAGAGGTCATGAGGACGTGCTCCCTTCGCCGTGCGCCGGGGCCGTGATCCCGTCCGCGAAGTACCGGGACAGGAACCTGGACGTGACGAGCATGATGATCACGCCGACGACCAGCGATCCCGCGCCAATCAGGAAGATACCGCCTATTCCGTGGAAGCTGGAGTAGCTGCTGGCGGCGGGCCAGTACGACTTGATGGACAGGACGAACGCGCCGAACAGGGTCAGCCCGCCGATCAGCGGCAGGATGCCCTTGACCAGGAACGCGCGGGCGCTGGTGACCAGGTCGCGGCGGAAGAACCAGACGCAGGCGAACCCGGTGAGCCCGTAGTAGAAGGCGATCAGCAGCCCGGTCGCGGACGCCGAGTCGGCCAGCACGTTCTTGGAGACCGCGGTCAGCATGACGTAGAACAGGGCCGAGACCGCGCCCATGGCGAGCGTCGCCACGGTGGGCGTGCGGAACCGCGGGTGCATCCGGGCGAACCAGCCGGGGATCGCGCCGTGCGCGGCCATGGCCAGCGTGGCGCGGGCGGTCGGCATGATCGTGGTCTGGGCGGAGGCGGCGGTCGAGGTCAGCACGCACAGCACCAGCAGCTTGCCGGGCACGCTGCCCAGCACGGAGGAGGCCATGGCGCCGAGCACGTCGGTGCTGTGCGAGGCCAGGAACGCGGGCCCGGCGTAGGCCAGGGCGGCGACGCTGATCACCGCGAAGATCGCGACCAGCATCAGCGTGGCCATGACCGCGGCGCGGCCGGGGGTACGCGCGGAGTCCTTGGTCTCCTCGTTCACGCTGAGCGCGCAGTCCCAGCCCCAGTAGATGAACACGGCCAGCAGGAAGGAGTTCGACAGGCTGCCGAACGATCCGGTCCACGGGTTCAGCCAGCCGGCCGACGGGTGCGCATGGCCGGGCAGCGCGTGACCGGTGCCCGCCTTGACCAGCGCGACCACCGCGAAGACCGCCAGCGCGCCGACCTCGATGACCAGCAGGACCTGCTGCAGGCGGGCGGACACCTCGATGCCCCGGTAGCAGACCCAGGTGAGCAGGGCGATGAACGCGACGCCGACCACCGTCACCCAGGCGGTGCCGGCCGAGCCCGCGCCGACGAGCTGGAGGAAGTACCGCCCGGCGATCTGGGACAGGCTGGCCATCACGATGATGTCGGCCGCGATGAGGCCCCAGCCGCCCATCCAGCCCGCCCGCGGCCCGAAGGCGCGCGCCGTCCAGGTGAAGGTGGTGCCGCAGTCCGGGTCGGCCTTGTTCAGCTCGCGGAACGCGTAGGCGATGCACAGCATCGGCAGGAACGACACGACGAGCGTCCCGGGGCTGTGCACCCCGACGACGGCGACGATGAGGCCGAGCGTGGCGGCCATGCTGTAGGCGGGCGCGGTCGAGGAGACCGCGATCACCACACTGGAGATCAGCCCGAGCGCTCCGGCTCGCAGGCCCTTGTCGCGCGGAGCCGAAGCCGGAGCCGGAGCCCGAGCCGGAGCCGGAGCAACCGGTTCCGCGATGGTGAGAGTGGTCATGATGTTCATCGCCTTCCGCCCGGCGCGGGGAGTTGCCGGGCTATGGCAGTACTGTATCGCAATACCATATTATTGTACAGGTTTTGAATACGGGAATTGGAAGATCTTTTCCGGACGTTGTTCTGGGTACCTGACCGGTACGCGCGGCAGCCGCTAGCCCCCGAGAAACCCTGGAGAGAGATGCCCAAACGGGTTCGTCCCTATGGTTCGGCCGTTGACGCCGAGTACGCGGCGCTGGCCCGGAACAGGTCGAGGTCCGTAAGTGAGCTGTCCGGCGAGCTGGCGAGTACGACCATGGCGCGCGATATCGCGAGCCAGGCGGCGCGAGGCCGTGCGCGAGCTGAACGACCTGACCGCGGACGGCGCGTATTTCGCGGGCCTGGATGACGTCCGCGACGTGATCGCGAGCCTGCGGCGGATGAGCCAGGACCTGCCGCGCTTGTGCGAGCAGCTGGCCCGGATCATGGTGGCGCAGCGCGAGGACGGGCACCCGGGTCCGGATCCTGAGTTCTGGGTGACCGACGCGGTCGAGTCGCTCGCCGCGGCCGGCCAGGCCGCGGATATGCTGGCCGCCGCCCTGGCCCGTGGCCCAGGCCGGCCAGGCCCCGTCAGAGCCGCGGCCCTCGTCCTGACCGCTGCCGATCGGCGCCGGCAGAAACGGTCAGGTCTGGCCGTGGTTCATGCCGATCAGCCGGTCGAGGACCGCGCCCGAGCTCACCCGCAGGCCGTCGTGCTCGTATTCGCTGGTCACCCAGGTCCGCAGGCCGCGGATGGCCTGCGCGGTGCGCATCGAAAGCTCGCGGTCCACGTACATGTCGTCGTAGTACACCGCGGCGGCCACGGGGACCTCGTTGGCCGCCAGCCGCGTCGGGTCGTACAGCGGGGGCCAGTCGTCGCGTTCGGCCAGCAGGCCGGCGGCCTCACGCAGCGGCCGCAGCACCGGATCGTACTCGATCATCCAGGGGTAGATCATCTCGCCGGTGAACAGCAGGCAGGCGTCCCCGTCCAGGGCCGGGCCGGGATCGAAGGCACCGAACTCGGCCCTGATCCGCTGCGCGGACCACCGGGTCGCGGACCCCTGGGCGTACGCGGCCTCGTGCAGCAGCGCGTACAGCGGCCCCGCGGCGAAGCTCAGCCTGGCCTGCGTCGCGTACAGGAAGGCGTCGGACAGGTCGTCGCCTGCGAACGGGTCTTCCAGCAGGTAGTGCAGCGCGTGGCTGCCCGGGCTCTGGCCGAGCATGTTCCCGAGCGCCTGGAACGCCTGCACCGGCAGCGGCGCGCCGTCCGGCCGCCGGACCTCGTGGTCGGCCAGGTACCGGGCGACCAGGCGCGCCTGCTCCGCGTCGTCCGGGTACCGCTCGTAGTGCGCTTCGTTCTTGCGGGCCACGGTGGGATACGTGCGCCGGTAGACGTCGTCGGCGGTGGCGCTCAGGCCCGGCAGCCCGCCGGTGATGAACGCCTCGGCCAGGCCGTACGGGGCGAAGGACAGGTAGGTCACCGTGCAGAACCCGCCGTAACTCTGCCCCAGGACGCTCCAGGGCGCGCCGCCGGTCAGCTCGCGCCTGATCAGTTCGGCGTCGAGCACGATGGCATCGGCGCGGAAGCGCGTCAGGTAGTCGGCCTGGGCGCCGGGCGAGCGCAGCCCGGCCAGGGTCTTCCGGGTGGCGGGGGTGGACCGGCCGGTGCCGCGCTGGTCGAGCAGCAGCACCCGGTAGTCGTCCAGCGCACGGTTCAGCCAGGAGTCCCGGCCCTCCGGCCGCGGCGACCCGAATCCCGGGCCGCCCTGCAGGAACAGCAGCCACGGCAGGTCCTCCCCGGCCAGGTCCGCGGCGACCACCTCCCGGGCGAACACCTCGATCTGCTCGCCGTCCGGCCGGCCGTGGTCGAGCGGGACGGCGAAGACATGATCGGTCAGGACGGTGCCAGGCTGGCGGTAGCTGCTCACGATGCCGACGCTACCGCGCGCTGCCCCTGCGGCCTCGCGGATAGGGTCGGCCCTATGGGACGTGTCATGCGGGCGGTCGGGGTGGCCGAGCGGAGGGCGCGGCTGGCGGCCGCGCATCACCTGGCGCCGGGGGAGCGGGCCGCGACCGTCACCGCCGCGGTCGCCGACATCATCGGCCTGCACGGCACCGACCCCGCGTCGGTGTACCTGGCCGCCTGGGCCCGCACCGCGGACGTCGATCAGGCCGCGATCGAGCATGCCCTGTACGAGGAGCGCTCACTGGTACGCATGCTCGGCATGCGACGGACGGTGTTCGTGGTGCCCGCCGCCCTCGGGCCGGTGATCCAGGCCGCCTGCACCGACCAGATCGCCGAACGCATGCGGCGCCAGCTCGCCCAGCAGGTTCAGCAGTCGGGCATCGCGCCGGACGGGGCGAGCTGGCTCAAGGAGGCGGGCGAGGCCACGGTCCGCGCCCTGGCCGCCCGCGGCACCGCGACCGGCGCGGAGCTGGCCCGGGACGAACCGCGGCTGCGGGCGCAGCTCGTGTACGCCGCGGACAAGAGCTACGGCGGCCCGGTGAACGTCACGACCAGGCTGCTCACCCTGCTGTCCGCCGAGGGGCTCATCGTGCGCGGCCGGCCGCGCGGCGGATGGACCTCCAGCCAGTTCACCTGGTCTGCCGCCGGGGACCAGGTGCGGCCCGCGGCGGCCGAGGCCCGGGCCGAGCTGGCCCGCCGGTGGCTGGCCGCGTTCGGCCCCGCCCTGCCCGCCGACCTGCAGTGGTGGACCGGCTGGACGGCCGGCCAGACCAGGCAGGCCCTGGCCGGGCTGGACATCACCGAGGTCGACCTGGACGGCGCACCCGGCATCATGCTCACCGCCGACGCGGCTACGGCCGGTTCACCCGGGCCGGCCGCTGCCGGGCCGGCGGCGGCGCTGCTGCCCGCTCTCGACCCCGCCGCGATGGGCTGGCGCGAGCGCGCCTGGTACGTCGGCGAGCACGGGCCGGCCCTGTTCGACCGGTCCGGGAACATCGGCCCGACGGCCTGGTGGGACGGCCGGATCGTGGGCGGCTGGGCGCAGCGCAAGGACGGCGAGATCGCGGTCCGGCTGCTCGAGGACGCCGGCGCCGAAGCCGCCGCCGCGATCGCCGCCGAGGCGGGCAGGCTCCGCGAGTGGATCGGGTCCGACCCGAAGACGCGCATTACCCCGCGCTTCCGCACCCCGCTGGAGCGTGAGCTGGCGGGATTACCCCCCTTGGTCAGCAAATGAGCGCATCGCCCGGTCACCGAGCACGGTGAGCAGCGGGCGCGCCAGGCGCGCGCCCGGCAGCCTGAACCCGCCGAGCGCGGCGAACCGCGTGCCCCCGTCCTCCGGCACGGCGGCCATCGCGCCCAGCACGAACCTGCTCCGCATCAGGCACCACCCTGGCCGCAGCACCACGTCGAACCGGGCCCGCTGCCCGAGGGTGCCCGTGGCCAGCAGCTCGAGCCGCTCGCCCTCGGCCCGGGTGATACGGGCCGAGCGGACCGTGCTCAGATGCCGTGGCAGTTCCTGCTCCAGGTCTGACACCTGGGCCCACACCTGCTCGAACGGGGCGGGTATCACGACCTCGCCCACGTACACGGGGAAGCGCACGGCCGCGGCCAGCACCCGCAGCCTGCGCACCGCGTCCAGGTCGGCCGCCGGCCAGTTCTCGGTCATGCCTCCCACGCCCTTACGGAAACCGCGCCTGGCCCGGAACAGGCGGGAGCGCACCGTCCCCGGCGGCAGCGACAAGATCCGGCCCGCCTGGACTTCGTCGAGTCCCTCGAGGTCGCGCAGGACGAGCACGGCGCGGTGCTCCGGCGTGAGGCGCGCCAGGGTGTCGCCGATGTCGACGGCCAGCTCCGGATCACCCGGCGCGCGGATCTCCTCGGCCGGCATCGCGGAGACCCGCGGCGCGCGGCGCGCGATCCCGACGGCTTCCCGCACCGCGATCACGCGGGCCCAGCCGAACAGAGCGGCCGGCTCCTTCAGGCTCCCGATGCCGCGCAGGATCTTGATCAGTGCCTCCTGCGCGGCATCGGGCCCGTCCTGCAGGGCGATCGGACCGCAGATCCGCCCGACGTAGGGCGCGAGGAGCTCCATCAGCTCGCCGAGCGCCATCGGGTCCCCGCGCTGCGCGGCGCGGACCAGCGCCGGATCGACTTCCGCGGACCCCGCCACGGTGGATGACTCAGCTCCCGGTCATCGCGCCGCCGAGCACGGCACGATCCCATCCTGTCAGCATCTGCCGAAGTGCTCACGCACCGCCGCCGCCACGATCCTCGGGGCGGTCTCGGGGAGCAGATGCCACCCGGGCACGATCGCGATCTCCAGGTCGCCGGCGCAGGCGGCCATGCGCCGGCTCGGCACCGGGCGCGACACCGGGTCCTTCTCGCCACCCATGATCAGGGTCGGCACGGCCAGGTGGCTGCGGCGGTGACGGCGCAGCACCAGCGCCGGGATGTCACGCAGCACGAACTGCCAGAGCGTCTGCTGGATGGCCCGCGTCCCGGACCGGGTGCGGCTGGCCCGGACGAACTCCTCCAGGTCGGCCGGGTCCCACCGGTACGGCCGCCCGGCCCAGCGCCGGAGCAGGAACCTGGTGAACCCCGGCCAGCGACGGAGCACGAGGCGCCCGGCCCACGGGTACTCCCACAGCGCCGTGTACCAGAACCGCCAGGCGGTGCGGATCAGCGTGGCCTGGCCGGGCCACGGATGCGTGACGTTCAGCGCCACGAACCCGATGAAGCGCCCGGGCGCGCGCAGGCAGAGCGCGAACCCGAGCCAGCCGCCGCCGTCGTGCCCGACCAGCCGGACCCGGTCCAGGCCGAGGGCGTCCATGACGGCCAGGACATCCTGCACCTGCTCGGCGGTGCCGTACCCGCGCCGGGTGCCCTCGGACCATCCGCAGCCGCGCAGGTCGAGGCAGAAGAGCTGGTACTGGCCGGCGAGTTCTGGCACCAGCTTGCGCCAGGCGTACCAGTGTTGCGCAACGCCGTGCAGCAGCAGGACCGGATCGCCAGCGCCGGCCTGCGCCACGTGGAACCGGGCGCCGCGGGCCGTCACGAACCGGTGGGTCACGCCGGGCACCTCCGGAACCGGTCCGGCGTCGGTCCGGACCTCGTCGGGCCGTACGGAAACTGTTGTCATCGGGACTCCTCGG
The DNA here is from genome assembly GCA_963705835.1 of uncultured Actinomycetes bacterium. Taxonomy (GTDB): domain Bacteria; phylum Actinomycetota; class Actinomycetes; order Streptosporangiales; family Streptosporangiaceae; genus Palsa-504. The sequence continues at coordinate 71,240 of CAVPLC010000085.1, forward strand.
TCACGCTGGTCGTCGCACGGTAAGAGGCGCCCCGGCGCCAGCACGTTCCTGTGACGCCCGTCACACGTGGCGTCCTAGGCCAGGCGGCGGAACACCGGCGACGGGTCCGGCAGCCGACCGTCGAGGGCCGTGCACTGACGGGCGATGCGCGCGGCCCCGTCGGGCAGGAACGGCTCCAGCTCCCGGCCGAGCGCCAGGCAGGCCCCGAACAGCGCGTACAGGACGGCGTCGAGCCGGCGGCCGGCTCCGGTGTCACCGGCCCGCTCGGCCCGGGCCAGGTCCCAGGGGCGGACGCGGTTGACGAAGCGGTTCGCCTCATCCGCGATGGCCCACACCGCGGCCGTGGCCCGCCGGAAGTCGAACCCGGCCAGGGCCGCGCCGACGCGGTCGCCGGCCTGGCGGCAGGCCGCATCCAGGTCTTCCCCGCCGTCGGGGACCGGTTGCGGTCCGGGCACGCGGCCGTCCCGGTAGCGCCGGATCATGGCGACCACGCGGTTGACCAGGTTGCCCAGGCCGTTGGCGAGCTCGTCGTCGGCCCGGGCGATCATCCGCTCGACGGTGAAGTCGGCGTCGCCCACCCGCGGCACCTCGCGCAGCAGCCACCAGCGCACCGCGTCGGTACCGTACTCGGAGGCCAGTTCGGCGGGGTCGGCGGCGTTACCGGACGACTTGCTGATCTTCCGGCCGCCCGCGGTCAGGTAGTCGTGCACGTAGATGTCGGTCGGCAGCGGCTGTCCCGAGGACAGCAGCATGGCCGGCCAGTAGACGGCGTGGAACCGCAGCACGCCCTTGCCGAGCAGGTGGACACGGCGGGCGCCGGTCCACCACTCGCGGTAGGCGTCGCCGTCCGTTCCGTAACCGAGCGCGGTGATGTAGTTGCACAGCGCGTCCCACCAGACGTAGATCACCTGGCCGGGGTCGCCGGGGACCGGTATGCCCCAGCCGTCGGCCCGTTCGGCGGGCCGCGAAACCGAGAAGTCCTCCAGCCCGCCGGCGATGAACGCGAGCACCTCATTGCGGCGCCCGGCCGGCTCGATACGCAGCTCGCCCCGGGTGATCGCCTCGCGCAGCGGCTCGCCGTACCGGGACAGCCGGAAGAACCAGTTCTCCTCGGCGACCCGCTGCGGCTCGGTCTCGTGCTCGGGGCAGCGGCCGTCGCGGAGTTCGGCGGGGGAGTAGAACTGCTCGCAGCCGGTGCAGTACAGGCCCTCGTACCGCTTGCGGTACAGGTCCCCGGCCGCGGCGCACGCCCGCCAGACCCGCTCGACGCCCGGGCGGTGCCGCAGGTCGCTGCTCGTCCGGATGACGTCGTCGACGGTGAGCGACAGGGCCGCGCCCAGCGCGAGGAACGCCCGCGCGTTGCCGTCGACGAACTCCCGCACGTCCACGCCTGCCGTCTCCGCGGCCAGCACGTTCTTCAGCGAGTTGTCATCGGTGCCGGCCTGGAACCGGACGCGGTCCCCGCGTCCGCGCCGGTGACGGGCCAGCACGTCGGCCTGCACGAGCTCGAGGGCGAACCCGATGTGCGGGCGCGCGTTCACGTAAGGAATCGTCGTGGTGATATAGGTATGCATCGCAGCCTCCTGGAGTAGGGGGCTCCGAGCGCCAAAACACGCCGAGGCCCCGTAGCAGGGCCTCGGAAACGGAACGTCCGGACGCGTCAGCGGCCCCGCGCGCGGGGCATCATCACCTGTCGTCCGTAACTGGTCACGTCCTCCAGGATACTGGCCGGACGGCGGCCTCCTTAAAATCAAGAGACATTTATCCCGAACGGAGCCGCGTTGTCCCACACCGGCCAGGCGGGCGCCAGCCCCGCTGACCTCTCCCCGGAGGATCTGCGGCACCTGCGCCGCTGCGTAGAACTGGCGGCCGAGGCGGTCGAGGCCGGGGACTTCCCGTTCGGCTCGGTGCTCGTCGCCGGCGACGGCCGGGTGCTGGCCGAGGACCGCAACCGCGAGAACAGCAGGGGAGACGCGACTCTCCATCCGGAGATCGAGCTGGCCCGCTGGGCCGCGGCGAACATGACCGCCGGAGAGCGGGCCGAGGCCACCGTCTTCACCTCGGGGGAGCACTGCCCGATGTGCTCGGCCGCGCACGCCTGGGTCGGGCTCGGCCGGATCGTCTACGTGAGCTCGTCTGAGCAGCTCACGGCCTGGCTCGCCGAACTCGGGGCGCCGACGCTCGCGGTGCGGCCGCTGCCGGTCGGCGACATCGCGCCGGGCCTGGTGGTGCAGGGCCCGGTACCCGGCCTGGCTGAGCAGGTCCGCGACCTGCACCGCCGTTTCCATGGCGAGCGGTAACGGACGCGCTTATAGCCCGCCAGCCGACCCGGTGTCCTTGGCGGTCCGCGGCCTCGCTCATCGTTTGCCCTTTTTCACGCGTTAATTGGATGTTGCCATTGTCGTTAACGCCGGGTGGCACGCTAGCGCCATTACCGGGCTGCCCGTTAACTGAACGCCTCTGGCACGAGATCCTTGGCCCGGTCGAGCAGCGCCTTGGCATCCGGCGCGGCCTGCAGCACGGCGCCCTTCTGCTGGTCCGCCCGGGTCGCCCGGTCGCGTTCGTCACTGGCCTGCTGCTGGGCCTGCTGCGCCTGATTCTGCGCCGCGACCTTGCCGTCGGCGCCGAACCAGAAACCGATTGCCGCGCTGGCAAAGGGCACGACGACGGTCAGCACGTCCTTAGCGCTCTGCAGCGGGTTCGCCGTCACGGTTCCGTTGCTGATGGTCGGCGCCACGCCAAGATTGTGGAAAACGTAGTAGAGCGACCAGCCAACGAGTACGAACGAGATTGCCGTAACGACGAGCGGACCTACCGAGTTTCTAAGCATGGGTCGTGCCTCCTCGCGATTGTCTGTAATGGCCATACGAGCAGGCCAGGCAACCGCCGTGATCCCGCTGGCTGCCATGGCTGATTGTCCAGCACTTTCCAGCGCACATTACTGAAATACCAGCGAAACTCGCAAGTAGGACACTGATCCGCCGTAGCCGTGGTTTTGCATGCTGTATTTAGGCCTGGAACCAAGGGCCGGAAACCGGCGTAGCTCATGCCGCCCCGTGGAAACCGTGAGGCTCGTACGGGCGCCGAGGCCTTGACTGTTGTCACGACAACCAATATAGTTGTCACGACAACAGCTTGACGTGGAGGAGGCACCCATGTACGTGTTCGGTGGCGAGCAGCTGATCGACGGCGACATCACGGCCATCTGGTCGGTGTGGACCGACATGGAACGGTTCCCGCAGTGGGATCCCCGCGAGGAGGAGACGCGCCTGAACGGGCCGTTTGCCGTCGGCACCGCCGGCTACTCCAAGCAGAAGGGCAACCCGGGAGGCCCGTTCACGCTCACGGTCATCGAGCCCGGGCGGCAGTGGACGGCGGAGTCGGCCCTGCCAGGTGGCAAGCTGGAGATCCGTCACCTGCTGGAGCCGGCCGGACAGAACCGGGTCAAGGTGGCCAAGCGCTACGTGGTCCAGGGCCCGCTGATTCCGCTGTTCCGCTGGTACTACGGTCCCAAGGTCCGCCGGGCCCTCGGCGGTACCCTTACCGCCCTCGAGAAGGAGGCCGCCAGGCGTGTCACCGACCAGCAGCGGTAAGTCCGGCGCCCCCGCCGAGCCGCGCGGGCCGCTGCTGAGCCCCGGGTTCTGGCTGCACCACGCGGCGCTCGCGTGGCTGCAGGCCCTGGACACCGGGCTGAAGCCGCTCGGGCTGACCCATACCCAGTTCAACCTGCTGGGCTCGGTGAGCTGGCTGACCAGGACCCAGGGCGCGCCCACCCAGCAGGAGGCCGCGGAGCTGTCGGGGGCGGACCGGATGATGACCTCCAAGGTCCTCAAGACGCTGGAGGATCGCGGCCTGGTGATCAAGGCCGCCGATCCCGCCGACGCGCGTACCAGGCGGCTGATCATCACCGACCACGGCAAGAAGGTCATCCATCAGGCGGTACAGGTGGCGGCCGAGGTCGACGCCGCGTTCTTCGGGACCGGGTCCGAGCGCGAGGATATGCGGCTCGCGCTGCGGAACATGGCGCTGCTGCGCCAGGAACCGTGATCCAGCGAGGTCAGGCCAGGCGCACCGGGTCGCCGATACCGATGCGGCCCGGAGCCAGCACCTCGGCGTAGACGCCGGCGCAGGGCTCCGGGTCGCTCGAGTCCAGCGGCTGGATCCGGTTGTGACGGGCGAGGACGCGCAGCGCCTCGGCGCTGCGGGGGAGACCGCCGTGGGCCAGGGTCGGCACGGCACAGCGAGGCGTGCGGGCGATCACGCCGAGAATGAGCTCGTCGCCCACGCGCAGGTGCCGCCCGAGCCAGTCGTTCTCGGTGAAGCCGGGCGCGGTGGTGCGGATGACGACGTTGGGCCGGTAGCGCTCCGCGTCGGCCCGGTGATACGGGCTCAGCTCGGCGATCTGGCCGAGCGTGCCGGTGGTGAGCAGGTGGAGCGGCGCGAAGTCGACGAAGGTGCCGGGCGGCCCGCCCCCGCCGATCTCCATGAGCTCGGCCGGGACCTCGGCGGCCACCCCCTCGCGCAGCACCGCGTCGGGGATAGCCCGGTCCAGCGCCGCGCCGGGCGGCGGTGCCGCGGCCAGGGTGACCGGCTGGTTCAGCGTCGCGGACAGGACATCGTCGACGTCGGCGTCGGTGCTCCATATGGTCTTGCCGCCCGGCAGCGTAATGCGGACGGCCTCAGCGAGATGACCCGAACCGGGATCGCTCGCGGCGGCGGACAGGGTCAGCAGGTCGCGCCACAGTCGCGGGTACTTCGCGCTCGCGATCTTGCCGGTGGCGCGGCTGACCACGGCCAGCCGCCGGTCCCCGGCCAGGCCGTGCTGGCTGACCGCGCCGGCGTCCACGTCCTCGCCCAGCATCGACTTGACCGGGTACCGGCGCAGCCTGGCCACTGTTCCGAGCATCACCTGATTATCCCAGGTCGTGCGTTGCTAGCGGACCGCGCGCGTCGGGTCGTCCACGGTCGGGTCGGTGCCGTTCCTGTCAGCCAGCGGCGGGCAGGATGGTCGCGGTGTCGTAGATGCGGTCCAGCAGGCGCATCGTGTCCAGCGCGGCCGCTCCGGTTACCGGCGGCTCCCGCCCGGCGATCACGGCGTCGAGGTAGGCCGCGACGCTGGCCTGCACCGACGCCTGCCAGTCGTCGGGCCTGACCGGCACCTCGCGCCAGCGCCGGTCGCGGAACATCGACAGGGGCGCGCCCGCCCGGTAGCCGACGGACAGGGACTCGATCCCGGCCAGGTGCAAGGTGGCGTCGCTGCCGGTGATCTCGATCTCGTCGTCGAAGGTTCCGGGCGGGCCGTGGTGGTTGGCCTCGATGATGCCCAGGGCGCCGGACCGGAAGCGCAGGATGACGACGGCGAAGGTCTCGCCCTGCTGCCGCGGCGCGTCCAGGACCGCGCGGACCTCGCGAACCGGGCCGAAGAGGTGCAGCGCGAGGTAGAGCCGGTGCACGCCCGCGTCGGCCAGCAGGCCGCCGCCGGCCAGGCCGGGGGAGTCCCGCCAGCCGCCCCATTGCGGCCCCATGCCCAGGCGCAGCCGGATGAGCACGGGCGTGCCGATGGCGCCGGCCTCGATGAGCCGCTTGGCCTCGGCGTGCGGGGCGTAGAAGACCTGGTTGTGGGATACGCCGAGGGCCACGCCCGCGGCGGCCGCCGCGTCGACGAGCCGGGTCGCCTCGTCGAGGCTGACCGCCAGCGGCTTTTCCACCAGCACGTTCTGGCCGGCCCGGATGGCGGCCATGGCCACGGGGAAGTGCAGGTGGTGCGGCAGGCAGACGCAGACCGTACCGACCCGCGGGTCGGCGATCAGCTCGCTGGCGCCGGCGTAGCCGCGCACGCCCTGGGCTTCGAAGGGCGCCACCAGTTCGGGCACGGTATCGGCCACGGCGACCAGCCGCGCCGCAGCGGATCGCCGCACCGCTGCCGCGTGAACCTGGCCGATCTCGCCCAGGCCGATCAGCCCGACGGCTCCGGGGTCGGGGGAGGCCTGAGCGGGCGTCCCCTGGCTGGCGTCGGCGGTCGCCATGATGTGCTCCCCGGTGGTCGCTGTGGCGGCGCAGGCTGGCCACGCCGCGGTACTCCAGTCAAGCAGGCCGGATCCAGCGCCCGGGCGGGACCGGGCCGCGGCCCCCGCGCGCGGCCCGATCTTCTCACCCGACACCCACCGGTGTCCTACACTGTAGGACCATCTGTCATGTAAGCTAGTCCTACGGTGTAGGACTGTCAATCGTTAGTTCCGGATGAAGGGAGACGAGCTCTCGTGCCACGCAGGCCCCCCGGTTCTGATGCGATGTCGGTGTGGCTCCGGCCCGCCCAGGTACCCAGGCAACCCGCGCCCGCCTTCAGCCGGGACGAGATCACCAGGGTGGCCATTGACCTTGCCGATCACGGCGGGCTCGAGGCGGTGTCGATGCGCCGGATCGCGGCCCGCATCGGATCCGCGCCGACGTCGCTGTACTGGTATTTCTCGGACAAGGAGGAGCTCTACGAGCTCATGGTGGACGCCGTCGTCGGCCAGGTTCAGCTTCCGGAACGACCTTCCGGTGACTGGCGGGCTGACCTCAGGTCCATCGCCTCCGCTACCCGGGCCACGCTCAGCAGTCATCCCTGGTTCGGGCAGCTCGGAATCCACCCCGTGGCTGGACCGCAGACCGTGCGATTCGGCGCCACGGCGCTGAGATCGCTCGAGGGCCTGGATCTCGACGAAGACACCGAGGTCAACATGCTGGCCGCGGTCAACAACTACATCTCGGGCTTCGTCCAGCGGGAGGCTGCCTGGCGGCGTTTCGCCTCGCGGGCCGTGCCCGCCGCCGCCCGCGGTCACGACGGCGGGGATCCGGAGCTGTCGGCGGAGCACCTCGCGGCCCGGACGAGACTGCAGGACGACCAGAGTTTCGCCTTCGGGCTGGATTGCCTGCTTGACGGGTTCGCGGCGCTCGTCGCCCGAGCCCGGGCTTAGCCCGCGGCGACGGCGACGGCTTCGATCTCCACCAGCTGACCGGGGTAGCCGAGCACGGCCACCCCGAGGAGCGTGCTCGGCGCGTCATGGCTGCCGAAGGCCGCCTCGACGACCTCCCAGGCCGCGACCAGATCCGCGCGCCGGTCCGAGGCGACGAAAACGGTGGTCTTGAGCACGTCGGCGAGGGTCGCGCCGCACGCGGCCAGGGCGGTACCCAGATTGGCCATGGCCACGCTGGCCTGGGCGCGGATATCGTCAGCGCCGACGACACGGCCGGCCTCGTCGAGCGGGCAGGCTCCGGCGGTGAAGATCAGCGAGCCCGGCGGGGCCGTGGACGCGTACGCATAGGGAACCCCCGTGTACAGACGGTCAGAACGGATCAGGCGGACGGTCATGGACGAAGTCTGCCAGGCGCGCCGGCCGGTGATTCTGGCCCCGGCGGCCCGTCATAAAGGACGGCACAGCAGATACGGAGGTACGGATGAGCACGTTCGTGCTGGTTCCCGGGGCCGGGGGAGCGGCGTGGTACTGGCATCGGGTCCTGCCCGAGCTGCGGGCCCGCGGCCACGAGGCGGTCGCGGTTGACCTGCCGGGCGCCGACAATTCAGCGGGCCTGCCGGAATACACGGATGCGGTGGCCGCGGCCGTCGATGGGCGGCCCGGCGTCGTCCTGGTCGCGCAGTCGATGGGCGCTTTCACCGCGCCGATGGCTTGCGCGCGCGTCCCGGTCAGCTTGCTGGTCCTGGTCAACGCCATGATCCCGCGGCCCGGCGAAACGCCGGGGGAGTGGTGGGGCAACACCGGCTGGGAACCGGCCCGCATCGCGGCCGCCCGGGCCGGCGGCTATCCCGCCGACTTCGACCTGCCCGCCTATTTCCTGCACGACGTCCCGGCGGACGTGGCAGCGGCAGGGGAGGCGCACAACTTTCCCGAGGCCGACATCGCCTTCGGCCAGCCCTGCGCCATCGAGCGATGGCCGGATGTGCCCACCCGGGTGCTCGCCGGACGAGACGACCGGTTCTTCCCGCTGGAGTTCCAGCGCCAGAACGCCCTCGACCGCCTCGGCCTCGGCACCGACGTGATCGGCGGCGGCCACCTGGTCGCGCTATCCAACCCGGCAGGACTTGCCGCCCGGCTAGACGAGTACGGTGCGGCCTAGCCGTAGATACCTGTCTCGTGGCCTGCGTCGGGTGTCCGGTCGCTTACGTAGGTCCAGATAAGGCAGTCGTGCCACGAATCGTGTTCGGCGTCCTCGCATGACCAGTCGCGGCAGTGCCGGTGAAGACGCTGTTCGAAGCGGTAGCCGGCGTGCCGGGCGAGCCGGAGCGACGGCTCATTGCCGGGTTCGATCTCCAGCCAGATCCGGGGGACAGCGAGGTCGCGGTGAGCCCACAGCGTCGTGGCACGCACAGCCCGCGAGGCAATGCCACGGCCCCGCTGCTCCGGCCGCACCCAGTAGGCCAGCTCGGCACTTCCCGGGCGATCGGGCATCAGCCCGACCGCGCCGAGGAGCCGCCCACCGCCCAAGATCCCAATGGAGAATTGCCCCCTTGCAGCGGGATCCTATGCCGACAGCGCCGCCTGCCCGTCGTGCAGCGAGTAGGGTCCCGCAGGGCGAGGGCCCCACAAGGACGGTGCCGTCTCCCCGCTCGTAGCCTCGACCAGCAAAGCGGCATCTTCCTTGACCAGGGCTCGCATGCGCAGGCCGTCGCCGAGATCCAGGTTCAGGTCAGGCTCCATG
>CAVPLC010000086.1:0-11205 GCA_963705835.1 uncultured Actinomycetes bacterium
CCCACGCCACGGTGTCCACCACGACCGGCACAGTCCGACCCTAACGGCACGGCCCCCTCCGGCGAGCAGCCGCAAGCCAACCCTGCGGAACCGCATTTATTGACCGAACGTTCGGTAATGATGTAGCCTGCGAAGCGAGAGACGGGAGGCGTCGTGTACGGCAACTTCGACACGGCAACCGCGGGCCGAGCCGGGGACGGGACCGCCCCGGGCGACGACGAGCGGCGCTTCGACCAGCTCATCGCCGCCGACCAGCGCATCGAGCCGCGCGACTGGATGCCGGACGCCTACCGCAAGACGCTCATCAGGCAGATCGCCCAGCATGCCCACTCAGAGATCATCGGCATGCAGCCCGAGGGCAACTGGATCAGCCGCGCGCCCAGCCTGCGCCGCAAGGCCATCCTGATCGCCAAGGTCCAAGACGAGGCGGGCCACGGCCTGTACCTGTACTCGGCGGCCGAGACGCTCGGCATCGACCGTGACGAACTGCTCGACATGCTCCACACCGGCCGGCAGAAGTACTCGAGCATCTTCAACTACCCGACCCTTAACTGGGCCGACGTCGGCGCGATCGGCTGGCTGGTGGACGGCGCGGCCATCATGAACCAGGTGCCGCTGTGCCGGTGCTCCTACGGCCCGTACGCCCGGGCCATGGTGCGGATCTGCAAGGAGGAGTCGTTCCACCAGCGCCAGGGGTTCGAGATCCTGCACACTCTCGCCCACGGGACGCCGGCCCAGAAGGAGATGGCCCAGGACGCGGTGAACCGGTACTGGTGGCCGTCGCTGATGATGTTCGGCCCTCCGGACGACGCCTCGTCGCACTCGGCCCAGTCGACCGCCTGGGGCATCAAGCGGTTCGGCAACGACGAGCTCCGCCAGCGTTTTGTCGACATGACCGTCGCGCAGGCCGAGGTCCTCGGCCTCACCCTTCCCGACGAGGACCTGCGCTGGAACGCCGAGCGCGGTCACTATGACTTCGGCGCGATCGACTGGGACGAGTTCGCCCGCGTCATCCGCGGCGACGGTCCGTGCAACGCCGAACGCCTGCAGCGGCGCCGTCAGGCCCACGAGGACGGCGCGTGGGTCCGCGAGGCGGCCCGCGCCTACGCGGACAAGCACGCGTCATGAGTCGAGCCGGCCACGAACCGGACGGGCCAGCCGCTGTGGGAGGTGTTCGTCCGGGCCCGGCGCGGCCTGTCCCACCAGCACGTCGGCAGCCTGCACGCGCCCGACGCCGCCATGGCCCTGCGTAACGCGCGCGACGTCTATACCCGCCGCGGCGAGGGCGTGTCCATCTGGGTGGTGCCGTCGGCCGCGATCGTCGCGAACAGCCCGGACGAGAAGGACCCGTTCTTCGACCCCGCGCTGGACAAGGTCTACCGGCATCCGACCTTCTACGACGTGCCCGAAGGAGCCAAGCACCTTTGACCGGCACGCGGACGCTGCCGCCGCTGGCCGCCTACGCGCTGGCCCTCGGCGACGACGCGCTCATCCTGGCCCAGCGGCTCGGCGAGTGGGCGGCGCGCGCGCCCCAACTCGAGGAGGACGTCGCCCTGGCCAACATCGCCCTCGACCTGCTGGGCCAGGCGCGTATCCTGCTCAGCTACGCCGGGACCGTGGAGGGCGCGGGCCGTGACGAGGACGACCTGGCCTACCTGCGCGACGACCGCGACTTCCGCAACGTGCAGCTCGTCGAGATCCCGAACGGCGACTTCGCCGTCACGATGGCGCGCCTGCTGGTCTTCTCGGCCTACCAGTACGAGCTGTACACCGTGCTGGGAAGCAGCGACGACGCGACCCTCGCCGGCCTGGCCGGCAAGGCAGTCAAGGAAGTCGCCTATCACCGCGACCACGCGACCCAGTGGGTGCTGCGCCTGGGCGACGGCACCGAGCTGTCCCACGAGCGCACGCAAGCCGGGCTCGACCAGGTCTGGCCGTACGTCGCGGAGCTCTTCGACACCGACGACACCGTGAGCCGGCTGGCGGGCGTCGCTGCGGATCCCGCGACGCTGCGCCCGGCCTGGCAGCAGTACGTGATCCCGGTACTGACCGAGGCCACACTGCGGCCACCGGAGCCGCGCTGGCGCTCCCGCGGCGGCCGCGACGGCCTGCACACCGAGCACCTCGGTCACCTGCTGGCCGAGATGCAGCACCTGCACCGCTCGCACCCAGGAGCGCCGTGGTGAGCGACCCGGCCAGGACCGCTGACCACGCCGCGCTGCTGGCCGCCGCCCGGGCCGTGCCCGATCCGGAGATCCCCGTGCTGACCCTCGGCGACCTCGGGGTGATCCGCGACCTGCGGGTGGCCGGCGACGGAGCCGTCGAGGTCGACATCACCCCGACCTACACCGGCTGCCCCGCCACCGCGGTCATCGCGTCCGACGTGCAGGCCGCCCTGAGCCGGGCCAGGCGCGGACCAGGTCCGCATCCGGACGGTGCTGTCGCCGCCGTGGACGACCGACTGGATGAGCCAGGCGGGCCGGAGCAAGCTGCGCCAGTTCGGCATCTCACCGCCTGGACCAGCCGAGCGCGGCTCGGGTCCGATCCGGCTGGCGTTCTCGGTCCGCTGCCCGCAGTGCGGTTCGCCCGACACCAGGGAGATCAGCCACTTCGGCTCGACTCCGTGCAAGGCCCTGTGGACCTGCCGGTCATGCGCGGAGCCATTTGACGCCTTCAAGGCCATCTGATGGCCGGCGCGCGCCGTCACTCGGTGTTCCACCCGCTCCGCGTGGCGTCCGTGGAACGGCTGACCGACGACGCCGTGGCCGTCACCTTCGACGTCCCGCCCGAACTGCGCGAGGAGTTCCGCTTCCAGGCCGGGCAGCACGTCTCGATACGGTCCCCCGTGGTGGGCGACGACGTGCGGCGCAACTACTCCATCTGCGCCCCGGCCACCTCAGGGCGCCTGCGGATCGGCGTCAAGCGCATCCCCGACGGCGTCTTCTCCGGCTACGTGGCCGAACGCCTCCAGCCCGGCGACGTCCTGGACATCATGACGCCGACCGGCAGCTTTTCCACCGCCCTGCACGCCGGCCAGCGCAAGCGGTACGGCGCCATCGCGGCCGGCTCGGGCATCACCCCGGTGCTGTCCATCCTCAGCACCGCCCTGGAGGTCGAGCCCGGCAGCAGCGCCGTCCTGGTCTACGTCAACCGCACCACCCTCAACATCATGTTCCTTGAGGACCTGGAGGACCTGAAGAACCGCTACCCGGACCGGTTCCAGCTGATCCACGTGCTCGACGAGGAGCCCCTGGACGTGGAGATCCTCTCCGGCAGGCTCGACGCCGACCGGCTCGGGCGCATCCTGGACTGCCTCGTCCTGCCCGATGACGTCGACGACTGGTTCCTGTGCGGCCCGCTGCCGATGACCGACGTGGCCCGCGAGGTCCTGCTCGCCCGCGGCGCTGGGGAGCAGCACATCCACCGCGAGCTCTTCTTCGTGGGCCCGCCGCCCGCCGCGAGCAGCCGCGCCCCCGCCGCCGCACGCCAAGAGGAGCCCGCCACGGGGGCGTCGATCACGGTCCTGCTGGACGGCCGTTCGCAGAGCTTCGTGCTGCCCGAGGACGGCGCCTCCATCCTCGACGCCACCCTCCGGTACCGGGCCGACGCCCCCTTCGCCTGCAAGAACGGAGTCTGCGGCACCTGCCGGGCCAAGGTCGTCGAGGGCAAGGTCCGGATGGACGCCAACTACGCCCTGGAGCCCGCGGAGGTCGCCGCCGGTTACGCGCTCGCCTGCCAGTCGCACCCGGCCGCCGATCGCGTCGTCATCGACTTCGACCAGTAAGGAGCGGATATGGCCGCCGACCGCGCTCCTGGCGCCCTGCCGGTCCCGCCGTTCCACGTCCGCCAGCTGACCATCGAGGACGGCCTGACCCTGGCCGCCTCGCCGCAGCCAGGGGCCTGGCAGGTCTATGACGCCCTCGAGCCGTTCCCGCCCGACGAGGGGTACTGGGCCGTGGCCGACAGCCAGGACTGCCTGCTCGGCTTCTGCTGCCTGGGCGAGCCGGCCCGCGCGCCGGGGGAGACCGGCCACCCGGCCGTCCTGGACATCGCCATCGGCATCCGCTCGGACCTGTCCGGCCGGGGCTGGGGCGCCGAACTCGGCCGTGCCGCCGTCGCGTACGCCCGGTCCGTCGCGCTCGACCGCCGGCTACGCACCACCGTCCCGGACTGGAACACCGTCGGGCTGCACGTCGCCGAGCAATCCGGCTTCGTCCGCTCCGGCACCACCTGGATCGGCGGCCGCCAGTACGTCATCCTTGAGCAGCCGGGAACCTAGCCGCAGGCCGTAGCCATCCGGTTCGGTGAACAGGTCGCGCAGGTAACCGGTCACCGCCTGCAGACTGCCCGGCCTGCCCCGCGCCGCCACGTGGCCATCCGGCCGGATCAGCAGGACCGGCCCCGAGCCGTGGTCACCGGATCCGGGTGCTTCCGTGACGATGTCAAGATCCGCCAGGTGCGCCCGCAACCCGGAGTCACTCATGACGTCGGCGGCGTGGGCGGCGGGAAGCACCAGCACGTGCCGGCCGCCGCGCAGCACGGCATGCAGCGTGGTGGCGTGACCGCCCGCATCAACCACCTGGATGTCGGGCATGCGCTGGCCGGCTCTTGGTGCTCCGCGGCCGCGGTCCTGGCGGACCAGCGGTCCCGGTGGATAGGCGACCCGCACGTGGCTGAGGCGGCCAACCGCCCGGCGCTGGATCATGGTGCTGCGGCCAAGCGCCGGGATGACGACATCGCGGACCCGGCGCTTGACGGGATGGCTGATGGTGCCGTAGCGGACCAGGGTATGGGTGAGCTTGAGCACGTCCCGTGCCACCGGGAGCCGTTCCGTGCCGTAGCTGTCGAGCAGCGCGTCGGGCGCCCGGCCGGCCACGACCAGGGCGAGCTTCCAGCCCAGGTTGTGCGCGTCCATGATCCCGGTGTTCATGCCCTGGCCGCCGGCCGGGCTGTGGATGTGCACGGCGTCGCCGGCCAGCAGCACGCGGCCGCGCCGGTAGGCGCTGGCCGACCGGCGATGGCAGCGGAAGTTGGCCAGCCAGGTGGGATCGGACACGGTGACCGGCCGCGGCATCCGCTGGTCGGTGAGCTGCTGGATCTCCTCCAGGGTGGGAACCTGCCCGCTCCGGATCCCGGCGAACGGCAGCGTCAGCCGCCACCGGTGCCCGCGCATCGGGAAGAGGATCGCCGGGAGCCCGTCGGTCCGGAAGAACGCGTGTGCCGCGTCTTCGCGCAGGTCCCAGTCCAGCAGGACATCGGCAAGCAGCCAGTCCTGCGGGTACGGGTGACCTTCGAACGCCAGGCCGAGCTCGCGCCGGACCCGGCTGTGCGCGCCGTCGCAGCCGACCACGTACCCGGCGGTGATCACCCCGTGGCCGCTGCGGTTGCGGACAAACGCGGTGACGGCGTTGGCGTCGGCGTCGGCGGCCAGGCCGGTGAGCTCGGTTCCGTCCTCCACGACGCCGCCCAGCTCGGCGATGCGGGCGCGGAGCAGCCGCTCGGTCTCGTCCTGCGGCAGGTCGAGGAACATGCCGAACCGCGAGCCGGAGTGGGCGAACTCCAGGCTGATCAGGAACTTGCCCTCGGAGTACCACCGTATTCGGCGCACCGTCTGGCCGCTTTCGATGAAGCGTTCCGCCAGGCCCATCATGTCGAGGACCTCCAGGGCGCGGGCGTGGATGCCGATCGCCCGTGGTTGCAGGGCTACCCCATCGCCCTTGTCGATGACGCGGGTGCGGATCCCGCGGGCGAGCAGTTCCGCGGCGAGCACGAGTCCGGTCGGGCCGGCGCCGACCACCAGTACCTGGTCATCCTGAATAGCGTTCATGCCGCCAACTCTGCGTCGACCGGCGCCCGGCGCCATCTGAAGAATTACGTAGCAGCTACGTATCTTCCGGCCGCAGGCCTGCCTCGTAGGACCAGGCGGCCAGCTGGGTCCGGGTGCGGAAACCCAGCTTGGTGAGGATGTGGTCGACGTGCACCTCGACGGTCCGGACCGATAGGAATAGCTGCGCGGCGACGTCCCGGTTGGTCAGCCCGCGTGCCACCAGCGCCGCGACCTCGGCTTCCCGTCGGGTCAGCGCCTGCCGCGGGCCCGGCGAGGCGTCATCCGGCTCGTTCGCCAAGGCGAGGCCGACCGCCTCCTCCGGGCTCATCCGACGGCCCTCGGCGAGCCATCGCGCGGCCGCCGGCCCGGCCTTGGCGCGGAGCGGGGCGAGCCAGCGGTCGACCATCTCCGCGATCGGTCCGGGCAGGGAGAACTCGTTGACGGCCCGGTATGCGTCGGCCGCTCCGGCTAGCCGGAGCGCCAGCCGGGGACGCCCGGTCTTGGCCGCGAGCCCGATGAAGCCGCTCAGCCCGATCTGTATGACCCACCGGTCGCCGACGTCCATGATTTCCGGGAAGCTCTCCGCCAGCGCCGCCCGGGCCGCGGCCAGCTCGCCGAGTTCCAGCAGCGGGTAGCCGAGCATCTGCCGGGCCCGCGCGCTCAGCGGCGCCAGCCCGAGTTCGGCGGCCATCGCGGCGCACCGGCCGAACAGGTCGCAGGCCGCCTCCAGCCGACCGGTAAGCAGCGCGACCAGCCCCGAGTAGAACATGCTGAACGCGATCGCCGGGCGATCCCCGGCCTCGTTCAGCAGCGCGGCAGCGCGCTCCACTTCTGGCGCCGCCTCCACGATCCGCAGGCCGGACATCTTGCAGCGGCCAAGGTAAACGGTGGCGATGCCCTCGCCGACCATGTCGCCCAGCGCCTGGCTGAGCCCGATGCTGTCGCTGAGCAGGCCGGCGGCGTGGGCGTAGTCGCCCTGGTCGATGGCCAGCCAGGCGGCGCCGTTCAGAGCGCTGACCCGGGCCGGGCTCTGGTCGGGGACCAGGTCGAGCAGTTCGGCCAGGAGCTGTCGGCCCTCGGTATGGTGCCCGCGCAGGGACCAGAACGCGGACATCGAGGCGGCCAGGCGCAGCGCGGCGGGCGGATCATGCTGGCGGTACCAGCTGAGCGCGGCGCGGATGTTGTTGTGCTCGGCGTCCACGCGCTCCAGCCAATCCTTGTTAGCCAGGCCTGCGTGCGGGCGGCCGTCGGCCTCGACCAGGATCAGGAAGGCCGCGGCGTGGGCGCGGCGGACCTGATCCGCCTCTGGCATCGCGGTCAGGCACTCGGCCGCGTACTCGCGGATCGTCTCCAGCATTACGTAACGCGCCGACGGCAGCCCCGGGCCGCGCACCTGCCGCAGCAGGCTCTGGTCGACCAGCTCGGCCAGGCCATCGAGCACCGGCAGGCCGATGTCCACCGCGGCGCCGCATACGGTCTCGATGATCTCCAGGCTGGCGCCCCCAGCGAACACCGAGCAGGTGGCAAGGAGCCGCCCGGCCCCCTCGGTCAGCAGGTCATAGCTCCAGCCGATCGTCGCGCGCAGCGTCTGCTGCCGGTCAGGCAGGTCACGGCCGCCGCCGGTCAGCAGGCCCAGCGAATGCTCCAGCCTGGGCAGGATCGCACCTGGTGGCAGCAGCTTGACCCGCGCCGCCGCCAGCTCGATGGCCAGCGGCAGGCCGTCCAACCTGCGGGCGATCTCCGCGACCGCGGGCGCGTTTTCGTCGTCGAGCTCGAATCCCGGTACCGCCGCCACGGCCCGCTCGGCGAACAGGCGGACCGACTCGCAGGCCCCCAGCGAGGCGGCCGTCGGGCGAACTCCGGGATCCGGGACCGCCAGCGGCGGTACCGGGCATTCTTGCTCGCCGGACACGCGCAAACAGGAGCGGCTGCTGACGAGGATCCGTAGGGCACTGGTTTCCTGCAGCAGCCGGGTCACCACCGGGGCGCCGGCCAGCAGGTGCTCGAAGTTGTCAAGGACGATCAGGATCTGCCGCTCGCGCAGCTGGCTGACCAGGTGCTCCATCAGCGGCCGGTCCCTGGCGTCCTGCAGTCCGATGCTCTGGGCGATCGTCGAGGGCACCAGCCCCGGATCCCGCACCGGCGCCAGCGGGACGAAGTAGACCCCGTCCGGGTAGTCCTCGGCCACCTGAGCGGCCAGTGCGATGCACAGCCGGGTCTTTCCGCTGCCGCCCGGCCCGGTCAGCGTGACCAGGTAGCTGCCCTGGAGCAGCTCTTTCGCCTCCGCCAGCTCGCGTTCCCTGCCGATGAAGCTGGTGAGCGGCTTGGGCAGGCTGATCCGGCCGGCGTCGGGCTCGGCCGCGCGGCGGGATGGCGGGGCCACGGCACCGCTCGGGACGTCAGGCATGCCAGGTCAGCCTTTGCCAGCTGGGCGACTGCGACCGGGCCGGCCGTGTGGCGGCTGGTGATCGGTCACGCTGACCAAGAGACTAACCGCGCGACGCCGCGAGCGCATGGGCCAGCGGCGCCGGTTCAGGACCTAAGGCAGGCGCCAGAAGTCCCCGGCGAGCCCGAGCCGGTCGAGGATCGCCTGGTTGGCGTCCCTGGTGTGCGGCCGCCAGCCGGGGGAGAGGCGATCCCCCCACCAGGCATGCGCCAGCTCGCTCAGCTTCGCCACCGAAATCGCCGCGCCCGGCTCGCGCCCGGCTAGCCAGCGCTCGATGTGCTCTCCCGACCGGAAGAGGTTCATCGCGCTTCAAGTGAAGACGATGTCCTCCCACCACCGGGCGGCGGGCACCAGGCAGTGGAACAGCAGGCTTTCGTCATCGGGACGCTGATCCCGCACCGCGATCCGCAGCTGTTCGCCGCAGTCCGGACACGAGGTCTCGATCCGTCCGTCCTGGTGCAGGGCGGCGCAGATGCCGAACGCATCCCAGGCGCAGTTCGCGTACCACCACCGGCCGTCAGCCTGGACGCGAAAGCCCGTCGGGATTCCGGAGAACGGGTTCGCCATCCGGATCTCAAAGGTCGCCTGGTCGAGAACGAGCGCGTGCTCGGCCTGCAGCCGTTCCCAGGCGGCGATGACCTCGGCCCGGTCAAGGCCGGCGGCGGCCGCCATCTCGGCCGCCGTCGGCGCCCGGCCGAGCTCGGCGAACCGCGCGTAGGTCAGGTTGCGAAGTGCGAGGTCCCCTTCGTTCATCCCGCCCCCAATCAGCCCGGGCCGCCAACCCTGCGCCGCACCCAGCGCGCCGATGATATACCGCCGGCGACCCGGCCCCGCGTTTACAGGAAGCTCGAAGCCGGGTAAGTCGCTCAAAGATTCAACCTGGGCCAGATTTGACGTGGGAAGGCGTGGCGCATGAGCAGCAAGGGCGGCGCGCTCGCGGGCCTGGATATGAGCCTGAAGCTCACCCCGAGGCAGGAGGCGGAACGCCTGGCCGCGGCGCAGGCCCGGCTGCTGCAGCTGCGGCTGGTCCTGGGCGGCCAGATCGGCGATCAACCGCGGCTGGGGCCGCCGGTGTGCGTGGTCTTCGAGGGGTGGGACGCCTCCGGCAAGGGCGGGGCGATCAAACGGCTCGTCGCGCCGCTGGACCCGAGGCACGTCCGGGTCGCCCAGTTCGCCGCGCCCACCTACGACGAGAAACGCCATCACTTCCTGTGGCGGTTCTGGCCGTCGCTGCCCGGCTGGGGAGGCATGGCGGTGCTGGACCGGTCCTGGTACGGCCGCGTCCTGGTCGAACGAGTCGAGGGTTTCGCCACCGAGGAGCAGTGGCGGCGCGCCTACCGGGAGATCGTCGAATTCGAGCGGACACTGGCCGACGAAGGCATGATCATCATCAAGTTCTGGCTGCACCTGTCGTCGGCGGAGCAGCTCAAGCGGTTCAAGGCGCGCGAGCGTGACCCGCTGAAGACCTGGAAGCTGACGGCGGAGGACTGGCGCAATCGCGAGAAGCGGCGGCAGTACGCGGCTGCCGTGGAGGACATGCTGGACCGCACCGACCAGGCCGCCGCACCCTGGGTGCTGGTCGAGGCCGAGGACAAGCGGTGGGCCAGGGTGAAGGTCGCCGAGTCGGTCGTCTCGGCCATCGAGGCCGGCATGGCCGCACGGGGCTTCCCGGTTCCGCCGGCCCCAACGGCCGCCGATGGCGCTTGGCCGTAATGGCCATGACCTGGGCAAACGGTGAATGGTGTAGCTAGGTCCACTTAGAAGACACCTGCCAGCCTCATGTCGGTTCCGATCGGAACGACCTAGGTTCGACCTCGTGGGGACGGGGAAACGGGGCAGGCTGCGAGCGCGCGACCAGATAGCAGATTGTCGGCTGGCCGGTCGTCATCATCCACCGGGCCGTGGCCGCCCTCAGACCTGGCGAGGGAGCGGCGCAGGTGAGTGAAGCGCAGGTGATCGACCGCGGCCAGGCGGTGCGGGTACGAGCCGACGATCTCGCCGCGGCGCCGTTCCCGCTGCCGGCCGCGACGGGTTTGGCGGGGCTCCTCAAGCGTCCGGCCGCGCGGTGGGCCCGGGTTGCGCTGGTGGCGGTGAACCTGGCCGCGGTCGCGGCCTTCCTGGTGTCGTATTCGCGGCACGGGCTGGGCTTCGGCCCGTACCGGATCGATCTGGGCGCCTACCGCGCCGGCGGGCAGACGTGGCTGCGCGGGGCAGATCTGTACGGGCACGTGCCGGTGATCCGCGGGTTGCCGATGCCGTTCACCTACCCGCCCTTCGCGGCGATCGTGCTGGCGCCGCTGGCGCTGCTGCCGATGACCGCCGCCGGCACGCTGCTCACCCTGGGCAGCATCGCGCTGGCCGCCGTGGTGCTGCGGATGTTCCTACGCCGCCTGGCCGGGCCGGCTAGCGCGTCGCTGTGGGCGGTGGGCTGGCTGCTGCCGCCAATCCTGCTGCTCGAACCCGTGCGCAACACCCTGGCTTACGGTCAAATCAACATCGTGCTGATGGCGCTGGTGGCGGTGGACTGCCTAGCCGTAGCGCCGCGCTGGCCGCGCGGCGCACTGACCGGCCTGGCCGCCGCGGTGAAGCTGACCCCCCTAGCGTTCGTGCTATTCTTCCTGCTCCGCCGCGACTACCGGGCTGCGGCCGTGGCCGGTGTGTCCTTCGCCGCCGCCACCGCCGCCGGGTTCGCGCTGGCCGGGCACGACTCGGTGCGCTACTGGACCGCCGCCGTCTTCCAGACCGGCCGGATCGGCAACCCGGCCACGGCTGCCAACCAGTGCATCCAGGCGGTCCTGGCCCGCGCCGGGCTCGACCCGCACACCCTGCCCGGCGTGGCCGCCTGGCTGGCGATATCGGCCCTCGTCGTGATGGTGGCGTGCCGCGGCATGCGGCAGGCGCTGGCGGCGTCGCAGGACTGCTGGGCGCTGTC
>CAVPLC010000087.1:0-10927 GCA_963705835.1 uncultured Actinomycetes bacterium
CCACGTGCTCGGCGACGGGGACAGCGTGCTGCTCGCCGCGCGGATGCTGGGGCATGAGCTGACCGCGGTCATCTACATCGATCACAACCTCGGCACTGTGGTAAAGGACGCCTTCCCGGCGCCGAGCCCGGTCAGTGATGTCGTCGGCCGGATGCGGGAGGCCATGGGCGACCTGGACGTGAGGTTCGCTGACATCGGCCTGGCCGACGCGCGAGCCCGGGTTGCCCAGGCGATCGAGTTGGGCGCGATCACCTTCCCGCCGTTCGAGACGGAGACCTCGCCGGCCTCGCGGCCGCTGACCGAGTGGCTGCTGCGGCTGCTGCCCGAGGGCGGGACCGGCTATGTCCGGCCGGTATGGAGCAAGGCCGCGAAGAAGAAACTGGCGAACCGGTTCTTCGGCTCGCAGTTCGGCAGGCCGCTCGATGATGGTGACCGTCGGGACCTGCTGGATCAGTTCCTGTGGTTCGGCACCGATTACGGGCCGGGCGACCCGCTGCGGTGGAGCCCGGTCGCGGTGGAGATCTTGCTGGCCGACTGGATCCCGCGCAAGATCGTCGCCGACCCCGGGTACCTGAGCAAGGCCCCGGCGCTGCTGCGCGCGTTCATCCGGTTCTGCCACGCGGAGCGCAAGATCCGGCCGGCGCTGACCGAGCAGACGCTCGCTGCGGTCGGCAAGCATGAGCCGGAGTACCAGCGGGTCATCCGCTTCCTGCGGCCGCAAGGCCCGATGGCGCTGCTGGCCGCGATGGGCGTGCTCGATGACCAGGAATGGGAAGATGAGCCGTCCGGCTCTCACCGGCACTTTCTTGACCAGCTCGCCGAGGAGGCCGGCGGGCGGGACGCGCTCGACTCGCTCGACGACACCCCGCTTCCAGAGGAAGAGTTCGGCTGGGACCAGGTTCCCGCCGGCGCCCGGGACCGGGTCGGGCAGGTGCTGGCCGCCTGCGACCGCTGCTGCGACGAGCTGCTCGGCGGTGAGTACCGGACGGCGTGCCGACGGCTGCTGGCCCGCGCCGTGCCGGGCCTGTCCGGCGTGCTGCAGGCGCCAGGCAGGTCTGAGGTGATCGCGGCGGCGGTGTGCTGGGTGATCGGCCAGGGCAACCAGCGCTTCGGCCAGCGACAGGGCGAATTGCGGGTTAAGGACCTGATGGGCTACTTCGGCCTGAGCCAGTCGAGCGTCGCCGAGCGCGGCTACAAGATCATGCGCGCGGCCGGCATCCAGCCCGCCGGCGCCTACCCCGCGGTCCGCCTGGGCTCGCCAGGCCTACTGGTCTCTGCCCGCAGGCGGCGGATCATCGAACTGCGCGACCACCACCGCGCCGCGATCGACGGCGAGCCCCGGGCATAAGGGACCCGGCTAGGTGCCGGCCCGCGAAGCCAACGGGATCGCACCACGTGCCAGGCAGGCAGCAGCGCGGCCCCGTCACAAGGTGGCGCCAGGTGGCCAGCGACCACGGGTGAAGGCATCTGCCGCGACAGGCGTTCCCGCGCCCGAGCAGCCAGACAGGGCCGCTGCTGTCCCGCGCCGACCACGCCCCTGCACACGCTGTCCACGGTGCGCCAGCGTGGTGCAGGCTACGGCTCGAGCAGCCGCAACCCGTGATGCTCGGCGAAGTCCTTAAAATCCTTGAGATTGAGGGTGGCGAGCGGCAGCTGGTAAGCAAGGCAGCAGGCAGCAACCCAGGTGTCGTTGACCGGGCGAGGCCGCCCGCGCTGGATGGCCGCGGCTGACAGACCGCCCCAGATGGCCGCGATGGCCTTGCTGCCGGGGATGACCGGCTTGTCGGCGAGCCAGCTGTCGAGCATCGCGAGATTGCGCGGGCCCCAGTGGCGGAGCTTGGTCCACTGGGCCAGCTCACCGACGGTCACGAAAGTAAGGATCGGCTGCTTACCCACCAGCCGGGCAGCCAGCCGTGGCGCAAGCCGCTCCCGGAACGATCCCGACGCGACGTCAGTATCCAGGACGACGGCCTCCGCTGGCGGCTCAGGCAAGGTCCGCGTGCCGGGACTCGGTCACGAACGCGAGGAACGCGTCAAGTTCCTCATCGGTCTCGAACGCGCCGTTACGCAGCTCACCGATCGAGGTGATCGGGTGCGCACCGGGCGTGTCGCGGATCAGCTGATCCAGCGGCACCAGATCACCATGGCCACCGGAATGCGGGATCTGTCCGGCATCCACGCTCGTGACAACCACCTCCATCGTCCCGCTCCAACTGTATGCGCTGCGGCACCGAAGTGGCCCTGCGTGACCTGTAAATGCCCCTTACCGGGAACCGTTAGTCCCCACCGGCACCCATAGCACATTCCAATCTTTTCGAATTAGGTCATCTACCTGAGCCCCGTTACGGAATCGAACCGTAGACCTTCTCCTTACCATGGAGACGCTCTGCCGACTGAGCTAACGGGGCCTATCTTCTGTTGTCTGACCTGGGGCTTTGTGTCTGGAGCCGCTTCCTTAGGTCGTGCGCATCACAGGTACAGCGGCTTCCGCCGAAGCGGGCTCCCGCACCAGCCTAGGAGAGCTTACCGTACTCCTGCCGTGGTAGTGCCTCCATCTCGAGGCGGCCGATCGAGCCGACGGCGGCACCGCGGATCAGCCATTCGCCGCCGATACGACGGATAGTCTCATGGCCTGGCTCGTGGCCGACCAGTCCCGAGGACGTCAGGCACCCATATACGCGAAGACCTTACTTGTGCACGATGGCCGCGGTGCGGCGTGACCTGCGCAGCACGACGGCGCCGGCCAGGCTGAGCAGCAGTCCGGCGGCCAGGGTGGCCAGCCATGGGGCCGAGTCCGGGGCGGTGTCGCGTGGCGCGGTTCCGCCCAGGCCCGTGCCGGCGCCACCCGCCGGCGAGATCGGGCTGGCGGCCGCGTCGGTCAGGTTGTCGACTTCAAGTCCGGAGGAGCCGTCCAGCACGACGATGGTGTGGACCGAGCCGGCGGCCAGGGCGACAGACATGGAGGTGTGCGCGCCACCCGTGGCGGTGAACTGCACGTTCTGCGCACCGGGCTGGACCGCCATGTACTGCGTCACCGCGCCGAAGGCGAGCTGCTGAGCGAGGACGTCCTGGCCATCCGCGACCGTGACCATATCCTGCTTCACCGACGCCTGGATGACCCGGACAAGCGCCTTTCCCTTCGGCGCGGCCATGTCATCCTGTAGCACCTCCAGCCGCCGCCCGGTGGCCGGTCCCAGGCTGGCCACGGTGTAGTTCGTCCCCGCGCCCACCATGAAGTTGGCCGAAACGACGGGAGGGCTCGACGCCGGAGCTCCCACGGGCCGCATCGCCACCGTGTACTGGCCCACGCTGACCGGCATGTAGCTGTACACCTCGCCGTATTCCGCGTGCTTCAGCACGATCGGATGACTCGGATTGCCGAAGGGAATCAGGTATATGTCCACCGAGGGGGTGCCCGGGGACAGATTGGCGCACCGCACCCATCCAACCGACGCCGCCGCGGCCGTGGCGACCGGGGCCACGACGGAGATCACGCCTGCGAGCAGCGTCGCGATCACGGTGAACAAGGCGGCATGCCTACCCAGCCTCATCGTTAGTCCCTCCATCGCAACCAACACCACAAATCAAGGCGCCCGGCGCCGTGGCACTGCTCAGGTCGGGGAACGCCTCAGCCATGCGCACCACCCGCCAGCAGTCCAAGAGGGCCGGGCGCCGCGAACTCGACGCTGAGTTCGGCCTGGCCGCCGGCCAGGCCGAGGAGCGAGGCCTGGTCGGGCTGGTACGGAGCGCGCTGGGCGCGCACCATGGCGAGCGCCGCGGCAAGGCCTGTCTGCGCGCCTGGAGAGCCCGCGCCCGCGATGATGACCTGCCGGAACGGCACGTCCGCGAGCGGCACCCGTTCGCCGGGCGAAGCGTCGCCAAAGGAGATCACCCGCAACGGGTGCATCGAGGCCAGCGTGACCAGCGTGACCAGCACGCGGGTGTCCACGTCGCCCGCCTCAAGCTGCCCGGCGGCCTGAGCGCCGACCTCGATGCGCCGGCTGACGCAGCAGTTGCGCGCCGGCGGCCTGGCGCGCGGTGAGATCGGCCTGGAGCGCCGAGTTGTAGGCGGCCGCCCCGGCGGGGGTGGCCGCGCGGATGTCGATCCGGCTGTCGCCGGACCCGAAGCTCGCGAGCAACGCCGGCGTGTCATCGCCGAGCTGACCGCCGGGCTGGCGTCTGACCGACGAGGACGTGACGATCACATCGGCGGGCGCGGAGGACGGCAGCGGCAGCAGGCGGCTCGCGGCGACGCCGCGCCCGTGCAGCGCAGCGCACATCGGGGGGTCGCACGCGATGGTTTCGTTGCCGCCCACCTGATCCGCGATCCATGCGGCAGCCTGAGACCTCACCAACGCGGCGGTACCGGCCGGCGCGCCGGGGCCGACCGCGCCGTAGCCGGCTCGGGCCGGGTGTGTGCCGCCCGGAGCCGGTGAACGAGCGACCGGGGACGACGTGCCGGTGAACCGGAGCACGGCCACGGCCGCAGCGGCCAGGGTCGCAGCGGCCAGGGCCACGGCCAGGATCGGCAGCCGCAGGCTGCGGGCGGATGGGCGATGACGCAGCCGGGCGGGCCAGCGGAACCCGGCGCCGCCGTGCCGGCCGGGGCCAGGCCCTCCGGGACGAGGCCTACCGGAGGCAGGCCGCCGGCCAGCGCCGGCCAGGGGCAGCCGCCGCGCCACCCACAATCCGATGGTGGTGGCCAGGACCTGCCGCCACGAGGGCACCGCCGGAGCCACGAGAGGCACCGACGCCACGGGAGCCACCTGAGCTACAGGAGGCACCTGAGCCACAGGAGCCACCGGGGCTGTGGGCGGCTGGGGGACGCGCACGGGCGTGGCTGGCTCGGCTACCGTGCGCCGACGGCCCTCACCGCTCCCCACGCCCGCCTCCACCAACTTGTGAACTGGCGCATGGCCACGCCTGATGGTTCCGTCGGTGCTGCATCGCCCGGGAGACTGCTCACGGGCGGGTCCCACGGCCGTCGGTGTCGCCCATACCGTCCCCGTCGCCGTGGTGTCTGGACCAGCAGAGCACAACGGCTCAGCCCTATCAACCGGAATCGTCAGTTCGATGCCATGCACTACTGCGCGCAGCGGCGAGGCCCCGCGCCCGGCGTACGGGCGCACCGCGCCAGGGAGCGCGACGACCCGCCCGACCGCCGGGTATTACCCGGTCAGCCGGGCGAAGACCACCACGTTGCTGAGGTAACTGCCGAGGGATTGGTCGAAGATGCCGCCGCAGGTGATCAGGCGCAGTTCCGCGTCGGGGACCGGGCCGTACACCGCGGCCGTGGGGAACTCGTCCTTCGGGTACATCCGGACGCTCGTGACCGTGAACACGGCCAGCGTTCCGTCGGCGCGCCCGACGTAGATGCGCTCGCCGGGACGCATGGTCCGCAGCCAGAAGAACACGGCCGGCCCGGTGCGCGAATCGACGTGACCGGCGATGACCGCGGAGCCGATGGCGCCGGGCCGAGGACTGCCGGTAAACCAGCCCGCCACCGCGGTGCTGTCCGGCACCTGGAGAGTGCCGTTCTTCGTTGAGGCCGAGATCCACCAGCCGGGTCCGAACGCCGATGGCCGGCGCGGTCAGCCAGACCGGCCTGGCGGTGTGCTGGACGGTCGCCAGCCAGACGGGCGGCGCTGCCGTCGCGGCTGGACGGCACCGGGACGGGCGACGGCTTGGCGGCCCACCGGATCGGAGCGACCGGCGAGCTGCTGGCCACCAGCAGCCCGGCCGTGCCGGCCCCGGCGGCCAGCAACCCGGCGCCCAGCATCGAGGCCGCCAGCAGGCGTGCTGGCGGCCTCGGCCGCGGGATGGACGGGCGGCGAGGCTTCCGGTTGCTGTCTGGCGATTGAGCGCCGGCTTGCGGCCGAGACCGTCCAGCGCCGATTTGCGGCCAGGGCCGCTGAGCGCCGGCTTGCGGCCGGGGCCGAGCGCCGGCCCGCGGCCGACGACGCGACACCCACAGCCTGATCGTCGTGGCCAGGACCTGTCCCCACGACGGCTCCGCCGACGCGGCGGGCGAAGTCAGGGGGACGGCCGCCGGGCCCTCCTGGACGATGGCGGGGCCCTCCTGGACGGTGGCCGGGCCCTCCTGGACGGCGGACGCCGGCGCTCCCGCGTCATCGGAGATGATCGCGGGCATCGGCGTGCTGGTGGCCACCACGGGTCGCGTGCCTTCTGGCTCCCAGACCGGATCCCACCAGGAGGCATCCCAGGCCGGATCCCACCAGTCATCCTGCCGGCCCGCGACCGCAGCCTTCCGCTTCGCCGACCCGCGCTCGGCCGGCACGGTGCGGCCGGGTCGGCCGGCCGCGGTGGCCGTTCTGGTTCATGCTGCTTCCCGTCGCCGGGGCCTGTCTGGGATAGCGAACAGCAGAGCACATGGGCCCGGGGCCTATCAACCGAAATCATCGGTTGCATCCCATGTACTACGGTCCGCAGCGGCCCGGTCCGCGCGGGAGCAAACCGGGACGTACTTCATGGAACCGATCGCGGTCCGCGGACCGTCAGATCGGCGGTACCGGGGCGCGCCAGGCAGAGAGGCTCGTATCATAGGGCGCCCGGGCGCGATCTGAAGGACCAGTGATGCATATGTAACCTGTTAGCGGATATGAGTACAGATACCCATCCGGCCCCTCCCCGCCTACGAATGACGAACAGCACACCGTAACACTGACGATCAGCGTAGACAGGCGATGCTTATGCGTTTCGGGCACGTACGAGTGGCGGCGGTCACCTTGCTGAGCGGGGGTTTCCTGACCCTCGGCCTACTGGACACCGCGTACGCCGCGCCGCAGGCGACGGCCACGAAGACGGTATGCCAGGCGCTGCCGTCGTCGGCGTCGCCCAAGCCCTCGCCCTCGCCCTCGCCGTCACCCAAGCCGTCGCCGTCTCCCTCGCCGTCGCCATCGCCCACCCCGTCGCCCTCCACCTCTTCTTCGAGTAGCTCCTCGACCGCGGCCGCCCCTGCGACGAACGCGACCGGCGTGACGGCCGGCCCGAATCAGTCTGCATCGACCTCGCCCGCGCAGTCCGGGCAGACCGGTTCGCCGTCGGCCACCTCGGCCTCCACGTCGGGCGGCACGGCCTCCGCGTCGGCCACCTCGGCCTCATCATCGGGCGGCACGGCCTCCACGTCGGCCACCTCGGCCTCCACGTCGGGCGGCACGGCCTCCACCACCCTGGACGCCTTCGTCGCCGCGAGCCCGAGCGGAGGCACCAGCACCGGTGCCAGTGGCAGCACCAGCTCAAGCGCGAGCGCGAGCGCCAGCTCGGCCACGCCGACCCAGCTGTGCGTGAGCGTGCAGAGTTCGCAGTCCAGCATCAAGCGCGGGCAGACGGCCACCTACACCGTGCAGGTCTCGACCAAGGGCGGCCCGGCCTCGAACGTGTCGGTCGCGCTGGCCGCCCAGCCGTCAACACAGAAGCCCGAGTTCACCAGCGGCTGCACCAAGGGCGACGGGACGGCCTCCTGCACCGTCAGCTCGGTCACCGCGACGGCGCCCGCGGCCCTGAAGGCGCAGATCGCGGTCGCGTCGAACGCGACCTCGGTCAGCTCGCTGAAGCTGACCGCGACGGCCAGCGTCGCCACCACGGCCAAGTGGACGCCGCCCTCCGCGACCGGAACCACATCGGTCACCGGGGCCTCGTCGGCTAAGGCTTCGCCGGGCGCGACGCACCTGACGACGCTGCCGCTCGGGCCCATCCCGAACTTGAACGTCGAGGCAAGCCTGCTCATCGGCGCGGGCAACGCGGCCGGGCTGTTCCCGGCGATCACGCCGTCTCCCATAGCCAGCCCGGGCCAGGTGGTTCGTCCGCAGTCCGGGCGGCAGGATGCCGCGCCGCTCTCCGGCGCCTCCACGGTCTCGTTCGGGGCGCCGGTGTTCACCGCTCAGGTGGTGGGCCTGATCGCGCTGGGCCTGGCGATCTTGCTGACGGTGACGCGTCTGTCCCTGCGCAAGCGTTCCGGCTCACGCCGAGCAGGCAGCTAGCGCGGAGCAGGCTAGCGAGCCGGAACGCCCCGGCCCGCTGACCGCGCTCGCCTGCGCTACTTCTTGGCCACAAGCTCAACGGCCGGGCGGACCGTCTGCATGGCGGTGGCCAGCTGCGCGGCGTTCATCGTGGGCGAGAGGATCTCCCCGAAGCTGTCGTTGTCGAACCAGACGCACAACGACACGGGGTCGGAGGTCCTGGCTCCGTTCTCGACGCACGCCGCCTGGCCGCCCAGGGGCCGGCGGGTACGACCGAGGCACCGGGGTTCTTCGCGATGAAGGCACCGATCGAGGTGGCGGGCGAGGCGTTGGCAAGGTGGCCCTCGATGACCATGATGATCTGCGTGGTGCTCCCGGCCGCCGAATCGCCGGCCTCGTACAAGGCCGACACCACGCCACTGGCCTGCCCGGCGCTCATCTGGATGACCTCGCTGCGCAGCTTGCCCAGGTTGGTCTCCTTCTCCAGGTCCACCGTGCGCACGTAGTTCCCGATCTTGTTAGGGATGGCCATGGTGTGCGCGGGGCCGCCGTGCGACGGGAACTCGAACTTGAGGATGCCGAAGATCGCTCCCGCGGTCACGACGACCACGCCGATGAGCGCCAGCCACAGACGGTGATCCCGGCTGCGGCCGCGGCGGCGGCCGATACCGCGGCTGACGGCGCGGGCACCGGTGCGCGCGCCGCCCGCGTGGGCCTCGTCCGGAAACAGCCCGGGGTAGGCGTCGTCGTCATCGTCGTCTTCCCGCCAGAAGTCCTCGAAGGCCTCCACGTCGTCAGTCTGGGGCTGGGCGGGCCAGGACGAGGTGATCTCCGGTCCGTCCAGGCCGTGCCCCGGCCGGACGGCCGGGGCGATCAGCTGCCCGGCGGGCGGCAGCGGCCGGTCTTCCGCGGGGGCCTCGAGCCGCCGGGTAGCGGGCGGGGTAAGCACGACGACCCGCGACGCCGGCGCACCGAGGTAGCCGGCATCGGGGGACGGGAGGTCGGAGGGCACCGCGGGACCCGACGGGCGGGCGTCGCGCCCGGCGCTCATCCTGGGGTTCTGGGGTCCCTGGCCGCCGCGGTCATCCCGGCCCTGGCCGTAGCCGAACGCCTGGTCGGGCGCTGGCGCCTGCGGATAGCCCGGCTGCTGGCCGTAGCCGGAAACGCGCGGGTCGGCGCGACGCAGCGGATCGGCGGAACGCTGGTCGGAGCCGGAAGGGCCGCCGGGACGCTGAGGGTAAACGGGCGCGCTGCGGCGAAGCTCCTCAACCCACGAGTCATCGTCCAGCGGCTCGTCGAACCGGGAGCCGCCCAACGCCGGCTGCTTCATAGCGGAGCTCGTCGTAGCGCATGCCTTCCAGGCGCGGGTCCGAGACCGCCGGAAGGTCCGATCGACGCTGATCGTCCAGGCGCGGGTGGTCGTACCACTGCTCGGGGTAGGCGGGGCTGCCGTTACGCCCGTAGCCGGGGTCCGCGACGGCCCAGCGATCCGCGACGGGCTGCGGGCCGGTGGCGGGCAGCGCCTCCTGGGCGCCGGTGATCGGGTAAATGTCCGCCGCGCCGCTCGGCGGCGCCGGGTGGCCGAAGTCGCGATACGGAGAGCTCCGGGACGCGGTACGCCAGGGCGGGCGTAGCCGCTAACCCGAGCCATCGTCGGGCGTCGCGGCACCCGGAGCCCTGCTTCCCCGGCTGCCGCCCGGCAGCATGGAGCCGCCGTGCCCGCTTTCCGCGGGCCTTCGTAGGAAGGATCGGAATAGCCCGGATCCCCGTAGCCGTAGTGGTCCATCGCAGGCTGCCGGTAGCCGGGTCCGTGGCCGTATCCCGGGGTGCCGCCGTAGCCGGGGGTCGACGCGATCGCACGCCCCACGCTCGAGCCGGGGCGCTCGGAGCCGGGCACCGCGTAGCCCCCGGAGCCGTAGCCCCGGAGCCGTAGTTATCCGCGCCGTGGCTGGCCGGGCCGTCGCCGGATTCCAGCAGGCGCCGGGAGTCGAGATAGACGATCTGCCTGAAGCCGTTGGGCCAGGAGATCTCGGGACCGAACGGCATCTCGCGCCGTCCGCCCGGGCCGTCGTGCGGGTCGCTCCCTGGCCCTGATCCGTAACGGACCGGACTGCTCGTGGCCTCATCCGAATTGGGACGCTGCGCTGATGGCCATCCACTGCCATCTTGAGCCGGCGAACCGCTCCTCATATACCGGGTCACTCCCCTGTCTGTCGTACAGCAGGTCAATGATCTCTAGCATCATCGCGACAAACGAGACACTCTGCTACCTACTTGGATAACTTGCGAGGCGTCGGGCCGCGATTGAAGACACACGCTACTGCCCAGGTGCCCCGGCATGATGCATTCCGGGCTTTACGGCAAGTCGCGCCCCGCGTGTTGCCGGAAGTTAGTAGCTGTATCACGATAAGTAATATAGGTCGCATCGGCAGAAACCGGGCACTCCCGGCGCGCATACTAGGCCGTACGCGGGGCCCCACCCACCTCCCCGCCCCCTTCACTGGCGCCGCGGATGCGGGCAGGAACGGCCTTCCGGGCCTTGACGGCACGGAGCGTCGGCGTACGATGACGGTATCCTGCCGACGGTATACAATCCAGGAAGCGAGCCGCCCGGTGCATCACGAGCCCTGGGATAACAAGCAGCCCGGTGCATCACGAGCCCTGGGAAGCAAGCAGCCCGCTGTATCACGGCTCTCCCGGAAGCGAGCGCGCCCGTGCATCACGAGCTCACTGTCTGGTCCCGCGGGATCATCATGGACAAGGAGGCGCGTGACGTCTCCACCTGCATCGCTACGGCCGCCCGAAAGCTCGGCTACTACGCCGAGAACGTCAGCGACTACGTGACGACCCGGACCGCACGAACTGCCTGGTGCGCAGGTACGCCCGGTTCGCCGACGAGCCGATCCTCGACCGGTTCGTCTACGAGAACCCGCACCCCGACTGGGTGG